>NZ_SMOD01000069.1 GCF_004353905.1 Paraburkholderia guartelaensis | reverse complement strand
CGCTCAATGCGGCGTGCGCTGCGCACGCTTATTCCTGCCTTCGCGGCCGCGAGTTCCTGCGGATGGTGTTTGCGCTTGTTCATGTAGAGGCGAACCTGTTGGTCGGTGATGCGGGTTCCAGACATGTGCTGACCGCTTCTTCTTTAAGAATCGATCAGCCATCCTATTGCCCCGCCGACGCGGCGCCGCCGGTGGTTCGTCGTCTCCGGCGGCTACGCCGCCTCCGACTCCTCACCACCGGCCAAAACAAACGTCAACGACCGGCCAACATAATTGTCGCCCCCCATGCACCAGCATACCGGCCAAGGCGCTTAAGGCCGATATCGTCGGCAAATTGCACGCGAGGCGACGGCGATCCAGCGCGCGGACGGGGTCGCTGTTTCAATGTCGGCTTTGTCGCCGGATCCTGCAGGCCGCGGCGTCATTCGCGCCCCCCGGGGGATCACGACTCGGGTTTGCTTCTGCGCGCTGTGGCGAAGGAAGACGGGTGGTAGAAGAAGATCTGAAATCCGGGGCAGGCGCATGAAGAACAGGGCAACGGTCGTCTGCACGCGCGGGGAAAACGTCCTTCTGGTCAGCCGGGGGAATGGCCGCTGGGCGCTGCCGGGGGGCATCCTCCGGCGAATTGAAACGCCCGCTGCCGCCGCCCGGCGCGAACCGGAGGAGGAGACCGCGATCGCGGGACTTCACCTGCGCGAACTTTTCCTGTTCGGGGCTTGCGCAAACGCCATCACGTTTTTCATTGCAGCGTTCCGGGGGCTATTGTGCCTCGCGCTTCCGGGGAGATCATCGAGTGCCAGTGGTATGACGGCAGCCCGGCGCAGCAGGTTGTGATGAGTGTACCCACCCGGGAAGTCATCGGCCTTTTCATCAGGCGCCATCGTGCCCGGCCATACCTGCCGGCGCCCGCTGCGCCTGTATCCACAGGAGCGGACCACCTTGGGTAATCGCCGTCGGCGGTACCTCATCCGCGTGCTGCGCGAGGCGTACACGATGGAAACGCGCTCCACTGCCCAGCTGACAGCCAGCGTCCAGCAGCTTCACGCCTGGCCGGTGATCAGGGCCCGTGCCGCTGCCCACCTGAGCGAGACCGAGGACCAAAGGCGCCTGCTGGCCGCATCTCTCGCCGGGTTACGCGCGGGGCCGTCACTGTTCGCGAATTTCAGCGTCCGCCTGGAAAGCCTGATCAGGCGACCGCGTCGCGCGAGCTCGCCGGCCGCGGCAGTGGCGGCGCTCGGCGACAGCTATCTTTTTGAACAGATGGAAATTGCTGTCTATACGGTAGCGATCGCCGCCGCGCAGGCGGCAGGAGAACCCGCAGTGCAGGAAACCTGCGAAGCGATCCTCGCGCAGGAGCGGCGCATGGCGGACTGGCTCCTTGAACATCTCGCGGATCCGGTAAGAAGCGGCCCGGGCCGGTAAAGCGAACGCCGATTCCACTGCAAAGCGAACAGCGATGCCACGCCAACGCGAACAAACGGGATGCAGCGACGCGGGAGTTTTGCCTTTTTACTTGGAGCGCGACTTTGCGGTCAACTGACTTCGTGTCTTGCGCATCGATTCGCCTGCAAGCGTGATGCGATGCGCGTTGTGTACCAGCCGGTCGAGGATTGCGTCCGCGACCGTCGGTTCCGCAAGCTGTGTTTCCCGCGCAGGTTCGCGGATTGCTGAGCGGAAGGCGATGGGTCGCGAATCATCGAGGCCGATACGTCGCGCCAGTGGCCGGGAAGTATGACGTCCCGGTTCAGCGGGAAGCAGCCCGAAAATTTTCGTGACGTGCGGGGGCGAGGCGCGGAAGAACAGTGCATACGGATGACAAAGCACGGCTCATCCCGCTCGCGGGCGCAGCCTTTGGCGCGCAGCAATTGGCGTGGCGCGCGGTCGCAGTACCCGGGCGTGCTTGAGACGATAGGAGCACGCCGGGCGCAAGGCGAACGCTGTTCGAGCGGGCGAAACAGGATAGTTTGACGTGAGCAACACCGATCATCCACGCGGGCGCGCGTTGCGCCTTGTGACCCGGCATCCCCTGTGGTTCATCTTCCAGGTCTGCATGGCGTTCCGCAGGAACCAGGGGTTGCTGCTCGCAGGTGCAATCGCGTACTACGCATTGCTGTCCATCGTGCCGCTCCTGATACTCGTTGTGATCGCGTTCAGCCATTTCGTGGGGGAGCAGTTGCTGCTCGATACCCTCGCACGGCTGCTCGAATGGCTCGTACCAGGGCAGTCGAAAGCGATCGTGGGTGAACTTGCCAGCTTTCTGGCTCATCGCTCCGTGGTTGGCTGGTTTCTGGTTGTCACGATGGTCTTCTTCAGCTCGCTCGCGTTCACGGTGCTCGAGAACGCCCTTTCAATCATTTTCGTGCATCGGGTCGCGGTCCGGCGCAGACACTTTCTGCTATCGGCAATCGTGCCTTATCTGTTCAGCCTGTCTCTGGGTATCGGGGTACTGATCGTGACGCTCGTCTCCAGCGGCCTGCATGCCGTAGCAAGCGACAGCGTCGTGCTGCTCGGTCTGCGGTGCCGTTGACGGGCGCAAGCCGGCTCGTGCTGTATCTGTGCGGTTTCGCGGGCGAGATCCTGGTACTGACAGCGATCTACCTGGTGATACCGGTCGGGCGCACGACGCTGCGTCATGCATTTGTCGGCGCGCTCGCCGCCGGCGTGCTGTGGGAGATCACGCGACGCGTGCTGGTCTGGTATTTCGCGACGCTCTCCGAGGTGAGCGTCGTCTACGGGACGCTGACTACGGCGATCGTCGTGCTTTTCAGCCTCGAAACCCTCGCGACCCTGATGCTCTTCGGTGCACAACTGATCGCGGAGTATGAGCGCCTCGATTCACGCGATGGCGAGGCCGCACCGCGGCCCGTGGTGACCGGTTGACCACAGGATGTGCGCCAGCAGCGCAACAATAGCTGCTGGTCCAGCGCGGGCGTGGGCGCGTGTCGCCTGGTACACTTCGTCAGCCGCCTCGTGCGGGCTGCCAGTCATGTCAGGCAGATCATTTCGTTGCCCGGCAGCCGGATGAACTTCGTCTCGATGACGTTCAGTTCGCCGAAAGTCGCCCGTGGCCGGGCTGCGGCGAACGACTTTCCGGCGATCTGTGCTCGGTCCAGAAGGCCTGAAGTCCAATTCGACGGAGACTTCGATCGTGTAGCCTTCGTAGCTGTAGTTCGACTGCAGCGCAGTCCCGTGGCCGCCACCGCACGGAACAGGCTATTCTCTAGAGTGGTGTATGCGCATCAATTCCATTTGCAGTGATATGACCAGAGCGAGGACGGATTTTCCATGCCAGCACGGTTCGGCGGTATCTCACTCGGTGACGTCACCGCCCGGGCGGCGAGAAAGCCGGATTATGAGCGTGAATGTCGGGCCCTGCTCGCGCTGGCGAGCGCCCCGGCCGATTCGCGTGACGCGCTCCTGCAGAAAACGGCCGATTTTGCGATGGATCTATGCTGTGCGCAAACCGCGGGCATCAGTCTGCTGGAGCGTGCCGGAGACGAAATCGTCTTCCGGTGGCACACGGTCGCCGGCAGGCTCGCGCATCTGGGCGGACTGACAACGCCGTGGGGCGAGTGCCCCTGTGCTGCCGTGATCGAGGCCGGCGAGCCGCTTCTGTTCACGGCCCTGGCCACGGACTTTCCCGCGCTTGCGAGCGCATGCGGCGGCGTGCACGAGGCGCTGATCCTGCCGATTGTCTCCGGGGGCAGGAAGATGGGGGCGATGTGGGTGGCCTCGCTTGACGAAAAGTGCAGATTCACCCAGGAGGACCAGCGTGTGCTGACGGACCTGGCAGGCGTCGCCAGCGGCGTGCTCGAACTCGTACGGGCGCGTGAGCACAGTCGCCGCGAGACGCAGCGCTACTCCGAGGTCATCGCCGTCCTCGCCCATGAATTTCGCAATCCGCTGGGCCCCCTCGAGAATGCAATCGACGCGATGCAGGTCGTCAACGAAGGCAGCGAGCCGCTCAGCGCGTACCTCGCGGTCGCACAACGGCAGATCCGGCACCTCAAGACGTTAATGGACGAACTGCAGGACGCAAGCCGGCTGGATCACGACAAGCTCAGCATCGCGCCTGTGGAGACCTCCCTGAACGAGGCGCTTGCCGATGCGCTCGCCGCAGTGGAAGAGCGACGCCTCGAGCGGCATCATACCCTGTCCCTGGATGTCCCCCCGGGGAACCTGCGACTGTGTGCCGACCCGGTTCGGCTCACGCAGATCATTGCGAACCTGCTGTCGAATGCGGTGCGCTACACGCTGCCGGGGGGAAACATCGCTGTGAGCGTCGAACAGTTCGTCCGGAATGGCGAACCCTATGTCGCAATCGTGGTTCGCGACAACGGAATCGGGATTTCGCAGGCGTCCCTGCCCCATATCTTCGAACCTTTTGCGCAGTTCACGCGCACGCACACCGGCGGGAAAGATGGCGGCCTCGGCATCGGGCTGGCATTGGCCCAGCGCTTCGCACAGCTGCACGGCGGGACGGTCGAAATCACGAGCAAAGGCGTCGGCCATGGAACCGAAGCGCGCCTGACCATTCCTGTGCGTCCTGGCAGCGTCGAAAGTACCTCCGCGGAGACGCCCGCCGCCGGTCAGTCGATGGCGCGTCGTATCCTGCTCGTGGACGACAATGCGGACGCCCGGTTTGCCCTGGGTGGCCTGCTCGAGCTCGAAGGCCACGAAGTCCGCGTGGCCGCCGACGGGGCCGAAGCGCTGAAAATCCTTGAAAGCTGGCGACCGGATCTCGCGCTCATCGACATCGGAATGCCAGACATGGACGGCTACGAGCTCGCAACGCGCATCCGCTCATTGGCGGCGCAGCCTCATCTGACGCTGGTCGCGCTAACGGGGCACGTTTCGAGCCACGACCGGACTGCCGCCAGGAACGCCGGCTTCGATGCGCATCTGGGCAAGCCGGTGGACATCGGGCAGCTCAGACGCCTCCTTGCCTCATGAAATGACGGTGTAGCCGTAGACTGCTTCGCCGGTTCGGCTGCCATCCTTCACCGCACCGCCGCCGACCTGGCATTTTAATTGCGCCGACGGGGCCTGGTCGGGAGCAGGATTGGCCATACCTGCGCACCAATGCCGGACATCGGATGAGCGCACCGCGAGGATGCTTCCTGTGGAGCAGGCAGGGACCCACGGCGCGCGGGACGTCCAGATACGGCCCGCAGCCCGTGTTTACCGGAGCCCATCTCGCCGGAGCCAGGTGCTGGAATCTTCCTGCCGCATGGCGGATGGGGCGATGAGACCGGGGACTTGCCAGACGCGCGGCGACATACGTATCCACGGCGTCGATCAGTTCGCTCACCGGCACGGGCTTTCGCAGGAACAGGGGCCGGCACCGGGGTCGACGTCAGGCTCCGGCAGCGGAGAGCAGCACGATGGGCAATCCGGCGAACGCGGGCCAGCCGCGCACCATCTGGCAGAGCGCAACGCCGTCGATTCCCGGCATCTCGTAGTCGGTAACGAGACACGGACGGGTTCGCGCCGCATGAAATCGAGGGCCGCGCGGCCAGCGGCTACAACGGTCACCCTGTGGACGCATGAATCCGTGTATCGCACGCCTGTGTCCTGAGCGGTTGCTGTCGCGCAAAGGAAAGCAACTGCCGGGTCAGTGTCGCGCCGCGCATCACGGCCCGCTGCATCGGGAGGGAGCACCTTCTGGCTGATTTTCCAGCCGGGCGTCATTGACTGCTTCGCGCCGCAACCGCCGTGGCAGGACGATGTGTCGCCGCTCCAGGGCAACTCGGCGTTAGGCTTCGCGCGCAGCGGAGCCTGAACCACTGATCCGATCGCCTCGCCTCACGACCACGCGGCACTGCGAGGAGAAAGCACGCCAGGTGGCGCCCTCTGTTCTGCGGCCGCGGAGCCATGCCGCCGCGCGACGGCGAGAGCCACGTTGCTCCGGCCCAGGATTAAGTTGCCACCGTCGCCCCGACCACATCGAGGCGTTTGCCGGGCCGCACGGCGTATCGGGGCTCCAGCTATCGATGCACGCACGCCGGCATAGCGGAGAGCGGCGAGTTGTCGATCGCGACAGTATTCCAATCGCACCTCGCTGATCGCAACTGGCACGCGTCCGATAAGTCGTGCCGTGGGCGGCGGCATATGCAGGTCGCGCGCAACTTTGTCCCCGGGACGCTTGCAGACGGCGCAACCAGATTGCGCACCTGCTGATCACTGATCACAGCTATCAAGAACTCGGAGACATTGCCGATATCCATTGGCGAGCCCCCTGATTCCGCGGCTATCTTGCGGCGCCAGAATGCTGCTTTACCACGCGAGACCGGTTGCCGCCGCGCCGTGAGCTGTTAAGCCATACCCGCGAGGCTGGATCTTTGATGAACGTTTTACTGGACAGCTGCAGACCGTGCCGAAAACGAACCATGCGCCTTTCGAGCCTGCCGAGCGCCGCAGGCGCGACCCGCAACGGGCAACCCGGGCAATCGCGTTGGGCGGGGCCCTGATCGCGCTGATCCTCGTCGGCCTCTGCGCAACGGTGCTGTATCAGAGTCGCATCGACGCCATGGAGCGCGCCCGTGAGACCTCACGCAACCTGGCCCTGATCGCCGAGCGGGATATCGACCGGAACTTCGAACTCTACGCGCTATCGTTGCAGGCGGTCGTCGACGGACTGAACGAGGCCGATGTGACCGCGCTGCCTGCGCGTCTGCGCCGGGAAGTCTTGTTTGACAGGGCTGCAACCGCCAAGTATCTGGGCGCCATGCTGGTGATCGACGCTTCAGGCAAGATCGTGATCGACTCCGACAATGATGTGCCGCGAGCAGGCAACTTCGCGGATCGCGCGTACTTCACTGTCCAGCGCGACAATCCGCATGCCGGACTCTACGTGAGCGACCCCTACCGGTCCCGGTTGCGCAACGGCACACCGAGCATTGCCCTCAGCCGGCGGCTTTCCCACTCCGATGGCTCGTTTGCCGGTATTGTACTGATCGCCATCGACCTGGAGTATTTCCGCCATCTATTTGCAGGGCTGTCGCTCGGGCCGCATGGGGCCATCTCCCTCATCGGACGCGATGGCGTGATGATCACGCGCCAGCCGTACGACGCCGACGTCGTAGGGCTGAACATCAGCCGGGCGAGCACCTTCCGGCAGTTCATGTCGGCGCCGGAGGGCAGCTTTTCCGACATGTCCACAATCGACGGCACGCGCCGTCTTTACTACTTTCGTCACGTCCCGGATCTGCCGCTCATCATCATGGTTGCCGAGGCAGAACCGGATATTTATGCGGCATGGTACCGGCGTGCCTTCGTCATCGGTTCCCTGACAGGCGTGCTGGGTCTGGGCTTCGTCGTACTTTCCTTCCTTCTGGGCGCCCAGCTGCGCCGTCGCATGCGCGCAGAATCAGAGCTTGAGCTGCTTGCCAGGACGGATGGCCTGACGGGGCTCGGCAACCGGCGCAGCCTGGGCGAGATCCTGGATCAGGAATGGCGTCGGGCGCGGCGCACGCGCAGCATGTTTTCGTTGCTGTTCGTCGATATCGACCGGTTCAAGGCCTACAACGATACGTACGGGCATCAGGCCGGCGATGATGCACTGGCTGCGGTGGCGCGGTGCATTGGTGAGAGCATTCGCCGTCCGCCGGACAGCGCGGCGCGCTACGGCGGAGAGGAGTTCGTCGTGGTGCTGCCGGATACGCCGCCCGCCGGCGCCGCACAGGTCGCCGAGAAGATTCGCGCGGCGATCAGCGACCTCGCCATCGAGCACGCGGGCAGCGAGTACGGCCGCATTACCGCGAGCATTGGCACTGCCAGCTGGAGCCCTGATCAGGAAGGCGATGTCACCGCAGTGATCAAGGCGGCTGACGAGGCGCTGTATGGCGCGAAGGCGACAGGGCGCAACAAGGTTACGCCGTATCAATCGCCGTAACCTGCTTTCACGATGACCCGAATGGCACAGCCGCAATGCGATCTGATGCGGACCCATGCGGGCGGTATCCATAAACTGGGGGGATGGCCGTTTGCTTGCCTGACGTCGTGCACGGGATGCATTGTCATCGCAGTCATTCGTCGCAGGCACCGCAGCCCGACAAGGGGGCGTCGTCTGCGAAGCGGTCGACCTGCCTGGGCTTCGGCTCACCGGCTTTCCGGCTCACCCGCGGTGCCGCAGGCAATACGCAATACGCGAACGTCATTGTCATAAAAAAGCCGGCGCTGAGGCCGGCGAAAGGTTCGGCATGCGCGGAGAACGGCCGAACCTGAGAGGACTTCAGTGTAGTGCGCCGGTGCGCAAGCAATCCGACGAACAGCGAGGCAGGGCGGCGGCTTTCCTGGGCATTGTCGCCGTTACAGCGCATCCATCGTGGTGCCGTGGTTTGTTGCCGGGCGGGACCGGCGAGTTGGGGCAGGCAGTGGCACCGCCGTCTTCGCCGGCACGTCCACGCCGGACCGGCTGACATGGTGACACCCTGGGGCCGCCCATCGTCGCCCTGCCGGCCGCCTGCAAACGAAGACAGTTGCGCTCAAGTTACCGCGCGTGCTGCCGATATCGAGACATTATCGTCTGTTACTGCCAGACGAAACGAACGGCAGTGCAAATCCTCCCATGTTGCGAAAAATCTGGATCTACGGGGTCGCGGTTTTCCTGTTCGCGCTGACGGGGCTCAAAGGCTCGGCGGCCGAGCATGTTCCGATCCAGGTCAGCCTCGTCATCCAGGAAAGCTGCGAGATCCAGTCGGCGGCCGGGACGCCATCCCCGGACGCGCCGGGGGTGTCGTGTCTGCACGGCGCGCTGTACCACGTGGCGCTTGCGCCTCGCGATCCGACCCAGCGCCTCTCGACCCTCCAGCTGGCGAATCTCGCCGCGCCGCGCGCGGTCTGGGCGGTCGCGTTCTGACCATCGCACCATTCGAGGCGCGAGGTCAGAAGCTGATCGTCGCGGTAATGGTGTCGCTGTAGCCGCCCGGAGCGGGGGTGGCCTGCGCCGGCACAACGCCGTAGACGGTCACCGTCTGCGGGTTGCCGGTCCCCGTGCCGGTCGCCATGGCCGTGCCCGAGGTACCGTCGCCCCATGCGCTCGCATGTGCCGCGTCGGTGTAGAGCTGGTATGTCACCGCTGCGCCGCCTCCACTGCGTTGCATCGTCCGCGCGGCCACGTTTCCGCTCGAACCGCCGTTCAGTGCAATGCGCCAGGCATCGCCGTTCGTGCACTGCGCGGTGATCGATCCCGTCGCCGTGACCGGGCTGGTGAGCACGCTTGCCGTCGCGAAACCGAGGTTCGTCGCGCTGATGTTGCAATTGTTGATCTCCGTCGCGCTGACGCTGAAAGGGAAGGTGCCGCCGTTCGTGGTGATCGAGGCGCACGATGGCGCGCCGAACAGGTAAAACGCGTAGTTGAGCGAAGTGGTGTTGCCCCCGAACGTCTGGGAGTAGGCCGTACTGCTGTTGCTGACGGTCGGTACCGTCGGCTGGCTGCCGGCAATCTGGCCGTAGACCGTGACGTTCTGGGTGGCGCTCGTACCCGCGGCCGGTTTGGTCAACGTCAGCGAGATGGGGGGCGTGCCATAGTAGATCGAGCCCCAGACGAGTGAATGGGCCGCGTCCTGGTACAGGTTGTACTGCATGGCGTTTGTGCCGTTCACCAGGCTGCGCGGACTGGTGCCGCCGAGGTTCAGGCAGACCTGCGCATACGGTGTCACGGTAATTGCCGGCCATGTGCAGGTCACGCTGACGGTGCCCGTGGCGCTGACCGCACTGCCCGTGATCGGGCTCACCGAGCCGAAATTGATGGCCGAGGCCGTGGCCGAGCAGGTCTGCGCCTGTGCCCGTGCCGGCAGCGCCAGCGTTGCGACCAGGATGAGCAGCGTAAGGACGACGCCTTTCATTGCGCGTCTCCCGGCACCGGGCGGCATGTCAGCGGGCCGATGGTGGGCAGGGTCCCACCGGAAGGTTGCGTGTAGCCGAACTGCACCGTGCAATGCAGCGTACCACTGTCGATCACGAGATGGTTCTCCGGCTTCAGGCCGTCGATGAAGGTCAGACCGTCGTAGCCCACGATCGTCTCTGCTCCGCTTTCGACGTCATGTACCCGCGAGCCGGGCGGCAGCACCCGGCCGTCCGGACCGTGCAGGATGACCGATGCCGCGCTGTAGCGTTTCACGCCGAAATGCGCGAGTACGCCGGACTGCGCCTGCGGCACGACGTCCATGGCGGTCGTGGCAATCCGTGCATTGGCCGGCAGCTTCATGCCGTCGATGCCGATCTGGTTGTTCTGGTAGGCGTTCAGGTCCGGCACGAGCAGATGACCCGAGCTGTCAGTCGCGCCGATCACGCGATTTTCGTGGAGCACCGGAATGCCGGCGACGCCATCGGTCGATACCAGCGCGAAGCCATCGTCGATCCGGCGCGCGAGCTGCACGCTGCCGTCCATCACCACAACCGCCCCGGTGACGTCGAGCGAAGCCCCGGCGTGCCGGTCGACATCCTGGGCAACTGCCGTCACTTCCCCGTTATTGCCAAGGTATTGCAGTTGCGCCTGCCGGTATGGAACGGCGCCCGTGCCGCCGGCCTGCACGCCCCATCCCCAGCCGCCGGCGTAGTCGGGCGGCCGCAACGCGTTGACGTTGTAGTCCGACTGGCCATCCTGCCGACCGACCGTGGCATTGACCGACGTATCGTGACCAAAGCCGAAGTTCAGAGAGACAAATGCACCGTTCGAATTGGGCTGCCCGAAATCGCGGTAGGCGCTCACGCTCAGCGAGACGAGGTTGCCGAAGTTGAACGTGTACGAGGCCGATCCGATCTTCGATGCCGGACCCTCGGGCAGGCGAAAGCCGACATAGCTGACCGAAAAGGTCTGGTGGCGCAGGAACGGAAAGGCGAGCGTGACCTGGTCGGTGGCGCTGGGTACCGGCGTGCCGTCGCGTGCGGCGAGGTCGCCGTAGTTGCCGAAGGCGCGGATGGTCTGCGCGCTCACGGAGAGTTGCGGCTCGACCAGCTGGTAGCCGAGGCTCACCTGCGTGCCCGCCAGGCGCCCCGCGCTCACCGAGAATGAACCGTTGACCACGCCCGCCATGCCGAGGCGTACCAGGGCACCGGCGCCCGCGTTGACGAGTCCCCCCGTCGCCTCGGCATGGCCCTCAACGGTCAGGGTATCGCTCAGCCCGCGCCGGGCGGACGCGCTGAGCGCCGGCACACGGTTGTAGTCGAACGATTCGAGCCCGTAGTTGCGGCGCAAGAATCCGGCCTCGAACGAGTAGCTCGAAAGACCTGGGGCAAGCAGGCGTATGTCCACGTAAAGCGGTACCGACGTGGCGATGGTCCGTCCGAGCGCATCGTGTGTGATGACGGTGGCCTCGCTTGCGCCCGTGATGCCTGGCACATCGTTGACGATGAACGGGCCGCTGGGCACGTTGCCGGAAAACTGCCGGACGCTGTTGACATACAGGTCCACCGCGGACGGCACGACAGCGGAACCGCCGAGCGCGGGCACCGGGAACGTGACCAGGTCGGGCCGCAACGCAAAGTTGCTGCGCCACTGGAAGCCCGCGAGGCGGACCGAGCGCGTCCAGGCGAGCGAGGACGAAATCGTGTCGCCGATCTGGGTCGTGCTGGGCGTTGCCGGGCTGGACGTGCTCCACGATGTGTCATAACGCGTGTAGCGCTGGTCGTGGCGGTACAGGTACGCGATGCCGGTGTTGCTGAAGACGCCCGCCGGGTCGAACCAGCGTTCCTCCGAGTAGAGCGCGAGCTGTCCGTCATCGGGCGTCTGGGCGAACGCGTCATAGTTGACCAGCAGGCCGCGAGAGGACGTGGCCGGCGGCGTCGCGGGCAGGGCGCGGCTGTCGAAGGTGTAGGGCTTGCGGATCGCATCGGGGATCTGCAGGTCCACCGCCTGATGCGCGGCGTCGTAGGTGTAGCGCAGGCCCGGGATCGAGTCGAGCGGCACGTCGGCCGCTGCGGCGATACCCAGACGGCCGGTGGCGAGCCCGATCGCGTCCAGGTCGGGGCCGCTCGCCGAAAGGCGCCCGTCCTGTTCGCGGAACCGGGCGAGCAGCGAACTGCGCTGGCCGTTCACGTCCACCTCCAGCACCACCTCATGCGGCGCGTTCGCACCGGCGTCCGACATCAGGAGCGCGTCCTGTCCCGATGCCCGCGTCGATCCGCCGGCGAGTACCCCGCACACCGCGAGCATGGCGCCAAGCCGGCGTGCGCGGCGTGCCGGCAGGCGCGAGGTTTCCGGGAGTACATGCAGGTAAAACCATGGGTATAGCTCCATGCCGGGCCGGCCCCGGCCTAGCCCGGTTGTTCCGCCGTGATAACGGCGTCCACTGGCAGCGAGTTGACCGCCGCACGGATCCTCAGCGGACCACCGAGGTTTGCATCGGCGGGCAGGGGCACGCCCCACTGTCCCGAGCGCCCGGCCAGCGCATAGCCGAGCAGGCCCTTGCTGATTACATAAACCTTGCCGGCGGCGTTCACCAGCTCAACCGCGCCGATCTGGGCGCGTCGGCTGCCGGTGTTGCCGACACGCAGGGCCCATCCGTTCGGGGCCCTCACCAGATGCCATGCGAGCCGGGGCTGGCCGGTCGCGGCGGCAGGCTCGACAAACACCGGTACCGAATAGCGCAGGCGGATCGTCACTCCGCCGGCCGGTGCGTCGCCCGGCGAGGGCAGTTCGTCGATCAGCAGCCGATAGCTCTGTTCAGCCGCCACCGGCGCGGCGTCCGCGCGTACGAGCCGGACCAGCTGGTCGGTCTGCGGGGGAACCTGGATCAGCGGCGGGCTGGCGATCAGGTCCCGGGTCGGCGTGAGTGTGTCCTCGCCGTCGACCTGATCCCAGCGGAACACGCGCACCTGTCCGTAGAGCGGGCGCCCGCCCGGATTTCGGAGGGTGAGGGCCGCCGCATTCCCGTCGGCCTGCAATTCGAGCATGACGGGGGAGATCTGAAGCGTGGCCGCGCGTGCGGCGACAGGCGACAGGACGGTGAAGGGCAGCAGGGCGACGACAATGCAACAGGGTGCAAAACGGAATGCGGTCATGCGCTATCGTCGGTTCTCAGAAATAGACCGTGGCGGTGACCGTCGTCTGGTACGTATCGGGCCTAGGCGTCGTCTGCGCCGGCACCTGGCCGTAGACCGTGATCGACTGCGAGGATCCGCTGCCGGTGCCGGCGACGGTATTGGTGCCCTGCGTGTTGCCCCACACGGTCGTGTGTCCCGCATCCTGGTACAGCTGGAAACCCACCGTCGTGCCGGTGTTGCCCGTGGCGGTGCCAGCCATCAACCGGTTCGCCACGCTCGAGCCGGCGACGGTGCCGGCATCGAGCCCTACATTGTAGGGCGTGGTGCTGGTACAGGTGACCCCCACCGTGGTTTGCTGGTTCAGCGCGGTGGCAAGCACGCCGTTGCTGCCGAAACTCAGCGGATTCGCCGAGATCGTGCAGTTGGCCTGGAGCGTGAGGGTGACGTTGAAGGTTGCCGTGGCGGTGCCGTTGGTATAGGTCGCGGCGTCAGCAACCAGCGGGACCGGTCCGGACGCCAGGGCAAGGGCAACGCAGAAAAGGGGAATTCGCCGCTTCATTGTTTTATCCCTCCGAAAAACGCACTGTATGTTGGCCTTCTTCTGCAGCAGGCTTGCTTGCGACAGTCCTGCTCGCGTGCAATGGTCATACGAAACGCGTTGTTTTTCAATTAAGGGACCACCGGAACTAACAAAAAGTTACAACTCCCGCCGTGTCCTGTGTTCCGGAACGATTCGTCAGCCGTCCTGGCGCGGCGGCCGCGGCCACCCCGTATTGTCCTGTCCGGTGGGCCAGTGGTGCCCTCCCGGCCGAATGGCTGGCGAGAGGCCAGCGAGAGTATCGGGGCCCCGGCCCGGCGTTGAGTTGATCCTCGTCAATCGGCACAAGGCTCGCCGCATGATGATGCAATGGACGCACGAAGTTGATGCTGGATCGATTTGAGCGACGGACTGGGGGGCGATGATGGGTATCGGCATGGAGATCCTCTTTCTCGGTTTGCCTGGGACGGCCTGGCTGGAATCGGAAGCGGCAATACAGCTGTTGCGCCTTCAGCCCTATCATTTCTTGGTCACGGATTGTCGTCTCTCGATCCGGACGCAAGGCCAGCCCTCCGGTAACACTTCGTACGAAGTTTGTGTCGAGATCGCCAACCGGACGGACGTGTTCAGGCGCATCGGGCATTGCATCCTCGACAGTGCGGAGGCGGCGATCCGGTGCGCCTTCAACAAGGCCGTCCGGTTCCTCGAAACCGTGGCCACCCGCGAGGACGGATGACGGGCGCCCGGTCTGAACGAGGGAAGGAAATCTGGCGCAGGCGCGCCGTTTTGATAATCCCGCGGGCACGCGCGTCAGTGGACTGCAGCAGACTTGCCGAAGCAATGCGTGCGCCGCGTCGGACGCGCTGCCCGGCATTGACTCACGTCGGCGTGGACGAGCTGAACTGCAATTCCCCCGGGCGCGGCGTCAATGTTCTGCGGCGGTTCACGCCACGGGGCCCAGGCTCTCGCTCCACAACGATGCCTACGGTCGTGCACGCGCCCATTGGCACAATTCGTGGCGATCGAGATTGCGCAACAGATCAGCCCGGCGCCTTTCCCGGCGGTAGTGCGCCGCGATGCCAACTGCAGCGACGACGAGCACGATCGTGCCGATAGCCGTACCCAGCCAATGATCCACGCCAGCCTCCCGATGGACATCCGGATCGCCGCCTCTGTCGGCAGACGGCACGCAATCGCAAATATAGCGAATCCGGAAAACGGACCACTCGCAATTGGCCGGCGGCCGGTGCGTTGCGTCGCGCTGCTCGTTTTCGGTGGCACGACGACCTCCCTGCGCCCGCACGTTAGAGGACGGTTCAGTCCGCGCACTGGCGCCTGCCCTCGCGCATCGCCCCATTCGAGCCATCGACGCGGCCCCGGTTGCCTCGTGCGCTCCTGCTCCAGTCCGGCGGCAGAAGACAACCCGGCGGCAGAAGACAACCCAGCACGGAAATGGGTGACGCCGTCGATCCGCCCCAGTCAGCCGGGACACCCATCGGCAGACCGTTGGCGCGAGGTGACGCGTGGTCGGGTCGGACCGGACGCGCGACCTGGCGGCGACAGGGAGAACCCGCGCGGCGCGCTTAATATCCGCGTTCGTAGCGAGATGCACATGAGGCAAGAGCGTTCCGCCGCAGCGTGAAGGACCAGTGCGGCGCTACGCGCAGGAACTGATCGACACTGGAAGATATGCCGGCTGGCAAGCGATCCAGGAGCCGCTGCGGCAGCGGGATGGTGGCGAACAGGGCCGAAACGGTCCGGCACAGCCACAATGCCGCACGGTCAGCCGCATCCCGCAGATCCGTGCTGCCATACCTGAAATCCGTGAGCTCATTGTTGGTGCGTGCGCTCAATCTCACAGAGTTTGCTGACAGCGGCCAGATACCGGTAAGTTGTCACATTGAGGGCCGTCATCAGCAGGCGGATGCCGTCAGGCCTCTCGAAGTGACCGGCCACGCGACCGTGACATTGGAACCGACCTCGCGCGGCCGCCATGGCCTGGTATGCGGCACAGAACTCATCCAGATCGCAGTCCATCGCGCTCACCCTGAAAAGTGACGAAAAAAATCGATGGGTCACCGGCTGAATTGATGGGTCGGACAGCGCTTACAAAGGCGTGTTCGGCGTCAAAATTCTAGCGCCAAAACGAAAGCAGCGTTGCATCCTGGATCGTCGCGGAACTGACGTCCAATCCCTTTGTTACGAAAGGGCCTGGCGCTCCGGCGAGCTCCCGCCGGGACAGAAGTCGTGCACTTCGTTACGGTTTCTGCGGGGCCCGTTCCCGCCGGGTGGGCCCGGGCCTCCGGGGGCGTCCTTTTTTCTGCGTCCGGTACGCTGGCCGGCGGGGGAAACCAAAGTGCCGGGTCCGGGTACCTGCCCGCACGCGTGCACAACCGTGGCGGGCAGAAGATGCAGAGCCGGTTGCTGCAGCTGTATGCGAACGGTGCGCGCGGCGGGTCACAACGACCACGTGGCAGAAACCGCGACCGAACACACCTGTTTCGCGCTGAATTGAACAAAGCCCGTTTGCGCTCGATCGAGCGGGCTCGCGCGACGGTTTGCGCGGTTTGCCTCAAACGGCGCCGGCCAGGTGAAACCGTGACGCCGGATGCCAGAGCTGCACGGCGGTCGCTACCGCGTCGCCCACCCACGTGCAGCGCCAGAGCATCAGGCAAGGCTCGCCGATTTTCATCGCAAGATGCCTGCGGATCTGGGGCTCAGGTTTGCGCGCATAGATGCGGAATTTCGCGCGCTGGATCGGCGCGACACGCACCATGTAGTTGTTCGGCGTCTCGAGTGTGAAGTCCTGCTCCAGATAGAGCGGAAAGACGAGCGGGTTGACGTAGCGGTCTTCGTACTGAATGGGCTCGTCATCTTCCAGGTGCACGATCGAGGAGTGGAACACCGGACCGCCGGCAAGATCCAGCTCATGGATCGCGGTCGGAAAGTGGCTGGCTTCGAGCGCGAGCACACGCGCTTCGTGGCGATGCCCGCGCGACGCGATCTCATGCGCGATATTGCGGATTTCGAGCACCGTCGATTCATGGTCGCGCGGGGCAACGTAGGTGCCCGATCCCTGCACGCGCGTGAGCACGCGCTGCGCGGTCAGCTCCCGCAGTGCGCGCGAGACGGTCATGCGCGCGACGCCGAATTCCTTGACGAATTCGGTTTCCGAAGGAATCGCGTCGCCGGGCTTCCAGGTGCCGTTGGCAATATGTTCCATCACGTAGCGCTTGATCTGCTCGTACGGAGGCAAAACCCTGTGCCGCTGCAGGGATGTCTGCATTTGCGTCCCTTTCGTCTGCATTAGCGCCTGGCCCGGCTCGCTGGTTGCAACGTGGTGCTCATGCCTGCCTGTTTCCCTGTAACCGGATTGCTCTTCCGTCGCGCGGCGTTACCCTCAATTGCCGACTGCGCCGGGCAACGCGTCGTTGGCCGACGCCACGGTTCCGTTTCCAACGGGCTCGATCGTCGCCGCCGCCCAGTAGCCCGGTGTTGCCGGCAGCGGCACGGGGCTCGGGAGCGGCGGTGGTCCGCCATCGGCGATCATGCGAAACCCAAGCGTCATGTCGTCTGTGAGCGGGCGGTCATCGCAATAGGTCGGCAAGACGCTGCGGACCTGTGTGTAGAGCCCTTCAGTGTATGACGCGCGCGCGGCCGGGACCGGCTGCAGGTCATACGCCTGCGTAGCCGCAAGCAGTTCGATTCCAAGGATGCGGCTGCTGTTCTCGATGACCGCGTGCGCCGTGAGCGCGGCGGGCGTCGCGTGACAGAGATGGTCCTCCTGCAGGCCCGACGTGACGCCACCATCGAGGCTCGCAGGCGCAGCTTCGCGCCGGTTCTGCGCAACCAGCGAGGCCGCAGTGTACTGCGCGATCATGAAGCCGGAGCGCGTGCCGCTCGCCTGCGCGAGGAAAGCGGGCAGACCGCTCACGAGCGGATTGACGAGACGGTCCAGACACCGCTCAGCCATGGCGGCGACCTGCGCCACCGCGGCTGCGAGGCTGTCCATTGCGAGCGCGATTGACGCGCCTACCGCATGCGCCTGTGAGTACACCCGTGGCTCCTGTGGCGTCCCGGTCACGATCGGATTGTCGGTCGTAGAGGCCAGTTCGCGGTTCACGACTTCTTCTGTCGCGGCGAGCACGTCCCGGGCGGCGCCGTGGACGTGTGGAATGGTACGCATGCTGAGCGGATCCTGCGTATGGCGCCCGAGCGCCGCTGCCAGCAGGCCGCTGCCTGCCAACGCCGCACGCATGCGCGCGCCAACCAGAGCGAGCCCGGGCGAGACGCGAAAAGCCAGCGATGCTGCATCGAAGGCCGCGATCTGGCCGCCGAGGTTTTCGAAGCTCATCGCCGCCACGGCGTCTGCCCAATCGAGCAGCCAGTGCGCGCGCTGCACGTGTTTCGCGGTGTGCCGGAGCTGCTCGTCATCTACCTGTTCTACTTCGGCGGGTCGACGCTCGTGTCGTCGGTCGGCCAGTGGTTTGGCGCCGACGGATTCATCGGCGTGCCGCCGAGTGAGGCATTCATGCATGCCCGAACCTGTTATGACCACCTGGCAGGGGAAAGAGCGGTGGGCGTACTCGCGTCGATGACGAAGGCGCGATGGTTGCGACGCAATGGCGCCGAACTGGTCGCTACACCGCTCGGCGAGCAGCAGTTGCGCGCGCTTGGCTTTGATCTGGCTTCGGCACACGGAGAACGTCGCGTGTTCGCGCGGCCATGTGCAGATCTGACGCAACGGCAGCCGCATCCGGGGACGCCCTGGGGACGCATATGTGCAAGCTCTATGTCGATCAGAGCTGGATCATGCGCTCGCCGAAGTCTCGTCTTGTCAGCGTCACTCCAAAGGGAAACGAGAATTTCCCGCCTAGCGATAGAGGATCTGTCGTTTCAGGTCCGTTGAGATTTCACGAGCAATCGGTGTCCATTGCTTCAGCATTTCGCCGCTGCATACGTTTGTGTGAAAGTCGCGAATGAGCGTGCGGTCGATATCAACCGTCTGGCCGTCGCGCCGATACGTGGCGGTATAGGCGAGCGCGCCGTTCGTCCTGGAGAGATCGGGCGGCATCGCAATGATCTTCGCGCCGGCCGGTAATTCAACGCGGAAATGCTCACGCAGCGCGCTGGCGCCGCAGGGGCCGTTGAGCGGCTCGCCGGCCTGACGCAGGACGTACTCGGCGAAAGCTCGGATCGATCCGTAGTTGGGCATGATCGGGACAGCAAGCGCGGCGGGGCCAGGCATGATAGCGAGGCCGTTGACGGTACCTTGCACGCTGAGGCCGACCGGCGCATTCAATCCGTTTGCATCGCCCGTTAGCACGTCGATCGTGCCGGTCAGCCCGGATTGCCTTAGCAACTCGTAACCGATCCTCTGTCTGGTGTTTTGGGTCAGTTGCCGGCGAGGCGCGATGCCAATCTGGCCAACCAGCGTAATTGTCCCGGCCAGATCTGCGTCGCCGTCTTCGCGCACTTTGATTGTGTAGTTGATCGACGACGCACTGTTGGTCGCGTTCTGTGGCGGCGTGTGGAGCATTTCGCCCGTCGCCGTATCCAGCGCGGGCTTGTCGCTTGCCGCGAACGAAAGAATGCCGAACGGTGCAAATCCGTTGGTCGTATCGGCAAACAGCGCAAATTCCGGCAACCATACGATGGCATGGTTGAAGACATACCAGACGGGCGCGTCTGGCAAACGGTAGCTGTTTCCCAGATTCACGAGCACGCTGTCGGCGCGGATACCCTTTGCTCGCAGCAACGCGATGAAGAGGGCCGCGTGATCCTTGCAATCGCCATAGCCGTCGCGCAACACTGAGTCCGCGCTGTGCGGGACGACCGGGCCCGTACCAACATATGCGGCCAGATAGCGGATATTCCGGCTGACCCACTCGTAGATGAGCATCGCCTGTTGCCGCCGGTCAGCGACATCTCCGGTGATCCGGTCGGCCTGCGCGCGGATCGCCGCAGTGGGCTGTGACTGCGGTGCAATGCCTGCCTCGAACGCTCGAGCGACATCGGCGTAACTCGTGAAATTCGTTGCCACGAAGTAGGGCCCTGAATCGAGCGTCGAAACCGCGCTAGCCTGTTCGGCCAGTGGTCCGCTTGCCGGCGTGCGGTAGCGATACACCCGTATGCGCCGCGAGTCCGTGGTGGTGTCGCTTACCGCCTGCATTCCGTTCGCCTCGACTCGTACCGGCATGTCGCGAGGGGTCTCAAGCGTCTCCTGAGCGTCCTCAACGTCTTCGGTAGGCGCCAGGTTCGCGATCTCTGTAAATTTGCCGCGATAGAGCGTGTCGAGATCGGTCAGCGTGTAGTGCAGTCGGAGCGTGTCTCCACGTGTGGTTGCGGGGAAGGCAACGATTCGGTAATGCTCGGCGCTGAATTGCGGTGCCGTGACGGTAGTAGGCGCCGGACGGTCGAAAACGGCGGCATGCAGATCGGCATGGACGACCTTGCCGTCCTCGTGCACGGTTTGTGCATCGTCGATTGCGAGCTTTTGCAGGTCCGCGTTATAAGGCACCGCGTATTGCGAAAATCGCTGCATGGCGGCGTCGCTCGAGAGCAAGAGCACGACGTCTACGCGTACGGTCATTCGTCCTGCGTCGTCAACGCTGACGTCACGGTGATACTGCGTGATGTGATATTCCGGTGCGCCGAACGCGTTTGATGCGGGAATGCAAGCGAGCGCAAGCGCGAAGCGCGCCGGATTCAGCGACCGCGCTAGCAATCGGGACGATCGTTGGAACATTGTTGATTCGCTAGCGTAGCTAATGGGTTGGTCCAAAGCGTCGTCCCCGGGATTCGATCATGATGGGTAGGCATTGTCGCCAATCGTGGCGCGGTAGTCCAACGGCCGCTAGTGGGCGACCAAAGCGGTCGATCTCGACTTTCAATACTCTCGCTGCGTTCAGTTAAGCGACGCGGATGAACCTCTCCCGCGACGACGCGTTCAAGCCATCCGGATCATCGAGAGTTCATCCATGAGGCGGCGCCTGACCGTGCATGCTGCCGGTTTCCGCCGCGGCGTGCTCGACCCGTGCCGTAACGCCGGCTAGAGGAGACCGCGCTGGGGCCGGCTGCACAGGATACGGGAATGTGGAAATAGCAACGTCTGGCAGATGCGACCGGCCGCGCATGTTGAATCACCGGACAAACTGGGTCGGGCAACACGCGAGAATCAGATTCTGGCCAGAGATCGACCCTGATAAGCGAAAGCCCACCGCAAGGGTGGGCTTTTTGCCAGAATTTTTTTTGATGTCCTGAGACGGAATCGAATCAACCCGTGGCACGCGAGCCGCCACAGCGCACACCGTCAGACGGTGATCACCGTCTGCTCGCCGGGTCTCATTACCGAGACCTGCAGCGAGGGCGCCATGCGCGAGGCAGCCTGGCGGTATTGCTCACCCGCCTCGACACCCAGCACCAGACCGTTGTGCGCGTAATGCACCGGGATGCCATGGGACCCCCCCACCCACGCACTGGCCCGTGCCGCGTCCTGCGGATCCATCGTGAAGGGCCCGCCGCCCACAGACACAATGCCCAGGTCGGGCTTGTAACGCTCACCGATCAACCGCATGTCGCCGAAAAGATCGGTGTCGCCGCTCAGGTACACACGAACCCCGCCGATATCAAGCATGAAGCCCGCCGCCGGATAGCCACACAGGTTGGAGTGCAGTGCGGGAATCAGGTGTGCCGACATCTCGCCGTGCCGGGACACCCCGCCGAAGTTCATCCCCGCCCCGCCGTTCACCACGATTTTCGCGGGATCCAGGCCCACCTTACGAAACTCCGGCACCAGCGCAGAGCGCATCATGTCGCTCTGCCCCGTGGTCTTGACCGGCACCCCGGCGTCGCACAGCGCTTTGAGCATCTCGAAGTAATCGCCCATGTGGTCGCCATGGTCATGGGTGAGCAGCACAAAGACCGCATCGGGATTCTTGCCCGCGACATAGTCGGCGAAGCCCTTGGCGCTGGCATATTCCGGCGGCTTTTTCACGCCGAAACGATCCCAGCCCGCGTTGTTCCAGATCCACGCGTCGCCGTACGCAATCTGCTTGTAATCCGGTGTGGCGATTTCCGTGACGCCACCGCCGAGCCAACGCACCAGCAGCTTGCCGCCGGTGCGCGCAGGCGTCTCCCAACGGTCGTCTTTCGGCGCGTCAGAGGTGGACGCAGCGGCGGCCGCAGAGGCGGTGCTTGCGAGCGCAATCGCGCCACCCAAGGAGAAGCCGCCACGAACGAAAACCCTGCGTCGGCGGCCGTCGTCATCCAGATCCGGTTCCTGCGGCGTGGTCTGCGAATCCATGTCGTCTCCTTGGCCTGGTGGCCGGTCATCTTGCACGATCAACGCGCCCGCAGGGGCCGGCCGACGGCTTCCGCAGGAAGCCCAGAATCTCTGGGTTGACCGATGGTGAATAGTCGACTGAAAATCATCTAGCGGGCCTCCTCCTCCGCCCTGCCGGGCGACGGGGTTAAAGTGAGTTTGCCAACAGCGCTTTAACCGGAAGGAGGTCCATCATGAACCATAGCGGCATTGACCTGCATTCGAACAATAGTGTCGTGAGCGTGATCGACGAAACGGACCGCGTGGTCGCCGAGAAGCGGCTGCCGAACGAGCTGGCCAGGATCCTGACGTTCCTTGCCCCGTGGCAGGCCGAGCTGGCTGGCGTCGTAATCGAATCGACGTATAACTGGTACTGGCTTGTCGACGGCCTGCAGGCGGCCGGCTTCGTGGTGCATCTGGCCAACACCACCGCGATCAGGAAGTACGACGGGCTCAAGCACAGTGGTGATGAGACCGACGCGCGCTACCTGGCTCACCTGTTGCGCCTGGGGATACTTCCGACAGGGACCATCCTGCCACCACAACAGCGTGCTGTCCGTGATCTTGCGAGGAAGCGCATGCAACTCGTGCGAAGCCGCACGACCCACATTCTCGCGGTGGAGAACATCACGGCACGCCAGTTCGGCAAGCGAATCACGAGCCATCAGGTCATCCGACTCGACGAAGAAGCCATCAAACAAATGCGCCTGCCAGAGGACGTTGAGCTCGCGCTTCGGGCCAACGTCGCGGTCATCACGACGCTCTCCGCGCAGATCGCTATCGTGGAAAAGCGTCTTCAGGAAAAGGTCGCGCCAGACGCGCACTACGACCTGCTGACCACAGTGCCGGGCATCGGCCAAACGCTTGCAACTGTCATTCTTCTGGAGGTGGGCACCATCGAGCGCTTCGCCAGCGCCGGTAACTTCGCTTCCTATGCGCGATGCGTGGACAGCCAGCGTATAAGCAACGGCAAGAAGAAAGGCGAAGGCAACACAAAGAATGGCAACCCATATCTGTCCTGGGCGTTCATCGAGGCGGCCAACTTTGCGCTGCGCTTTAGCGCTGAAGCCAAGCAGTTTTACGAGCGCAAAAAGGCCAGAACAAACACCGTGGTCGCCCGCAAGGCACTGGCACACAAGCTGGCGCGTGCGTGTTTCCACATGCTGAAGGAGCGAAAGCCGTTTGATGTGACTCGCTGCTTCGCATGAGAGTTACGACGGCGACCGGCAAGCCCTAATCGTCAACTGGCAAGCAGCCACCGCGATTGAATGGGATGCCGTGCCGCCGTCCCCGATGTGCAGAAAGCGGATCGCCTGCAACGCGAGCCAGCCGTAGATTGGTGCCGAAGGTTTGGCAACCACGAGTATTGTGCGAACCCGATGGACACGTTGCGGCACCAACGTTCTTCCGGGGTGGTAAAGCCACCAGGGCGACGGGCAAACGTAGCACGCTCCATGCGACCTCATGGGGTGGGACAAACCGATAACCGCCAGGTCAACCGAAGACGCACCCGAATCATGCTCCTATGACATCTTCCAGCAGGAAATATGTGCAACGCGGCGAAAATGGCGCTATGTGGGGGGCGCCAATTATGTTGGCCGGTCGTTGACGTTTGTTTTGGCCGGTGGTGAGGAGTCGGAGGCGGCGTAGCCGCCGGAGACGACGAACCACCGGCGGCGCCGCGTCGGCGGGGCAATAGGATGGCTGATCGATTCTCAAAGAAGAAGCGGTCAGCACATGTCTGGAACCCGCTGTTGGTGTTCTTAGTTTCTGCTAGCCGTGGTCACAGATATTGCTAATGACTTTTTTGCTTGAAAGCCGCGCCAGTAAAGGGTCGCAGCAAGATTGACCAATTCTTTTCCGATGTTGCCCGAACGCAACAGTTTGCATTCAGTTGCCCGCTAATTTTGCTAGTGCGCCTTGGGTGTCCTTAAATGCTGCTAATGCGGCTAGAGTGGCGCGAGGGCACCATGGCTTTCTCCAACGAAACGAAGAGTCGTGTCGCGAAGCTGGCATCGGTCCTGCGGCCGCTCGGAAACGGGCCGCTAACACTGGCTCAGGCGAAGCGCGCCGGACATTTGCTTTGCGTGCACTGGACTACCGTCTATCGGCTGCGGCGGAGGTTCCTCTCAGACCCTGTAGCAAGTTCACTCAATCCCCGACACCGTGGTCCCAAAGTGGGCAGTCGTCGTTTGGATTCGGCTGTCAACGATGTCATTGAAAAGGTCGTGCAGGACTGGTTGCCGGCCCAGCAACAACTAGCCCATCCTGCGACGGATCTGGTGCTTGAGATACGACGTCGATGCGTCGCGGCGGGATTGGCGCCTCCGAGTCGGTCAACTGTTGCCCGTCGATGGTCGGAATATCGCGAACAGGATGCTCTACGGCGTGCTGCACTTCCTGACGCACAGGTCGCGCCAGGAACATTCACGGCACAGCATCCGTTGGACATCGTTCAGATTGACCATACACAGGCGGACATTCTGCTGGTCAGCGAGTTGGACGGGAGGGTGATCGGTCGACCATGGCTTTCAGTTGCGTTAGACGTCGCGACGAGGTGTGTGCTCGGCTTTTACATTGGCATGGAAAGACCGGGAGCGGCTACAGTTGGGCTGCTTCTCACGCGAGTCGTGCTCGCCAAGGCCCCTTGGCTTGCAAAGGTTGGGACAGACGCAGAGTGGCCAATGCGCGGCATACCGCGCGTCTTGCATCTCGACAACGCTGCAGAGTTCAAGAGTCGGGCACTTCGCAGCGGCTGCCGCGAATACGGTATCGATCTGATGTACCGTCCGGTTGGACGGCCACATTTCGGCGGACACATCGAACGTTTTAACAGGACAATGATGGAACGCGTTCGTGGGCTACCCGGCGCGACTGGCTCTTCCACGCAAGGGCGCAAGGCGCGGCAGGCAGAAAAGAGTGCTGCGCTAACGCTTAAGGACTTTGAGCGATGGCTTGCGATCGAGATTGGGAGGCGATACCACCAGAATCCTCATCGGGGACTACTGGGTGCGACCCCAGCGGACACCTGGCGAAGACTCTCGTATTCGACTGCTGCGCGGCAGTTGCCAGCGGAAGTCGACGCGGAGCTGCGTTTCCTGATCTGGTTCCTACCCGTCGCTTCAAGGACGATTCAGGCGGACGGACTCACGATCTTCCGGATACGTTATTGGCATCCGTTGTTCGCCGCGTGGCGAGAAACACGACGTTCGGTAACCGTACGCTACCACCCGGAAGACCTGTCGCGCGTGTTTGTGAGTGCCGCACGTAAAGACTATATCGAAGTCCAGTATGCTGACTTGCGGCGCCCGTCGATCTCCCTGTTCGAACACCGAAGGGCGTTGAAGGCGATCCGGGCCGAGGGCCAGCGTTCGATCTCGGAAAGCCAGATTTTTCGCACAGTAGAAGAGCAGCGGCGATTGATCGCCAATGCGGCGCGCGAGACAAAGGGACGTCGACGTACACGGCCACGAAGCATACCGACGATAGAGGCATTCAACGATGTGTCTCTCCGACGGCAGCGTTCAGAACGCGAGAGCGAGCACGTCGACTATGAAGCCCCGGTGAAGGCATATGACGTCGAGCAATGGTGAGGTGCAACATGAAGCAGGACGTGTTGTCACATTTACTCCCAACCGCGAGAGAACAGGCACGGTTGGGGAACGAGGAACGAATACGTAGCCTTCTTCGGAAGTGTCTGAATTTTTGTGTGCAAGGCAGATAAAAACCTGCCGTCTGGCAGGTCATCAATTGCATTCTACAAATGATTCCTGGTGAAGCGATCCTCGTAGAGGATCGCGAACTGGTTCATCGCGGCTTTCCAGTCATGTGCGGCACGGCTCCAGTCAGCCGTGATATTGCGCAAGGCCAGCCACAGCAGTTTGGTCGCGGCCTCGTCCGTGGGGAAGTGCCCACGCGTCTTGACGATCTTGCGTAGCTGGGCGTTCACGCTTTCAATGGCGTTGGTCGTGTAGATCACTTTGCGGATCACTTTGCG
>NZ_SMOD01000068.1 GCF_004353905.1 Paraburkholderia guartelaensis | reverse complement strand
GTGCACCGGCGCGGGACGCGGCTTCTTCGGCGCAGGCTTCGCTGTGCTCTCCGTTTCCGGCTCGCTCGCCGCCTCGGGCGCAGACGCGGCCTCCGGCTCGCTCGCGGCCGGCTCGGGCTCCACGGCCACGGGCGCTTCCGGTTCGGGCGGCGGGGCCGGCCGGAACAGGCTGCAGCCCGAAAGCGTGAGCAGCATCAGCAGCGTCAGGGCGTACGGAAAGTGAAAAACAGGACGTGCGGAACGCAAGATGCCGCGTCTCATCTACTGAAACTCCTTGGAGCGGCCGGCGCGACGTACGCGCGGCAGGGGGAAACCGGGTCGGGATGCGTGAGTGTAACCCGCGCACCGGGCCGATCCGCTTAATGGCGACGTAGGCGACCTGCGTGGCTTCGGCGTCGCAAGCGCCGCGCCGGGCGGCAGGATGCGCACGCGAGCAGAGACGATGGCGTTTCGTCACACGAAACCGGCCCCGGCCTGCGCGGCAACGGCCCGTTTCTCGCCCAGGTGTAAACGCGGGGACGGCCCACCTACGTGCCCTGTACACGGGCATATAAGCATCGCGGCATGAACGCAATGCGACTCATGCGATGGGAGCACAAATCGTGTTCGCCTAACCTTCGCTCCATCCATAAAGAGATGTCAAAACGATGAGCGCCCGGAAGTTGAAGAAGGCGCCGGCAACGCGTCGACACGACTAAATCATTCGAGACAAACCTGATGACGGATCGGGCTGGTGAGCCGTGAACCGTTTCAGCATGCTGATAAAGGAGGCACTCACCATGATCGAACCCCACGCGCAGCCGCTCGCCGGTGCGACCACCGCCGAAGTCGAGTCCGCAGATTCATTGGGCCCGGCCTCGGGATTCATCGACCGATATTTCGACATTGCCGCGCGCGGCAGCTCGCTGCGTCAGGAGGCGATTGCGGGCGTCACGACCTTCCTCGCGATGGTCTATTCCGTGTTCGTCGTGCCGGGCATGCTCGGCAAGGCGGGCTTCGACACCAGCGCCGTGTTCGTGGCCGTGTGCCTGACCACGGCATTCGGCTCGCTGCTCATGGGCCTGTGGGCGCGCCTGCCGATCGCCATCGGCTGCGCCATTTCGCTGACGGCGTTTACCGCCTTCGGCCTCGTGCTCGGCAAGGGCCTGAAGCCCGAAGTGGCGCTCGGCGCCGTGTTCCTCATGGGTCTCGTGTTCACGGGCATTTCGGTGACGGGCGTGCGCTCGTGGATCCTGCGCAACCTGCCGCACGGCATCGCGCATGGGACGGGCATCGGCATCGGCCTCTTCCTGCTGCTGATCGCCGCCAATGACGTGGGTCTCGTCGTGAAGAATCCGGGTGCGGGCCTGCCGGTCTCGCTCGGCCATATCACCTCGCTGCCCGTGATCCTTTCGGTGGTGGGCCTCGCCGCGATCTTCGGCCTCGTGCGCCGCCGCGTGCCGGGCTCGATCCTGATCGTGATCGTCGCGATCTCGGCGCTCGGTCTCGCCATCGATCCGGCCGTGAGCTTTCATGGCGTGTTCGCGTGGCCGTCGCTTTCGGCGCCGGGTCATGCCTCGCTGATCGGCGCGATGGACGTCAAGGGCGCGCTCTCGCTCGCCGTGCTGCCGAGCGTGCTCGCGCTCGTGATGACGGCCGTGTTCGACGCCACCGGCACGATCCGTGCCGTGGCGGGCCAGGCGGGCCAGCTCGACGCGAACGGGCGTATCGTCAACGGCGGGCGCGCGCTTACGGCCGATTCGGTCAGTTCGATCTTCTCGGGCTTCCTTGGCGGCGCGCCGGCGGCGGCCTATATCGAATCGACGGTAGGCGTGGCAGCGGGCGCGAAGACGGGCCTCGCCGCCGCCACGGTGGGCGTGCTGTTCCTCGCGGTGATGTTCTTCGCGCCGCTCGCGGGCCTCGTGCCCTCGTATGCGACGGCGCCCGCGCTGATGTACGTCGGCCTCATGATGCTTTCGAGCGTGAGCCGCCTCGACATGGCCGATATGGTCGATTCGATGTCGGGCCTCGTGTGCGCCGTGTTCATCGTGCTCACGGCGAACATCGTCACGGGCATCATGCTGGGCTTCTGCACGCTCGTGATCGGCCGTGTGGTGAGCGGCGAGATCCGCAAGCTGAACGTGGGCACGGTGGTGATCGCCGGCGTGCTGGCCGCGTTCTACCTGGGCGGCTGGGCCATCTGATCATCGGATGACCCGGTCATTCGCCCGGCGGCCACGGCGGCCCGCCCGGGCGGCTGCACGGCCCGCGTCGCTTCACGGCGGCGCGGGCCGTGTGGCTTTTGCGCGCCACCCTCTGGCGCGTTACTCCGGCAGCACGCTGTTGCGTCCCTTGCCCGATTTGCGCGGCTTGCGTGGCTTGGGCTCCACGCCGATGCGCGGGTCGCGCGCGAGCACGAGCGCGCTCAACTGCGCGGCCGTATCTTCGAACGCGGCATCGGCTTGCGGTACATAGAGCCATTTGCCGAGCACGGGGTGTGCGCGCAACGCCGGGAGCACTTCGATGAGCGACGCATGGTTCTCCCTCGACGTGCAGACCAGCACGCCATTGAACGGCGGATCGCGGTCCGCTGCCACGAGACACAGCAGACCGTCCAGATAAGCGGCATCGCAGCCGAACATGGGCTTGCAGAGGTAGCCGGGCTCGCGCTCGAAGGCGTCGAAGATCCAGAGCAGCGAGTTGCGGATTTTGGACGGCATGGCGTGACGTGGCAGAGAGAGCAGGGCGCGGCGCGCAGAAATCGCCATTCTAGTGGCGTCGATGCCGCCATGTGCGCCGCTTCTGGCGAATGAGTTGGGCATGCCTTGACATCGCATGCACATCGCCTATGCTAAACCACATGGTTAAGTATGAAGACGCTACCCTCGACCGCACCTTCGCGGCGCTCGCCGATCCCACGCGGCGCGCGCTGCTCGCACGCCTCGCGCAGCACGACGAAGTTTCTGTGAGTGCGCTCGCGCAGCCGTTCGCGATGTCGCTGCCCGCGGTCATGAAGCATCTGGATGTTCTCGCTCAGGCGGGCCTCGTCACGCGCGCGAAGACCGGCCGCACCGTGGCGTGCCGGCTCGCCGCGGGGCCGATGGAGGACGCGATGCAGTGGCTCGCGCACTATCAACGCTTCTGGAGTGAAACGCTCGATCGACTCGCCGCTTTCGTGGAGGAAGATGCATGTCTACCCAACCCGCAGCCGCACCCGGCAACGCCCCGCAAGCTCCCAGCCTCACCATCCGGCGACGTCTCAACGCCACGGCCGCGAAGGTCTACGCCGCGTGGACGCAGCCGTCGCAACTGATGCGGTGGATGCACCCGTTCGATACCACCTGCATTCACGTAGAAGCCGACGTGCGCGTGGGCGGGCGCTTTCGCGTGATCATGCGCGGTGCGAACGGCGAAGACCACGATGTGAGCGGCACGTATCTCGAAGTCGTGCCCAACGAAAAGCTCGTCTTCACGTGGGCGTGGCGCAGCACACCGGAACGCGAGTCGCTCGTCACGGTGACGCTGCGCGCCGACGGGTCCGCCACTGACCTCACGCTCAAGCACGAACGCTTCTTCGACGAAGCGGCGCGCGACTCGCACAACGAGGGCTGGACGAGTTCGATCGATCAACTGGTGGCGCTGTTCGACTGAACGGCGCTCATTCGAGTGGAAGGAGGAATCGAAAGATGGAACCGCACAAGATTGTTTCGCAGACCGAATGGCTGGAAGCCCGCAAGACGCTACTCGCCGAAGAGCGCGCTTTCACGCACGCACGGGACGCGCTGGTGGCGAAGCGCCAGGCGCTGCCGTGGGTGAAGGTCGACAAGACCTATACGTTCGAAACATCGCAGGGCCAGCGTACGCTCGCGCAGCTATTCGGGCCGCGCAGCCAGTTGATCGTTTATCACTTCATGCTCGGGCCGGAATGGGAAGAAGGGTGCCCAGGCTGCTCGTTCCTCTCCGACCACGTGGACGGCATGCTGCCGCATCTGGAGCATCACGACGTGACGTACGTGGCCGTTTCGCGCGCGCCGCTCGCGAAGATCGAGGCGTTCAAGCAGCGCATGGGCTGGCGTTTTCCATGGGTTTCGTCGAATGGGAGCGACTTCAATTTCGACTATCACGTGTCGTTCAGCGAAGCCGACAAGGCGCGCGGCAAGGCGATCTACAACTACGTCGAGCAGGACTACATGAGCGATGAGTTGCCCGGCGTCAGCGCGTTCTATCGCGACGAAGCGGGCAACGTGTACCACACGTATTCGACGTACGCGCGCGGCGGGGAGATGCTGATCGGCACGTATGCGATGCTGGAATTGACCGCAAAGGGACGCAACGAAGAATCGGACATGCGCGAGTGGATGCGCCACCACGATCGCTATGAAGACGCGCCCACGCAGTCGTCGTGCTGTGCGCACGAGAAGCAGTAAGTTGCTGACCTGGGCCGGTAGTTGTTAGTGCAACGAAAGAAAGCTGCTGCGCGCGTCGCGAAAGAATCGTAAAAGAAGCGCCTTAGAGCGACATCTCGAACGCGGGGCGCAGCAGCACTTCGATCGCCATCACGATGAGTCCCATCGCGCCGGCGGCGAGCGTCAGCGTGCCGTATTCGTCGTAGCGCGTGTCGTACAGGCACGCGACGATGAACAAGATGGCCAGCAGATTGGTTAGCCAGTAGAAGTTCAGCGCGAGGAGCATCGGCGTATCCGGTGCCGGCGCGCAGCGCGCCGGCGGCTAGTGCAAGACGCTCGGATTCTAGCGGAGCGAGCTTACGGATACGCAACAATTACGTGCGCTACAACACTTATTTTTGCGCGATCGGCGCTTTTGGCATCTCGTTGCGGATCCAGTCCGTGACCGAGGTGCGTTGCGGCTGCCAGCCGAGCAGCGTGCGGGCGCGCTCGCCGCGTACGCGGCTATTCGAGCCGAGGCCGTACGACGCCATTTCGTAGCCCCATTCCTCGATCGCGGCTTCGAGCGGCCAGTCCTGCGGCGCGCCCAGACCCATCACCTCGGCGAGCGCCGTGGTCATGTCGAGGAAGTTCGCCTCGCCGCTTTCCACGAAGTAGAACGTGCCCGCCGGCGTGTTGTCGAGTGCGAGGCGATAGAGTTCGGCCACGTCGTCGACATGCACGTTCGACCAGATGTTCAGGCCGCGCCCCACGTGACGCATCACGCCGCTCTTCTGCGCCTGGCGAATGAGCCGCGGCAGTTGCACGCTCGCGGCTCCCGGCACCGCGCCCACGCCATAGATCAGCGTGTTGCAGAGCACCGCGCTCTTTACGCCACGTGACGCGGCCGCCAGCACGAGATTGTCGATGGCCACGCGCGGCGCCTTGTCGGCGGTCGGCTCGGGCAGGGCGTCCTCGCGATAGATTTGCGTGGTCGCCTCGCCGCCCGACGCGTCGCCGACGATGCTCGAGCCGCTCGTATGCAGGAGCGGCTTGCCGGAGCCTTCGAGCGCGTCGATGAGCGCCTCGACCGCGCCGCGATGATCGCTGCTCGCCGCGTTGATCACGGCGTCGGCGGCGCGCGCTTCTGCCATCAGCGTCGCACGGTCGGCGAGATCGCCCTGCACGGGCGTGATGCCGAGCTTTTCGAGGTCGGCGAACTGCTCGGGCCGGCGTACGAGGCCGCGCACCGTGTGCCCCGCACGCACGAGATGCGCCGCGATCGAACCGCCGATAAATCCACCTGCGCCTGTCACGAAGACTTTCATGAGTTGCTCCTGGTCCTGTCTTGATTGCGATGGCAGTCAGTATCGGCGTATCCGGGTTTTGCAAAAACCGTGTTAGTCTCAAATGAATATTGACTGCGGATCAAGAATGTCCACGATGAAGACGTCGACCGACGAACTGCTCGTATTCGTCACCGTGATCGATGCGGGGTCGATTACCGCCGCGGCCGAAAAGCTCGAGCAGACCGTCTCGGGCGTGAGCCGCGCGCTGACGCGGCTCGAAAAGCAGCTGGGTGTCGCGCTGATCCTGCGCACCACGCGGCGCCTGCAACTCACGGAAGAGGGCGAACTGTTCCTCGATCGCGCACGCGCCATTCTCGCGGCGCTGGCCGACGCCGAGGAGGCCGTTACGCGCCACCGCGAGCGTCCCTCGGGGCGGTTGCGTGTGGATGCGGCCACGCCGTTCATGCTTCACTGCATCGTGCCGCACGTTGCGGCATTCGCCGACGCTTACCCCGAGATCGAACTCGAACTCACGAACAACGAGCGCATCGTCGATTTGCTGGAGCAGCGCGTGGATATCGCCATTCGCATCGGCACGTTGCAGGACTCCACGTTGCACGCGCGCTCGCTCGGCACGAGCCGGTTGCGCATCGTCGCGAGTCCCGGCTATCTCGCGGCGCATGGCACGCCACGCAGTGTTGCTGCGTTGCGCGAACATCGGCTGATCGGCTTTACGGCGCCCGCGCATCTCAACGGCTGGCCGCTGCGTGCGGCTGGCGGCGACGAAACGCGTGCAGCCACGAAGACCCACGAGACCGAGCCCGGCTACACGATAGCCCCTGCGCTTTCGGCGTCGAGCGGCGAGACGATACGCCAGCTCGCGCTCGCCGGCAGCGGTATTGCGTGCCTGTCCGACTTCCTCACCACGGCCGACCGGGATTCGGGCCGTCTCGTCACCGTGCTCGACGACGCGCTGATCGAATCGCGCCAGCCGATTCACGCCGTCTACTACCGCAGCGCGGCGCTCGCGGCGCGCGTGCAATGCTTTCTCGCGTTTATTGGGGGCAGGCTGCAACTCGACGCGTGACGGGCGCTGGCGGCGCTCTCGTGGATAGTCCCAGGCTACAGGACCTGCAAAGGGGAGTTGTATAGACAGGCGCGCCAGGCTAGACTTCGGCCACTTTCGCGACTTGTATAGACAGGATTCGACCATGCTCCCGACCCTTCGCCTCACGCCCGGCCATCTGACCCTGCCCCAACTGCGCCAGATTGCGCGCGAGGCAGTGCGGCTCGAGCTCGATCCGGCCAGCTTCGCCGCCATCGACGCGGGCGCGCGCGCCGTTGCCGAGATCGCAGCGAAGGGCGAGCCCGCCTACGGCATCAATACGGGCTTCGGGCGTCTGGCGAGCACGCATATCCCGAGCGACCAGCTCGAACTGCTGCAGCGCAATCTGGTGCTCTCGCACGCCGTGGGCGTGGGCGAGCCGATGTCGCGTCCGGTCGTGCGTCTGCTGATGGCGCTGAAGCTGTCGAGCCTCGGCCGCGGCTTTTCGGGCATTCGCCGCGAAGTCATGAACGCGCTCATCACGCTCTTCAACGCGGATGTGCTGCCGCTCATTCCCGTGAAGGGCTCGGTGGGCGCCTCGGGCGACCTCGCGCCGCTCGCGCATATGTCGGCGGTGCTGCTCGGCATTGGCGAGGTGTTCATCCGCGGCGAGCGTGCCAGCGCCGAGGCGGGTCTCGCGGCTGCGGGCCTCAAGCCGCTCGCGCTGCAGGCGAAGGAAGGTCTCGCGCTGCTCAACGGCACGCAGGCTTCCGCCGCGCTTGCGATCTACAACATGTTCGCGATTGAAGACCTCTACCGCACGGCGCTCGTCTCGGGCGCACTCTGCGTGGACGCGGCAGCAGGTTCGGTGAAGCCGTTCGACGCGCGCATTCACGAACTGCGCGGTCATCGCGGCCAGATCGATGCGGCCGCGGCCTATCGCACGCTGCTCGAAGGCTCGGCAATCAACCTCTCGCACCGCGATTGCGGCAAGGTCCAGGACCCGTACTCGCTGCGCTGCCAGCCGCAGGTGATGGGCGCGTGTCTGGACCAGATGCGCCACGCGGCGCAAGTGCTGCTTATCGAAGCGAACGCGGTGTCGGACAATCCGCTGATTTTCCCGGAAACGAACGAAGTGCTCTCGGGCGGCAACTTCCACGCGGAACCGGTGGCCTTCGCCGCCGACAATCTCGCGCTGGCCGCCGCCGAAATCGGCGCACTGGCCGAGCGCCGCATCGCGCTGCTCATCGACGCGACGCTTTCGGGCCTGCCGCCTTTCCTCGTGAAGGACGGCGGCGTGAACTCGGGTTTCATGATCGCGCATGTCACGGCGGCTGCACTGGCTTCGGAAAACAAGACGCTCGCGCATCCGGCCTCGGTCGACTCGCTGCCGACTTCGGCCAACCAGGAAGACCACGTTTCGATGGCGACGTTCGCGGCGCGCAAGCTCGCCGACATCGCCAACAACACGGCCAACATCCTCGCGATCGAACTGCTCGCGGCCGCCCAGGGCGTGGACCTGCGCGCGCCGCACCGCACGAGCCCGGCGCTCGCGCACGTGATGCAGTCGGTGCGTGCCGAGGTGCCGCATTACGACCTCGACCGCTACTTCGCGCCGGATATCGAGGCGATTACGCGTCTCGTGCAGAACGGTGCGATCGCTTCGCATAGCCCGTTCGCGTTCGAGTCCGAGGCGCAATAAGGCGCAAGCAGACGCCAAGCCAACGCACGGGCCAACGCGATGAACGCTCCCGCATACCAGGGCATCAAGGACTTCATCCTCGCTCGCATTCACGCAGGTGAGTGGAGCGAGGGCGACCAGGTGCCTTCGGAGAACGAACTGGCGCGCGAGTTCAAGGTCGCGCGCATGACCGTGAACCGGGCGTTGCGCGAACTCACCGCGGAACAGGTGCTCACGCGCGTGCAGGGCGCGGGCACCTTCGTCGCGCGGCCCAAGTACGAATCGACGCTCGTCGCCATTCGCAGCATCTCCGACGAAATCCTCGCGCGCGGGCATCGCTACCGCGCCGAGGTGCTCGAGATCGGCGTGCATCGCGCGGACGAAGCGCTCGCCGTCGAAATGGGGCTTGCCGCGAACGACCAGGTGTTCAACTCGCGCGTGCTCCACTTCGAGAACGACGAGCCCGTGCAGCTCGAAGAGCGCTGGGTCAATCCCGCTGTCGCGCCCGATTACGCGGCGCAGGACTTCACGCACATCACACCGAACCAGTACCTCGTGCACGTCGCGCCGCTGCAGGGCGTGGAGTACCGCATCGAGGCGCTCGCTCCCGAGGCGCAGACGCGCGCGCACCTCGCCATGGGCGAGGCCGAGCCGTGCCTCGTGCTGCACCGGCGCACCCGCTCGCGCGGGCTGGTCGCTTCGGTCGCGAATCTCTGGCATCCGGGCAGCCGCTACCGCTTCACCGGGCATTTCTAAGGCCACCCAGGTCGGGCCGCCCCGGTCCCTTCGCGCCGCTCGCCGCGATTTCCTCAGTCTTTTTCCTGTGCCTGGCTGGCCGTCATCGGCATGCGTCTTGCTCGCTTTACGGATGGCTGACCAGCCCGCCAACTAAGTGCCAACAACGTTGCGCGTATGGGGTCAGACGGCCAGCGAAAGCGCGCATGGTGCGCCGCAGCCCGTATCATTGGCAGATGACGCGAACGAAGGAGGAGCTCCGCAATGGACGATGCCAACGCCACGCTCATGCCGATGTGGCGTGCCAATCTGGCGCTGCTCACGCGCGAGGTCGGGTCTGCGACGCGGCTCGCGCGCATGATGACGTTTTCCGCGAGCTACATGAAGCTGATCGTGTCGGGCCAGCGCGACTTCAGCGCGGAGTTCGTGCGCGGCGTGGAAGCCGTCACGGGTCTGCCCGAAGGCTGGATGGATGTGAAGCACGACAGCGCCGACGTGCCCGACGAGACACGCGAGGCAATCGCGAGCGAGACGCCGCGCGCGCGCTTTCGCGGCACCGCGCATCCGGTGCGCAAGGCGCCCGTGCTGCGCGTGGAGCCGATCTTCGGCCAGGGCGCGAAGCGCGACGAAGTGGCGGCTACGCCCGAGGCGCACCGGCGTCTTGCAGGCACGCGCAAGATCCGCGATCTCGCGGCGCAGGACGTGCGCAAGCTCGAGCGCTACCTGAGCGTGCCGCCGGTCGAGCCTGCGGTGCTGCGCTCGCGTATCGAAGACGTGATCAATTACGCCGACCCCGACGAGCGCGTGCGCGCCGATCTCGAAGGCCGCCTCGAACAGATCGAGAAGCATCGCGAAATGCTGCTGCGGCATGTCTCGCGCCTCTACGCGTTGCTTTCGCGGCTGGGCGACGACTGATCGACTGATTCGTTGCCCGAAGCATCGTCGGAAGCTCAGCGTTCCTGGACGCGCAGCTCCGCGAGTATCTGGTCGGCGAGAAAGTCGCAGGGCGGACGGTTCGAGCGCGCGCTGCGCGCGAGCACCACTTCCAGCTCGGGCAGGGCCGGCAGGCCATGCTGGCGACCGAGCGTGACGAACGTCTCGGGCACCGCGCAACGCGCGAGCGGCGCGATCGCGAGACCCGCGGCGACCATGCTGCACAGGCCCATCAGGCTCGGGCTTTCATAGGATGTGCGATAGGCGATCTTCGCGCGCTCCAGCGCCTGGATCGCGTTCGTGTGCGCGACGCTTCCGCCGCCGAAGAGGGCGACCGGGAGCGGCCGCTCGCGCCAGATCTCGCGCCCGCTCGCCGCGCTCACCGCCGCGGGAGGCGCTGCCCACACCATCGGCTCGAAACGGATGAACTCTCCCGCGAGGCCGCGCGTGCGCGTGATGCAGGCGAGGTCGATCTTGTTGTCCTTCAGGAGCGGCATGAGCGCGCTGCTCGGCAGCCCGATCACCTGGATTTCCACCTTCGGCCAGTTCGCCGAGAACTTGCGCAGCACCGGCGGCATGAGCGAGGACGCGTAGTCGTCGGGCACGCCAATCGACACGCGCCCCGTCACCTCGGGGTGTGCGAGCGAGGCCCACGCTTCGTCGCGCAACGCGAGCATGCGCCGCGCGTAGGCGATGAGCGTCTGGCCGTCGGGCGTGGGCGTGACGCTGCGCGGCGCGCGGATGAAGAGCGGCTTGCCGATGGAGTCCTCGAGCGCGCGGATCTGCATGCTGAGCGCTGCCTGCGAGCGGTGCACGAGCGCGGCGCCGCGCACGAAGCTGCCGGCATCGGCGACGGCCACCACCATGGCGAGCACGTCGAGGTCGAGGGTCTTCATTGGTATAAGAAAAATTGATCGAAGGCTTCAATATAACGCGTTTGTCTGAACGCCGGGGCGCGCCGATACTGGGGCCGTACCGACCCTACACGTAGTTATCCGCATCGTCCTTCGCTTTTCGGAGAAGCCCATGTTGATGTCGCCGCCCATCGATTTGACCTACGAACGATTCCAGCAACTGCAGATGCGGCTCGACATGTCGCGCGGCAAGCCTTCGCCTGAACAGCTCGACCTCTCGCAGGCGCTCATCGACGAAGCCGGGCAGGCGGGCTATCTCGCGCGCGATGGCTTCGATTGCCGCAACTACGGTCTGGCGAGCGGCTTGCCCGAGGCACGCGAGCTGGGCGCCGGGCTGCTCGGCGTGCCGGCCGCCCAGGTGATCGCGGCGGGCAATTCGAGCCTCGAACTGATGCACGACGCGCTGACCTTCGCGCTGCTGCACGGCGTGCCGGTGGGCGAGGGCACGGAGGTTGGAGCGCCATGGCGAGCGCAGGGCGAGATCGCGTTCCTGTGCCCGGTGCCAGGCTACGACCGCCACTTCGCGATCTGCGAGGCGCTGGGCGTGCGCATGATCGCCGTGCCGATGCGCGAGGACGGTCCCGACATGGACCGCGTGGAAGCGCTCGTGCGCGAAGACGCATCGATCAAGGGCATGTGGTGCGTGCCGCTCTACAGCAACCCGACGGGCGCGATCTGGTCCGACGAGGTGATCCGGCGTCTGGCCGCCATGCCCGCCGCGCCCGACTTCCGGCTCTTCTGGGACGACGCCTACCGCTTCCACCACCTGAGCGAAGAAGCGCACACGACGCTCGACGTATTCGAGGCCTGCGCGGCCGCGGGCCACGCCGGGCGCGCGCTGATGTTCGCTTCGCTCTCGAAGGTGACGTTCGGCGGCGGCGCGTTCGCGTGGCTCGCCGCCGCGCCGCGCAACGTGGCCTGGTGGCAGAAGCACTCGGCCGTGCGCACGATCGGGCCGGACAAGCTCAACCAGTTGCGCCACGTGCGCCTTCTGCGCGATCGCACGACGCTCACCGGGCTGATGGCGCGCCATCGCGCGCTGCTCAAGCCGAAGTTCGATGCGGTCGACGAGGTGTTCCGCGCGCGTCTGGCCGGCGTGCCCGGCGTAAGCTGGAACGTGCCGCGCGGCGGCTATTTCATCAGCCTTTATGCGCCCGAGGGTTGCGCGCGCCGCACCGTCGAACTCGCGGCGGCGGCGGGACTCGTCCTCACGCCCGCGGGCGCGGCGTTTCCGTATGGCGTCGATCCGCGCGACAGCCATTTGCGGATTGCGCCGTCGTTTCCGGCGCTCGACGAGGTGCGCCTGGCGGCCGAGGGCATCGCGCTTTCGCTGCTGCGCGCGCTCGAAGAACAGCGGGGATAGCGGTCGGGGCCGCTCCGGCGGCGCTCGCGTCGATGTGTTAAAACGGCAGACGTAGCCCACGAACGTAGCCAACTTCCCAAGAGGTTGCCGTGCAAGGTCTCGCCGTTTCACTGCAACGCGCGCTCGCCGAGCGCGAGCGCGAGCGCGAAGGCCGCGCCGCGAGCGGCCGTGCGCCGGCCGCCCGGCCGCTTGCGGCGGGCGCCGGCTGGTCGGTCGACGATGTCGTCTGCACGCTCGGCCCCGGCGACCGGCCCTACGAGGAGCGCCACACGAGCGCGTGCCTCGCCATCGTGGCGGCCGGTGTGTTCGGCTACCGCAGCGGCAACGCGCGCGCGCTGATGACGCCCGGCGCGCTCATGCTCGGAGAAACCGGCGCCTGCTTCGAATGCGGCCACCGTCATGCGGCGGGCGACCGCTGCCTCTCGTTCCATTACGACCCCGCCTGGCTCGACGAGCAGGCCGCTAGCGCGGGCCTTGTGCCCGCTGTGCGCCGTTGGCGGTCCGCGAGGGTGCCGCCGGTACGCGCGCTCGCGCCGCTCGTGGCGCACGCTTGCGCCGACGCGCTCGCGCAGGAGCGGGGTCACGCGCTCGGCGCGGGCGGCGCAGCCTGGGATGAAATCGCACTGGAACTGGCGCTCGCGACCTTGCGTGTGGTCGCGAGCGGCAAGGACGCGGCCGCGCCAGCCACACCGGGCGCCGCCGCGGCGGCACGCGTGGTTGCGACGCTGCGCCTGATCGACGAAACGCCCGACGATGCGCATACGCTCGCCAGCCTCGCGAGCGCGGCGGGCGTGAGCGAGTTCTATTTTCTGCGCACCTTCTCGGCAGTGGCCGGCGTGACCCCGCATCAATACCTGCTGCGCGCGCGCTTGCGCGCCGCTGCGCTGCGTCTTGCCGCCGACGACGAAGCGAAGATCGTCGACGTTGCACTCGCGAGCGGCTTCAACGATCTGTCGAACTTCAACGCGGCGTTTCGCGCGGAGTTCGGTGCGAGTCCCCGCGCGTGGCGTGCCGCGCAGCGCGAGCGCCATCTCGCGCAGACGTCATGGCCGAACGCCGCGCAAGCGGCGGCGCGCGCCTGAGCCGTCCATGACGCGAGGCGAGGGATCCCGGCGCGCCGCCCTGTGCGCCGCGTCGTGGCTGGCGTTGGCCCTGGCTTTGATCCTGACACTCGCGAGCGGCCATGCGCTCGCACAGGCGAGCGACCGGAGCCCCGACAGCGCCGCGCGTGCCGAGACCACTGATCGCGCCGCGCAAACCGACATCCCGCCATACACGCTCGAGCGCGACGTGCATCTGTTCGTCGTGCAGCAGGACGGCTCGGTCGTCGAGGACGACGACACCGTGCTGCGTGCCAACACCACCGCCGGCGTGGACGAGATCGCCCAGCGCTACGTCTGGTTCAATAAGGATATCGAAACGATCACGCAGCTCTCGGCCGAGACCATCGACCCGGACGGCACCGCGCACGCGGTCGGGGCAAGCGGCATTCGCGACGTGCAGGAGCCGCGCTCGGCGGGCGCGCCCACGTTCGAGGACGGCGTGCTGCGCACGGTGATCTTTCCGGGCGTCCAGGTTGGCTCGCGCGTGCATCTGCATTTCGCGAAGCGCCGCGCGAAGGCGCTCGACGCGGGCACGTTCTCGTACTTCGTCGAGCCGACCGGCGAACCTGTCGAGTTTCAGCGCCTCATCTTCGATTTGCCCGCCAGCGTGCCGCTCCACGCCGATGCGCGCGGCTACACGGCGCTCGCCCCCGAGACGGCGAACGGCCGTACCCGCTACGCGTTCGACTATCGGCATGGCCCTTACCCGCCGCTCGAAGCGGGAGCGGTGGCCTACGTGAACTGGGGCGACCGGCTGATGGTGTCGACGGTGCCCGACTTCGCCGCGTTCGCCACGCGCTACCGCGAAGCCGCCGCCGATCCCACCTCGACCGATCCGGCCATCGCGGCGCTTGCGCAAGCGCTCACGGCGGACGTGAGCGACCCGCGCGACAAGGCGCGCCGCATTTACGACTGGATGCGCTTCAATATCCGCTACGTCGCGCTCTTTCTCGGCGAGACAGCGGCGGTGCCGCATCGCGCGACCGATATCCTGCGTAACCGCTACGGCGACTGCAAGGACCACGTGGCGCTCTTCAGCGCGCTGCTCGCGGCGGTGGGCATACGCGCTGAGCCCGTGCTGCTCAATCTCGGCCCCGTCTACACGTTGCCCGACGTGCCGGGCTATGGCGCGCATGCGATCAACCATGCGATTGCGTGGCTGCCCGACCTTGGCGTGTATGCGGACACGTCCTCCGGTGGCTACGCGTTCGGCTACCTGCCGCCGGCCGTGATGGACCGGCCCGTGCTGCTCGTCGACGACGGCGTGCTCTCGCGCACGCCCGCAGCCGAGCGGCGCGAGCGCACGGCGCGCCTTTCGCTCGAGGTCGGCGCGAGCGGCGACGCCGCCTACAGCTACTACGTGGAAGACGAGGGCGCGGGCGCGGAGCCCGAGCGCAACTCGTTTCGCCGCGCGACGCACACGGGAGCGCAGCAACTCGCGGCGCAGCGCCTGCGGCTTACCGGACTCGCCGGCACCGCGCACGTGAGCACGAGCGCGACGGATGCGACCGACGGACCGTTCTCGGTGACGATGGAAGGCACGCTCGATCACGTGGTCTGGCGCGACGGCACGACCGCGATACCCACGACGAGCAGCTTCACGGGCGGTATCGCCACGCAGATCGACAGCTGGCTCGCGCAGCCGCGCCGTACGCAGCCCTGGGCATGCATCGGCGGGGCGTTCACGGAGAGCGCGCAGATCGCGCTGCCCGCGTTCGCGCGCGTGACCGACGTGCCGCAAGACACGCAAGTGAGCGACGCGTTTCTCGACTACACGTCGCACTACGTGTTCGACCCGCGCTCGCGCACGCTGCAGATCGAGCGGCGGCTATCGGCGCGTTTTGGCCACCAGATGTGCACGGCCGACGAATTCGCGCAGATGCGAGATGCGCTCGTGCGCATCGAGCGCGATACGCACGCGCAGATCGTCGTGCGGGCCGCGAGGGCGCCGCAGGAACCTTAAGCGGCGCTCAGCCGCCGCGCGTCGTCACCGGCACCCACACGCCTTTCTTCACCTGCCAGAGCGTGGAGACGCTGTTCTTGAGCGAGCCGTCCGGCTCGAAGGCGATGCGGCCCGTCACGCCGTCGAAGGCGAGCGCTTTGAGCGCGCTGCGGTACGCCTCGGGCTGCGCCGATTTTGCGTAGACCATCGCGTGGATCGCGGCCCACGCCGCGTCGTAGCCGAACGGCGCGTAAGCGAGCACGTCGGTGCCGAAGCGGGTTTTATAGGCCTGCTCGAAACGCGGACCCTCCGGCAGTTGCGCGAGCGGGCGGCCATACTCCCAGGCCATTGCGCCTTCCGCGGCTGCGCCCGCGTCGTGAATGAAGTCGGCGTTCGCGACGCCGCCGCCGCCCACGAACTGCGCGTTCATGCTGCGCGCCTTCATCTGCTTCACGAGCGCCGCGCCCTGATGCGCTAGGCCGCCGAAGTAGAGCAGATCGGCATCGGCGGCCTTGATTTTCGCGAGTTGCGGGCCGAAGTCGCTCGCGACGCTTTCAGCGAACTCGCGCGCGACCACGGTGCCGCCATGCGCGCGCACCGCGTGCTCGAATACGTCGGCTTCGCCCTGGCCGAAGGCGGTGCGGTCGTCGATGATGGCCACGCGTTTGGCCTTCATCACGTCCACGGCCCACGCGCCGGCGATGCCTGCGTTCTGCGCGTCGTTTGCAATCACCATGAAGGTGTTGGCGAAGCCTTGCGACGTGATGACGGGATTGGTGGCCGCGGGGCTGATCATCGGAATGCCGGCGCTTTCGTAGATGCGCGAGGCCGGAATCGCCGAGCCCGAGTTGAAGTGGCCGACCACGGCGTTGACCCCCTGATTCGCCAGCGTCGCGGCAGCCTGCACGCCGAGGCGCGGATCGCTGCGGTCGTCGATGGGCACGAGTTCGAAGTGCGCCGTCTGCTCGCCGATCTTGAGGTTTTGCGCGTTCGCTTCGTCGAGGGCGAGCTGCACGCCGCTTTCCAGATCGCGGCCGTAATTGGCATAGTCGCCCGAGAGCGGCGAGACGAAACCGATGCGCACGTTGAGCGGGCCCGCGGCCAAGGCGTCGCGGCTCGCGCCGAGCGTCCCGGCGGTGGCCATCGCGCCGATCAGGAGCCCAGCCGCAAGCTTGCGGCACGCACGGTACGGCGTGGCGAATGCGCAGGCGCTAGTGGTTCCAGGCGCGGCAGCGAGACTCATGGTGACTCCTTGCGCGACAGCGGCGCGGTGTTCTTGTGTGCGTTTGGTCCGGGTACGCCGCGCCGCGCGCCGTCGTGGCGCGGATGCGGGGCGTCTCGTCTTCGGGTCTTGCGTCTTGCTGTTTGCGACTGCGGCTTGCCGGAACGGGCTGTGCGACGGCTGCGTGCATGGGTGGGGTGTCTCAGCCGGCTCCCCATGTGCGCCGGCTGGGCGCGCGCCTTCGTGAGGCGGCGGATGGCGAGCAATATATCAGGCCGCCAGGTCAACCGCTCACGCCGTGCCGCGCAGGTAGGCTACTCGCCCCTTTGCAGCTCGAAGAGCGCGTCGCGCAGTTTCACGAGCGGCGCCATGGTGTCGGCGCTCGCCCATCCTTCGAGGTCGTCGAGTGCGCGGTTGCAACCGTCGAGCACCACGTCGAGATCGACGGGAATGCCGTTGGCGAGCGCGAAGCGAATCGTCGCTTCGAAGCGTGCGCATTCGTCGTCGCCGTACGAGATATCGAGCGTATCGGCAATCGTCTGGGCGATGTCGCTGCGTTCGCGATCGCTCTCGTCGACGAAAGCGATGATGCCGCGCGCGACATCTGGCGCATGGTAAAGCGCGATGTCGAGCCACACGGCGGCGTCGAAATCGCTTGCATGGCTTTGTTCTTCGAAGTATTCGATGGCTTCCTGCTCGTGGGTCTCGCCGGCGTCGACGGCGAGGCAAAGCTGCTCGAAATACTCTTCCTGTTCGCTACGGATTGAATCGGACATCGGTCATTCTCTAAAGACGGTGGGCGCCGCGGCCGTGCGTTGTGTTTCGCCGCCGCGAGTCATGCGGACGGCATTATAGGCCGCGCGTGCGCCTCCTCAGTCTAGACGGCTTCCACTGCCCAGGCGTCGAACCATTCGCGCGGGCGCGCGATCTGGTCTTGCGCCGCGACGATTTCCAGTTCGTAACGGCCTGCGTCGTAAGTCGCCTTCACCACGGCGTTCACGGCCGCGAGCGTGTGTTCGAACGCGCGGCGCAGCGAGTCGCCGAGCATCAGGCGCGCGACGAACACCGCGCTCGTCACGTCGCCCACGCCCACCGGCTGGCGTGCGAACGGGTAGAGCGGGCGCTGGCCGAGCCACGCTTCATGCTCGGTCACGACGAGCATGTTGAAGCGGTCGGCAGGGCTGTTGCGGTCGAGCAGATGCTTCACGAGGATCAGCTTCGGGCCGCGGCGCAGCAGTTCGCGGCACGCGAGCACGCCTTCTTCCGCGGTCTCGATCTCGCGGCCCACGAGCCGTTGCAGCTCGATGTGATTGGGGATCATCGCGTCGGCGACCTCGGGCATGTTGCGCACGAGGAACTCCTGAATGCCGGGCTCGACGTGGCAGCCGTTTTCGGCGTTGAGCGTGCCCATCACCGGGTCGCAAAAGTAGCGCGCCTGCGGGTTGGCGGCCTTCACGGCGCGTACCACGTCGATCACGGCCTGGGCCTGCCCGGGTGTGCCGAGGTAGCCCGACAGCACCGCATCGCAGCGCGGCAGCACGCCGATCGCGCCAATGCCTTCGACGAGATCCACGACCTCGTCCGAGCCGATGGCGGCGCCGGTCCAGTGGCCGTATTGCGTGTGATTGGAGAACTGCACGGTGTTGAGCGGCCAGACATTCACGCCAAGGCGGCGCATGGGAAACACCGCGGCGCTGTTGCCCGCGTGACCGAACACGACGTGCGACTGGATGCTCAAAACGTTTTTCATGGCCGGTCCAGATTCGTTATGGCTTGCGGCGCGCTTCGAACGGCGCACCTTTGCGCAGGTGCAGCAACGATAACCGAATTCGCCGCACCCAGTCGATGGATGCGTGGACGCGGTGTTGCGCGCGCGCCTGCTTCCGGCGCCCGGAATTCGCCTGGGGAAGCGCTAAGCCACGACGTTTTGACCGGCCAGTTCGCGATAGAGCGCCATGTAGCGTTGCGCCGACGCGGCCCAGCCGAAGTCCTGCTGCATTGCACGCGTGCGCGTCTCGCGCCAGTCGCGGCTGCGTCCATAGAGCGCGAAGGCGCGGCGGATTGCGGCCATGAGTGCGTCGGGCTCGAAGCGCTCGAACACGAAGCCGGTGGCGAGATCATCGGCGAGATTTTCCAGCGAGGCGTCGACCACCGTATCGGCGAGTCCGCCCACGCGGTGCACGAGCGGCAGCGCGCCATAAGCGAGCGCGTAGAGCTGCGTGAGCCCGCATGGCTCGAAGCGCGAGGGGACCATCATCACGTCGGCGCCCGCGACGATCTCGTGCGCGAGCGTCTCGTCGAAGCCCAGCTCCACGGCCACCGATTCGGGATGCTGGTGCGCGGCGCGCGCGTAGCCCTGTTCGAGGCTGGGGTCGCCGGTGCCGAGCACGACGAGCTGCCCGCCGCGCGCGACGATCTCGGGCAGCGCCGCGAGCAGCAGGTCAAGGCCCTTTTGCTCGGTGAGCCGGCTCACCACGCCGAACACCGGGGCGTCGTGCTTCTGTGCGAGCTTCAGGCGCGTCTGCAGCGCCGCCTTGCAGCGCATCTTGCCGCTCTGGCGCGTGGGCGAATAGCGCGTGGCGATGGCCGCGTCGCTCGACGGATTCCAGACGGCGTAGTCCACGCCATTGAGAATGCCGACGAGGTCGTGCGTGCGTCCGCGCAATAGCGCCTCGAGGCCGCCGCCCTGGGCGACCGTCTGAATCTCGCGCGCGTAGGTCGGGCTCACCGTCGTGATCTTGTCGGCGAAATAGAGCCCGGCTTTCAGGAACGAAAGCTGGCCGTAGAACTCCACGCCATGCATGTCGAAAAAGTCGCGCGGCAGGCCGAGAGAGTCGAACTGCTGCGCTGGGAAGATGCCCTGGTAAGCGAGGTTGTGAATCGTGAAGATCGAGCGCGCGCCGCCGGGCGCCATGCTCGTGCCGCGCTCGCGCGCCGCCGCGCGCAGATAGGCCGGCGCGAGTCCCGCGTGCCAGTCGTGCGCCTGCACGATGGCGGGCGCCCAGTCGGGATCGAGGTGCAGCGCGAGTTGCGCGGCTGTCCAGCCGAGCAGCGCGAAACGTTGCGCGTTGTCGCCGTAGGGCACGTGCTCGGCGTCGAGGTAGGGGTTGCCGGGGCGCGCGTAGAACGCATCGGCGCGGATCATGTAGACGGCCAGTTCGCTGCCGGGCAGGCGCCCGAGTTCGAGCGTCGCCTCGGGCGCGCCGAACGTGCGCGCGAGGCGCGCGACGGGGCGCAGATCTTCGAGGCCCGCCGCCACGGACGCGAAGCCCGGCAGCAGCAGGCGGGCGTCGGCGCCTTGTTCGATCAGCGCGGCGGGCAGGGCGGCGGTGACGTCGGCGAGGCCGCCGGTCTTCAGGAGCGGGTACAGCTCGCTGGCTACGTGCAGGACGCGAATGGTCATCGGGAGTCAGTCCTCTCGGTGCTCGGGTTGCTTGCGGGTTGTTTGCGGATTGGCGCGTCCTCGAGCGAAGCCGATTTGGCCGATCGGCTTCGCCGGGCGCACGGCTAGCCAGGCAATTTCGCCAGCGCCTCGCTCGTGACCAGCACGACGCCGCTCTCGGTGCGATAAAAGCGTTCGGCGTCGCGCGCAGCGTCTTCGCCGATTACGGTGCCGTTGGGAACCGTGCAGCCGCGGTCCACGACGACCTTGCGCAGCCGGCAACTCGTGCCCACCGTCACCTGTGGCAACAAGACTGCCTCGGCAATGTTGCAGAACGACTGCACGACGACATTCGAAGAGAGCACCGAGCGCGAAATCTGCGAACCCGAGATCACACTGCCGCCGCACACGATCAGGTTGGTGCCCGAGCCCTGCAGGCCGTTGAGGTCGCGCACGAACTTGGCGGGCGGCAACTGTTCCTGGTAGGTCCAGATCGGCCAGTTGCGGTCGTAGAGATCGAGCGCGGGGATGGTCGAGGCGAGGTCGAGGTTGGCGGACCAGTAGGCGTCGACCGTGCCCACGTCGCGCCAGTAGGGTTCGGCGGCCGGGTCCGACGACACGCAGGACATGCTGAACGGATGCGCGATCGCATGTCCGTCGCTCACCACGCGCGGAATGATGTCCTTGCCGAAGTCGTGGTCGGTGGCCGAGCGCACGATGTTCTCTTCGAGCAGATGGACGAGGTAGTTCGTATCGAACACATAGATGCCCATGCTCGCGAGCGCGATGTCGGGGCGGCCGGGCATGGCGGGCGGGTCGTCGGGCTTTTCGACGAAGCCGGTCACGCGGCGCGACTCGTCCACGGCCATCACGCCGAACGCGCGCGCGTCGAGGCGCGGCACCTCGATGCAGCCCACCGTGCAGTCGGCGCCGCTTGCGGCGTGGTCGGCGATCATGCGCGTGTAGTCCATCTTGTAGATGTGGTCGCCGGCCAGCACCACCACGTACTTCGGGCTGATCGAGCGGATGATGTCGAGGTTCTGGTACACGGCGTCGGCGGTGCCCCGATACCAGTGCGCGCCTTCGACGCGCTGCTGCGCGGGCCACAGGTCGAGGAACTCGTTGAATTCGCCGCGCAGGAAGCCCCAGCCGCGCTGCAGATGGCGCAACAGCGAGTGCGCCTTGTACTGCGTGACGACCGCAATGCGGCGGATGCCCGAATTCAGGCAGTTCGAGAGGGCGAAATCGATGATGCGGTACTTGCCGCCGAAGTACACGGCCGGCTTCACGCGCTTGTTGGTGAGCGGCCCGAGGCGCGTGCCGCGGCCGCCAGCGAGCACGATGGCGAGGGTGGTGCGTTGCAGATCGTTGAGGCTTGCCGGAGTTTCCATGGTCGTCTCCTTGTTGTGCCCCCCGGTGCGGCCGCCGCAGGCCGCCTCGTCGTGCCCGGCCCGTGCGGTCCTCGTCTCGCGTGCTTGCCGCGTTCCTTATGCGGCGCGTTTCGCAGTGCAGCACGCGTGCGTGTCTCGCGTCGCGGACGTCTCGTGCATCCTGTATTGATTGTTCTAGCACCGAATGCAGCGTAGCGCGAATTGCCTGTCCGCAGGGCCGAACAGGCGCCGCATTCGTGCGAGGTGTTCATGAGCAGCAAACGGCATGCCGCGCACGTTCTCTGGGCGAGAAAGCCGCCAGGAGCGGGGCGGGGCCGCTAGAATCGCTGGCTGTACCGGCGCCATTTCGCCGTCCTGTTTTTCCGTCCGACCTTTCGCCCGATCTCCCGTCGATGAGAGCCATCCTGAACCATACGCTTGCCCGTTTTGCTCCCTTCGTTGCCGCGCTGAGTGCGGCCGCGCTCTGTCACGTCGCGCTCGCTGCCGACCCCGAGGCGAGCGCTGCCGTGCCGTTGGCCACGTCGTCGCCGCAAGGCGCGACCGAGACGCCCGACGGCCCCGCGTATGGTCCCGAGCTGCAGGGCTTCGAGTATCCGCATCCCGTGCATGACTTTGCGTTCGTTTCGCAGGGGCAAACGCTCCATATGGCGTACATGGACGTGCAGCCCGCGAAGCCGAACGGACGCACCGCGGTCCTGCTGCACGGCAAGAACTTTTGCTCGGCGACGTGGGACGCCACCATCCGCGAGTTGCACGCCGCGGGCTACCGCGTGATCGCGCCGGACCAGATCGGCTTTTGCAAATCGAGCAAGCCCGCTTCGTACCAGTTCAGCTTCCAGCAGCTCGCGCGCAACACGCATGCGCTGCTCGCCGCGCTCGGCGTGCATGAGGCGACGATCATCGGCCATTCGACGGGCGGCATGCTGGCGGTGCGCTACGCGCTCATGTATCCGCACGAAACCGAGCAGCTCGTGCTCGTGAACCCGATCGGGCTCGAAGACTGGAAGGCGAAGGGCGTGCCGTCGATTTCAGTGGACGACTGGTACGCGCGCGAACTCAAGACGAGCGCCGACGGGATTCGCCGCTACGAGCAGGCCACTTATTACGCGGGCCAGTGGCGCCCGGCCTACGAGCCTTGGGTGCAGATGCTCGCGGGCATGTATCGCGGGCCGGGCAAGACGCAGGTGGCCTGGGATTCGGCGCTGCTCTACGACATGATCTACACGCAGCCGGTGATTTACGAGTTCGGCCAGTTGCAGATGCCGACGCTCTTGCTCATCGGCGACAAGGACACGACCGCCATCGGCAAGGATCTCGCGCCGCCCGAGGTGCGCGCGCAGCTCGGGCACTATCCGGTGCTGGCCAAAGCCGCGCAGCGCGCCATTCCTCACGCGACGCTCGTGGAGTTCGCCGATCTCGGGCACGCGCCGCAGATGCAGGATCCGCAGGCGTTTCACGCCGCGCTGCTCAAGGGCCTCGACGCGTTGAACACCTCGCACTGAGCGTGCGTTCGAGCGCGCGCGGTGGTTACCGTCCCGCGGTGGCTTCCTTCAATTCCTCGCGCGCTTGCGCCGCCATCTCGAACGAACGCAGGCGCGCCGCGTGGTCGTAGATCTGCGCGGTGACGATGAGCTCGTCCGCGCCGGTCTGCTCGATCACCGAGGCGAGACCTGCGCGCACGGTTTCCTGGTCGCCTACCACGGAGCAGGCGAGCGAGTGCGATACGCCGGCGAGTTCGAACTCGTTCGCCGCGATCTGCTCGACCGGCGGCGGCAACTGCCCCGGCGTGCCGCGGCGCAGATTCACGAACTGCTGCTGCAGCGAAGTGAAGAGGAAGCGCGCTTCTTCGTTGGTGGGCGCGCCGAACACGTTCACGCCGACCATCGCATGGGGCCTCGCGAGCACCGCCGACGGTCGGAACTGCGAGCGGTAGAGACGCAGCGCCGTGAGCAGATGGTCCGGTGCAAAGTGCGAGGCGAAGGCGAACGGCAGGCCCATGGCCGCCGCGAGCTGTGCGCCATAAAGGCTCGAGCCGAGGATATAGAGCGGAACGTTCAGCCCCGCGCCAGGCACCGCACGCACGCGCTGGCCTTCGACGGGCGCGGCGAAATAGCGCTGCAGCTCGGCGACGTCGTCGGGGAAGCTGTCGGCGCTGCCCTGCAGGTCGCGGCGCAGCGCGCGCGCCGTGGTCTGGTCGGTGCCGGGCGCGCGCCCGAGGCCGAGGTCGATGCGGCCGGGGTAGAGCGCTTCGAGCGTGCCGAACTGCTCGGCAATCACGAGCGGAGCATGGTTCGGCAGCATGATCCCGCCCGAGCCCACGCGGATGGTTTGCGTGCCGCCCGCCACGTAGCCGATCACCACCGAAGTCGCCGCGCTGGCGATACCCGTCATGTTGTGATGCTCGGCCAGCCAGAAGCGGTGGTAGCCGAGACGCTCGGCGTGCCGCGCGAGATCGAGCGTGTTGTGCAGCGCGGTGCCGGCATGGGAGCCCGCGGGGATGGGCGAGAGGTCGAGTACGGAGAAGAGGGTCATGGGCTAGCCTGGGGCCTGGTATTGAAAGCGCGGCGCTCGTGCGGTGCGCCGGTTTCCCGGCGCGAGGCCGCAAGGCAGTCGCAAGGTGCGGCCATTGTGCCAAAGCACTTTCGTTCGTGCTGGAGGAGTCCGGGAACCCATGCCGCCGGCGTGGGTTCAGATGCCGTCTGATTGTTTCTACGCCCGGATGATTTGAATATTAACGAGAACCACTCCTGTTTAAATGCAGGGCGCGTGCCTTTAATTCAAAATTATTAAAGAATCATTTCTAGATGCTTACCGATTTTTTTCGGGGCGGAAAAGCTCTGGAAGGCGGCTGTTTAATGGCTGAAATAGTTACGCTTTTACAACTTTGGCAACGCATTTTCCCGCGTTTGCCGGAAGCAGCCGACGGAGCTTGCTGATACAATTTTCGGCGTCGAATCGGGGATCGACCATAGCCAGCGGTTACATACGATGGTTTATCTCCATTCATTGTTTGTTCAATTGCCTCGCATCATGCAAACCGGCATCCATTGTCCGGTTTCCTGCTTCGAATTCGTAATGCGGCTACGATGCGCGGCTTAATTCTGGATTTTCAGGGCAGGGAAATGGTACGTGGTGAAACGCGAATTCCGGTCGGGGCACCGCAGGAGCTTTACCCCTTGCGCGCCGCCGGCGGCGAGCGCGAGTTGGCCCACGTGACCCGGCAAGGCGGCGCGTCATGACGGTGTCGCAGGTGTTCGCCATGCCGGCGCCCTGGCCCGTGCTCGTCTGGACGGTGGTCGTGCTGTGCGGCGTTGCCGCGTTCTACGGCCTCGTCGCCGCGCTGACGATGCCGCGCCTCGGTTCGGCCGCGCTCGTGCGCGAAGCGGCGCGCCGCGCGCGCCGTGCGCAACCGCAGCCCGTGAGCGTGCTCAAGCCCTTGTGCGGCGCCGAGCCGCGCCTTTACGAAAATCTCGCGACCTTCTGCGAGCAACGGCATCCGCGTTTTCAGTTGCTGTTCGGCGTGTCCTCGCCGGCGGATCCGGCCATTGCCGTGGTGCGCCGGTTGCAGGCGGCTTATCCCGGCCATGACATCGAGCTGGTGATCGACCCGCGCGTGCATGGCAGCAATCTCAAGGTGAGCAACCTCATCAATCTGGCTGCGCGCGCGCGGTACGACGCGATCATCGTGGCCGACAGCGATATCGCAGTCGAGCCCGACTATCTGGAGATCGTCACCGCGCCGCTCGCCGACCCGGACGTGGGCGTCGTGACGTGCCTCTATAGCGCTCGCAGCATCGGCGGTTTCTGGCCGCGCGTGGGCGCGCTCTTCATCAACGAGTGGTTCGCGCCTTCGGTACGTGTGGCGCATTCCACGGGCTCGCGCGCGTTCGGTTTTGGCGCGACGCTCGCACTTTCCCGTGCGACGCTCGAGCGCATCGGCGGTTTCGCCGCGCTCAAGGACTGCCTCGCCGACGACTATCTGCTCGCCCGCTATGCGCGCGATCACGGCCTCGCCACGGTGCTGGCGCCCGTGGTGGTCGCCACCGACGTGATCGAGCCGACCTTCGGCTCGCTCTGGCTGCGCGAAACGCGTTGGCTGCGCACCATTCGCTCGGTGAACCCGGCGGGCTTCGCTTCGCTGTTCATTACGTTCCCCACGCCGTGGCTCGTGCTGGGCGCGCTGTTCTACGGCCTGCTCGCGGCGGGCGCGGGCATCGGCGCGTGCGCGTCGACGCGCGCGGCGCTGGCCGCGCTCGCCACTGCCACGATGGCGGGTATCATTGCGCGTTTGATACTGCACGCGCGAGCGAGCGGGAGCTGGCGCGCGTTCTGGCGCGATTTGCCGCTCGTGCCGCTACGCGACGTGCTGCTGGCCCTGCAGTGGCTTTCCGCCGCGTTCGGCTCGCACGTGATCTGGCGCGGTGTGCGCGTGAGCGTCGCCAATCCCGAGGCCGAAGCGCCTTCCGGCATGGCCAGGCCCGCGAGCGCGCGTCGGCCTGCCGTCGAAGGATCGGATGCTCGCTGAGCGCGTCGTTTTTATACTGGCGCTTTTTGTATCGCGCTTTTTATACCGCGCTTTTAATACCGAATCGTCACCTCAATCATCACCCGACACAGTACGGGTACCCGGAGCACTCATCGCATGAAAACGCTGTTTCTGCAGGCCCCGTCGTATGACGGCTTCGACGGTGGCGCGGGCTCGCGCTACCAGGCAAAGCGCGAGATCCGCTCGTTCTGGTATCCCACCTGGCTCGCGCAGCCCGCGGCCCTCGTGCCCGACAGCCGCGTGCTGGACGCGCCGGCCGACGGCCTGGGTGTGGAAGAAACGCTGAAGATTGCAGCCGCGTACGACCTCGTCATCATCCACACGAGCACGCCGTCGTTCCCGACCGACGCGCTCTTCTGCGAAGACCTCAAGAAGCGCAAGCCGTCGATCGTCATCGGTCTCGTGGGCGCGAAGGTGCAGGTCGATCCGCATAACTCGCTCACCGCGAGCGAGGCCATCGACTTTGTCTGCCGCGAGGAATTCGACTTCACCTGCAAGGAAATCGCCGAAGGCATGCCGCTGGCCGAGGTGAAGGGCATTTCGTGGCGCGCGAAGGACGGCTCGATCGAGCACAACCCGGGCCGTCCGGTGCTCGAGGACATGGACTCGCTGCCGTTCGTCGCGCCCATCTACAAGCGCGACCTGAAGATCGAAAACTACTTCATCGGCTACCTGAACTACCCGTACGTCTCGATCTACACGGGCCGCGGCTGCAAGTCGCGCTGCACGTTCTGCCTGTGGCCGCAGACCGTGAGCGGCCACGTCTATCGCACACGTTCGGTCGAGAACGTGCTCGAGGAAGCGAAGTGGATCCGCGAGAACATGCCGGAAGTCAAGGAGCTCATGTTCGACGACGACACCTTCACCGACGACCTGCCGCGCGCCGAAGCGATCGCGATCGGTCTCGGCAAGCTCGGCATGACGTGGTCGTGCAACGCGAAGGCGAACGTGCCGTACAAGACGCTGAAGGTCATGAAGGAAAACGGCCTGCGCCTGTTGCTCGTGGGCTTCGAGTCGGGCGACGACCAGATTCTCGTGAACATCAAGAAGGGCGTGCGCACGGACTTCGCGCGCCGCTTCAGCGCCGACTGCAAGAAGCTCGGCATCAAGGTTCACGGCACCTTCATCCTGGGGCTGCCGGGCGAGACGCAGGACACGATCAAGAAGACGATCGAGTACGCGAAGGAAATCAATCCGCATACGATTCAGGTGTCGCTGGCCGCGCCGTATCCGGGCACGACGCTGTACAAGCAGGCCGTGGAAAACGGCTGGATGGAAGAGAACAAGACCATCAACCTGGTGAGCAAGGAAGGCGTGCAGCTCGCGGCGATCGGTTATGCGCATCTGTCGCGTGACGAGATCTATCACCACCTGGAGCAGTTCTATCGCCAGTTCTATTTCCGGCCGTCGAAGATCTGGGAGATCGTGCGCGAGATGCTCACGAGCTGGGACATGATGAAGCGGCGTCTGCGCGAAGGCGTGGAGTTCTTCCGCTTCCTGCGCGCACACGAGGCAT
>NZ_SMOD01000067.1 GCF_004353905.1 Paraburkholderia guartelaensis | reverse complement strand
CCGTGCTGCATCTGCGGCTGATAGCGCGCGATCCAGCGGCGTAACTGGTTTGGATTGACGTCATGATCCATGGCGGCCCGCGCGATCGACACGCCGGGCCTCAGGCATAGCGCGACCAGTTCGCGTATGGCGTTCTCGTCAAATTCGCGCCGGCCATCCCGTTTCTGGCCAACAACCAGTCTGCTGCGGAGGTCTCGATTTGCGGTCATAGAGGTCTGAGTGCATGTGTCCACGCGGACACTTAGGTTCAGACCTTCAGCCACTCCATGGAAGGGCGTCGTTTATCGACCGCATACGATCGACGGACGAAGGAAGGCATGTCGAACAAGGAAATCCACCGCTGCCTGAAACGCTATATCGTCCGGGAGCTGTACCCGGTCATTCTGGCCGATCTTGCCGATTCGACGGCCGCCGCTTGACATAGGAGCGTCAATTCGGTGATGGAGAGATTCTTCCTGAACCTCAAAATGGAGCGCGTGTGGCAGCGTCAGTACGCCAACTACGATGAGGCACGGCGCGACATCAATCAGTACATCGTCGCTTTCTACAATCCGGTGCGCTTGCACTCCACGCTGGGCTATCTGTCGCCCGCCGCCTACGAGGCCAAACCGACAGTGAAAGAACCTATCTGCCTGTCCGAAATAAGTTGACCACTACATCCTGAACAGCGCGCGCGACTGCGCCTGACAGGGAAGGTTCCTGGTTGGGCGGTCTACGGTCCGCGTGGACGGTGAGCGCGCACGCGAGGGTGCTCGGCTGGCCTCTGGTTCCGCCCATATGAACTCTCCCTAACGAACTGTGGTCGTCCGTCCCTGTTCGTTAAGGTTTATTCGACGCCTGCCGACACACGCGGAGGCAGGCACATTCCTGCGGCCGATGGCAGGCATCGAATAAACCTTAACGCACTGAGACGTAGAATCGATCCCGTCCCAGTATGGGGCGGAAGCGGCATTCGCAAAGCTCGCTCAGCCGCGAAGTGACACATTCACTTCCGGAACTGTGACAGTTTTATTTTGTTCTACGTCTCCGCCAGTCCCTGTGTCAGCCCGCGAACGGCAGCTCCCGGTTGTACAACCGCCGTCGTCACTATCGGGAGGGATTGGCAGGTCGGCGGCCAAACGAGCGGCTCGGGCCGAGCAATATCAGTTGTACCGCGTGCGGCTGCTTTCCGGGAGGATCACCCCACGCGAGCGCGAGGTCATGGCGCTGGTTGTGACCGGAATGGCAAACAAACGAACTGTGGACAAACTGGGAATATCCGAGAAATCTAACAGGATTCATCGTGTGCGCTTCATGGACAAGATGCAGATACGCGTTCGCTAGCGGAATTGGTGTGCCTTGGAACCCAGTTGGCGGCGAACCGGCTTGGCCACAAACCGGCGGTGGCTCACGGGAGAGGGGCCGAAGAAAAGGAAGGTCAACGTTCCAATTTCCCTTGGGAAGAATTGCAGTGGTGTGCTCCCACCGAAGCAGGATCGCGCCCCTGCACTCATACTTTGGGGTAGATTCAGACCAAAGCAGGTCGTCTGACATGATGTGCGAAGACCGGTGTTTAGCAATTTTCCGCGCATACGTATGGATAATCGGCTAGGCGCTGACCGCGTGATAAATGCATGAGAGGAGCGATGTCGAGAGTCGCTGGCTAACGAAAGCGCTGGGATTCTTGGCACATCCTGGTCAGGAGTAAGGCGATGGAGAAAAAGCACCTGTACAAAGGGTATGAGATCACCGTGCAGCTTGAGTGCGTGCGGGCAGTGACGAGGGAGTTTACGTATGGGCCCGCCTCTGGATACGTCGCAGTGGTGAGTGTCTGCACGGTGGATCCGAGAAGACCAATTGGCATGCCCGTCCGGCTTGTTGCAGAAGGTAACCACGTCTTCGGCTCAGAGGATGACGCCTTGACGGCAGGCGTTCGCGCTGCACAGCATGCAATAGACACCAAGGCTGCCCCCTGATTCAGCGAAGAGGCTGCGAGCGGCGCAACTGGGCTGGACTGGTTGCTTCAACCTAACATACGAATGGAACCATCCAGAGGTGGGTCCAATCTTTTTATGGCTGTCGGGTGCGGCTCACGGGGCGTCCGCCCTGCGTTTTGCTGGCCTGTGTTTTCGCCCTCATGGCAGCCCTCCCTGCGTTGTCCTCCATTGCGGACGTTATCGTACCCGTCTGCCAGCGATTCTGGCCGGCGGATGGCAGGACGGTCGGCTAGGGTAAAGCTTGAACGGAACGCCGACGAGGTCCGCTCCCGTATCCCAAACCACTCGATCAATCCAGTGACCTGTTTGCATTCAACCTGTAGCGCAGTCGCGGCGACGAGGGTGGTCTCAAGTGCTTTTTTTCCCGGCCCACTGTTCTGGCGAGGGGATCGGACCAAGGTCCGATAGGCAAGTGCCCCAGCCGTGGCTAGGCTACAGAATTACACAGTCAAGGCGTGGCGTGGACCCGACGATCCCGTTCGCCAGCTTGCGGTGATGTCGTCGAACGACGTCTCGGGCTTTCTTGCAAAATCGCATACAAAGAACTGCTTCACAAGGGCGATGCGACCCGGCAGTACCAGACAGAGCCGTCGCAGCGAGCCCGACGCTTCAGCGTCGAACCCGAGCCGAGGCTGCCTGGACAGGAGACGCCAGAATGAGCGCACATGCCGCTTCGGACGCTAACGTCGCTACGCTGTCTCGTGACGAACTTGAACGCATCGACGCCTGGTGGCGTGCGTGCAATTACCTCTCGGTCGGCATGATTTATCTCAGGGACAACCCGCTACTGCGCGAGCCCCTCAAGGTTGAGCATGTCAAACACCGTCTGCTCGGGCACTGGGGCGCGAGCCCGGCGCTGTCGTTTGTCTGGGCGCATCTGAACCGGGTGATCACGCGCGATGATGTAGACGTGATCTTCATGGCCGGCCCGGGACACGGCGCGCCAGGCGTACTCGGTCCCGCGTATCTGGAAGGCGCCTATTCTGAGGTGTACCCGGACAAGAGCGAAGACGCCGAGGGCATGCAGAAGTTCTTCAAGCAGTTCTCGTTTCCGGGTCACATCGGCTCACATGTGACGCCCGAGACGCCGGGTTCAATTCATGAAGGCGGCGAACTCGGTTACAGCCTGGCGCACGCCTATGGCGCCGCACTCGACAATCCCGACCTTATCGTGGCCTGCGTCGTCGGAGATGGCGAGGCCGAGACCGGTCCGCTCGCCACCGCCTGGCATTCGAACAAGTTCATTAATCCGGTGCGCGATGGGACCGTTCTACCGATCCTGAACCTGAACGGCTACAAGATCGCCAATCCGACAATCCTCGCGCGCATCAGTCACCGGGAACTGAAATCATTGTTCGAGGGCTACGGATATACGCCGTATTTCGTCGAGGGATCGGATCCATTGGAGATGCATCAAAAGATGGCCGGCACGCTCGATACAGTCGTCGCCGAGATTCGCACGATTCACGAAAGGGCGCGCGCAAGTGGTTTATCCGAGCGGCCCCTCTGGCCGATGATCGTCTTGCGCACCCCGAAGGGCTGGACCGGGCCGAAGGAAATCAACGGACACAAGGTCGAGGGCTCGTGGCGCTCGCATCAGGTGCCGTTCTCCGACGTGAGCGGCAACCCGGCGAACCTGGCATTGCTGGAAAGCTGGATGCGCAGCTACGAGCCCGACCAGCTGTTCGACGAAAGCGGCCGCCTGCTGCCCGAATTGCGTGCGCTGGCGCCCCAAGGACGCCGCCGCATGAGCGCGAATCCGCATGCGAACGGTGGCCTGTTACGCCGCGAATTGAAGCTGCCCGACTTCCGCAAGTATGCGGTCGAAGTCGCACGCGCCGGCGCAGTGTTGCGCGAGAATACCCAGCCGCTCGGCCAGTTCCTGCGCGACACGATGCGTTGCAACATGCGCACCTTCCGGGTATTCGGCCCGGACGAGACGGCGTCGAACCGTTTGCAGTCGATCTACGAGGTCAGCAAGAAGGTCTGGATGGCCGACATGCTGCCGGAGGACGAGGACGGCGGCGAGCTTGCGCGCGATGGTCGCGTGATGGAGATGCTCTCCGAGCACACACTCATGGGCTGGCTCGAAGGCTATTTGCTGTCGGGGCGGCATGGCTTCTTTCACACCTACGAAGCGTTCGCGCACGTGGTGGACTCGATGTTCAACCAGCACGCGAAGTGGCTAGACGTGTGCAAGAACCATGTGCCCTGGCGCGCGTCGGTGGCCTCGCAGAACATCCTGCTTTCATCCACGGTATGGCGTCAGGACCATAACGGCTTTTCGCACCAGGACCCTGGTTTCATCGATCTCGTCACCAACAAGAGTCCCTCCGTCACGCGGGTCTATTTGCCGCCCGACGCCAATACGCTCCTCGTCGTCGCGAACGAGTGTTTGCGCTCGACCGACTGCATCAACGTGATCGTGGCGGACAAGCAAAAACACCTGCAGTTCACCACGATCGACGAAGCGGTCGTGCATTGTGTGAAGGGTATGGGTGTCTGGCGGCGCGCGAGCAACGATGAGGACATGGAACCGGACGCGGTGATGGCTTCGTGCGGTGACGTCGCCACCCAGGAGGCGCTCGCGGCCACCGCCATTCTGCGCGAAAGGCTACCTGAGCTGAAATTGCGCTTTGTGAACGTGGTGGATCTGTTCAGGATGCAGCCGGTGAGCGAGCACCCGCACGGCTCGACAGAGCGTGAGTTCGACAGCCTCTTTACTGTCAACAAGCCGGTGATCTTCAATTTTCACGGCTACCCGTGGCTGATTCACAAGCTCGCGTACCGCTTCCGCAATCACGAGAATCTGCACGTTCGCGGCTACACCGAGAAGGGCAACATCAACACGCCACTCGAACTCGCCATCCTCAACAAGGTGGACCGGTTCAACCTCGTGCTCGACGTGCTTGACCGGGTACCGCGCCTGCAGGGCAGGTCAGCGCACCTCAGGGAAGACATGCGGAATGCAATCATCCTGAACTTGAATTACGCGCACGAGCATGGCACGGATCGCACCGAAATATCCGAATGGATGTGGCCGGATTGAAGCGACAGGGCTATGCCAGCCCGTGACAGGAGGACAGGTATGAGCGACGTTCCTGCAACCGCTTCAGTCGCGAACCACAGAGCCGTCGTAAGCGACGCAACCGTTCCTGCGTTTCATCATGACGTGCTGAGAAATCTCATCTGCCGACAGGCTCGTTACCCTGACGTGGCAACGACGCAGGACTGGTACATGGCGCTTGCCTACAGCGTGCAAGGCCGCATGCTCGCTCGCTGGGCAGCTTCCATGAATATGTACGCGGCGAAAGACGTGAAGGTCGCGTGCTACCTGTCGGCCGAATTCCTCATCGGCCCACAACTGGGCAACAGCCTGCTCAACCTCGATATGGAGGCGGAAGCGCGCGAAGCGATGCGCGAGCTGGGTCAGCACCTCGACGTTCTGCTCGCGCTCGAAGAAGAGCCGGGGCTCGGCAACGGTGGTCTGGGACGCCTCGCCGCGTGCTACCTGGACTCCCTGGCGACACTTGAAATCCCCGCGATCGGTTACGGCATCCGCTATGAGTTCGGAATCTTTGATCAGGAGATTCGCGACGGCTGGCAAGTGGAATGCACGGACAAGTGGCTGCAGAAAGGCAACCCGTGGGAGATCGTGCGCCACGACGTCAACTATTACGTATCGTTCGGCGGACACACCGAGAGCGCAACGGACACCGAAGGTCGTTTGCGCGTGCGCTGGATTCCGGCACGCCAGGTGAAAGGCGTCGCGTGCGACATGCCGATGCAGGGCTATCGCGTCGACACCTGCAACATGCTGCGTCTGTGGAAGAGCGAAGCCGTCGAGTCATTCGACTTTCAGGACTTCAACGCGGGCGAGTACTACGATGCGGTCGCGGAAAAGATCGTATCCGAAACGCTTTCGAAAGTGCTGTATCCAAATGATGAACCCGAGGCCGGCAAGCGCCTGCGTCTCGCGCAACAGTATTTCTTTGTCTCCTGCTCGCTGCAGGATATGCTGCGCCTGCTGGATGTCAAGGGCACGTCGATCGATCACTTCGCGGATTTCTTTGCCGTGCAGCTCAACGACACGCACCCATCGATCGCGGTCGCGGAGCTGATGCGCCTGCTCATCGACGAGCGCCTGCTTTCATGGGATGCGGCGTGGGACATCACCCGGCGCACACTGGCCTATACGAATCACACGCTGCTGCCGGAGGCGCTGGAAACCTGGGGCTTGCCACTCTTCCAAAGCTTGTTGCCGCGACCGCTAGAGATCATCTACGAAATCAATCGCCGCTTTGTCGACGAGGTACGCCGTCGCTATCCTGGCGACGAAGCGCGAGTCGGACGCATGTCGCTGATCGACGAAACCGGCGACAGGAAAGTGCGCATGGCCCATCTCGCAACTATCGGCAGTCATTCGGTCAACGGCGTGGCTGCGCTGCATTCGGACCTGCTCAAGCGGACCGTGCTGCACGACTTCGCCGAAATGTTTCCCGAGCGTTTCCTTAATGTGACCAATGGTGTCACGCCGCGCCGCTTTCTGATGCTGAGCAATCCCGGGCTCGCACGTCTTCTCAAGCAAACGATCGGTGACGGCTGGACGCAAGACCTTGCCGGGCTCGCGGCGCTCGCTGCGCATGCCGATGACCCGGCTTTCCACGACGCGTGGCGCGCAATCCGTCGCGAGAACAAGATCGCGCTAGCCTTACGCATCAGGAACACGACAGGCACAGAGGTCGATCCGGACGCGCTGTTCGACATTCAGGTGAAACGCATCCACGAATACAAGCGTCAGCATCTGAATGCGCTTTATATCATCAGTCTTTATAGCCGGCTGTGCCGGAACCCGAATCTTGATACCGTGCCGCGCTGCTTCATCTTCGGTGGAAAGGCCGCGCCGGGTTACGCGATGGCGAAGCTGATCATCCGTCTGATCAACGGCATCGCGGAGGTCGTGAACAACGATGCGGCGCTCAAAGACCGGATCAAGGTCGTGTTCTATCCGGACTTCAACGTGAAGAACGGGCACTGGATCTATCCGGCCGCGGATCTCTCCGAGCAGATCTCGACGGCAGGCAAGGAAGCATCGGGCACCGGCAACATGAAGTTTATGATCAATGGTGCGCTGACGATTGGCACGCTGGACGGCGCGAACGTCGAGATTCGCGAGGAAGTGGGGGTGGAAAACTTTTTTTTGTTCGGCCTCACCGCGCAGCAGGTGGAAGAGATCAAACGGAGAGAATATCGTCCTTCGGAGTATGCGCAAGGCAACGACGACCTGTGCGACGCGCTCGATCAGATCGCGCAAGGGCGTTTTTCGCGTGGCGACAAGGCGATGTTCCGGCCTCTTCTCGATAACCTGATCCACCACGACCCGTTTCTCGTACTCGCCGATTTCGCGGCTTATGTCGCATGCCAGGAGCGCGTAAGCGACGCCTGGCGAGATACGTCGCAATGGACGCGGATGTCGATCATGAACACCGCGCACTCGGGCAAGTTCTCGTCGGACCGCGCAATCAGAGAGTATTGCGAGCACGTCTGGAATACGCGTCCCGTGAGGATCGATCTTGATCAGCGCTGAAGCGCCTCTTCCGAACGGCTATCGGACCCAGCCCGGATCGCGCTTTCCCGCCGGTGCGACGGTCGTGCCGGGCGGCGTCAACTTCTGCGTGTTCTGCCGGCGGGCGACGCGCATCGAACTGCTGCTCTACGTGCCGGAGGAAAGCGTCGAGCCGTTTCAGGTCATCGCGCTCACGGGCGCGAACCACACGTATTTCTACTGGCATGTGTTGGTCGAAGATCTGCCGCTGCGCTGCTGCTACACGTGGCGTGCGTATGGTCCGCTCGGCGTGCCACAGATGAGCGACGAAGCCGCGAGTCGTAAAGAACTGCTCGACCCGCAGGCGCGCGCCGTGAGCGACCGATTTTATTCCCGTTCGAACGCGGGGCAGGAACAGGCTGTGGAGTCTTCGTCGCTCAGAGGCATCGTCACGGAGCCGCTGCAACGTCGCGCAGACGACCTCGCAATCCACGCGCTCGACGACGCCGTCATCTACGAGTTGCACGTTGGCGGTTTCACCAGGCATCCGTCGAGCGGTGTGAGCCATCCCGGCACGTTCGCGGGTCTGGTCGAGAAAATCCCTTATCTGAAGTCGCTCGGCGTCACGCATGTCGAACTCCTGCCGGTGATGGCTTTCGACGAACAGGACCTGCCCGGCTACGCCGCCGCGCGCGGCCTGCGCAACTACTGGGGCTACAGCACGTATGGCTTCTATAGCGCGCACCCGCGCTATTGCGTCGAGCCGGCGCGTGCGCCGCAAGAATTTCGCGAGTGCGTCGATGCACTGCACGCGGCCGGCATTCGCGTGCTGCTCGACGTCGTGTTCAATCACACCTCCGAAGCGGGCAAGAACGGGCCGGTGATCCACTTCAAGGTGTTCGGCAACGACGCCTTCTATCAGGTCGATCGGAATCACCCACAGCATTACCTCGACTTCACGGGCTGCGGCAACACGGTCAACTGCAACCACCCGCTCGTGACCGCGTTCATCGTGCGTTGCCTCGAATACTGGGTGCGCGAGCTTGGCGTCGACGGCTTTCGCTTTGACCTCGCGAGCGTATTCGCACGCGGCGAGGGTGGCCAGTTGCTGCCCACGCCGCCGTTGCCGTGGGCCATGGAGGCTTCGTCGGTGCTGGCTCGCGTGCCGTTGATCGCCGAAGCGTGGGACGCCGGCGGCCTCTATCAGGTCGGCGCTTTTCCGGGCATGGCATGGGCGGAATGGAACGGGCGCTATCGCGATGTGGTCCGCCGCTACGTGCGAGGCGATCCGGGCGTCATCGGCGAGGTGTGCACCTGCGTGGCGGGCAGCGCGGATCTCTACCAGGCCGGTGGCCGGCTGCCCGCGAACAGCATCAACTTCGTCACCTGCCATGATGGCTTTACGTTGAGCGATCTCGTCAGCTATAACGCAAAGCATAACGAAGCGAACGGCGAGGACAACCGCGACGGCAGCAACGACAATCTGTCATGGAATTGCGGCATCGAAGGCCAGACCGACAATCAAGCAATCACCCGCCTGCGCCTGCGCCAGACGCGCAACTTCATCGCGATCCTCTTCCTGAGCCGAGGCGTACCGATGCTGCTCGCAGGCGACGAAGTCCTGCGCACCCAGCTCGGCAACAACAACGCGTACTGCCAGGACAACGCGATTTCATGGCTGGACTGGAATTTTACCGCCGATGCGCGCGAGATGCTGCGTTTCGTGCGCGAGCTGATCGCGCTGCGCAAGCGTCACGCGAGCCTGCGTGGCCGCCGCTTTCTCACGGGCCTGGCCGCCCCCGGGCAGACGCACGCCGACGTGGCGTGGCACGGTGAACAGCTCGACGCGCCCGCATGGTGCGACCCGGATGCGCGCCTAGTCGCGTTTACGCTCGCGCGGCTCGCGCCCGGCGAGCCGATGTTGCACGTGATCTTCAACATGTACGCGGAGGCGCGTGACGCAGCGATCCCCGCGCTCGACGAGGGGCACTGGCGGCGTGTCGTCGATACGGCCGCGGCGCCACCGGCAGACATCGTTCCTGAGATTGAGCTTGCGCGCGTTGAACGCAACGCCTGCCGCGTGGAAGCGCGCAGTGTCGTCGTGCTCGAATCGGGGTGAATGTACATCGTCGCGACGGGATGTGGGCGCGAGCGCGCCTTTAACATCCACGTATTGTCGCGTTGCCTTATCTATCTGGAGGGAGCGGCATGAATGCAGTGAGAACGTTCCTCGACAGTCAGCCGCTGTTCGCGCTTTTTCTGACCATTGCGGTCGGTTACCTGGTCGGTGAAATCAACATCAAGCGCGTCGCTCTGGGCTCTGGGGCCGTATTGTTCGTCGGACTGGCGATCGGCGCGCTCGCGCCGAAATCCGCTCCGCCGGCATTGCTGGGCACGCTTGGCCTGCTGCTGTTTCTGTATGGCATCGGCATTCAGTACGGCGCGCAGTTCTTCCGCGGGCTGACCAGCCGGGAGGGCATGAAAGCCAATGCGGCCGCGTGTCTCGGTGTGATCGCCTCGGGCCTCGTGGCGTGCGCGTTCATTCGGTTCGGCATCACGCTCGCCGATTCGCTCGGGATGTTCGCGGGCAGCGGGACCAGCACGGCGAGCCTGCAGGTTGCAATCGCCTCGATGAAGAGCAATGACGCCGCCGTGGCCTACAGCGTCGCCTATCCGTTTGGCGTAGCCGGGCCGATTCTTTTTATCTACGCCTTAAACGTTGCGCTGAAAGTCAAGATAAACAAGCCTCCAGCGAGGCTGCTGGAGACTGCGGAAATCGCGCTGCGCAATTCGAGTCTGTTCGGTCTGAGACTAGCTGATCTCTCCACTCGCCTGCCTGCGGGCGTGGCGATCGCTGCCGTACGGCGCGCGCATCACAATCAGCTACCTACTGAAGACTTCACACTACGCGCAGACGACGTCCTGCTCGCAACCGCCACCGACCGCATCCTGCTCGACGAGGCCACGGCGCTGTGCGGCGAGCTGCAACCCGGGCGCATCGCGAGTCATCGGGAAGACCTGGACTGTATGCGCGTGTTCGCTTCGAACCCGTCGGTCGTCGGTATGGCGCTCGGCAATCTGCGCTTTCCCGATGGTGTGAACTGCTCGATCGCGCACGTGCGGCGCGGCGACGCCGACCTGCTGTCGACGCCGGACCTGATTCTCGAGGCGGGTGACCGCGTGGGCCTGCTGGTCAATCGCGCCCATCAGGCGAGCGTCCGCGCATTCTTTGGCGATTCGATCAAGACGACTGCCGATCTCAGTTTCATCTGCCTCGGCATTGGCGCGGCGGCGGGGTTGCTGGTCGGTGCGATTCCGCTGCGCGTGCCCGGACTCGGCGCCTTCAGCCTGGGGCTCGCGGCGTTGCTGCTGGTGGCGCTGTGTCTCGGCAAGGCACGCCGCAGCGGGCCGTTCGTCTGGGTGATGCCGCTTTCCGCGAATCTCGTGCTGCGCAATCTCGGGCTGACGATTTTCCTGGCCCAAGTCGGCATTTCATGCGGACCGAAGTTTATCGCGACGGTTGGCACCGCCGGTCCCCTGCTGCTGCTCTATGGCGCGGTCACGCTGCTCGTGCTGGTCGGTACCACGGCTGTGTGCTGCCTGTGGGTTTTCAGGCTGCCTTTCGATACGTCAGTCGGCGTGATATGCGGAGCAACCGGCAACCCGGCGATTCTCGCCTTCGCGAACCGCATTGCGCCGACGGATCAGCCCGACATCATGTACGCGATGATCTTTCCGTCGATGACTATCGTAAAGGTACTGTTCGTGCAGATAGCCATAGCGATCGCCGCCAGCTAGGCCTGCCGGCGTCCAGCGCGAACCGATTCCGGATTGCAGATTCAGGAGGAGTACATCATGAAAGTGGCGGTCTTCAGCTCCACACGTTATGAACGCCAGTATCTCGACAAGGCCAACAAGGCCGCGGGACATGAGCTGCATTACTACGACGTCTCCCTCGATTTGGACAGTGTCGGTCTTGCCGCCGGCTACGGCGCCGTGTGCATCTTCGTCAACGACAGGGCCAACGCGCAAGTGCTGGAGGCGCTGCACAAGGGCGGCACACGCCTGCTCGCGTTGCGCTGCACAGGCTTCAACAACGTCGACCTGGAAGCTGCAGCGAGGCTCGGCATGAAGGCGGTGCGCGTCGTCAACTACTCGCCGAACTCAGTGGCGGAACACGCGGTTGCGTTATTGCTCGCAATCAACCGCAAGGTTCACCGCGCATATAACCGCACGCGCGACTCGAATTTCTCGCTCGATGGTTTGACCGGCTTCGACCTTTGCGGCAAGACAGTTGCCGTGGTCGGAACGGGCAAGATCGGCTGCGTGTTCGCGCAGATCATGCTCGGCTTCGGCTGCAAGGTAATTGGGTTCGATCCGTCGCCCTCTGCGCAATTCGAGGCGCTTGGCCTCGCCTATGCGAAGACGGGCGAGATCGGCGAAAGAGCCGACGTCATTTCGCTACATTGCCCACTCACGCCGGCGACCCATCACATCATCAATTCGGAAGCGCTCAAGCGGGCAAAGCGGGGAGCAATACTAATCAATACGAGCCGGGGCGGCCTGATCGATACGGAAGCCGCCATAGAAGCCCTGAAGACAGGCCAGCTCGGTGGCCTTGGGATCGACGTCTACGAACAGGAGGCGGATCTGTTTTTCCGCGATCTTTCCAGCGAAATCATCACCGACGACGTGTTTCAGCGCCTCGTGTCGTTTCCCAATGTGATCGTCACCGGGCACCAGGCATATCTCACGCGTGAGGCATTAACGACCATCTGCGAGACCACGGTCGAAAGCATCGCGGCTTTCGAGAAAAATCGGGTGTTGGAGAATGAAGTAAAGGTCGGATAGAAGCTGCTGCGTCTTTCTATCCGGTATGGGCGCCGGACGCGTCTGGCACATGCCTGAGTGCGTCGTTGATCGCTGCAATCTCCACAGTCAGGCCGGTTTTGTGGACTAACAGAACGACACTGGACGTGCCCACTTACCCGGACGTCAAACTAGCGAAAGCATGAATCATTTCACGTACGTGGAATCGCCCACCCTATCAAAGATCGGTGTTGCAAAGACGGGGAAGGGGCGCCATAGTTTCTCACCCCGATTGAAACTGCTGGCAGTGGCCGTTTCCCGGGATGTTTTCCATAGCACATCTCCACGCGTCTGATTGGCGCAACGCAAGCGGTGCGATGCACAACGGTCGCGCGTGACTTGCACGTTTATTTTGCCTTAAGTCAGTCACCGGTTGAGACACACTGTAGGTATTAGAAAGTCTCTGGTCGACCCCGAGCTGCCGGTCGTGCAGTCGGTGTTGCGAGGGCGGGTATTTGAGTGGAACGGTCATTCCATACAGTCACTCGATGGCCCTACCCAATAGTGATCGTCCGATTGACTGGCAAGCCATCGAATCCGTATGTGCGGCTTCGCACACTACGTTCACCCGGTTGGAGCCGTGACCTATCTGGTTTACCTATTCTCGATGGTATCTCGTGGCTTCGCCCGACGGCATGGACGATGCGGAGAATCCAGGCCGGCAAGTGGGCGACGAACCGTCGCGATGTCGAGGCGTCCACCACGAAGAGCGGGCGTGCCACGAGTCGGCATCGCCATCGACTTGAATGACAGTTCCGCCCCGTGAACATGGCCCGCACCCTTGAGCACGCGAGCACGCCGCGATTCACTGCTGCCGTCGTGCCACGCGTTGTTGCTTTAGCTCTACCATCCGCTTCCGTATCCCGTCGTGGGGCGGTAGGCTGTTGAGGTAGATGTATTCGGTGTCGACCCAGAACCAGGCGATTGCGTCCGCGAACTGGTCCAGCCATCTTCGTGGCACGACGATGCTGTCGAACGAAGGCGGAACAAGCGGTGCCACCGGCTCGACGTCGGTTGGAAAAGGTATGGGCACCGCGGCCCAGGCAGGCCACAGGTCCGGGTGTCGTTTGAACAGTCGGTCAGCGGAGTCCCCGTCGCCGTGCCGGCAGGCGTTCGCCAGCAGTTCCAGCCGTCTCAGGTGAAGCTGTAGAAGGCGCTCAGCGGGACGCCGCGCACCTCGTGCAGCAGCCTGTCGAGCCGCCCGAGGTTGCCCTTGCGGGCCGTGTTCAATCGCTCCTGCGTGAAACCGAGCGAACCGACACAGCCGCTCAACCATCGGCGAAGCTGGCGTTCGAAGAGGGAATGCATCGAAAGGCAAAATGCTTCCGTGGTCGCCCGAACGAGGTCTTGCGAATCGGCGTGAGCGAACTCGGCACCGCCGTCGTCCGCATTCGCCCATTTCTCCACGTCAGCATCCAATGATCTGAATGCTGGTCCCACCACGTCACGCAAGAAGGCACGCACGCGCAACCCGTTGCCGGAGCTGTGGACGTCGGAGAGACAGTTGATCCAGCGGTGATCGTCAATTGAGAGCATGTTCGGAGTATTTCCTCGTATTGCTCGCCAATAAAGCACAACAAAGCCGCGGCGGGGCCGTTCCTCGTACAATCGGTGCACACAGATCTGGAAGCGCCCGACTATGGCAACCCTCTCGTCGGTGCGCTCGGAGAAGTTGGAAGTCGAGGGCGTACACGCGGCCCAAATGTGATGCCGACGGCCGGGAGAAAATGAATACCTGGAGTTAGGCTCGAGAGGTGGCACCGGACCGCTTGCGTTGCGACGATTAGATGCGTGGAGATGCACGATGGAAAACCTTCTGAGAAACTGCTCGACGCTTACTGCGTTGGCGCTCCTGCTGACCGGATGTGCCGCTGGCGGCGTGCAGCAAAGTGGACCACATCTAAGCCCAACAGAGTGCCGCGACCTTGCCGCGCTAAAGAGCGACCCACCCGGGACGAAGGCGCAACGTCAAAGCGAGATTGCCGCCTTGAGGAAAGCGGGCTACGACCCGTCTCCCTGGAATGACGACCCGAACTACCCGGACGATCTCCACGCGGCGCAGCGCCTCGTCGCCCATTGGTTCGAAACGGATTGCCAGCAGCTTCCCCCCGGATGAGAATCCCCTGAGCTACTACGGCCCCAGGCTTCTCTCACGGAGAGGAGTTCACCGTCCGGTTGGCCGGAAACGTGACGAAGAGATCGGCGGCAACCGACCCCGCCGGATCGGAAAGCTGTCTCTCGTCCAGGGCAGTCAGAACGTAGCATGCCTGGTATCACGCCCCGAAGTCGTGACGGGGGAGGGCTGCGCTGCGTGACAGTCACACGGCCACGCTGTTGCCCAACGGGATGGTGCTCGTCAGGGGGGCGAAGTCAAGGCCGGCGCACTGGCTTCGGCGGAGCTGTATTCCCGGCGACGGGCACTCCTGGCGTCGGCCGACCTGTTTCAATAGTATGCAAACGTCCCACTGTAAGCCTGAGTGGAGGCTATATGAGCACGACCACGCCGGCCAGACCCGCCGAACACCAACGGCGAGAGCCGATTCTCAATACCGTTGACCGCGTTTGCGAATTGTGTTTTGGCCTGTTCATGGCCCTGACGTTTGTCGGCGCCGTCAAGGCAGTCAACCCGGGCGTAGACGCGGGGTACAAGATGTTCCTAGCCGCGCTCGGGTGCAATCTCGCCTGGGGTCTGGCCGACGCGGTCATGTATCTCGTACGCACGCTCGCTGATCGGGGACAGCGTCTTAAGATCGCGCTGACCATGCAGCGGGATCCGGAGCCGGCGGCAGGCGTGCGTGCCCTGCGGGCCGCATTGCCGGCGATGGTGGAACCGCTTTTAGAAGACGCTGAGCTCGTGCGGATTCGTGCGCGCCTGGCGAGCGCACCAACGCTGCCCCCTCGCGCGGACTTCGTGAGCGGTGACTTCGTCGGAGCGGTGGGCGTCTTCGTGCTGGTCGTACTGGGGACGTTTCCCGTCGCCTTGCCGTTTATTGTCCTCAGCGATCTCGCAACGGCTCTGATCGCCTCGCGTGGGCTCACACTCGTGATGCTTTTTATCGCAGGCTACGCGTTGGGGCGCTACACCGGCGCAGGGGGAATGGAGGCAGGTTTCACGATGACAGCGCTTGGCGTGCTGCTGACGATGGCAATCATTAAGCAGGGCGGCTAGCGGCCCTCAACGTTGATTTCCGGGAATCGTGCGGTATCCCCGGCGTCGCGGATGCTATGGGAGGGGCGTCTAGCTTCCTCTGCATACTCCAAGTAAGAGGCGCGGCGTAGTCGTCACCGGTTGTAGCGAGCGGCAACTTCGCGAACAGATAGACGATTTCGTACGGGCTAGCGACCTTAGGATCGCTGGCGCAAAACGTGCGCCCGCTGGAACCGGGACTCGGCGGGACGAGCTGAGAGCGACAGGACGTTAGGTTGCTCGCGCGGAGTCGGTTCTTCTCCCGCTCGAGGCGTTCAACCCGTGCTTCCAATTTCTGGATGCGCTGCTGCTCCGGCGTCATTGCAGGGCTCTGTGGTGTGATGCCATGGCGCTCTTGATGCAGTTGTTGAACCCAGCGGCGCAGAACCGATTCCGCGACGCCGACCGAACGGCTGGCATCGACGTGGCTATAGCTCTGGTCAAGGACCAGGGACGCAGCACTGCGCTTGAACTCGGGGGAAAACGTACGACGTTGCTTGCTCATCAGACACCTCTTCATGGCGAGTATTCTCGCCTAGATTGGTGTCCGGGGTTATTAGACCACTACATGCGGCCTGTGGATGTTCGATTTCATAAATCGAACATCACTTCCTGCCCGGTCTCGATCCAGCATTCTTCATGGGTGCTCGACTGATTTCAACCGTATTGCCTTGCGCAACTGACGAGCCTCTACCAGTGAAGTTCGAACGCCAGCACGTTCGCCGCGCACAGGCAGGCGAGCGCAATCACCGCCCACTTTAAGTCTCGCCAGAGTTCGCGCTTTCCATGACGATTCCTGCCCCCGGCCCCGTGCCTTACCTTTCCGCACCCGGCGCATGCCGTATGTTGTTCATCCGATCCGGTCATTCCGGCGGGGCCTCCAGTCCAAAATGATCACTTAATGAAATCTCCATGCATTCTGGATGGGGGTTACAGCGACATGGCGTGCGCCATCGAAAGTGTGATTGCCGCAAGCGAGAAGACAGCCACGATCATATAGCCGAATTTTCCTTCATTTAAGTACTCCGTAATTTTTTACAAAAATTTCGCATGCCTGGGCGATGGATTCGGCCTGCGCAGTTCACGGATGAAGCTGCTGTGCGCGCTTGCCTGATGAACATCACTTCCCGCAGGTGTGGTGCGCTGCAATATAGCCCTTGTGTGATCCTTCACAATGTGGCGATGCGCCGCATTTGCCCCGTAAGCGAGCATTGACTCTAAACGGTATCGCCGGAACTAGGAAACCTGCATATCCGGCGTGCGAACGCTAACGCGCCAGAGCCGTGAGAGCGTCGCGCAGCGGATGGCTCGACACGACGATCATTCCTCGAAAGAGCGTATCCAGATCGACAATGACGTAGGCGACTGACGCAATTGAAACGGCGCCCAGCATGATTGTGATAAGCACCAGGGGGTTGCGGGGCGCCATCAACCCAAAGCTCAGAAAGATAACAAACAGCCAGAAAGCGAGCGTCATGAAAAATGGTAGCGAGATCGAACTGTGGACCTCCTGGATGAGTTTCCAGTGCGCCTGGACGATCCGTGCAAACTGGTCGCGACCGTCATCGAGCAGATCCTGATGGTAACGATCGTGTGCAACCAGACGTCGCCACTCGATGCCCGCAGAGTTAAGCATCTGGTCCAGCTGGACATCGTCGAGATTCTCCGTGACATCCTTCGGGGCGAGGTTGCGTGGATAGTCGTTCCCCGGGGGAAGCGGTTCGTGGCGCCAGGTGCTCGCAATTGCAGCCGCGAGATAGACCCGCGTCCGCTGCCGCACCGGGTCAGCGTCCGGACCGTACTGGCGGGCTGTGATATCGAACTGGACAAGATCCGAGGCGAGCGCGCGAAAATCATCGGACGCGTTGTCAAACGTACTTTTTGCGGAAGCCGTCATCAGCCCCAGCACGAGTGCGGCGAACGTGACAAGCATGCCGTCAACCAGCTGCACGAGTTGAAGTGTTTGATGCGCCTTGTGCTCTTCTGGCGACAGCGGTCGAACGACGACGCCAATCAATGCACCTGAAACGAGGAGCGCCAATACCAGCAAGGCTGAAGAAAGAGGGTACATGGCGCGCCTCTTCTGGTCTGGAAGTCGTACGTGGCTGTCACCTGTTCTCTGACATTCCGACGCAAGTGAACTGCAACAGATCGCCATGGATCATTGAAAACGGGCGATTCACCGAAGAATAACTGCTCCAGGCAATGCGGTCATCCGGTGGCATTGTCTGGTACGCTCCCTGTTCATTACATTCTTTTCGGAGGTGGGACTTCGCTGCGGTCGCTGCCGTGCCGGGCGTGGACGCGCAACCATGTTCCCTGCAAGCGCTTTCATGGCCGTGACGGCGTTTTGTTGGACGAAGGTCCGATATCCGCTTTGACTTCGGATGCCTAACCTGATCCAGAAGCTCGAACCGCGGCCAGCCATCGCGATGGAAACCAGACCTGCTGTTTTAGAGGATAGCCCGCTGCCGACGTCGCATTTCCGTTCGTGCGCGACCAGGAGAGGTGAGATGGAAGAGACCGAGGTCATCAATTCAACGGAGTGTCGCGAGGTCATTCGCCAAAGAGCGTTCGAGCTTGCAGACACAGGCATTTTTGACGACTGGGAAGCCATTAGACGGGCGCTCTGCTCGCGCTTCCAGGTCACGCACCTGTACCAGATCTTTTCGAGCCCGTTCTGCAGGATGGATATCGACCGGCGCTGCCGGACCGCGCGTACAGGTCGTTCGCAAGGGGTGGTAACGTCTGTAGCGGATGGCAGGCACCAAAAAACAAAGCCCCATCGGGCGCACAGGGCGTCATCCCGACTGCCCGTAAGTTACGGGCCGAAGCGATACGATGATCCAGAAACACGGACGCGCAGGCCGGGCCTCGCGGGCGCCATCGCCGCAGCGTTGGCCGACGGCAGCGAACGGACGGCGACTCAGCTGGCGCAGCAACTCGGCGCCGGACAGCGTGAGGTGCAACGAGCGTTGCGGGAAATGCTGTCCAATGACGAGGTGCACGTCGCACGACGCGCGCCGCGCGCGATGTGCGGGCGCCCCGCGCGCTTGTTCGCGAGCGGGCCCCAGATCAAGGGCGGTTGTGACGGAGCTGTCCATGCAATTTCCTGCTGGCCGAAAGCAGATCCGGTGGTGCTGCGCGCCATGGACGCATTCTCTCGCCATGGGTGACGCATTGTGCTAGCTTCAGGATCATCGTTCGGGAGAACCCGGCATGAAAGACGTCTACCCACCCATCTGCCAGGGGGACGGCTTCCCATATCGAGCTTTTAGCCCAGGGAATCGCGGCGAAGCGGCGGACACATCCGTTGCGTCAAATACGGCCATCGTATTCGTCGTGGACGACGACGAGCATGTGCGCAATGCCCTGTCGCGCCTGCTCCGCTCGTGTGGCTACAACGTCCACGCATTCGACTGTGCCAGCGCATTTTTCCAGGGCGCGGACCTGACGCACGCGCCAGCCTGCCTCCTGCTTGATCTCAAGCTGCCAGACCTGAGTGGTATCGAGCTGCAAAGGCGACTTGATGGCGTCGTGCCGATAGTCTTTATTTCAGCACATGGGGACCTGAATACAGCAGTAGAAGCGATGAAGGCGGGCGCAACGGATTTCCTGGAGAAGCCAGTTGATGCATCCGTTCTGCTCGATGCCACGCAGCGCGCGCTTGAACGTGCGCGACGGCTTTTCGACGAGCGCGAACGACGTGACGAGGTCCAGCGACGCGTCGATACGCTGACGCGTCGTGAGCGCGAGGTCATGGCGCTCGTCGTGACAGGTCGGCCCAACAAGGTCGTCGCCGACACCCTGGGCGCAGCGGAGAAAACAATCAAGATACATCGGGCACGCATGATGGCGAAGATGGAGGTGCGTACGCTGCCCGACCTGGTCCGCCTCGTCGCAATGGCCGATCTCGAAGCGCCGGAGCCCCCCATGCGTCACTTGAGTACCCTTGCAAGGTAGCTATGCGTCGGTCGTAGGAAAGGTCACATATCGATGTCGAATGGCCGGTCGGGGAAGTCCACCGCCTCTGCGGTCGAGGGTGAGCGACCCTGGAGGCCGCGCCCGCGTCCTCTCTGGTTCGGCCCGACTGCGTCCCCCGTCGGCAATTTACCGGCAATTTTTTGGTTCCTCTTTATTGGTTAATGCAGGACCGGGGGAAGGCACGCCACACGACCCCAGGATGCGCAACCGACATACGGTGGACCATTCGTGCATGGCTTGCTTGCGAACATCCACTCCGGCATGTGATGGGCGGTCCGACTGGCCTCGGGCCTCTTGCGCTGCTCCCACCGTTTCCGGTATATAAAAATCAGGATATCGAACTGTTGTCTCTTTCATATACTGCTCGTACCAGCAGTCCATGTTGGCAGCTAGCGCAACGTCTCTTTGTCTACCTTGAGTCGAGGCCATATGAGCACTATCGTGCCGGCCGGACACGCCGAACCCAAACGACGCGCACCGATTCTCAATACCGTCGACCGTGTCTGCGAAATATGTTTTGGTCTGTTCATGGCCCTGACGTTCGTCGGCGCCGTCAAGGCGGTCACCGCAGGCGAAGATGAAGGATACAAGATGTTCTTCGCGGCGCTCGGATGCAATCTCGCGTGGGGCCTGGCCGACGCCGTGATGTATCTCGTACGTACGCTCGCTGATCGAGGGCAGCGCCTGAAACTCGCGCAGACCGTTAAGCGCGAGCAGGATCAGGCGGTTGCCGTACGGGTGTTGCGCGATGCATTGCCTGAGAAGCTGGAGCCGCTCGTCGAAGATGCCGACCTCGAGCGGATCCGCGCGCGCCTCGCGGCGGCATTGACGCTGCCACCTCGGGCGAATTTTGTGAGTGGTGACTTCGTCGGCGCGCTGGGCATCTTTCTGCTTGTTGTCCTGGGAACGTTTCCGGTCGCGGTGCCGTTTCTCGTCGTCAGGAACGTTACAACGGCGCTCATCGCCTCGCGCGTGCTCACGCTTGTGATGCTTTTCATCGCCGGCTTTGCGCTGGGGCGCTACACCGGCGCAGGGGCAATGAAGGCAGGTATCGCAATGATCGCGCTTGGCATTCTGCTTACGATGGCAATCATTAAGCTGGGCGGCTAAGCCGCCCCAAGCCGTTCTAAACCTGGGCGGCCCGCTTTTCATGTGCAGGTGGAGACTGCGCCAGGTTTGCAGGGCAAACCACAAAATGGTGAGAGGTCAGCGTCACGGAGAACGCCAGCAATTCCGCGCACGCCCCCGCTGAAGACTCGCTACGTCGTGGCGGAGTTTTCCTGAGCCCTCTGGCACCTACGAGCCCCGATCGCATTTCTGTTTGTGCTTTGCCTCCTGCTTGTCGTCGTAATGTATAACTTCGGCAGCCCGGTCGACTCGGGAAGCAGATCGCCGTGCTCGTTCGCTGAAACCCTCTACTTTTGTGCGATGAGGGCGATCACGATCGGTTACAGCAAGATCTTTCCCACCACAACGGTCGGCCGCGTCGACTCGGTGTTGCTCGGGGTGGTGGGCATACTGGCGGTGAGTACGGTTGCTGCCGCGACAGTTCGCGCTGTCGATGACGCGATAGAAAAAGGTGGCACGCGGCGCTAGTTCAGTAGTCGCGCTCTTCTGATAGCTAGAGCCGGCTCAAGTTCTCACGGTTACCTGATGGAAGTTGTCTCCACCGTTTTGATCCTGCTGCTCGCGGTCGCTGTATCGGGCGTCGTCGTGCGGCTTCTGCGCGGCCTGTTGCCATTGCCGCTCGTCCAGATCGCAATCGGTGCATTGCTTGCCTGGACAAATTTCGGTCTGTACGTCACGTTTGACCCCCAACTGTTTCTGTTACTCTTCATCCCGCCGTTACTCTTCGCAGACGGATGGCGCACTCCGAAACGCGAGTTCGTCATGCGGCGCCGTTCGATCCTGCTGCTTGCGTTTGCCTTGGTGTTCATGACGGTGCTCGCCGTCGGCTACTTCGTGCATGCGCTCGTGCCGACAGTTTCACTCCCCATCGCGTTTGCGCTCGCAGCGGTGCTGTCGCCGACAGACGCTGTCGCGCCGGCGGGCATTGCCGGCAAGAACCGTATCCCATCGCATCTGATGCATATTCTCGAGGGCGAAGCGCTGATGAATGACGCCTCTGGTCTCGTCGCACTCAAGTTCGCGATTGCGGCCGCGTTGACCGGCGTGTTTTCGCTGCGTGAAGCTTCGATCAGCTTCGTGTCATCGCCGCAGGCGGCCTTGCGATGGGCGCCGCGGTGAGCTGGCTGTTCAGCTTCGTTATACGGCGCCTGCGCAGCGTGACGGGCGAGGGCGATCCAGCGCCCGGCGTTGTATTGACACTACTGATCCCGTTCGCAGGCTATCTGTTTGCCGAACATTTCCATTGTTCCGGTATTCTCGCGGCGGTTGCCGCCGGGATGATGATGAACTCCGTGACCATCACCAGCGCCGGTTCAGTATCGGCACGCGTGAGGGCGAACAGTACGTGGAGAGGCGCTCCGCCGCGCCGTAGCCGAGCTGGGAAGTCTTAACATGTCATTCTTTGGCGTCGAGCACGTACTCGAGCAGCGGGTGAGCGCCACTGCGGCGGGAGATGTGGGGCGGACGTCTCGCGCGGATCAGAGCCGCCGCAGTGACGTTACTGCTTAGCGGTAAGTCTGCGTGCGCCAGAATATTTTTGCCTCGGCGTTCAGTAGAAAGTCACGCCAGACGTCGCGGTGCTTACGCGAGTGCCGGCGGTGCTCTGGCTGATCGCCACGATATCCGCCAGGGCGCCGATCACCGCATCCTTGCCGGTGTTGCGTGCGAACTCCGCTGCCGCCATGACCTTCGGTCCCATCGACCCGGCCGCGAAGCCGAGCTTCTCCAGTTCGTCGGGATGCGCGCTCGCAATCGCCTTTTGCGACGGCTTGCTCCAGTCGACGTACGTGGCGTTCACGTCGGTGGCGATGATGAGCATATCGGCCTCCAGCTCCTGCGCGAGCAGGGCGGAGCACAGATCCTTGTCGATCACGGCCTCCACGCCGCCCAGCTTGTGGCCTTCGCCGTAGAGCGTCGGGATCCCGCCGCCGCCCGCGCAAATCACGATCGTGCCTCGCTCCAGCAGCCATTTCACGGGGCGGATCTCGAAGATGTGCTTCGGCCGCGGGCTCGCCACGACACGGCGGAACTTGTCGCCGTCCGGGGCGATGGCCCAGCCGCGCTCGGCGGCGAGCTTCTCCGCCTGCTCCTTCGTGTAGACCGGGCCAATCGGCTTGCTCGGATGCTGGAACGCCGGATCGTTCGCGTCCACTTCGACCTGGGTAAGGATGGTCGCGAAGGGCACCTCGTACGGCAGGAGATTGCCGAGTTCCTGCTCGATCATGTAGCCGATCATGCCCTCGGTCTGCGCGCCGAGCACGTCGAGCGGGTAGCCGGGCACGTCCTTGTAGGCCTCGCCCTGCAGCGCGAGCAGGCCGACTTGCGGCCCGTTGCCATGAGCGATCACCAGTTCGTTGCCCTGCGCGATCTGCGAGATCTGGGTGGCCGCGACGCGCACGTTTTCGCGCTGGTTCTCCGCCGTCATCGGCTCGCCGCGACGAAGCAGCGCGTTGCCGCCAAGCGCAATCACGATTCGCATGTCTGACTCCCAATGTGATGCGTGTCAGTAAAGCGGGGCGCATGCGCCGTGTTGCCGGGTGTGCGACCCGGCCGTGCGGCGCACGCGCCCCGTCAAGCGGTGCGGCTCAGATGTCGGCGAGCGTCGAAACGAGAATCGCCTTGATCGTGTGCATGCGGTTTTCCGCCTGTTCGAAGGCCAGATTCAGCGGAGACTCGAACACTTCCTCCGTGACCTCGACGCCGCCCTTGAGCTCCGGATACTTGGGCGATCTGCTTGCCGATCACCGTCTCGCTGTTGTGGAAGGCGGGCAGGCAGTGCATGAAGCGCGTATGCGGCGTACCGCTCGCCTTCATGAGCGCCATGTTCACCTGATAGGGCAGCAGCGCCTTGATGCGTTCGCCCCACGCCTCCATGGGTTCGCCCATCGAGACCCACACGTCGGTGTGCACGAAATCCACGTCCTTGACGGCGGCCTTGGGGTCTTCGGTCAGCAGGATTCGCGCGCCGCTTTCCTCTGCGAACTTCTTGCAGTCCGCTACGAGATCGTCATGCGGCCAGAGCGACTTCGGCGCCGCGATGCGCACGTCCATGCCGAGCTTCGCGCCGATGAGCAGCAGCGAGTTGCCCATATTGTTGCGTGCGTCGCCGAGATACGCGTAGCTGATCTGCGTGAGCGGCTTGTCCGAATGCTCGCGCATGGTGAGGACGTCGGCGAGCATTTGTGTGGGGTGGTATTCGTCGGTGAGGCCGTTGAACACCGGTACGCCGGCGAACTTCGCCAGTTCGTCGACGATCTCCTGCTTGAAGCCGCGATACTCGATCGCGTCGTACATGCGGCCCAGCACGCGCGCCGTGTCCTTCATGCTTTCCTTGTGGCCGATCTGCGAGGAGGTCGGATCGATATAGGTGACGTTCGCGCCCTGGTCGTAGGCGGCGACTTCGCCGACTACAGCCTGACGCGCATGCCCGCAGGCGACCCTGAGCGGCCCGATGCGGCGCCGAAAGGTCTACGTCTCTTGAAAACATGGAGCGGCCGTTCGTGCGACGGGATTGCGGACCGGTCGTCGGCATCAGATGGGCGGGAATCGGGAATCGAGGGTTTCGGGGTACGCAGATGGCATCACCAGGGCTGCGGCTGAGCAGTTCTATTCGTTTCACATGTAAACAATCCTACACATACGCCGTGTTATCCACCTGGGATTTGGCATCGCGACAAAGGCCTTGGAAATTATGAGAAGCGCAGTAGACTCTAAACGGAATCAGGCACAGCGAAGCCAGAACAGCATTGCTGTTTGAGTCGGGATGTCGCCTCGGTTACTCCGCCAAATGCATCACGCGATTTTGTCGTCGATGTGGTTATGTGGCAAATGACCAGCTCTGCCGATCCTATGAGCCAGCAGGGAAATTCCACGAGACATACCGCCTCGGGGATGGCATTAGCGGACACGGGCTCCAGCAATTGGCCCGCAGCCGGAGAAGATAACCTCCACGGAGTATGTGATGGCAATCAAACCACATTGGCGAACGCCACTTTTCATGATTCTGCTTTCGCTTTCCATGATGGGCAATGTCGCGCGCGCAGAAGGCATTCCAATTGTCACCGGCCAACAATGGATGGCGTCGTCGGAGGCGGAGAAGAAAGCGTATCTCGTGGGTATCGCCAACCTGTTGGACGTCGAACGCGCTTATGGCGGTGCTGCGTCGAACAGCAACGACATCCCACAGCGATTTGGCAAAGGCATGCAGGGCCAGACGCTCGACAGCGTACGTCAGGGGCTGGATAACTACTACGCAGCCAATCCTACTATGGTCCAGCATCCGGTGATTGAGACCCTCTGGTTTCAGATGGTCGTGCCCGGTCTGAACAAGAACCAGTAAGGAAGACGGTCATGAAGCGACTTGGATGGTTCGTTAGCATCGGTACCCTGGTCGCCGCGATCGGCTGCACGGACATGACTCCGCGGCAGCAGGGCACGGTGAGCGGCGGAGCGATAGGGGCGGCGGGCGGCGCGGGTATCGCGGCAATCGCAGGCGGTGATGCGTGGACCGGTGCGATTATCGGCGGCGCCGCGGGTGCTGTGGCCGGCAATATGCGGGGTGGTCATCAATAGGTCTGCCTGTACAGGTTGTTGACCAGGTGAAGGCGAATCATGCCGGCGGAGAGCTGGAGCAGCGCAGCGTGAATATCGAGCCAACGTTCGCGGTGACAACCAGAGGAAGAGGCACCGATATGAGCGATGGTGACGGATTCAAGGAGTTGTACGTGCGCGCGGCGAAGAGGAACTCCATCTCCGCGGGGCCGTCGCTCACTTCACGGATTGAGCCTCGTAATCCGTTGGCCGTGTACGCCAAGCCCGGCCATCAATCCTTGCTGACCAAAGATAAATGCGTAGACGTCAGCCTGCAGTGTTGTGGTGTTCATTGACCTAGCTGCGCCCGCATCCACAACTACAACGGTCGGGCCTACGCCAACGGCCCAACCACTACTATCGAAGGGTTGGCGCGCGGCTGCGTCGGTCATCAGTAACAACGCCTCCGAGAGCGTCTGCGCACCAGCCTGCAGGCCCCACGAAACCCCAGTGTTTCTGAAGTAGCCTAGGACTTTGCCGTCGGAACCGAACAGTACGCCTCTTCCGCCTTGCGCGCCGACCCCGAGGCCCGCCCTGACGATGTTCGGAAACACGAGAACTGCCTTCGCCCGATCATGAAGGTCCCTGGCTCTGGGCGCCGTGTCAAACAGTTGCTGCAGCGCCGCGCGCGCTTGCGCCTCCAGTTCTGGATCACCCGTTCCTGGCGACGAAGTCCCTTGCGTTGAACAGGCCGCCGTGAGCAGCAAAAGCGGGACCACAAGAAAAAGCCGCAGACACTTGCTCATGACACGCGCTCCATGCGAAAGGCGACCTGGCGGTATGAAACGAACTCCCGCACCGGGATCTTCTCCGGCCATATGAATAGTGGCACCTGCTTGCCGTCAAGACAACTGGACCTTGGTCCCATAGCGACGTAGCAGGTCCCCGGCAGTCATCCCGGTCCCGCAATGCTCCTGAGTCGGCTTGCTCGCCGCGCGACGAGCTTTTCGTCAAGGCGTGCGTTCCGCAATCGACAAGCGCTACGTGGTCCGCTGACCGGACGAAGGTCCGGACAATGACTTGACGGGCATGTTTTGGACCTGACGGTCCGGTATCCGTAAAGGAGCCGCCCCTCGAATGTCGGTGCGAGAGCGCGGGCCAATGACCGTAGATGGCGGCCGTCACCGGCAGTTCAGCGGCACGTTGGACGGGATTCGTAGTGCCTGATGTGCCGAGGCTTGCGCGCCGTGATGCACTGGCTCCCCCAGGTCGCCACGTGCTCCGGTGAGGGGGAAGCTTCAGCGGAGCCTACCTACCTAGATCGGAGCAAGCATGGTCCCGCGGCAACGTCTGGCGCCGCAGCGACAGGTGTACTCGCTGGCTGATTCGCGTGCTTTCGCAGGGATCTCAAGCGCGTAGTCGATGAACAGTTCCTCGCCGGGCTGGATGTCCTTGAGCGCGTTGATGTAGACGCGGCCTGATTCCTCGATCGCCTCGCAGTTCGCCTTGCAAGCATGGTTGAGCCACCTTGCGCCGTTTCCGCCGCGGCCGCCATCTATGACGCGGCCGTTCGACAACCCGAAGAGCAAAGTATGCCCGGCGTCGGCGCGGCGCGCATAGGTGCGGGTCGCTTCCCGCCAGGTGGTGACGAGCCCCTTGTATTCAAAGATGCGCTCGCCGGCGCAGAGTGCCCGCAGGGCAAAAACGCCCTTTCCGTGGATGGGGGACTGCCGAACGGAGACGCGCTTCATGCCGGGAAAGTGAGAGGAAGGGAGGTGCGGAGTATAGCCGCAGAAACGGCCCCCAACATTTGGCAGCGGACTGTTATGGGTGTCGCGGTCATGGGCCGTCACATATGAACCACTTCTCGCTCACTTCCTCGTCGCAAAAGCGTCGGCGATCTGCCTCGTACGTTCGACCTCGTCCTTCTGCAAATTAGATCGAGGTGGTCGAGACCGAAGTCTGCCGCAGGGGGCGGGCACCGTAGTGAGTTCCGCGCCGTGCCCGGGCGCGTGCGTGGCATGCGTGTGGTGCGCCCGGTGCGGGCTCGCGCCGCCCAGCTTTTCCGCAAGCGGCGCTGGATTGGCCTCGCCTTGCTATTTCCGTTTGCGGCTTTCATTGCGGCGGGTGCCATGCGACGACCATCAGACCGCCGACATGCGCCGCCTGTTTCTGTTGATGTATTCCAGCTCATGCCTTGGGTGGATGTGCGTGTTCCGCCGCGGGAAAGAACGCGTTCCACGCCGCCCGTACGCCTTGCGCGGCGGCGGCCTGCGCGTCCATGTGCTCGGTGTCCGGCGAGATCCCCGGATCCGCGTTCAGGCCGCGCCAGTGCGTGAATACGAGCACGGGCTGCTCGGTCCAATGCCCGTCGACGAACCGGCAGAACGCCGTCTCACCGCTCGTGAGCTTGACTTCGTACCAGCCTTCCCGGGCCGGCGGAAATTGGTCCAATGGGAACCACCCGGTGGTATCGATTTCCATTTGCGCCCCCATTTTAAGCCGTCACACAGGGGAAGCAGCACGTGGCGTACCCGTTACAGACACGCGCCGGGCTGCGGCTCGGCGAAGCTTGCAACCCAGGCGGGGAGCCAAAGCAGGGCGGACGAAGCCGGACACACGAGGCTTGGTCTTCGCGCAGGAGATAGTCGCCAATTTTATGGCATGGCGGATTGGGTGATCAGGAATGCAGATATTTTATGCCTGCACAATGGTGATCAGCGTAACTCCCAAAAACGGGCACTTTCGCAGGTTTGGATAGCCCTATCTTCTCACTCGCCCTGGCCAAAGGGAGTTTCTTGCGGGCACTGGGGCAGTCTGCGGCCTTCCTTGCCCTGGACGTGGCGCCAGTCGACCGTATCGGGCGTTGGCGCGCGGACTCTGCCGGGCGATTATTGATGCGCCGTAGTTTTATATATAAATAGATGCCTTATGATAAGAATACTTATCTTCATGGCTGTCTCCGACGCTCCTTTCGGGGCCGCTGGGGTCGCTCACGCAAGTAAATCTATGGTCCGCCCCAGTTTTGCAACCCCTGACGCTTGATGCAGTGTTGGCTTGCGCAAATCTATCCGGCGTCGTTGTGGGGACTGCTCCCCGCGCCTCGATGAAGTTCGCGCCCACGGCCCCCATAAAGTTGTGCGGCTTCAGGAGCCTCTTTACTTGCCGGGGTGTTCCGCAGGCCGGTGTGCCGTTCACGTCATCAGGTTTCAGTCGTCGCAAAGCAGATGAGGAAATGCTTGCCTTGTGCTCGTTCACGCTTAGGGTCTGGCGAATTCAGAATCGAAGGTGCTATGGTG
>NZ_SMOD01000066.1 GCF_004353905.1 Paraburkholderia guartelaensis | reverse complement strand
CACAGGAGCTCGTCCCGGATGGCGCGCGTACAGGCCTGCCAACCGCTCCGCCAAAAACCGACTCGACCAACGGGTAATGAAGCGCGAGTCACATCGCAGCCGCTGCATGATCGCCTCACGTGCTTCGCCTTCATCAAGCATCAAGATCAGCCGTGCACGCCGCGCGTCCGCTGCGCGCACCGTTTGGCTACGAGTTGCTGACAGCAATTGTTTGCGCTCAAGCGTGGTCAAATTCATCTTTTCCATGCGTTTCATTGAATACCAAATAAGGTGCTTTTTCAATGACGCAATGGACTAGCGGCGTTGCCGCGCGTGGCGAACACGAAGGATCTGCACCCGTTCACCGGCCACGCGGTACACGACAATATAGTTAGGCATCACGACCATTTCACGGGTCCCCCTGACGCGGCCCGTCCGGTAGCGGTTCGGGTGCGTCGCGAGCGTGGTGGTCTTCTGGCGGATGGCCTGTCCGAGCGCGACGGCGGCGGCCGGACTGTCCTCACTCACGTAATCGATGATCGACAGCAGCTGTTCCACTGCACGCGGCAGCCACTCGACGATCATGCGCGGCCCTTGCGCGCGGCCTTCTTCGCGGTCGCGGCAAGCTTCGCATCGAGCTGCGCCATCACCTCATCGTGCGGGACGAACGGCGTGCCGGGGCGGTCGGCCTCAGCCATCGCCTGCAGCACGTCGGCCTCGAACTCGGCCGCGTCGTCGGCCAGCCGGTTGCGCCGCCTCATGTGCGCGCTCTGGTCCGGCCGCGTCCAGGCCGGGGCCTTCGGGGCACGCGTGTCCCACTCCTCGAGCGCGAAACGGCCGGTTGCCACGCCAAGTTCGCGCACGACCTTCAGGGCCTGGCCTGGATCGCGGAATGCGCGCCGCTCGCGACCGTTCGAGGTCACGAGCTCGGCCACGCCCGATTCGCGGGTTTCGAGCTCGATATAGAAAGCGCCCTTCTCGGCGCGCAGGATCGCGGACAGGACCCCCCCCGCCCTCACGGCAGCGCTGGCCTGGGCGACATCAAAGGAAACACGTCGCATGATGGATTATTCCGTGATGAGTTCGGGGCGCCACGCGCGCACGATAGCCTCGAACTGCGCGCCATAGCCCAGCGTGTCGGGATAGGTGTGCACGCGCGAGGCGAGGCGAAACACCACGCACATGTCCTCCATGATCGTGTCATCCATGCCCCAGGCCGACGTCAGGTCGTAGCTGCCGCACTGGCCCGCGTTCCACCAGGCCAGCAGAAAACCGGCCACGCGGCAGCTCTGGCCGGTGTCACCCTGGGCGATGTTCAGCAGGCGTTCGAGCGCCGCCTTTTCGTGTTCAAGCATCGGGGCAGGACGCATCGCGGACTCCGTGTCAGGGTAGCGGGAAAGGTCACGACTTATTATACCCCATTCCACGGAATATGGTATTCCGTGGTTTTTCAGGGGTGAATGAGTTATCGGTGCGCGGCGAAGCCTTGCTGCATAAGGGCTGGCCGGGCGGATCTGACATAACATCCCGTTCTCCGCCGGCTGGCACCCAGGCTGTTGCGGAGCCCGGGCCCTTCGTGTCTTCGGCGCCGCGGCATCCCGTCCGTCTTCCGTGCCAGTTATCCCGGCGATTCCGCATGAATGCGACCCCATTTTAATCGGGAACCCGTGTCGCAGTTCCAGACGACGCAGGGAAAGCCATCCCTCTCCACACCTGTCTGTGGCCAGGCCAGAATGGCGGCCCGTCAGGATGCGGCACATACCTTGCACTGGTCGGCCCGGTTCCTGAAGCCACCAGGGATCCAGCTGCCTATTTTGCCTGTTCGCGGTGCTTCGACTGGTGCGCCGGGTTGGTCCCGCGACGGCAGAACGCGTCCCGTTTCGATACCAGGGTGCCCTTTCGGAGAAAGCCGTACGAGAGCCGCGAGAATCCCCACGTACGGTGTGGGCGGCGGCTCGCACCGGTCTGGTGGGAGATTCCATCGGCCCCCGTATGCCTCCCGGCGCTTTGCCCGGTACAGGTGCAGATGGCTCGATCCCTGCGCTAGTATGGACGGGTAACAAGGAGGATCGAAGACAACATCGGCCTGGTGCTGTCATCAACTCCCCGCTTTGCCTTGCTGTCCAGCCGCTGGCATTGCCGCGTTCCGACGGAGGTCGAAATGAACGAACAATCCGTGCTCGGTATCATCCATGCGCAGGAACTACTGATGGTGTCCCTCATTCGCATACTTCCACCCGACGAGCGGCGCAAGGTTTTCGACGAGTTCCATGGCCAGGTCGAACTGGCCGAAGCGCCGCATCTGAGCGACGGCCATAACCGTGAAATGACCGAAGCGTTCAGGGCGCACATCCGCAAGCTGTCGATCTTGCTGGCATCGTTGAGTTGATCAGGCGGAGGTTCGCGCCGCCGGACTTGCCGGGCGCGGGCGGGAGAGCAGAGGGCAAGCTTGTGCGCGGCGATCACGAATGCGTCGGCGGTCTCCACCGTCTCAAGGACGACGGCTTTTCGTCACTCGCGGGCACGCGACAATAGTCCGTCACATGGCCGCTGCAGATACGAAATCAGCCGGTCACTCCTAGCCGCGCTCGCCATCTCGGCAAATTGGCGAAAGATTCGTCACTTTCCACCAAAGTGGCGAGGCTGATCGCGTTATCGCTTCCCCTTGCTTCGCGCACGGAATGACGACGCTCGCCCGCCTACTTAACCCGGGGCAGTACGATTTCCACCGGAAAACCGGGGGTGAATGCGACGATCGCGTCGTGGATCCTGTCGTAACGTATCTCCAGCATTCCGGCAGAAGCCTTCATTACGAGAATTCCGTGCTCGTAGCGGAAAAACATCCTGCTCGACGTGTCGCCGGTATTCGTGACAACAAAATCGTAGCCGCTGCGAGCGATAATTGTCGAGTCGATATCGTCCTTAACTTTCCACGCGCCGACGAACTCGTCCCCAGTCCTTTTGCCGCAGGCAACCAAAAGCGATGATGCGCTGATGGCTAGGAGTGCCACTACGGCGATGGTCTTCAATCCTTTTTTCACGTTCTTCGAACGCGGCCGCTCGATGGCACTGCCGCTTTCCTGCGTTGATTTCCGCTGCATCAAGCGACTGAGGCGGCTCGTCCGTTGTTGGTGAGGTGGCGAGCAGCCCACACCGAAAAACCAAGCAAGACAAACAGAGGTCCGAAATTTTTCAGATGCAACCAGATGCCGAATGGCACCGCGTTGGCTACAACGACATTGGCTATCGCGAGAGCAACGTAGAGACCTCCGGTCCACGCGTTAAGTCGTCTCCAAAAAGACTCGGGCCTGTTGAGCGACCGTCCCCATACGACGTGAAGCAGACCGTTACCGCCGCGCAGTAAGCTCGCAAACAAAAGTAGCGCGAACCAGCCGAACGCGATAGTTGGATGCCAGAGCGTCCACTGGCTCCCATACAACACGGACTTCAGCGAAGTCACCAGGAAGAGCCCCATTAACGCAAGCGCCGCGCAAAATTCGCTGAGCCAAACCCGCCAAAATATTCCCCAAGCCATTTTTATCCCCGATGTGTGGTAACACAGCTATCCTGACCTTGTTTTCCGATGCGTCATTGCGCGGATTACACAATAGATCTGCGTACCACCGGTTCCCACGACAAAGTTAAGGTTCAACCGAAATGGCGCTTCCGGTGGCAATTCGGGCAGAGTGCGACTGCATTGCCGACAGTGTCGTCGCCGTCCTCGGCCAACGGCTGAATGTGGTGGACTTCGAGATAAGGCGTGCCGTCTGTTTTGCGCGTGAAGGGCGCGGGCTGATCGCAATCTTCACAGTAGCCATCGGCGCGCTCTAGCACGAGGGCAACCACATTGGGATTGCGCACGAACGCTACGGATGTCACTTCGACGCGCTCCGGCTTCGTTGGCCACGTCCGCATGCGCGCCTCTCGCTCCTCTCGCGACAGGCGTATCGCGCGGTGAACCTGCTGCTCGAAATCCGCACTGACCTCCGTTTGGAGTGGCATCGATTTTTGATCCAAAGGTTCCCAGACCGTACCTACCGTGTTGCCTTGGGGTGGCACCCTGCCGCCGAGAAACCGCATGATCTCCGCTTCGATCGGCGAATGCTCTATGAACCCGCTGACCTGAAAGATGGTCCGGTCACCCTCGTAACGCCACCCGGTGACGACGCCGCCGAATAGACGCCGCGGATATCCGTCCTGCCGTGCGGGATTGGGGAGAAGCACGAACATTGCGTCCCCTTCGAAGACGCGATCGGGAGCCACGATCCACATACCGGTTTCGTCATTCTCGATGAACTCACGGTTCCACTGGTCGTTGTCCTGCTCCCTGTTGCTCCCAGTTACCACAAAAGCGCGTGGGCAGCCCGCATAGGCAGGGGTATTTCGATAATCGTGAATCGTTCTTCTCACGGCGACTCCCCTCTTTACAGATTTCCGCAATGCAAATTGAATATTGTGCGACGGCGACTTCACCGTACGGTCCCGTGCGGACGTGCCATCTGGCCTGACAGGCGATCAGATATCTATAGTCGCCGACTTTGATCGGTTGCAATTTGATCGTACCGAGACAGGCCTACAACGCGGTTATCGGCCGCCGCGCACTCTATCTTTAATCGCCTGTTCAATCCCCAAGATCAATCGCTCCGACGGCATCCCGCTGCTCGCGTGCAGAGATGTCCATGTATGGCGCAACGTGATCCAGATGCGGATGCCCAAGGCGTAATACGCTCGTTTTCGAGCCCTGTTACGAGAGAGAAATCGGTGGACGCTCCTTTCCAAGGTAACCCGCGTCGAGCCTCACTTCCTCGGGAAAAGCCCGAACGCTGACCATCGACGCTCAAGACGCCCCGGCCAGCCAGCGGCAAGCGACCGTGCACGTCGCCACCCTGGCGGCTGAAGTCACGCGCCGGGAACCGGCGGTTAGGGGGTGTCGGCGGAGGGGACCGTTAGTTGCACGGTGGACGGAAGCAAGACCTTCGATTGTTGACGCCCATCAGCACCGCCGCGCGCGTCGGCAATCCGTGCGTTTGGGATCAGGGGCCCGCCAGCGGAACCGGACGCTGGCACGGCGCCGTGTCGCTTCTCGCCGGGCGAGATGACGTTACGTTATGAAAGCGCCAGCCGTGCAAGCGGCAATCGGATCGGGCAGGCTCATTTCTGCCGTTCGCCCCGCGGCTTAGCCGGCCATTCACGTGGCCGCCCCTCACAAAACGGACCTACGTGCCACAATCGCGTCGGACCAATGGTCTTGAGGTTTGTTCGACGCCAGCCCATGTCCGCGGGCTAGCTAGCGCGTGACTACGCATGCGGGCAGGCGTTGAATAAGCCTCAAGAGAAATCGCCGTACAGCGCGCGCACAGTTGACGGGCCGCAACGATTCTATGACCGGCTCGCTTTCGCACCGAGCCGCCGTGAGCGTGCTTTAGGGAGGGCAGCTATAGTCAAAGCGCCCGATCAGTAGGCTTGCCGATTTTCTGAAAGTCCAGACGGTATGTTGGCGACTCCCGCATATTCCAAGCCCTCGTTCTGCGCGGCCGTTGCGCCATCCGTTACCTCCTGAACCGCGAGTCCGAAGATCCCCCCCGCCCAGCAGTGACGAGAATCCAGCTAGGGCTGCTTGCTGCCCCGAATCGAGCGGTGCTTCGCTCGATTCGATCGCCTTGATCAAGTCGGACGACAGCGCCGCGCCAGGCTGCGCGCAAGTCCTTTAGCAGACTCGACCACTACCTCACGCGGTGAGCGGCCTCTTCAACAACTTGACCGGGCGCCCCGAGCCTTCCTGTGCATCGTTTCCGGCTCCCAACGGCTCGGCATAAATGAACTGAATCATCAGGCAAACGATGACCCCCAATATCTGAACGATGCGCGCGACCGAGAAAAAAGCGCCATTCCCAGGAATAAAATAACGAACTGCGCCAATGCGCGGAACCATGCCAACGCCGTAACTTGACGCTGACGCTGGCCCGCGCAGTGCGGCGGGCGTACCCACCACGAAAAGTGCGAACAACATCGCGCCCAGCAGTGCAGTTCCAATATGCAACTCGATGAGCCAATTTAGCCGAGTTGGCACAGTCGACATACTGCTGTGCGTGAGATTGAAGTACGCAGACAGGGCCGTGCAGCCAGCACAGAAGCCTGCCGCAAAAAGCCAGGATTTCAAGTTCGCCATTGTTTGTTTCTCCAACACATCCAAAATCAACGCTTGAGAATTTAATGAGATCCGTATGCAGATTGTCGCTGGGCGCCTGCTGCGTAAAGTCGCCACCTAGTTTCTGCTGCAACTGCGCAAGCGACTGCTGCGTGCCCGCCTGATCGACGGCGCCATCAGCATTGAGCTGGTGCAGTGCTCCCCCAATCTGGTTCAGCGTTGCGACGTACAGGCCATGTCCGCCGCGCTGAAGCCGCCCGTTTGAACCTCGGCACCCGTCCCAATCCCCCGGGCGATCTGACGTTGCGACGTGAAAACGCCCCCATGCTGGTCCAGCAACCGGCCTGACGCACCCTACGTTAGCGCCCCCCCACAAACCCCGATAGCTATGACCTTGCGATCAGTTACGCGCAGGCGCACTTACGGATCGCGGATTTTTTGCCCTGATGCGGTTTCTGGACGCGACGATGGACGACGCCGTGGATTCTAGCAGCGGCGAATTCGCAACCCAATCGTAATGCCGCGCGCAGATGACGCGGCAACGCTCGTCCACGCCCGAATGTACAAGCCCAGCTCGCGGCTGGGTTCCTCATTGCTGCTGTCCGGGTAATAGTCGGCGCGGGCCTGTCCTGCCTACGCAGGCGCAATAGCGTCTAACCAGTGCATCGACTGAACGCAAGACGCAACGCTGCGCCAATATCAATCGGAGGACTATCGAAGGGAAGGGTTACGTCCTCAATTCCGTCGCCCTTAGCCCGACTCCAGCTATCCAACTTATCGTGGTGACTCGGAGAGAGAACTAACTCACTCCCAGTTATCACGATGCTACAACTGCGCATATTTTTGAACAGCGCTTGCTTGCTTCTGTATCCGTAACGATCCGTCAAGGATCGCACCCACTCTACGTAGCGCGAATCAGCCGTCAACCGCAACACATTGGCCTCATCGAGTGACAAGAATCTACTTTCAGCTAGCGCGCTTCGAACTGCTTCGCCTAACACATCGTCGTGGGTATCCGGAGCAAACACGTACTCCGCAGCCATCGGCTCCGCCATGGCCAACCGATACCCTGATTGAGGTACGAGGCAGATAAATTTTTCGTTACTTTTTGCCGTCACCCGGCTCTTCCAAATCGGTTCGCTCGCCATCACTTCACCGCTGTAATAGTCACTTTGACACCCAGACTCTGACCATACTGGATCGCCCGGTTGATTTGCTGCCACTGCGCCGGTGTTGTGCTCGAAGGCACGGCCACCTGCAGCTGCCGGGCAGTAATTTCATCCGCTGTTAGCGTGGTAGTCCCAAGGCTAGCTTCGGTAAAATTCGCCACCGCATCGATATTACCCTTGAGCGACGAATAAACCTGCGTCGGATTGGCTATTTTAGCTGCTGTCGTGGTGTCCAGCGTCTTGGCACTCGTAGCAACGCCCGTGGCTTCATCGTAAAAATCGAAGGTCTTGAAGTTCGGCGGCAATCTTGATCCAGCAGACATCTGCGTCGCAGCAAGGTAGTCCTCCCATGGCATACCTTGCGCCCCGATGCCCTTACCCCACTGGATACCGGCGTCGATGATGCCGCTATCGCCAATCAGCGAACTCACCACATTGCCAAGAATCCCGGCCACCGCACCAACACCCGGTATTTCGACCGGTGCCATCTGCAAGGCATCGGCCGTGCTCTGCGCCAGCTGACCATCAAACGAATTGCCATAGATGTTCTGGTATGGGTTGCCCGTCGCCGTCACTGCCGGTGCATTCGGGTCAAAAGCGTAGGTCGTCCCGTTGATGACCTGGACGTTGTTTCCACCCGCCAGTGCAGCCGTCACAGCTGCCTTGCAGCCTTGGCTTGTAGAGCCTCCCGCGCAGGCACTTGCCAGCCACGCGTCGTTTTGCTGCGACAACGTCTGAAGTGCCGTCTTTGTGTCACACGCCTGTTTATCACCGTTACCACACGCCGCTACCGCATTGTCGTAACGCTGCTGGTCCGACAGGAACATCGGATTCGACGACACGTGGTTCAGCCAGTTGTTCAGCGTCTCGTTCTGCGCCGCCGTTACTGCACCCTGGGCATTCAGGCCGAGTGCGCCAGCGACACTACCGCTCACGGCAGTTTCGATACCGGCCAGCAGGGCAGGCGGAATGTTTCCGTTTGCGTCGATGACCGGGTTCAGACCCGCGGAGATTGCGCCTCCCACAGCCCCACCGGCACACCCCGTGCCTTCCGCTGCGCTGGCCGCGCACCCCAATGCCGCGTGTGCAAGCACATAGGCGGGATCAGAGGTCGTACCCAGGCTCCCCGCTTGCCCATCAAAGGCCGTGCCGATCGCGTTCGCACCCACAGCCGCCGCACCGCTGACCGCATCGTTTCTCAGGTCAGTGAGAAAACTCCCGCCCTCGATCGCCGACTGCACACCGGCCTCCAGCGTGGACTGCGCAGCAATCGCGAGCGCCTGCTGCGGCAGGTTGCCCACAACGGCTCCAGTCGATTGCGCAATGGACGTCCCGATGACCGGCGTGGCGCCCGCCATCTGCCCAAGTGTCACAACACCCTTGTCCAGCGGGCTCGACCAGTTGGCCACGCCAAGCGAACCAGTCCCGCTGTTATACGTGATCCCGTTGGTGATGCCTGCCGTCAGCATCGCCACACCCACGGACTCGGCGATGCCGGTCAGACTGAAATTCCCGCTTATTGCGTCTGTGGCCAGCGAGGTGACCAACGCCGAGAATGCCGCGTTCGCGACGGCCGCTTCCAGTGTGCCGGCCACGGCGCCAACCAGGGCAGCTCCCGCGCCTGCCGTGACGATCGACAAGGCCACGGCCATCACCATCTCACCTATCTGTGCTACCCCGAACCCACCCTCAGCGACGAAGTCGGTATGGAGATTGTCACTGACGCTCGTTTGCGTGAAGTTCGTGCCGAGTTGTGTCTGCAGTTGCGCGAGCAACGCCTGCGTGCCCGCCTGATCGACCGTGCCGTCGGCATTCAGTTGCTGGAGCGCACCGCCGATCTGATTGATCGTCTGGACGTTCAGGTCCATATTCGCCGCGCTCATGAACCCGCCCGGCTGGACCGTCGTCCCCGTCTCATCGACGTACCCGCCCTTCACCGAATTCCAGATCTGCCCGACGTTGACCTGGTTGGCTTCGTTGGTCAGCGTGCCGGTGTTCACCGTGAGCGTGCCGCCGGAACTGATGGCCCCCGTATTGGTGATACTGCCGCCCGTGGCAGCGCTGCCGAAATCCAACGAGAGGCTCTTGCTCGCCTCAATGTTGCCGCCCGCCGAAAGCGCGCTCTGGTTCTCTGGCAGATAGACCTGCGGCATCAGCGCCGTGATGGTAGGACAGGTGTCCGTTCCCGTTGCCTGGCATTGTGGGTCGGGCACGGTCTGCTCTACGTACCAGAGCATCGGCTGCGTGAGCGCATTGATCTGCGTTTGCGTAAGTGCCGTGCCAAGCTGCAGGTTGTTCTGCTGGGCGTAGGTGAGGGCGTTCTGATACAGGATTCCTTTTTCCTGCTCGGTCACCGAGAGGTTATTCTTGGTGTCGTACGTCAGGCCACTCACGAAGCTTGCCTGCCCCGTCTGCTGCAGCGCCGCCTGCTGCAACATGAGGTCCTCTTCCTGCGGGTTGTAATAGAAGAGCGTCGATGACGGCTGCAACGAAGCCGGCAGCGCGTTGATCAACTGCTGCGGCCCAAGGAGCGACGTCTGCGAGCCCAGCACCCCGTCGACATACGACGCCGTACCCGCCACAGCGGTTGGCAGCGGCGCTCCCACGGAGCGCGGCGTCGAGAGGTTGAGGCCTGGAAGCGTCTTCGGGGTCAGCGAAATAACCTGGGACGGCGCGTTCACACTAGGCGTGTACGTATTAGCCGTCGTGATACCGTTGATGAGCTTCTGACCCGTGAGCGTCACCGACGTACCGATCACATTGCCGACGTTCTGGATCTGGCCGTTCGACGTGATCGACAGATTCGGCGCCTGAATGGTGGCGGCGATGTTGCCTACAGGTGTGGGCGGATCGATTGCGCCGCCCACGCTCGTGTACGCACTCCCGTACAGCGCGGTGCATTCGGCAGCCGAGCCGCACGCCCAGACGTCGTGGCGTTTGTCCGGACTGAAATCGCCCGTTTCCTGCACCCAATGGGAGTGCCAGTAGGCATTGAGCGTCTGCGCTTCGTTGACCACCGGGCCCGCGACGTTGATGGTCGCGCTCGTGCCTGCCGAGATCAGGCTACCGATATTGGTGAGGCTTCCCGCGCTGATCTGCAGGTTGTTCCCCGCGCTGATGACCGAAGAACTTCCCGACTGCTGATCGACATACGCTTCGCAGTAGCTCTCCTTGTAGCCGCCTGCGGTCATGCAGCCCGCGTACTCCTCCTTCGTGCCAAAGTTCTGGTGCACCTGAACGGGCGGTGGCAACGTGTTGGTGATTGCGCCCGATACATTCAGCGTGATGTTGTTCCCGGCGACGATGTTGCCCGATGTATTGTTCAGGCTTTGAGCGGGCGTCGTCGAATTCGCAGTCGTGCCCACGCCACCAATCACGATATCGTGACCGGCGAGGAGGTTACCGTCAGTGTTGTTAATCTGACCAGCGGCGATCACCAGGTCATGACCTGCGTAGATCGTTGCATCGTTCTGCGTATAACTGAACGTCGTCGTGTTCGGATTGTTACCACGTGTGGCGCCTCCGTTACCGCACGCGGAGTTCGGCACCCCCGACGCGCACCCTACCGATGACGAATAATTCTGCGAATTTCCGCCCTGATTGCTCAAGGTGCCCGATGAGATCGTGACGTCGTTTCCGGCGTACATCAGTCCAGCGTTGGCCAGATTGCCACCACCCACCGTCAGGTTGTTACCTGCCAGGATCATGCCTGTCGACGACGAATTGCTCACCGCGCTTATGGATAAGGGCGCCGCCGCTGATGTGTTGATCTGGAATACATAGGTATCCGATTCACCGTTCTCACCACTGGGAACCTGGGCAGGCGGTGGCCCTTCAATCGTACCCAACGCCGCAAGCTGCGCGAGAAATGCCGAATACTGCCCCGGGTCGGCGGCAATCGTTGTCTGCGATCCTACCGTGGGCGCGACCGCACCATTACTCAATGACTGGATGTTGAGCGTGACATTGCCCTGCGCCGCAATCTCGCCGCCCTGATTGGACAATGAACCGGCCTGGAGCGAAATCGAATTTCCGGCAGAAATAACGCCAGCTGTGCCGGCCTGTTGAGTCGTCGTCGTCTGGTACAACGTCGGCAGCTGAATCGTTGCCGTCGCGACAGGCGGGGAATCAGGATCCGGCGTGAGTGACCAGATCCCACCCCCGATACCGTTCGTCCCGGACTCGTAAAGTGTGACGGACCCCGATCCAGCGACCGGCGTGCCCGCAGTGAACCCACCACCATATGGGTAGTAGTTGATGTCCGTTTGTGATCCGGTCGGCGAGAGCAGATCGCCGAGTGTGGCGTTGATCGTGTAGGTGTAGTAGTTGAAGCTATCGCCATAGCTGCCAACTACCATCGCGGAATCCGTTTCTGTTCCTACACTGCCCGTCCACAGAACGGATGGATTGACCACGGTGGTCGTCGACGACGTAGTCCCCGTTGGCGCGGTCTGGTCATTCACTACCGCCGCGGCATTGATATTGATGTTATTGCCTGCAAATATCGATCCGCCCGTATTCTGGAGCGTCCCGCCCAGATTGAACGTGATGTTGCCCTGCGACTGAGTCGTCGCTCCAGCGTTATCGTAATTTCCGCCGGTGACATTGATCGCCGTGCCCGCCTCGATCGTCCCGCGATTGGTCACATTGCCGTTGAGCGTCAGCACATCGCCCGCATGCACGAGCGCATTCGCCGCGTTGGCAAGCGTGCCGTTGATCGTCACGTCATTGCCGCTCACCTGATTGTTGTTCGTGAACGTGCCGTTTGTCGTGATGGTGAGCGGCGCGGTGCCGCTCATCTTGCCGTTGTTGACAACGCCGTTGATGCCGTCGAGCGTGACGCCCGTGCCACTGTAGTTCCAGTCGCCGCCGATATTGATGGCCGACGCGGTAATCGAGAGCTGGCCACCCTGACTGATCGTCCCCTGCGAGGGATCGAAGGCCAGATTGACCGCACTGATACCCAGATTCGCCTGCGCGAGGATGCTTCCGCTCGCGTTGCCAAACGAGCCGTTGCCGCCGTTGATCGTGAGCGACAGGTTGCCAACGCCTGCGGTGCCGCCCGTCTGCGGGTTGCCCGCAAAAATCAACCCACCCTGGTTATTGAGCGCCCCCGTATTGATCGTGAGTGCGTTCAGCCCCATCAGCGTGCCGCCGCTGTTGTTCAGCGCGCCGCCCACGTTCACGACCGTGTTCGTGCCGTTCACGAGCCCCGCGTTCGTGAAGTTCGACGCGCTCACGGTCGTGGTGCCCACCGACACCAGCGAGGCGTTCGCCGCGTTGATGACATTCTGGCCCGAGACGTTCAGGTCGCCACCTGCCAGTACGCTGCACGCGTTATAGAAGCCGCCCTGCGAGGCCAGCGTCGCGCCGCCCACCACGTCGACCGCACCGCCCGTCAGGTTCAGCTGGCTGGACGCCTGCGCATTGAGGGCACCGCCGACAATGGCCTGGCCAATGTCGACCGTGGCGCCCGTGAGTTGCAGATTCTGTGAGGTCACGAGCGACGCCTGGCTCGCGTCGAGCGTACCCTGAGCCGTGGCGACGAGGTTCTTCGTCGCGCTGGCCGATCCGCTCATCGTGACGTTGCCGCCGGTGAGCGTGAGGCCGCCCGCGACCACGCTGGTGCCCGAGAGCGTCAGCGTCTGCCCCGCCGTGAGCGTCGTATCGCCGTTCGACGACACGCCGTTCACGCTCACATTGCCCTGGGTACCTGTGACGTTGACGTTACCCATCGACGACACGCCGCCCGCGAGCGTCGCACCGTTCGCAGCCTGCACGCTCACGTTCCCGCCGCCTTGCACCGCGCCCGAAAACGCGATGCTGCCGCTGTGCGAAGTGGCGCTTACATTGCCTTCGGCCGTCGCCGCGCCGAACGACATGTCGCCGCCCGAGGTCGCCGTGAAAGCACCTGCGGTCTGTACGGCGCCAAGCGTGACTGCTCCGCCAGCGCTCACGCCGATGTCATTGACGAACGTGAGCGCGCCACCGCCAGCAATTCCGCCGCCGGCGGTAAGCGTCCCCGCGCCGAGCCCAAGGAAAGCGCCACCAAGCGTCATGCCGTTGCCAGCAGAGACGGTCGTGTCGCCATTCACGAGCGCACCCGCCAGCAGCGCGGCATTGCCGCCTGCGTTCGCGTTCAGATGCCCGCCCGTGGTGATCGCGCCCGCCACGCTCAGGTTGCCGGAAGTGGCGTTGAGATCGACGTCGCTGTTGGCCGCAGCCGTGCCGCCGATGCTCGCATTGCGTCCCGCAGTCACCCCTAGCGTCGCGCCGCTCGAGATCGCGCCGCCCGTCTGCACGTCGCGCGCCGCAGTCAGCGTCGTTGCCGTGCCGGAGGTCACGCCGTTCGTCACGACGATATCGCCCGTTCCGGAATTTCCGTTCGCCTTGACGGTGACAGCGCCACCCGCCGTGGCCGACCCCATCGCGACGCCGTTGCCCGCCGTCGCGGCAAGATCGCCGTTCGTCGTCACCGCGCCGCCGATGGCGATGTTATTGCCAGCGTTCAGCGTGGCCTGCTGTCCAAACGCAACGGACGCGCCACCGATCGTCCCGCCCGCCTGCAGCGTGCCGGTGCCCTGCGCGGCGATGCCGCCCGCAAGCGTCATGTCTCCGCCCGAGGTGAGCGCTGCGTTGCCACCAGCCTGCGTCTGCCCGGTGAAGGCAAGCGACTGCCCGGCGCTCGCGTTCAGGTTGCCCTGGGTCGTCACGTTCCCGGCGCTCGCGCTGCCGTTCGTGGCGGTGAGCGTGAGGTCACCCGCCGAATTCACGTCGGCGGCGCTGATATTGCGCGCGGCACTCGCGTTCGTCGTACCGCCCGCGTTTAGCGCCCCGCCGATGCCGATGTCGCGCGCCGCCTGCAACGTCACGTTGCCAAGCGCGGTAACGGGGCCCGTAAATGTCACGTCGCCCTCGCCCGCACTGCCATTGGCAAGCACACTCAGGTCGCCGCTTACGGCCTGAACACTGCCGAGGCCCGCGTTGTTGCCGCCCGTTGCACTAACCGAGGCGCCCTGCAGCGAACCGGTCAAGGCAAGGTTGTTGCCCGCAGTCAACGTTGCCGCATTGGCAAACGCAGCCGAGCCGGCGCCGGTCATGTCACGTCCCGCGTTGAACGTGCCCGCCATCTGCCCGGCCACCGTACCTGTCAGCGCAACATCGCGCCCCGCCTGAACCGTCACGTTACCCGCTGCCGCGTTCTGGCCGCCGAGTGCCGCGTCCAGACCCGCCGTCACGCTGAGCGCGCCAGAAGTGGTCGCCGTGCCGCCCAGCGTCGCGCTGCCGGTTTGCGCACTGACGTCGAGGTCGCCCACCGATTCGAGCGCACCCGTCACCTGCGCGTTGCGCTGCGCATTGAGCGTGAGCGTCGCGCCGCTGCCGGCCGATCCACTCACGAGCACGTCGCGCGCGCCGGTGAGCGTGATCGCGCCTTGCGAAGTCGCGGTGCCGGTGATCGCGGCATCCCCCGTCGTTGCGTTGCCGCTGGTGCCGTTCGCTGTGAGCGCGAGCGTGGTTGCCGACGACACGTTGTTGAGCGCGGCGTTATCGCCGCCCGTCGCCTGCACGCTGTTGGCCTGCAGCGTGCCGCTCAGCGCGATGTTGCCCTGTGCGCCGAGGACCGCTGCGCCCGTGAACGCCTGCGTGCCAGCACCGGTGATATCGCGCCCCGCCGAGACCGTGCCGTTGGTCGCAACCAGCGTCCCGTTGAGCACGGCGTCGCGGCCCGCGTTGAGCGTCGCGTCGCCGGTGGCGCTCGTGCTCGCGCCCAGTGAAAGATCCAGCCCCGTCGTGATGGCAAGATTGCCACCGCTGTTGATGCCGCCTGTCGCCGCGAGACTGCCGTTCTGCGCGTTGAGCGTGACGTCGCTGTTGGCCTCAATAGCACCGGCCACCGCAATGCCGCCAAGCGCGGTGACGCCAAGCGTCGTGCCCGAAGCAAGCTTGCCGCCCTGCGCCACCGTTACGTCGCCGTTCGCCGTCGCACTGAACGCGCCAGCGGACGCCGCCGCCCCGTTCACCGTGAGGTTGCCGCTGCCGAGTGCCCCTGCACCTAGCGCCAGCGTGCTGGCGGACTCCACGTTGTTCAGCGCCGCGTCGGCGCCCGCCGTGACCTGGACGGACTGCCCCTGCACCAGGCCGCCCTGCGAGATGTTGCGCGTGGCGCTCAGGATCGCACTCTGGCCGAATGCGAGCGTGCCCGCACCGACAATGTCGCGCCCCGCGCTCACGCTGCCATTACCCTGGCCGTTCACCGACCCGCCAACGTTGACGTCGCGCGCGGCCTGGATCGTCGTGTCGAGCGCAGCCGTCGCTGAGCCGCTTACGTTCGCGTCCGTGCCCGCCGTGATGCCGAGTGCGCCGCTGCTGTTGAGCGCGCCACTCACGTTCACGCTGCCGGTCTGCGCGGCGAGTGTTGTGTCGCCCGCCGATTGCAGCGTGCCGGTCACGTTCACGTCGTTACCCGCGTTCAAGGCGACACCCGCGCCGCCCGCGAGCGTGCCGCCCAGGTTGACGTCGTGCTGCGCAGACAGCGCGATGGTCGAGCCCGCTGAAACATTCGCGAAGCTGCCCGAGCCGCCCGCCGTGGTCTGCACGGTCGCGCCACGCAGCGAGCCCGTGAGTGTCGTGTCGCCCCCTGACGCGAGATTCGCCGCCAACCCGAACGCGAGCGTGCCCGCGCCGCCAATGGCGTTGCCGGCCGTCACCGTGCCGTTGCCCTGGGCGACGACCGAACCGTTCATCATCACGTTCTGGGCGGCCGAGAGCGTCATGTCGCCAAGCGACGCCGTGCTGCTCGTGCCAGGATCGCTGCCGAGCTCGATCGACTGGCCCGCATTCGCGCTGAGATTCGCACCGCTCTGGATGACGCCGGTGCTTAGGAGCGAGCCTGCCGTATTCGCGAGTGTGAGGTCGCCATTGGACTGGACGGTGCCGCTCACGTGCGTGTTCGTGGCTGCGGTCACGCCAAGCGTCCCCGAAGCTTCGAGCGTGCCGGGCACCGATACCGAAGCCGCCGCCGTCACGGCCGCATTGCCGAGCGACGCGACCGTGCCGTTGACCTGCACGTCGCCACCGCCAGCATTGCCTTGCGCGTTGACCGCAAGCGCCGAGTTCGCCTGAATATCCGCAAGCGCGGCCGAATTGCCGGCATTGAGCGTGACGTGATCCCCCTGCAGCGAACCGGTGGTTGTCAGGTTATTTGCGGCGCTGACGGATACGTCCTTCGAAATTCCGATGCTGCCGCCCAGCACGGCATCCCGGCCGGCGGTGATCGTCGCGCCTCCCTGCCCCGCGAACGTGCCACCAAGCGTCAGGTCTCGGGCCGCCGTAAGCGCGGTGTCACCTGTTGCGCTCGTCGCGCCGGTCATGGCGACGTCCTGCCCCGCCTGCGCAGTGAGCGCGCCGCCGCTGTTGAGCGTGCCGCTGGCCGCTATATTGTTCGCCGCGCTCATGGTGAGATCGCCCACCGACTGAACCGTGCCAGCCGCCGCGACATTCACGTCGTGCTGCGCGGTGAGCGCCACGCCCGAACCGCCCGCGAGCGTACCGTTCACGTCGATGTCAGTGCCGGCCTGCACGGTCGTCGCGCCAACTGCGGCGGCATTGCCGTTGAAAGTCGCGCTGCCGGTTGCAGCCGTGACAGCGAGTGCGCCGCCCGCCTGCACGTCGTTGAGCGCGACATTGCCCCCTGCGCCCACCTGGAGTCCGTTCGCGAGCAGCTTGCCCGTGAGCGTAATGTCCCCGCCTGCCGTCAATGCGCCGCCCTGCCCGAACGCGACCGACCCCGCGCCCGTGATACCGGCCGCTGCGTTGAACGCCCCGTTCTGCTGGACGATCGTCACGCCGTCCAGGCTCATGCTGCCCGCGCTCACGTTCGCGTTGGTGCCGACGAGCAGGGACCCCGGCACGCTGAATGCACCGGGCGTCGTCGCATTCAGTGTCGTGCCGCTTGCCAGTGAACCGGTGACAGCAATGCCGCCCGCGCCCGCCGACAGGTTGACAGCACCCAGCGCCGTAGCCTGCGCACCGATCGTCGTCCCCGTGCCCGACGACAGTGCAAGGTTGCCGTTGCTGTTGACGTTGGCGGTCGTCACGAGATTTCCGGTAGCCGCATTCAGCGCGAGATCGCCGGACGTTTGCGTGGCCGCGTTGACGCTCACATTGCGCTGGGCCGTTGCCTGCAGACTCCCGCTGCTCGTTGCACCGTTGATCGTCACGTCGCGCGCGGCATTGAGCGTCGTCGCACCGGTTGCGACCGTTGCGCCACCGAGCGTCACGTCGCCCGCGCCGTCGTGGCCCTGCGCCGTCACCGCGAGATTGCCGCCCGCCTGGATATCACCCGTTGTCGCGTTCGCACCCGCGTTCAGCGCAATGTCGCCCTGGGCCTGTGCGTTCGCAACGTTGAGGTTGCCGCCCGCTGTCGCCGTGAGCGCGCCATTGGTCTGGATCGTGCCGCTCGACGTCACGTCGCCGTTCGTGGCAATCGAATAACCCGTGATCCCGATATGCGAGCCCGCGAGCGTCACGCTCCCGCCCGACTGCACGCTCACCTTCTGCTGCGCCGCGGTGCCCGCCATCGACACGTCCCCGTTCGCGGAAAGCGTGATGTCGCCCGTGTTCGCGGCAAGCTGTGCATCGGTGCGCACACCCATGCCCGCTGCGGTGCCAATCATCTGGATCTGGCCCGCCGTCATCGCGCCGTAGGCCGTCGCGTCGATGGCGAGGCCGCCATTCGCCCCGCCACTCGCGGCGTTGATCGAGGCGGCGGTGTTCGCTGCGCCATTCGCGCTGGTGGACCAGGTCGTGCCGGTCGAATCGACCGCTGTTGGCGCGACGCTCTGAACGCCAGCAATCGCGTTGATCCGCGTACCGGCATAGAGCGGCGCATTCACGCCGATCGTCGCGCCGATGAGGTCAATGGTCCCGACCGTGCCTTCGATGCCCGCGCCCGGACCGTTGACGCCCGGGTTACCTTCAATCTGGATATGGCCGCCGGTCACGTTGTAGCCGATGGCCTGGGCATTGTCGAACCCGACCTGCGAGCCGCCGATGCCCGAAAGGAATTGCGGCGTCCCGGTAGAAAGCGTCACGCCGACGGTATTCGTGAATCCCGTACCGCGCGTGGTGATGCCGTTCGGATTCGCGATGATGACGGTTGCGGGCGCGCCGAATACTTCGAGCGGGCCGTTGAGCAGACTCGCGAACGCCGAGCCCGTTGACGTGACCTGATTGACGATGACGCTCGCCGTGCGGCCGTTCAGGTTCGGATTCGCGGCGACGTCGCCGCCCGTGAGTGACGTGCCCGACGCAAGGCTGTTGTTGAGAATCAGGCCAACGGGATCGATGTTGAACGTCTGGAACTGGTTCAGCGAAATGCCGGCCGCGTTGGGCGCGGTGATGTTGACCACGGGCACGCCGCCGCCCGACCCGGTGGATTGCGTGATCTTCGGCTGGAACGTGATCGGTGCAGTCGGATCGACGATCGGCGTCGCATCCGCGGCCTGCATGGCAAAACGCACGCGCAACCCGGCCAGGTCGCGAATCTGCTGCCACGCTTCATCGTCGAGCCGCTTGCTGCCCGCCGCGAGCACGCCCGCTGCCGACTCGCTCTGCTCGAACGTCACCGTCAACGGCCCGATGAACAGCATCGCGGCGACGACGGCCGACACGCCGCGTTGCCAGCCGCTGTACGTCCGCACATTCGAGGCGACGCTCAGGATGAGTCCCGATGTCTCGTGCAGGCGTGCCCGCAGTTCATCCCGCAGCATCCGAACGTGCTCAAGTTGTCGCAAGGCGTTTCGCGTCGAAACTCGCATGATGTTCTCGTTCTTCGTCGTTTTTTTCTTGCGTGAAGCGGGTTGGCCACCCCGCTTCACGTGCAGCAGATTTTTCCCCGTCTGCTGCGAGCCTCCCGTTGTCGAAGCTCGTTTTACTGCTGCCTACTGCTGCTGGATCGTCGCGCTCTTCATCAGATCGACCACCACCTGCGCCGTCGCTTTCTGCAGCGCAATCTGTTCGAGCTGCTGGCGCAATGCCGCCTTCGTCGTTTCAAAGTCGGGAATCTGCGTGGCGCGCGACTGGTCCATCTTCACGATCCAGAATGCGTCGCCAACCTGAACGGGCGATGTCGTCACGCCGCCCTGAGGCAGCTTCACCATCGCCTCGGCGAGCGGCTGCGGCCAGTTCTGCGTCTTGCCCGCCTCGATCGGCGTCTTGAACGAGACCCAGCCCATCTCACCGCCCTGTGCCGCATTCGGTCCCTGGCTGTACTGCTTCGCGAGCTGCGCGAAATCGGTGCCCTTCTTCAGTTGCGCGAGGACGTTCTTCGCGGTGTCTTCATCCTTCACGGCGATCACGCTGGGCTTGTATTCCTTCTCGCCGAGCGTCGCGACGATCGTGTCGTAGCGTGCCTTCACGTCTGCATCGGTGACAGGCGCGGGCTTCACCTGATCGCGCAGCCAGGCCTGCGACATCGCCAGCGCCTTCGCCTGTTCAGCCGCCTCGATCACTTGCGGACGCGTGTCGTAGTGCTGCTTTTCTGCGGCCTGGTGGAACAGTTCACGCGCGATCAGCTGCTCCTTGATTGCGGCGCGTGTCTGAGGCGTGTCCGGCGCGTTGGCCGCCTTGAGCGCCGCATCGACCTGGTCCTGCGTAATCAGCACGTTGTTCACGCGCGCGACAGCATTCGCAGGCAGCGGGCCGGATGCCGGCACAGGCGCGGCCGCTTTCGCCTTCGCGCTTGAGTCCGTTGCCTTTGCCTTCGTATGCACCGTCGCATACGCGTCGTTCGCGCCAACCAAGCCCACCGCGCCTGCGGTTGCTGCCACGAAGGCCATGCGCATCGCGAACCGGCCTGCGCCCTGCATTGAAATCGACCTGCTCATGTCTGCTCCTTTATTCCGACCAGTTGATCGTTGCGAGTACGACGGTCGCCTTCTCGCCCATGGAAGCGGGCTGCAAAAGTGCCCGGCCCACGAGCACTTCGCCCGTCATCGTGTGGTTGCCGAAACGACGCGCGGCGCGTACACCCACGCCTGCGCCCATCAACGTCGGCCAGCCGCCCTGAGCCACCAGGTGCGACTTGCCGCCATCGAGAAATGCGTAGGGTTCGAGATGCGTGTCGAAGCACGCTGGCGCGTTCTGCCAGACGGTTTCATTGCGCAGGTAAAAACCGCTATCGCCGGCGATGCCGCCTTCCGTGAAGCCGCGCACCGAGTCCATGCCGCCGAGAAAGATCTGCTCGTTGCCGAAGAGCGCCACCGGGCTGTACTGCGCGCGCAGCCTGCCCCGGTACGCGAAGGAGAGCGCACCGAGCTGGCCCACCGTCGCCTGCAGCGTGAGTGTGGCGTCGCCCATGGTGAACTGGCTGTGCGCGTCGCTGTTGTCGATATCGGGGCCGTCGTGGCTCGCGGAAAGCCACGGCAGGCCCTGCGAAATGCCGAGATCCCACGTGGCCGCGGCCGGATCGCCATGCGCCGAGAACCGGTACAGCCCGTTCACGCCAATGCGCGCCACCGTGAGGTCCTGCGGGGAGAGCTCGATCCCGTTGACGCTGCGCTCGGTGCGCAGCTTGGTGAGCGTCGCGTCCAGACTGGTGCGGCCACTCGCCGAGCGCGTGAGCACGTCGTTCCAGCCGAGCGTCTGGCTGAACGTGCGCCCGTCAAGCAGCGCCGTGTCGCCAATGGCCTGCTGATACTCCGATAGCGCCGTCGTGTAGCTGAGCGTCTGGTAGCCGAACGGCACCGCCGCGGAAAACACCAGCGCATTGCTGTTTTCGGAGCCGACGTAACTGAGCCCGAGCGACTCCTGAAAACCGATCGCGTTGTCCGCCTCGAGTGAAGCGCGATAGCGCAGCGTGCCCGTGCTGGAACTGCCGTAGTTGTCGAGACCCGCATCGACATAGAACGGACCACCGAAGTGATTCGTGATGGCGACGATCGAATCGCCCGGCGCCTCGCCGGGCACGATCTGGATCTGGGCCTGATTGCGGCGCAGCCGGTTGATCTGGTCGACGCCCTGCTCGAGGTCAGGCAGGCGCAACGCATCTCCCTGCGAAGCGCCAAATGCCCACGCTGTGCCGTCGTCGGAAAGAAAGCCGCCGCCAACGGGCGGTACACGCCCCGGTTGCGTGCTGCGCGGGCGCAGCGGCTGGCCATTGAGCGTAAACGCCGCGATGCGCCCCGCCACCACGTTGATCGTCAGCGTGCCCGAGGCGAGATTCTGCTGGCCGAGGTACGCGCGCGTCGTGATGTAGCCGTGCGCAATGAAGGCTTCCGTCAGCCGGCGAAGCAGCAGGTTGATACGGTTGCGGCCCAGCATCCTGCCAATGAATGGCTGCGCGACTTCATCGAGCGCACGACGCGAAACCGGCGAGTCGCCGGTGAATTCGATGTGATCGATGCGGAACATCGGCGCGACGTCCGGCAATGACTCCACATCCGCGCCGGCAGGCAGGTTCGGCACCGCGCCCTCCGGCACCGAGATCTGTGCGGGCGCCTGCTGAAGTTCGTCGTTGCGTTGCTGGTCGCGCTGCTGTTGCAGCAGGCGCTGCGCCGGGTCCTGCACCGCGCGGGCACCTTGCGGGAGCGGTGGCAATTGCGGCACGGGCAGCGGAGGCGCCAGCTGTGCGCGCGCATTCGAGGCGAGCAGCATCGCCGCCAGCACGGCCGCGCGCAAACCGGCCTGAACGATGGGCGTGCTCACAGACCGAACCACGACACGAGCCCGATCGAGTTATGCGTGCCGATACCCACCGGCTGCTGCCAGCGCGGGCGCGTCGTGACGACACCACCACCCGCGTGCACACCGTTGGGCGCGATGAAGGCGCCGCCGTCAATTTCGCCCACGCCGGTGAGTTCCACGGCGCCGGAACCGCCCTCGAACAGGCCACCGGTATCCGTTGCGTAGATCGACGCCCAGCCGTTGCCGAACCATGCCTTCAGATCGTGCGTCTCATTGATGGCGCTATAGCCCAGGACGGCTTGCGCGAGCGTACGCGGCGCGTCGAGCGAGAGCTTGCCCACGGCGAGCACGGTGCCACCTGTATTGGTGATCTGCGTGCCCGCCTTGAGGCTGATGTCCGTGCCCGCCTCGATCACACCGCCAAAAGCCTGCACGGAACTACTCGCGCTCGACTTGCAGAAAATGAAGCAGGACTGCCGGTACGCCGCCTGGCCGGTGAAAACGGCCTGCGTGTCGAGCGTGCCAAGCGCAGTCATCGAGACTGCGCCGTTATTCGACAGGATCGAGCCGCCTGTATTGGCGATATTGTTTGCGTTGATCGTCACGTTGCCCGAGTCGGCAGTGACATACGCGAGTTCGTTGGCGTCCGCGAGCTGTCCGTAATCGACGTTGAAGCCACTGTTCCGATGGCGGAAGAACAGGAAACCGCTACTGCTCTGCGAGAAACCCACCGCGCCACCGTTCGCGACACCCGTGCTGTGGTCGACGATGTTGCGGAAGTCGCCGCCTGCCGTGATGTTCACGTTGTTGTTCGACAGCACGCGCGCATTTTCATTGACGACATCGCCACCTGCGACGATCGAAACATCGCCCTGCACGCCGAAGAGAATACCAAGGGCTCCCCCTGGATTCGACTGGTTGACCACGTTGCCCGCGGCGGCGATCGTGACCGCACCCTTCGACGCACTGTCTCCGGATGTTTGCTGCTGCCCCTGGATGAGCGATCCGACATTGACAATATCGCCGCTGCTCTGAAGCACGACGCCCGCACTCGCCGATGCGACAGTCGAGCCCTTCTGCGCGTTATCGAGTTCGAATGTCAGACTGTTCGCACCCAGATTCACTGCGCCGTTCGCGATGATGCTGCTACCCGTGAGCGTCATTGCGCCGGTAGAGGTGAGCGCGGCTGTGCCGTTGTTGGCGTTGACCTGGGTGTCGGTGAATGCGAGCGCATCCTTGACGTTGAAACTCACGTCCGTGGCCGCGTTGACCGAACTGTTGGAGAACTGCACCGCGCCGTTCGAGCTCAGCGAGAAGTTGCCGAGCGACGCATTCAGCGGACCCGCGCTGCGCACGCCCGGTCCCTGGTCTGTCACGATCAGTTCGATGCGCCCGCTCGCGATGCTGCCTGCTGCCGTGATGTCGAGTGCAAAATTCTTTGCCTGAGCATTGGCAGAACCGGATGTGATCGACATCCAGTCGTTCGCGTTGTCCGACGCTGAAAAACCCGTATTGAGCGTGACCGAACTCGTGCCCGCCAGAATGCGTGTGAGCGCCGTTCCTGAGGAAAACGTGTTATTCAACGCTCCATTGACCTGGACATTCTTCGCGATGAGATCGAGATCCACGAGCGCGCTCGACAGCCCGCCCGGACCAATCACGATCGTGCCGCCCGTTGTGCCGAGCACGACATTGCGCTGAACCACGCCCGGCGCGATTTGCACATCGCTGAAGCTGACCTGACCGGTCGTGAGCGCCACGTGGCCGGCGTTGATGAACGAGCCGCCGTTGACCGTGATGCCGTTGGGATTGGCGAGAATGACGTTCGCGCGCGAGCCCGCGACAGTGATCGCACCTTCGATCAGGCTCGGATTCGTGCTCGTCACCTGATTGACGATCGTACGCGCGTTGATGCCGACGTTATTGAGCGTCGCGCCCGCTGCGCCCACATTGAACGTCGAATAACTGTTCTGCGAAACGCCAGCGACAGATGGCGCGATATTGACGGTTTGTGCACCACCCGCAGTGGTCGTGACCGTCGTTGTGGTTTTGCCATCCGGCACGATGCCGCCGGCGAGCGCGAACGAAGGCGCAAGGAATGCGCTGATCAGAAGAGTGAATAACGCGCGCAGACCATCGCCGCGCGCCTGGACATACCATCGGCTTTGCATTGTTCTCTTCCCCGGCACGCGCGAGCGTGCGTGGGGAACCCCGGAGCGGTCGGTGTACCGCGTGTTTTAAGTTCGTATTTGGCTGCTCATGAAGCTATCGGCAACCTTCAGACGAATCTTTAGTGGGGCGCAATCATATTATGCCTGCTGAATTTAAGTAATAAAAATGATTATAATTTGAAAGCAAAGTGAATGTTTTTGGATCGAGCATTAGAGTGCAACTTCAAGCGGTATTGAGGCGGCGGTAAAGAACTGGAATTCCGTGCCGTAATTCAAAAATGCCAATGTTGGGCGAAATACGCCAACCAACCGGGCATTCTTGTTTTTCAGCCAATTCGGGATTTATCGGGACACTTGAATGAAGAACCTCTACCGCACTCTGTCGCTCTCAGTCGGCGTAGCATTGCTCGCAGCAGGCTGTGCATCGGGACCGCAATACAAGGACGTCGCATCCTCGATACCGACGCTCGCGGCCGATCATGGCCGAATCTATTTCTTCCGCGCTGACAGCTTCGCTGGAGCCATGATCCAGCCGGAGATCAAGCTTAACGACAAGGTCGTCGGGCGCTCCGTACCGGGTGGTTTCTTCTACGTGGACGAGATCCCGGGCGATTACACGGTGTCGACAACGACTGAGACGAAGAACGAGGTATCGTTCACCTTGCGCGCGGGTGATACGAAATACGTGCGTACGTCTATCAGCATGGGCATTCTGGTTGGGCATATCACGCCAACGCTGGATGATCCGGAAACCGCACCTCACGAGGTCGAGCAGCTCAAATATACCGGCGCGACCACCACGGCCGCAAAATAGAGCCGTTGAATTGAACACGCCGGATAGCAAGGTGGGTGGCGCGCTGCCCACTGGATAAAGATTTCCGGCCCATTCGAACGTGCGTCTCGGATCGTCGACAAGTTCGTGCTGCGTCCTCGGGAAAGCCACTCAAAAGGAAAAGTGATTTTCTCCGAGTCGCGCTAAATCCCAGGTCGATATCGGCGGCCGGACAACAACTGGTTGAAAGCCATTGCTGCCGGGAATAAGAAGTAGATCGTATGAGTCGCGCGCTCCCGGGAACGCATCCTCCTACGCTATTCGTATCTCCGCCGACACAATCTGTGATCGGCAAGCGGTGGTTCGATACCCGCCGACCGTGTCCGGTAGTAATCCGCCTGGATAACGGACCCGGCCGAAGTATGCCTGCAACATTTTCAGAAAATCCTTGAGAAAAGGCGGCGTTCGCCGAAATAGCCGCTCCGCGCTTCGCGACGCTGTCGTCGCGAAAGTAAGATCACGCTCGAAAAGACCTGCAAATGGCCAACAAACCGCTTTCCCGCACCAAGGCGCTGTGCATGTTGCTCGCCTGCCTGTTCTTCATTCCCGTATTCGGCGTACTGACGGCGCACTTCATGGCCTCGGAGTACGAGGGCCAGTTTCACGATTCGGTGGTGTTCAATCAGCATCTGGTCACCGAAGAAAACTATCAAGCCCGGCGCCTGAGCTATGTCTCGGTTTGTGCACAGATCCGCGCTGCGGGAAACGCGGAAGGCTATAAGGAAATGTGTTCCCCGGCGGACGAGGTCGCGATTGTCAAATATGCTTCGTGGGTGATTGCCGGCATCGGTGCTTTGATCTTGCTCGTGATTTACGGCGGCAGAGCGATCGCCGGCACGAATCGCGCACGGCTGAGCCGTATGTTCGGCTTCGTTGTGCGTGCCGTGATGTTCCTGCTCGCGCTCTCGGTGTTCGGGCAAGCGGTGTTGTTCGTCTTTTCGGTCTACACGATCGAGACTATGACGATTCATCAGATTCACGCGGTGCTGCTCGCTACCGTGGGATTTGCAGCGCTGCTCGTGTGCTGGACGCTGCTGCGCTCGACGTTCCAGTTCTTCAAGGAAACACCGATGCTTATCAAGGCCGTGCAACTCGATCGCGAGTCTCAGCCTCGGTTGTTTCAATTCGTCGACGACATCGCACGTCGGCTCGGCGCACGATCACCGGCCAATATCATCGCCGGGCTCGAGCCCAATTTCTTCGTTACCGCAGGGCCCGTCGCGTTGTTTGGCCGTCACGGCACGGTCGCGAACGAAACGCTGTTTATTTCGCTTTGCACGATGCGCTTGTTCAGCAAGCCGGAGTTTGCAGCAGTGATTGGCCACGAACTCGGACACTTCCGTGGCGACGACCTGATTTACAGCAAACGCTTTGCGCCCGCCTACTCACGACTCGGCCAGGCGTGGTCTGCGATGGCGTCGTCACGCGGAGGCAATGCCTCGGATCTCGCACGTCTGCCGGCCATCGTGACGCTGGGTACGTGCTGGAATGTCTTTGCGTCCGCGGAGCGCTCCATCGGACGAGAGCGCGAAATGCTCGCCGATCAGGCGGGCGCTGAGGCGTCGGACGCCCGGTCGCTTGCGCATGCGCTGGTGAAAATCGCGACCCATGCGCGCCAATGGGGCCCGCTCACGCGCGCGCATATCGATGAACTGGCCGAAGGACGCATGTATGAGAACTTGTCGGTAACCTATCAGAACGCCTGCCGCACCGCGCTCGGCGCGATGGACTGGGACGCCGCGCGCGACGAGCTTGGCAAGACAGCGGTCGCGCACCCCGTCGATACTCATCCGCCGCTTTCGCAACGTCTGCAGGGTCTGGGTGCGTCGCTCGACGAGGTCACTCTCGAGGAGGTGGGGGTGCCCGAAGAATCGGCCATCCATCTGCTGCAGGACCCCGAGGCGGTCGAACAGGAGCTTTCGAAGCTCGAAGCACAATGGCTGGTTGCCATTCGCGCGGTAGTCGTTCCGCGGAATCAGGCACAACCCGCGGAACCTGTTGGCTAAATGTAATTGTCGTGCACTCCACTGGCCGAGGCATGGCGGTCGTACTCGAGCGACTGCCGGCCGTCGCAATGGGTCTGGTTATGCCCTTTTTCGGCTTCCGGCCAGTGACCGTGAGCGGCTAGGATCAGTGAGTCGCGTTCGTTATCATTGGCACTGCGAGCGACGACGGGATTGACGCTAGCAGCAGCTTCCCAGATCAGGGGCGGATTTCGTCGACCGCAGGCGAATTTTCTCTCGCCGCGAGACATAGAATGGTCAGTCGAACGGCTGGTCCGCTCCGATTATCCGGGCCTGCTTGCCAGTTGGCGCTGTCCTGCGACGCCGCCGAATCTGTGTGACCCGACGAACGAGACGTCCAATAGTCCTTCAGGCGGCGATGTACGTTATTGTGTTCGTCTTTAGCGTACAAGCGATTAAAAACATACAGAGTGGTGCACGCAACTCGCTCCAACGAACGGGGATGCCAAGCGTATGTACGTTATTTGTAGTTTGTACGCTTTTGACGTACACTGAATTTAAAACGTACAGGAGAAAGCCTTGAAGGCCGTCACCGACCGCCTTTCGGCCTCTGGGCAAACGGCGCTGAGCCTCGCCTGCGAAGCCTTTTCGGATGCCACGCGGCACTTTTCTGCGTCACCGCGCTTTGATGCGCCAGCGCGCCCGGATGACGCTGACGCGTTGGTCCACTTCTCGGTTGCGGGCAGGCGGTTCGACATGCCCGTGGTGTTCGAACCCCGGTGGGAGTCCTCCTTCCACACCGTGCACCGGCACACGCCGGCCAAGCTTGGCGCTACCGCAGACGACCGGCGGCTGATGGTGATCACCTACCATGTCACGCCCAAGGTTGCGGCGGAGTTCATCGCCAGGCGCATTCCGTTTATGGACACCGCGGGTAACGTCTATCTCGACGAGCCGGAAGCCACGATCATGATCGTGGGCCGTGACAAGCCCGCGCTCAAGCCCACGGATACGAGCTCGCGCTCAACGACGCCCAAGGGCTTGCGGGTGACGTTTGCGCTCGCTTGCCAGCCTGGACTGGTCGAGCAGCCCATGCGCACCATCGCCGCCGAGTCGGGCGTGGCGCTGAACACGGTGAACCTGGCAGTCGATGACCTGATCGCGCGCGGGCTCGTCATCAAGAAAGCCACCGGCGAGCGCGTGATCGCCGACCGGCGCCGCTTCATCGCCGATTGGGTGAGCCAGTACCCAACGGCACTGCGCAAGAAGCTCGGCGCGCGGCGCTTTACGAGCGGTGTCGGCATCGAGTGGTGGAAAGGCGCTCCACTGTCTGACTTCGACGCGCGCCTGGGCGGCGAGTGCGCGGCTGATGTGCTCACCCGTGAGATCAAGCCGGCGTCAGTCACAGTTTATGTGCACGCTGGTGTGAGCACGGCCCTCATGAAGGCCGCGCGCCTTCGCCCAAACGCTCAGGGTGAGGTCGAGATCCTCGAATCCTTCTGGCCGACGCACGCAGAAGAAAGCTGGGATGTCCGACCGGGCATCGTTCATCCACTCCTCATCTACGCCGACCTGATCGCCTCAGGCGACAGCCGGAACCACGCCGTTGCGCAGAGTCTCCATGACCGCTTCCTTGCAAGCTAAGGTGCCGGCCGAGCGGCCGGTTCACCCGCTCACCGTCGCGCTGCTCGCCGACGTCACCCACGCGTGCGAGACCCTTGGAGCGCAGTTCGTGCTCGCCGGCGCCGGTGCGCGCGACGTCCAGCTCTGGCACATCCACGGCATCAAGGCGCCAGTAGCTACGCGCGATGTCGATGTCGCCGTGTGCGCGGTCAGTTGGGATTTCCACCACCGGTTGGTCGATACGCTGCTCGCCAGCGGTCACTTCCAGCATGACGCGAAGGCACAGCAAAAGCTCTTGTTCCGCCGCGAGGGAGATGAGTTCAGCGTCGAGCTCGACCTAGTCCCATTCGGTCCCATCGAGGCGCCGCCTGGCGAGATCGCATGGCCGCCCGAGGGCGACATCGTCATGACGGTGCTGGGCTTCCAGGAGGCGGTCGACACCGCTCAGCTTGTGGAGATCGGTGAAGGGCTGGTCGTGCCCGTCGTGTCGCTTCCTGCGTTCGTACTGCTCAAGCTCATGGCATGGAAGGACCGGCGCACCATCAAGAACACCGACGCATCCGACCTGCTCTTCGTGATGCGCAAGTACTTCTACGCGGGCAACGAGGAGCGCGTGTACGAAGAGGCGCTGGATCTGCTCGAAGCGTGCGACTTCAACGTCGAAATCGCCTCTGCGGGGATGCTTGCGCGCGACGCGCGCGATGTGGCGAACAACACGACCCGTGAAGCCGTGCGAGCCATGCTCCAGTCACCTGAGACCTACACCACGCTACAGGCCGACCTGCTCGCGCGAGCGGTGACTCACATGTTCGGGGAGTACGTTGACGATTCGCATGCGCTGCTCGAGGCATTCAGGGCGCAGTTCGTGATCGATGCGCCCGGGGCGTAGCGCCGATCCAGCCGTTTGGTGGGCGAAGGACCGGCCATCCTCGCCGGTCCGTCCCCCGCGGCTCCGCCCTCGCCCGCGGCGTGTCATCGGCGTGGCCGATCATCGATGACAAACCATCGCATCCGTCGCTCGGGTCAATCCGGTACGGCCAGTTGGCTATATCGCCGATTTGAACGTCGACCCAGTACTTCTGGAACACGTGCTCTCCAATATCCAGTCAGTATGTCGTAGCATTCATTGAGGCCCTCAGAGGTGGTGCCGCTTGTTCGGACAGGGTCCCGCGATTTTTAAGTGGAACGTCCGGGGCGATCATGCTGCCGATTTGATCGCTGGCAGCGTCGCGAAGTATGCCTCATCGGGCGTCTGATCCGCCAGACTCGAATGAGGACGTTTGCGGTTGTACAGCTCAATGTATTGGCCAATGGAGCGCCGGGCGTGGCTGACCGACTCGTAGGCTCTCAAATAAATCTCTTCGTACTTGATGCTGCGCCACACGCGCTCGACAAACACGTTGTCGCGCCAGGCGCCTTTGCCGTCCATCGAC
>NZ_SMOD01000065.1 GCF_004353905.1 Paraburkholderia guartelaensis | reverse complement strand
AGCCATGCAACATGACCGCACCCATCGCATCGTTGCAGACGGCATTGCCCGAAAGAAAGCGTTCGAGGAATTCCAGCTCTTCGTCAGTCAACGGATTGTTGAGTTCGGGATCAGGATGATCGAATTTCATGGTATGTCCGTGGGGTATGCGGCAACCGCAATGCAGTTCACCCGCTTCGCCATTGCCGCCGACGTTCAGCGCGACGCCGCGCCTCCGGGAAGCCTCTCCGGCCAGTGTCACAGTCCCTGCATTTTATCCGAGGCGCGATGCACAGACCGGACGCCGGGCGACACGCGACGAAAGGACGAAGCGCAAAATATCGACGATGAACCCCACAGCAAAGCGGAACACCCAACGGCCCATGACCTGCGCGAGTACGGTGCAGGGCCAGCGCCTGCCCGTGATCGACATCACTGACCCGCGTTTCGCCCTGCCAGCCGATGCCGACGCCATCACGGCGCTCTTCGCATCGTACGTAGCCGACGAACGGCGCAGAGCCAGGGTTCCGACGTTTATCACGCGCATGATATTGGCGCTCGCATCCAGGCGCGCACCGCTGCTCCGTTCTGTCGTAAGCGCCAGGAGTGGCTTTCTCGACGGGCTGAGCACTTACCTGCTGAAACTCGGCCCGGACAATCTGCCGCCCCCCTTCAACAGTGAGATCGATCGCAGATTCGCGGCCTCACCGCACGTTGTGTCGATGCGGCTGAAGCTGCAGCAGGTCGCCCATCTGCAAACCCGGGCACTGGTATCCGAACTCGACGCAGATGGGACTGCGCCGCTGCACCTGATCAACCTCGGTGGAGGTACGGCGATCGACACACTCAATACGCTGATTCTGCTCAATCAGCTGCGACGACAAGCGCTGGCAGCACGCAACATCACGATCAGCGTACTGGACATTGATCGCGATGGCCCCCAATTCGGTGCCGCTGCCTTGCGTGCGTTGTGTGCGCACGGTAGTGCGCTAGAGGGGCTTCGCGTAAGGTTCGTTCACTATCCATACGACTGGAACGAGCCCGCGTGCCTCGCAGGAATCGTTGAAAACGCAATCATGTCCGGTGCGATCGTCGCCGCTTCTTCAGAAGGTGGGCTGTTTGAATACGGCACTGATGCAGCAGTTCTCGCCAACCTGCGCGCATTATGCCCGCGTGTACATGGGCAAAAAATAGTGGTCACCGGCTCGGTGACACGCGACGACGAAGCAAGGCGCCGCTCCATCTCTGCGCACAGTTTTGCACTTGTACCTCGCGGCCTGGCGGGAATTGAGGCGCTTGCATCACGCGCGGGTTTCTCAGTGGAGCGCGCCGAAACCACACCGCTGAGCGATCAGGTTCTTCTGCTTCCGGTGGACCCGACTGCACCTCGGTTACCTTCGTGCAACGGCTGATGCCCAAAAGTCGGCCCTGCCTTGAGTGTGGACGACCACAGCAAAGGGCCGCACTGTGTCCATCGACTGCCCGCGGCAATCATCTTGGGAGGATGATTCATGAAACGGGCATAAACGACCCTCAAGGGACGGTCGAGCCGCTCGAAATCAGACGCTCATCCACTCAGTACTGTATTGCGCGGCAGGCGTACCGCGAACGCGGTTTCCGTCTGGTCGGAACGCGCTTCGATCGTGGCGTCATGGGCCTTGGCGATTTCGCTCGCGATATACAAACCGAGTCCGAGACTGCCGTCGCTGTCTCGCCTCTTCTCATGATCCGGGCCACGCTGGAGAGGATCAAAGATACGCTCCAGTAACGACTGCTCAATGGCGGGTCCGCTGTTCCTGACTTCGAAACGCACCTCCGCTTCGTCGCCCGTCACCACCACGCGTACCGGGGCGTTCGATGCTCCATACCTGATCGCGTTGATCACCAGATTGCCAAGCAACTGCTGCAGACGAGGGCCATCCCAGACGCCGCGGGTGTTGCCCTGCAGCTGCAGTTCGATCTGCCTGTCCGGATGAACGGCGCGCAATTGGTCTAACTCATCGGCGAACACTTTCGCCAGATCAACGTTAGTGGGTGTGACGCGAATACCGAGGCCCAGCCTGGTCCGGTTGAAATCGCACAGGTCATCAAGAAGCGACTGCATGCGAGCACCGCTTCGTATCAGGCGGGCTGCCGCTTCCGAAACGCGCTCCCCTGCATTCAGGGCGCCCAGATATGAAGCGGTCACCTGAATCGTTTGAAGCGGGCTGCGCATGTCGTGCCCGAGCATTCCAAGCAACAGATTGCGCGCCAGATCGACCTGTTCGCTGAATAGGCCGACCGATTCCGCGAGCGCCTGATCGATGGCTTCATTGAAGCGGATGATGTCGTCCAGATGCGGCGCTTCGGGCTGGCAGTCGTCCATCCACATACGAAGCACGCTTGCGCGTAGCGCGCGGTACTCGGCGGCCAGCTGTATGACGTTAAAGCCGTGTCGCGCGCGCAGAACGGCATGTGTTTGAGCGGCTGTCTCCGGAGCGTCGATCGGCACGGGGGCTTGGCCCCATGATTTTTCGTGTTGCGCGCCCCGCGTCTGCGAAGTCTGCAAGTCCCTGGCCACCGCTTCGAGAATCTGCTTCGCGTGGTCGCGCAGAGCTAACGACCCCATGCCAGCTGCAGCTGGAAACAGAGTGGATGCAAACGCCTCCCATTGCGCCACAATGGGCTCCCTATTTCGCAAGATGAAATCAGCAAGTCGCATGCCTCTTCCTGCAGAAAAAGGTCAAAGGGGGACATTGTCGCGGAATTTACCCGACCCGTGAATTCGCGATACAACCCGGTCGGGTTTACGCTACATCGAGTTGCCGCTATCAGGCCCCCATCGCCGACCGGCCGCTCATGGCCGAGGTTGTGTCAAAACGCGTGACGTCGACATCTGGCGCGAAAGTCGACCCACCAGAATGCTCTGTATCGGCTTCGCGGCACTTGGGGAAGGGCAAAGCGACACCCGAAAACCGGGTAATTTCGAGTTTTGACACGGCCTCGGCCGCCCGCTGCCCGACACGTATCCGGTATTGGTCGCAGCGCTAAATAAGTTCGGCGATGCGAACAATGATCAATGCCGCTGGAACGAGCGCCGCCTGAGCGCACAGCGTCCCGAGCACACGCGCACCCGCGAGGGTTGTGATGGCCCGCCGGAAGCTGTTTTCTGAAATCCGACCTTCGATTACGTCGTCAGTCATGACTGAAACTTGCGGATCGATGACGACCGCCAACACCACCGTCGCAAAACCATTGATAACTGATGACAGGTTCGCACATGTAACGCGCAGATCAGGTTTCAGGTATCCAGCGTAGAGCGACGCGAAAACGCCGACTGTCCAGATCGCCATTGCGACTACGTTTAGCCCGATGACTTTCCAGGAAACGCCCGCCCCAGTCGCTAGTTGGGTGACGTTGTGTCGGGACGGGAGCCGCGCTCCAAGCCGAATGTAGCTGACGCCTCCGCGACTGAAGATATGGAGTAGCAGACGAGGGATCGAGCGATTTGCCTGGAAGTGGTCGGCAGCGCGGCTGAAATAACGTTGAAACGTGGGAATGAGAAACGCACCGACTGTGCTTGCCACCGTGGCGGCTAGCAGAAAAAGCCGAAAGTCCCCGAGCAAACCATGCTCCAGGTGATGCGCGAAATCCATCTCAACCCGCTTCGCGATGAATGGTCCCTGAAAGGAATTTGCCGTCCGGGAAACCAGGGCGATGATTCCGAATAGGGAGAATGACACGGCGATACGACGCGTGCGAACGCCGGCAATCCGAACCGCATACGCCAGCGTCGCAATCACATGGATTACGAATGTAAGCCCGCATATGATCAACAGCTGAATGTCCATGTCGTTGGCACGAGGTTGGCAAGCATCGAGGCCTACGACTGTACACCGCCGCTCCGATTGTTGACGACTTTGCTTTACTCGCCGTGTGACCGGAACTGGCCGTCAAGCGTCTTTGGCTCCAATTGGCGTCAGTCATCCGTCGGCGCCGTCTCCACGCACAGCGGGAAAAAGGTGGACAGCCTGATCGGTTCTGCCATCCTGTCTTGCGGGCCACACGTATATATATCGAAAAAATGCGGCCGATCCCACGCCATAATTATTTTGCAGTACGAGATATATGCCTCCTTCGTGATTGCCCTCCACTGGATCGGAGACACTGGCGACGTGGGTCAGCGGCCCGATTCATCCCCGCTACGCACAATCAAGACGTCGCAGCCATAGGACTTCGGCTGCGACAGCAGCGCGCTATCGGCGCGACTACCCATCTGCCTGAAGACCGGGTTTGGCGCGGTCGACCTGTGTGGCGGCCGAAATGGCGCAAGACCGTTAGTCGCGTTTTCCTGACGGATGGACTCAGCGGGTGGCAGCGAATGGCGATTTGACAGTTTGCCAGTATTGTCGAAAATTACGCGCCCGGTGAACCATAGCTCACAACAAATTCGTCGCTGCTCCGAATTGCTAGCTATGTGTCCACGGCACGATTGCGATTTCTTTTTCCCACCTCTGGAGACCGCACTGCCGCCCACGCCGCGGCTCATGATGCGGAAACGAGAAGCGTATCAGGTAGCCGAATACTGTCTCTCACGCCGAGAGCGACGCGCAGCGTAATCGCCGACGGCGCCCCCAAGGTATGCGTCACGCAGCACGTCGAGCCGCGCAAGTTCGGCTGTCGCTCCGTATGCAACCACGCGACCGCCTTCGAGTACATAGCCATGCTGCGCATAACGCAGCGCCATGGTCGCGTTCTGCTCGGCAAGCAGGAAGCTCACACCCTCGTCGCGGTTGAGCGCCGCGACAATCTCGAAAATTTCCTCGACGACCATCGGCGCAAGCCCCATTGAAGGCTCGTCGAGCAGCACGAGCGAGGGACGCGCCATCAGCGCCCGACCGATCGCCACCATCTGCTGCTCGCCACCCGACGTCAATCCCGCCAGCGACTGGCGCTTGACCTTCAGACGCGGAAAGATCCCGTAGATCCGCTCGAGATCGGCCTCGATCTCAGCCCGTCGCGGCCGCCTGGCGAACGACCCGATCCGCAGGTTTTCCTCGACCGACAGATGCGCAAAGCAGCGCCGCCCTTCCAGCACCTGGACCAGCCCGCGCTCGACCAGCGTCCATGGCTCGACGCGCGCGATGTCTGCGCCGCGGTAGACGACTCGGCCACCCGTCAGCTCGCCGCGCTCCGCGCGCACGAGATTCGAGATCGCCTTGAGCGTGGTCGTCTTGCCCGCGCCGTTGCCGCCGAGCAGCGCGACGATCGCACCCTCGGGCACCGCCAGCGACACCCCGCGCAGGGCGGGGATGATCTGGCTGTAGGTCACGGCGATCTCATCGACCTGCAGGATCGGGGGGCTCGCCATGTCAGAGGTCCTTGCTGCAATCGCGCGGCGTAATACCCTTTTCCCTCGCGTACGACAGCGCCGACTTCTCGATGATCGGACGCAGCAGCGCGCGGTCTGCCTGCACCCAGTTGCTGATCACGGTCCACTTCTGGCCGTCCCATTGCTGGAAGCGCACGGCACCGCCGCCTTCGTGGTCCGCGCAGGTCAGCTTGAGCGGCTGGACAAGGCCGAGTGCGCCGAGTTGCTTGAGGCGCGCATCGTCGAGATCCAGATGCTCGAAGCCCCAGCGCACCTGTTCGCCAGTGAGCGGCTTGTTGCCGAACTTGCGCTGCGCGACGCGCACCGCCTCGACGTTGAGAATGCCGTTCACCACACCCAGGTTGTAATAGACGGTCCCAAAGCGTGCCGGATCCTTGAGGTTGCCGTTCCCCGGCTTGATGACGTACTGGTTGATCGCCTGCAGCACCGGGTAGTCCGTGCCCGAGGGGTGCGTCGTGATCGAGATAAAGCCTTTGGCCGCATCGCCCGCTGGCCGCACGTCTTCCTCGGAGTTGCTCCAGATATTGCCGATGATGTGATCGACCGGATAGCCGACCTTCTGCGCGGTCTTGATCGCCACCGGATTCATCACACCCCAGCCCCGCAGGATCACCCAGTCGGGATTAACCTGGTGAATCTTCAGCCACTGCGAACCCTGTTCGTTGCCAGGATGCGGCACTTCGATCTGGGTCACGTCAAAACCGTATTTCTTCGCGAGCAGATCGACCACAGGAATCGTTTCGCGGCCATACGGCGAACCGTGATACAGCACGACAATCTTCTTGCCCTTGAGGGAGGCGAGACCTCCCGAGCGCTGCCCGATATAGTTGACGATCGCGGAGACCTCGCTGTACGGATTCAGCTGCAGCGGGAACACATAAGGGAACACTGCGCCGTCGGTCGAATCGGTGCGGCCATGGTTGATCGTGATGAGCGGGATCTTGTCGGCCGTCGAACGGTCGAGTGTCGCGTAAGCGATACCGACCGACAACGGGTTCGTAGCCGCAGTCGGCGCGCCGTCGGGACCACCGTGCTTCAGACGCTCATAGCACTCGATGCCCTTCTCCACCACATATTCGGTCTCGCACTCCTTCCATACGAGTTTGACGCCGTTCACGCCCCCGTCGCGCGCGTTGATCAGCTGGAGATAGTCGATGAAGCCGCCAAAGAAGCCGCTGCCGCCAGCCGCGTACGGGCCGACCCGGTAGCTTTGCAGCGGAAAGTATTCCTCACCCGCCGCATGCACCTGAGGCAACGCGCCAATGGTGAGCGCAAGCGCGGCCACGCAAGCCGAGGACCACTTTCCCCATTTCGTGCGAACGGGACTAACATTATTATTTCGCATAACAAACTATTCCTTGGAAGATAAGAGAGACAATGAGGCGGAGAGATTAACGGCTCACGATTGCTTCGGCCGACGTTGACGGACGATCTGCACGAGTCTCGCGAGGCCTTCCGGTTCCTTGATCAGAAAGACGATGATCAGCGTACCGAAGACGATCTTCTGCAGGTTCGGCACCTGGTCTGCGCCGATGCCTGCGTGGGCCAGCGCGCCAGCCGCGTTTGAAAGCAGGATCGGCAGCAACACGATGAAGGCCGCGCCCAGAATGTTGCCCGAGATGCTGCCCATGCCGCCAATGATGATGATGAACAGCACCTGGAACGAAAGATTCAGGTTGAAGCCGTCGGGCTCGATCGTGCCGAGATACGCGAAGGCCCACAGCGCGCCGGCGATGCCGAGCACGAAGGAGCTCAGCGCGAAGGCCAGCAGCTTGCTGTGCCCCACCGGGATGCCGATCACGCGCGCGGCGGCTTCCATGTCGCGTACAGCCATCCAGCGTCGGCCCAGTTCGCTGCGCACGAGGCTCGCGCCAAATACGAAGAGCACGGTCGCGACGCCAAGCACGAACAGGTAGCGCGACACCGGCGTGTCGATGCGCCAATGACCGATCGCGAGCTGCGGCGCGCTCAGCACGCCGGACGTATCGTAGTTCGAGAACCACCCCACGCGCGTGAACAGCCAGACCACGAAGAACTGGGCGGCCAGCGTCGAGACGATCAGGTAGAAGCCCTTGATCCGCAGGCTCGGCAGTCCGAACAACACGCCGGCCGCGGCGCTGGCCAGGCCGCCGAGCAGCAGGTCGACCGGCAACGGCAACACGGGCACGCGCACGAGCAGGTTGTAGGTCGCATAGGCGCCGATCGACATGAACGCCGCCGAGCCTAGCGACAACTGCCCCGCATAGCCGGTCAGGAAGTTCAGGCCGAGTCCAGCCACGGACAGGATCAGAAACGGCACGAGGATCGCGTTCAGCCAGTAGTCGTTCGCGACGAATGGCACGCCCGCGAAGGCGACGAGCGCACCCGCAAGCGGCACGGCCAGCTGGCGCAGGTTCAGCCGGCGCGGTTCGGCGAGGGGACGGGTCAGTTCCATCAAGGTTTCCTCAAACGCGCTCGACGGCCGCTTCGCCGAACAGGCCGGACGGGCGCGCGAGCAGGAACAGCATCGCAAGCAGATAGGGAAACCAGTTCTCGATGCCGTCGCCGATCAGCGTCCCCACATAGACCTCGGCCAGCTTTTCCGTCGCGCCGACCAGCAGCCCACCAACGATCGCGCCGCCGATCGACGAGAAGCCGCCGATGATCAGCACGGGCAACGCCTTGAGCACGACGAGCGAGAGCGAGAACTGCACGCCCAGGCGCGCGCCCCAAAGCAGGCCCGCAACGAGGCTGACGAAGCCGGCCAGCGCCCAGACGATTGCCCAGATGCGCGGCAGCCGCACGCCGACCGCGAACGCGGCAAGCGGATCGTCGGCCACGGCGCGCAGCGACAGGCCAAAGCGCGAGCGCTTCGCGAGCTGCGACAGCGCGAGTACCAGCACGCCAGCGGTGGCGGCCGCGAACAGGTCGAAGCGGCTCACCATCACGCCGGCCAGGTGCAGCGGCCGGTCGTCGATGCCGAGATCGAGCCCGTGCACCTGCGCGCCCCATAAAAGTTGCGCCGCGCCTTCGAGAATCAGGCTCAGGCCGAGCGTGGCCATGAACAGCACGATCGGCGCGCGGTTGACGAGCGGCCGCAGCACGAAACGGCCGGTTGCGATCGCGATCAGCACGAGCGCGGCGAGCGTCGCGCCGAACGACAGCCACGGGTTCCAGCCGCGTTCGACGAGGCTCACGTAGGTCAGCGCGCCGAACAGCACGAGTGAGCCCTGCGCGAAGTTGAAGATGCCCGACGCCTTGTAGATCAGCACGAAGCCGATCGCGACCAGCGAATACATCACGCCGGCGAGCAGTCCGCCCACCAGCACCTCGATAAAAAATTGCATTGCGCGCCCCTCTCAATGACGAGTGCCGAGATAGGCCGCCAGCACATCCGGGTTCATGCGGACTTCGTCGGGGCCGCCGTCGGCGATCTTTTTTCCGTAATCGAGCACCACCACGTGATCGGACAAGCCCATTACCACGCCGATGTCGTGCTCGATCAGCACGACCGTCACACCGAGATGCTCGTTGGCATCGAGCACATACCCGGCCATCGCGTGCTTCTCCTCGGTATTCATGCCGGCCATGGGCTCGTCGAGGAGCAGGAGGCGCGGTTCGGCCGCCAGCGCACGCGCGAGCTCGACCCGTTTCTGCAACCCGTAGGACAGTGTGCCCACCACGCTGTCGCGCCATGGCTGCAGATCCAGCGCTTCGATCAGGCGCTCCGCACGCTCGCGCTGCAAGGCTTCATCGCTGGCCGCCCGGCCAACGTGCAGCGTCTGTTCGAGCCATGTACTGCGGCGATGCAGGTTGCGCCCGGCCAGCACGTTGTCGAACACGCTCATGCGCCTGAACAGCGCGAGGTTCTGGAACGTGCGCGCGATGCCGCGATGCGCAGCGTCGTGCGCGTCCATGCGCCGGTACGCATGACCATCGAAACGCAGCGTGCCGTGCTGCGGACGATAGACACCATTGATCACGTTCAGCAGCGAACTCTTGCCCGCGCCGTTCGGGCCGATCAATGCGCAGATCTCGCCTGCCGCGACTTCGAAACTGATATCGGTAATGGCCTTGACGCCCCCGAACGACACGGAAATGCCGTCGAGCGCGAGCAGGGCCGTCGAGGCTTGCATCATGCTGATTCACCCCTCGGGGTGCCGTTTCCCAGTTGTGTCCGTCTTTTCCCTGTGGCCGTGTCCGCTCGTGCGCCCGGCCACGCTCCGCCGCCACTGGCGTCAGGCGGCCTGCTTTTCGCGCTGTGCCTCGAGCTCGCGCACGAGCGGCAGCACCTTCTTGCCGAAATACTCGACTTCCTCGATGAAATGCAGGAAGCCGGTCAGCACCAGGTCGACCCCGATCGACTTGAGTTCGACGATGCGTTCGGCAATCTGCTGCGGCGTGCCGATCAGGTTCGTACGGAAGCCGTCGTTGTACTGGACGAGATCCTCGAAGGTCGACTTGGCCCAGTTGCCCTCGCCTTCCGGCGACGCCTTGCCGGCCTCCTTGACCGCATCGCCGAACGCGTGCACCGCCTCGACGTGCGCGTGCCTGATGATGTCGTCGAGCACGGCCTTCGCTTCCTCTTCGGTATCGCGCGCAATCACGAAGGCATTCACGCCGATACGCACCTGGTGATTGTTCTGCGCCGCCTTCGCGCGGATATCGTCGATCTGGGCCTTGAGATTCTCGGGCGTGTTGCCGTTCGTGAAATACCAGTCCGACACGCTCGCCGCGTTATCGCGCGCCGCGCGCGAACTGCCGCCCTGGAAAATCTCGGGATGGGGCTTCTGCACCGGCTTTGGACTCAACGTGTAGTTGTTGAAGCGGTAGAAGTCGCCCTTGAACGTGAAGTTGTCCTCGGTCCAGATCCCCTTGAGCGCGCGGATGAACTCGTTCGAGCGGCGATAACGCTCGTCGTGTTCGAGCCACGGCTCGCCGATCGCAGTGAACTCGCCCTTGAACCAGCCGCTCACGACGTTGATCGCGATGCGGCCGTTAGAGATGTGGTCAATCGTGGCGATCTGCTTGGCGACCACGGCCGGATGCCACGGGCCGGGCAGGATCGCCGCGAGCACCTTGAGCTTCGTGGTCGACTGCAGCAGCGCCTGGCTGAACGAGACCGACTCGTGCTGATACTCCGCGCCGTAGCCGGCCGTGAAGCGGATCTGGCTCAGCGCGTATTCGAAGCCGGCGCGCTCGGCGGTCTGCGCAAGACGCTGGTTGTAGTCGAGGCTCCAGTCGGTGCGCTGCTCGATCGTGCTGACGACAAGGCCGCCGCTTACATTCGGCACCCAGTAGGCGAACTTGACGGCGTTGTCGGTGTGGGAGGTCTGGCTCATTGAAGGTTCCTTGAATGACTTTGGATTCAGACGGCAAGCGCCGCAGTAACGTTTTCCGCACGTGCACCGACGTACGGTGCCGCACGCTCGACAGCGAGTGCGATACGAGCGCGCAACGCGTCGCTTGCGATCTCGTAGCGATCAAAATCGCTTTCGGAGGCGTAGACGCCGATCGGCAGCGTGTGCGCCTGGAAGAAGCTGAAGAGCGGCCGCAGCTGGTGATCGATGACGAGCGCGTGACGCTCGCTGCCGCCCGTGGCGGCCAGCAAAACTGGCACGTCGATCAGCGCCTCGTGATGCACGAGATCGAACAGATGCTTGAAGAAGCCGGTATATGAAGCGCGATAAACCGGACTGGCCGCGATCACGAGGTCGGCTGTCTCGATCGCGCGGATGTGTTCATCGATATCCGCGGGCACCTGCGCACGCGTGAGCGCACCGGAAAGTCGCCCGGCGATCTCGCCCAGATCGATCACGCGAATTTCGACAGGCAGCGCAGCCTCCAGCGCGGACAGCAGCGACTGCACCAGCGCCAGCGTGCGCGACGGCTGCTGCAAGCTGCCAGACACTGCCACGATCTTGTGTTTCTTGCTCATGAGGATTCCTTCGTGAATCGGGACATGCCTGACCGGTCCCGTCATGAGCTAAAGGCAAGGACTGTGCCAAATCTCGAGAACTGGCCACTCACGGCAGAACGGCTGACATAGCAGCAGTTTTCGTCGTCGAGCGGCTTTCCAGAAGGGGAAATGCACCTGATAAGCACATCCCGGCGACACTCGAATCGATATGCCGACATGTGATGACGCACCGGCAACAACGCTGCTTCTTCGCTGCTTCCCACGCAGCAGCGGCGGTTCGTCACATGAATGGAAGTACTTAAGACGCATGGCTTCGTGTCTCGATGCTGCCAGCGCAGCAGCCTGATTAGGTTATGAGAAATCCTTGCTTCTCTCGCCGGCCAAAACCTTGAACACTGTGCTGATCCTGCAGCATGCATGCGCGTGCAGTGCTGCTTCACCCGACCTCACTGCAATGGCATCCATTTCCCTATCGTTGCCGCTGGCCGACACGCCTGAGGACATCCGGTCCATCCCGCAGGACGAATCGCCATTGAGCGTCGCCCGGCGTCTTGCCGAACGCTTTGCGCGGACCGCAGCGGAGCGCGACGCGCGCGGCGGCACACCGAAGGCGGAACGCGACGCGCTGCGTGCGAGCGGCCTGCTCGCACTGAGCATCCCGACCGTTCATGCCGGGCTCGGTGCGGACTGGCGCACGACGCTCGACGTCGTGCGCGTGCTCGCGTGCGCCGACAGTTCACTCGCGCACGTGTTCGGATTCCATCACCTGATGCTGGCCACGGCTCGCCTGTTCGGCTCGCGGGAGCAATGGCAGGCGTTGTTCGAACAGACCTCGCGGCACCGGTGGTTCTGGGGCAATGCGCTCAATCCACTCGACGAACGCACGCTGGCTCACCCGTGCAGTGGGTGGCTCGAATTTAGCGGACAGAAGAGCTTCTGCTCGGGCGCGCTCGACTCGGAAATGTTGATCGTCTCCGCGCGCCACGCCGACACGCGCGCGTTTCTCGTGGCCGCCGTGCCAACCCAGCGCAGCGGCATCGCGATCGCAGACGACTGGAATAATTTCGGCCAACGCCAGACCGACAGCGGTTCGGTGACGTTCGAACGGGTCCGCGTCGAGCATCACGAGATCCTTTCGGACCCAGGACCGCTCTCGTCGCCGTTTGCGTGCCTGAGGCCGCTCATTGCACAACTGATCCTGACGAACATCTATCTCGGTATTGGCGAGGCCGCGTTCGAGGACGCACGCCACTACACCCTGAACGAAGCGCGGCCCTGGCCCGCCGCGAAGGTCGCGAGCACCGGCGAGGATCCGTACATCCTGAGCCAGTACGGCGAGTTCTGGCTCGGACTGGAATCCGCGCGCGCGCTCGCGGACCGGGCCGCCGCAGGACTGGACAATGCATGGTCGCGCAACACCCGTCTCACGGCGACAGAACGCGGCGAGGTGGCGCTGGCGATTGCCAGCGCGAAGGTCGCCGCCGCGCAAACGGGTCTCGACATCTGTACGCGCATGTTCGATGTCGCCGGCGCCCGCGCGACCCACGGAGAACTCCGGCTCGATCGCCACTGGCGCAACCTGCGCACCCATACGCTGCACGATCCGCTCGCCTACAAGATCCGTGAGATCGGCGAATGGGCGCTCAAACGAACCTATCCTTCGCCGAGCTTCTACTCATGAACCAACCGCTCCCCCATGCATGGTCAGACGATGCCGAAGCCAACGGCGATGTCCCCGTCCTGACGTTGCCGCACAGGCATTCGCTGACCACCTCGATCCGCGCACGTGCGCAGGTCTTCGTCGATCCCCGCTCGATCGAACTGCTTGAGCGGATCCAGCTGGTCGCGCCAAGTGACGCAAATATCCTGATCATCGGCGAGACCGGCACGGGCAAGGAGCTGATCGCGCGCCACGTCCACAGCCTGAGCGGGCGGCGCGACAAGCCGTTTGTCGCGGTCAACTGCGGCGCGTTTTCTGAAACGCTGGTCGAAAGCGAGCTGTTCGGACACGAGAAAGGCGCCTTCACGGGCGCGTTCAACGCCAAGCCAGGCTGGTTCGAGGCGGCCAACGGCGGCACGTTGTTCCTCGACGAGATCGGCGACCTGCCGCTGTCGATGCAGGTCAAGCTGCTGCGCGTGCTGCAGGAGCGCGAGGTCGTGCGGCTCGGTTCGCGACACGGTATTCCGATCGACGTGCGCGTGGTGGCGGCGACGAACGTCCATCTGCAGCACGCGGTGGCGGCCGGGCATTTCCGCAGCGACCTGTTCTACCGGCTCAACGTCGTGCAGCTCGCCATTCCGACGCTGCGCGAGCGCACCGGCGACATCCTTCCGCTCGCCCGCTACTTCATCGAGGATTACCGCGGCCGGCTCGGTTACGGGCCAGGCACGATCTCGCCGCGCGCCGAACAGAAGCTGCTCGCGTACAGCTGGCCGGGCAACATTCGCGAGCTGGAGAACGTGATTCATCACGCCCTGCTCGTGAGCCGCCACGACACCCTGCAGGACGGTGACCTGCACCTGTTCTCGTCCGGCATCACGGCGGTGGCATCCACATCCGTGCCGAGCGGCCCGCACCACGCGCTCGAATCGGCGCTGCTCGAACTCTTCAACGGCGAGCACGAGAATCTCTTTGAGCAGATCGAGGACATGGTCATGCGCACGGCGTTCGAGTACAGCCACCGCAACCAGATTCAGGCTGCGAGACTCCTTGGCATCAGCCGCAACGTGTTGCGCGCGCGGCTGATCAGGACGAAGGAAATCGCAGCCCTCAAATAGCGGTGCCGTCCGCCGGACAGCACCGCGCCTTCGCACTCAGGCCACCTTCTGCACAGACGCGGGACCGGCGCCGATCGCCCAGACATACGGCGGCTCGGTCCCGTTGATTTCGCGGTCGCCCACGATACGTTCCTTGAAGACGATCGGGTTGTGCGAGGCTGCCGTGCGCGCGTTGCGCCAGTGGCGATCGAGACGCTTCTGCTCGCTCGTGCCCGATGCGCCGAGCGCATTGAACAGCAGCGTGGTCGCGCGCAGCACAAGCTCGGCAATCGCGCTCTGGCCGCGTGCGGAATCCAGTTCGGCGTCGACGTTCGCCTCGTGCTCGGCGTGCGCATCGCCGCCGAAACGCGCCTCGTACGCGCGTTGCGAAGCCTGCGCCGCGCGCACGGCTGTGGCTTCGGCCGCGAACACGAGCGACGAGACCTGGCCCACGACCTGCTGGACCTGCGGATCCTGCGCGAACGAAGGCGCATTGCCATGACTAAAGATGCGCCGGCGCGAACGCACCTCCTGCGAGATGTCGCGCAGCGCGGCGCGGCCCGTGCCCGCGAGCACGGCGAGCAGCACCAGCTGGTAGAACGCGGTCTGGTATTTGAAGCGCGTCGAAAAGTCGATGATGTCGATCTCGTCCACCTCGGCGGCGACAAACGTGGTCGTACCGCTGCCCGTCGTACGCTGGCCGAAGCCGTCCCAGTCGTCGTGATGCGTCACGCCGGGCTGCATTGCGCGCACGGCCGCGATCACGTCTTCTCCCGTGTCGTCGCGGCGCGCAAACACGTCAATCCAGTCGGCGAAGATGCTGCCTGTGCTGTAGTACTTCTCTCCGTTGACGACCCAGCGCGCGCCATCGCGCGACACGCGCGTGATCACGTCGCCGATCGCCACGCTGCCGATCTCGGTCCAGGCGTTGCCAACCAGTTCGCCGTCGACAAATCGCTTGAACCAGACATCGCGCGCCGCGCCGGGCTCCGCGTTGAGTCGGTCCTCGACGAACGCGAAGTGGCCGCGCAGCGCCTGCGGCAGATTTGAGTCCGCCTCGGCCAGTTCGATCAGCAACTGAATCAACTGAGGGAGCGATGCCCCCGCCCCGCCATGCTCGAGCGGCACGCGAACCGCGCCGAAGCCTGCAGCCTTGAGCCATTCGATCTGCTCATAAGGCAGGCTGCGAGCTCGCTCACGCTCAAGCACGCCCTCTGCGATGCGGGCGAAGATGGGTCGAAAACGTGAAGCGAGACGCTCGTAATCCGTACCGGGAGAAAGAACGGGAGCAACTGCCACCGTGCTGGCGAGATTCAATGCGGTCATAGGGGCTCCGGGTATCGGCTTGATGGTGGCCCGATGTCGGGCCTCGTTCTTTACCGGTAAGCAGAAGCCATGCCAATCGTTTTTGGGGGAACAGGTGTAAGCGCAACGGTAGAACCGTGTGCAGCTCGCTGGTTGAGCAACAGCACGCTGCTGATTCCCTGCTGGATTTTCAGCGATTCAAGGCGTAGAGCGCATTGATTCTGCGAGCGTCTATGAGGCCGCGCCTTGACAATCACGCCACGTGAGTTCAGCGCCAACTTCTAACCTGGCACGGCGTGACACTGTCGGCAAATCGATTACCGAAATGGGTTCTCGTGTAGTTGACGACAGCGGCAACCTGATCGTCACTCATCACGTCGCCAAACGGTGGCATCGCCCTTCTGCCGTTGAGCACGTTGACGATGACGTAAGGTGCTGCCTCGAGTGCCGGGTTGTCAGCGAGCGCCGGATAGTGACCCGCGCCCTGTGCCCCTTTCCCGTCCGGCATATGGCATCCCGCGCAGCTGGCGTTGTAAAGCGCTTCGCCGCCTGTTTCGGTGAAGTGATAACCCGGCGAGATCGTGAAAGTGCGTGGCTCGTCCTGTGCCATGACCTGAGCCGACACTTTCGCACCGCCCATCAGCAAAGCGCTCAGCATCACGCTGAGAATCAGCGTCGGCCTATCCATTAACGATTCTCCGATGCAACCGGGTGATCGCATCCAGTGACGACAGCACGGCACCTTCCTGCCACGCCGGGATATGCGAAGCGTGCTCTCCGGCCAGGACGACCCGTCCGTCAATCTGGCAGAGATTCGCGTAATGCGCCTTTCTCAACGCCTCCGTCCATGCGGCGAAGCAGCCATTCGTGAACGGTGACCGGCTCCAGCTCATCGCGAAGCCGCTCTGGTACTCGCGTGCGTACTGCGGATGAATCTGGCTGCCCTGACTCAATGCCACCGCGATCCGTTCGGCAGGCGGCAGCGCACCCATCTCGTAGCTTGCGGGCCCCCACATGTAAGCGCCGAGCAGCACCGCAGGACCGCTTGATCCGTAACCCGTCGCCGGATAGCCGACCGTCGAGATTGGCAGGTCGGTGTAGGTGATACCGCCGTAGATCTGTTCGTCTTCTTCCCAGAATCGCCGTCCGAACTGCAAGCCGATTTTCACCGATGTCTCGTAGGGCACGGCATCGATCGCGGCGCGCATGGCCGGCCCGACCGCAATGTCAATCTGACTCAGAATCGAGAGCGGGATGGTGCATACCACCCAATCGGCGTGAGCGGTCCGTTCGGTCCGGGTAGTGGTATCGGTATAGCGTACTGTGACACCCTGCTCATCCTGCAGGATGGCCGTGACTCTGGCGTTGAGCACGACGGCGCTCGCCACCTGCTCATGTAGCGCATGCGCGATCCTGTCCATGCCGCCGACGGGCTGGAAAATGGTGCTCTGGAAGTCCTGCTCGTTTCCGGTCGAAAGCCATTGCCACAAACGCGATGCAAGCAATGCATCGCGCGGGAACAGATCCGACGGCACGGCACGGGGCGCCAGACCACCACCCGGTGCGACCGAGAAACCGCGGCGTCCACTGCTTCGTCGGCCCGCGTGATAGCGACCATCCCGATCGAGCGCCCCCCATTGGCGCAGGGATTCGAGTAGCAGATGCGCATCTTCGGCTGACAGCGCGTCGTCGAGTGCGTCTTTGCGGACTGCCTTGGAAAGTAATTCAGCGATATAGCCTTGATAGTCGGTCTGCACTGCCCGGAATCGTTGCGGCTTGCCACCAAAAGCCTCCGTCGAATGCAGGTACGCGTTGTAATTCACCTGGATGAACGGCTCGAGCGGGACCTTCAGGCGTCTTGCATAGTCGAGTACGCCCTGGTGGTGATACGGAATGCGCCATGGCCCCGGGTTCAGATAAAGGCCGTCAGCGAACGTACAGTCCTGGGTGGCACCGCCGAGTTCTGTATAGCGATCACCGCCCCTCACAGTCCAGGCCCGCCCACCCGCGCGGTTGTTGTACTCGAGCACCTGCACCTGATAGCCCGCGTTCCGCAATTCGAAGGCCGCGACGAGGCCAGCCATGCCCGCGCCCAGCACGAGAATTCGGGTGCCTTTGGGTGCACCGTCAAGTCTGACCTGCCCTGCGTAAGTCGAAGCAGCGGCGAACCCGAGCGTACCCATGCCCTGCATCATGGCGGCCGCGCCGAGGTTCTTGCCAATCAGTGTCAGCAGGTGCCGGCGGCTCATCGCATGCGTGGTCATTCTCGACATAAGGACGTGGTGCCCCGACTGGAGAGAAACGATGGCGGACGAAAACAGATGGCATCCCGGACAGCATTGGTACGCGCCTGCTTCCGCTGAATTCGGGCTTGAGACGACTTGAAACTATGAACCGTTTCTCGTCGGCGCGGTGAGCGGGCAGCCTGACTGGTCGCGCCCTACAATCATTTCATGTCCGCCGGATCCACCTGACCTGGTTCGAAAGCGCACTCGCAAACGCTGCCGCCAGAGCGCCGTGCACGCCAGAACCCGGGAACCACCTCGTGTACCCGGTCCGCATTCACTGTGCGTCAAGGGGCGCTCATGAACAATCCATCTTCTGGTCCTGCAACCCGGCAACCGGACAGTATCTCAGCCTGGAGCCTGATCAGACCGTACTGGGTTTCGGAGGAGCGCAGAACCGCGTGGGGCCTGCTGATCACGATCATCGCCATGGACCTGCTTCTGGTCGGCATCAACGCCAGGCTGAACACGTGGAACCGCGACTTCTACAACGCTCTGGAAGGCAGAAATGTGCACGAATTCCCGCAGTTGATGCTGATTTTCAGCGCGCTCACTTTTGCGTTCGTCGCGATTTCCGTCTACAACCGCTATCTGCGCCAGATGCTTGGCTTCCGGTGGCGCCAGTGGCTGACCACGTCCTATCTGCAGGAATGGCTGGGCGGCAAAACTTTCTATCGCATCGAGCGCGACCGCCTCACCGACAATCCTGATCAACGGATCGCGGTCGACCTCGAGTCATTCGCCACCACCACGCTTACGCTCACACTCGACCTGCTCTCGACGCTCGAGACACTCGCCTGGTTCTCGACCGTCCTGTGGAGTACGGGGGGCGCGCTGGCAGTCATGATGGGGAGCACGCCCGTTCAGATTCCTGGCTACATGCTCTGGGCAGCCATCGTCTATGCGATTGCCGGCTCACTTCTGACAAACAAGGTCGCGCATCCGCTTGTGTCGATCAACTACCAGATGCAGCGCGTCGAGGCGGATTTCCGCTTCGGCCTGATCCGTGTACGCGAAAACGCCGAGCAGATTGCTTTCTACGACGGTATGAAGGCCGAGGAGTTGGCCGCCCAGGACCTGTTCGGCCGGATCCGTGACAACTGGTGGCGCGTGATGAAGTACACGCGGCGCTACAGCTTCGTGTTCAACTTCTACGGTCAGATCGCCGACATCTTTCCGATCGTCGTGGCATCGCCCCGCTATTTCGCAGGTGTGTTCAGTTTCGGCACACTGATGCAAATCTCCGATGCATTCGGTACGGTTAGCGAATCGCTTTCGTGGTTCATCAACAATTACGACACGCTCGCCCAATGGCGCGCAACGGTCAACCGTCTGTGCGAGTTCAGGCGCGTCATGCAGCTACCTCATCTGAAAGAATCCGTATCGCCCGCAACCGAGCATAGTGGCATCAACCTGCACTACGTCGACGAGAGCAAGCTCACCACGCACAAGCTCACGCTTGCGCTGCCCAACGGCGAGACGCTCGCGAGTGTGCGTGACATTGCTGTCAAGCCCGGTTCGCGCTGGCTCGTGCATGGGCCGTCCGGCTCGGGCAAAAGCACCTTTCTGCGCGCGCTGGCCGGTCTCTGGCCATTCGGAAACGGCTCGATCGACGCACCTGTGAACGCGCGCATGATGTTCGTCCCTCAGCAGAGCTACCTGCCGGCTGGCACCCTGAAGACTGTGCTTACCTACCCCGCAGCAAGCGCCAGCTTCAGCGACGAAGCATGCCGCGAGGCGCTGCGTCTGTGTCGGCTTGAGGGCTATGTCGAGCGACTGCATGAGTCCAACTCCTGGTGGCGCATTCTTTCTCCCGGCGAACAGCAGTGGCTAGCTGCCGCACGCGTGCTGATGCACAAGCCTAACTACGTGTTCCTCGATGAAGCGACGAGTGCGCTCGACAGTGAGAACGAAGGGCATCTGTACTACCTGCTGACCGAACGACTGCCGAACCGGACGATTGTCAGCGTCACGCATCGCCAGTCGCTCGGGAGATTTCACCAGGAGACCCTGGAGATCGCACGTGCGCGCGAGCACGCAGTGGCATATACACGGCCGCCGTCGACCTGACCGTTTGACCGCGAGCGGTCCACAAACTCTGTTGGTGGACCGCTCGCGGTCGAGCTCACGGCCATATTATTCTGGACTACGATGTATATCTTCCATGCGTGACGGCCCTCCACCAGATCGGAGAGATCTGGCATCGTTCGTCGGCGAGCCTCCTTGCGAACAGATCATCCCCGATGCAGTATCCGCCGATGGCACGTCCCGTACGGCATTTTCGGACTGGAGCCGGCGCAGGGTACAGGCGTAAATACCAGATACCCACGACGCTCGCTTCATCGCGGGGCGCCAAGACGCCGCAGCAATACGATGTCGGCTGCGCCAGCCGTGAGTTAGGGTGCGAATACCCGCCTGCCTGAAGACGAGGTTTTGCGCCCGGCACGTGTTGGAGGACGAAATTCCGGATGACCGTTAGTCGCGTTTCCCGGACGGACAGCTGCGGCGGGTGGCGACGGATGGCCGTTTTGACAGTTTGCAGAGATTTTTTTGGTCTATGCGATGGCTACGCAGTCACACATCCACTCACCGTCGACACCAAACCCAATAGTCGACCTAGACCAAGTCAGCGCGCTAGTCGACCGGGCCGACCGGGATAGCTATTTCGCACGACGCCGACCCCGTTGCCGGAAGCGGGTACGGCGCTCACCGCGAACCTCGCTTGATTTTGAGCGCTCTCGTGCGAAAGGCTTCGCGTCCGACGAACTTGAGGTTTTCGCCTGCCGCTTTCTCCCTGCGACGGTACATTCGCCATTAACGAAGGCACAATTGCGGGAAAAAGTGCGCCATTGGCGATCGCATAATTCGCCAAAGTCCCCGCCGCGTAAGGCTTTGCGTCCGACGGGGCTGGGAGGTTTTCGCCCGTCGCTTTCCCCTGGCGACGGCACATTTGCCATTAACGAAGGCACAATAGACAGCGAGTCTTGGCGAAGCGCAGCGGAATGGCAGGCGCCGCCATGTCGTAGGCACAATCGTTGAACACGCGCGCGTTGCTCGTCAGGTTTGTTACGAATTGGACGTCACTTACTTCGGAGCAAGCAGTTGGACGTTTGTGCTACTGAACGCCGAACAAACGTGCGACAGACCTTTCGGTGCCCTCACGTCTCCTATTTACTGGCTCGCGACACGCTGATTCGTCCAAAAACAAATTGTCCGAGGTACCAGCCAAGTTCCCCACTTCCGAGGATGTCTCCTTCGGTGACATCACCGGGCTCAAGCTTCATGCGGCGGAGCATCAGCTTGCCCTCCCGGGAGTTCACCCAGCCACGTATGAAGTCCCGTTTGCTCCTCTCGTCGGCGGCCATATAGTGTTCGCGACCGATTCTCGCCTCCTCGTTCATGCGTGCGCGCGATTCCTCCTCTCTTGAGGCAATGCTGTGCGCAACCGAGGCATGAAGCTCCGCCGCTTCAGTGCTCTGCTGGGCTTCGTTGCTCAACAGTTTCGCCTGCACTTCGACCATCGTTCGCTCGGCCTCCGACATCTTCCAGTTGTCGCGTAGTGCCTTCATCAGATAACCAGACGGACTCTTCTTGACCTGTCCGCGGTGAAGCCGGAAACGCGTGTACTCGATTGCTTGCTGGATGCGTTCATCCGTCCACGTATCGCGGTTCTCTGAGATCTCGCTGAAGTGCCGCGATGACAGGTTGAACTCGTCCTTGAGCACCTTGTAGACATGGCTCGCGTCAGCAAGGCTCGCCATCACTGCGTCGGCCGTGTCTTTTCGCTTGAGCACGAAGCGCAGACGATCGATTTTCTTCGAAGAGGTGGACTCGGTCCTCGTTTCATACGAGAGCTCGATGTCGGACACTTCGTTGATCTCCTTGACCGCAGGTTCGAGCCAGTCACGCTTGAAGTATTTGAAAATCGCCGCGTTCGCGCCGATTTTCCCAGGCCATGTCCGCATCACCTCAAGCGGAATCCATTCGGTGCGCCCGGCCGGAACGCTTGGCAGTACCTTGTCGTAGATCGCTCTGGCCAGACTTCTCGTGAAGGCAGTCGATATCCGTAAGCTCAGCCAATGTGATTTTCGTGGGTCGCGAATATGTGGCACTAAGGTCGGGTGAACGTCGAACCGAATGCGCCCACGATGAAAGGCCACTAGCCCGATGAGTTGGACCTGGACCCACAAGTCATCTTCATGCGGGTCGCGGTCTGAGGGCGTATTCGTCAAGCGAATCTTGGCATTCTGGGCTTCGTCGGCGATAGTCCGGAGGTGCTTGAGATTGCGGCTGTCATAGCGCATCAGCCACTTGAAGTAGTTCAGTTCGACGTCATACTGGTCCTGCGTCTGAGACTCCTGGGCGACGATGAAGTACGCCGCGTCCAAGAAGCGCCGCGCCGGCAACCCCATGTTCACGATTTCGGTGAAGAAGTTGTTGCGCTGATATCCGATCTCGCGGCTCGACTCGTTCACTGGCAAACCGAGATCGAACATGTCCTCGAACAACGCCAAGGCCATTTGCCGAGGTGTCGTTTTCGTTCTGCCCTCTTCCGGATTGTCCGATGCCATTGCGTGAGTTGCCCGATTGGATTCACGCGACTTTATCACTCATGGGTGAGGTGTCAACACAACGAACCTCACCATCACGGAGGGCTGTCAAGCACGCCTGCGGGCTTCTAGCGAACTGAGCACAAGGAACCTCACCGTGCGCACAACGAACCTCACCATACCGATCCCGCGATTGTCGATGCGGGCCGTACACCGCGGCCCCCCGAGCTGTTTCGTTCAGATTGCACAAAGGACCTCACCATTGTGGATAAGTGCGATCCTTGCTCATCGAACCTCACCATTGTGCGGGTGCAATCTCACCTTTTCGGGTCAAAAGCCTCACTTTCATGCACATCTGACCTCACCTTCAGCACAATCAGCCTCACCTTTATGGGCCTAACTAGCTGATTATTATGGATACATGAGTCTCCTGTTAGTTTGTGTGTTCGGTTTTTGTTTACAAAAACAACATACAAACACGTACCCCAAAAGAGCGATAGCTTGCGCAGTGCAGCAGATCGAGCGGCTGGTAGTCGAATCTCCAAGGCTGTTTCCGTACTTTTGCAGTTCTGGCGTGAGGGAGACTTGCCGATTCAAGGTGAGGTCCATTGTGCACACCGCTAATTGTGACGTCCCGAGGATTCAAATGCGGATGCTTCGGGCCGCCCGAGGGGGGTGAAGGTGAGGTTGATTGTGCTTTTGGCGTACGGATACCGAGTTGTTCGCCATTTTGTGGTTTGTTTTGGGCGCGTCACGCAGGGGAAGGTGAGCCTATTTGTGCTCGATTTGTCGGGGCTCGTCCATGCAATTCGAGATTTGCGCGTGCCAGAACCCTGGGAAATGCAATTTATTTCTATGTTTACAGTGATTTAGGCTGAAAATTTCAAGTAGCTTCTGTATTATGAGGTTTGTCTATGACCTCACGAAAACCTCAGAATGGTGAAAACAAGCCAACTTCCAGCTGTTGACCGGACTGTGCCTCTGGAGCAGATTAGCGCGTTCGCTGAGAAGGTGTCGATTTTTACGGACGAATTGCGCGAAACCATCCTCGCACCAAGACCCCGAAAGGCTGCGCCCGTATTCAAGACCGGCGAGATTGCCGCGATGTGCAACATCACGCATTCACAGGTTCAATATCTGGCCACGAAAGCGGATGGTGAATTGCCGCCAGGCACCGCAGCAGGTACTGGCCGCACACGGACCTTCACGCTAGAGGAGGCCCGCGTCTGGGTGCAGAAAGTCTCAGACATTTACCAGACTCCCCTCGTGACGGGGACGAGAGAGCCTGATGGGAAAATAATCATAACAGCCCAGCTCAAAGGCGGGTCCGCAAAGACCACGACGACAATGTGCCTTGCCCAAGGCCTTACGCTACGGGGACGCAAGGTCCTCGTCGTCGACCTCGATCCGCAAGCCTCGTTGTCTGAACTCTGTGGCTTGTATGCAGAGAAGGATGTCACGCCGGAGGACACGGTGCTCCCCTATATTTACGACCAGCAAATTGAAGGGGGCCTCGGAGCACGCGTTCAGTCAACTTACTGGGACGGCCTCGACGTCATCCCGGCCCATACAGAACTCATTGGGGCGGAATTTCATTTGCCCGCAATGCAGAAGATCAAGCCGGGATTCAAGTTCTGGACGGTACTGCGAGAAGGTCTCGAGCCACTTCGCAAGCAATATGACTACATCCTTATGGATACGTCACCGTCGCTGTCCTATATGAATCTGAACGCGCTCCTGGCGGCGGACGCGCTGGTGATGCCGATGGTTCCGGAGAACCTAGATTTCATCAGCTCATTGTCGTTTTGGCGTTTGTTCTCGGACGTATCGAAGAGCTTTATCAAGTACGAGCAAGGCAAGAAGTATGACTTCATCTCGTTGCTGCTATCGAGGGTGGACTACGGACGTACTTCGTCGGCGCCGATAGTTCGTGCGTGGGCGGAGAGCGCATACGAGAACTGGCTTCATGCCATCGAGGTGCCTGCGAGTTCGGTCATGAGTACCGGCGCACTCGCCTTTTCCACAGTGTTCGATATCAGCAGCTCGCATAGTGCGGCTAAGGCGCTGCAGCGCGTTCGACAGCCACTCATCGACTACTGCCGCTGGATGGACGAAATTTATGAAGAGAAATGGAGGACCGCGCAATGAGCAATATGCGTGAACAACTGCTGGCGAAGACCGCCGGAATTCGAAAGACGTCCTCGATCAATGAGGACGAGGTGAAGCGTACGGAGCGCACGCAGACTGCACCTGGGCTTGCTGGTGCGCTTGCGGTCGCACAACTACGCGTGCAGGAACTCGAGGCGGCCGGTGTTGCGTCGCAGTTGTCGGTTGCAGCGATTGCTCCTAATCCGTGGCAACCGCGCCGGATATTCAACGAAACAAAGTTGAGCGAGTTGGCGGAGTCGATTCGTGAGGTCGGGCAGGTGCAACCGATCGTCGTGCGACGTGTGGAGTCGGGCTATCAGATCGTTGCGGGCGAGCGGCGCTGGCGCGCACACAAGGTTCTGGGCCTGGATTCGATCAAGGCCGTGGTGGCGGATTGCTCCGATTCAGACATGGCAGTCTTGGCGATGGTCGAAAATGTCAGCCGTGACGATCTGTCGGACTATGAGATTAGCCTCTCGATCCGGCGTACGGAAAAGGAGTTTCCGGACCGAAAGCGATTGGCTGAGGCACTTGGGCTCTCGCGAAGTGGGCTCTTTCAGTTTCTGAGCTTCGACAAGCTCCCGGCGTTCATCCTTAAGGACCTGGATATTCAGCCGCGCCTCTTGGGAGCAAACGCCGCCGAAGCAATCGTATCGGCTATCCGGAAGTTCGGGGAGGCTGGTCTTTCGGCCGCGCGTGAGATTTGGCCCGACGTGGTTTCGGGAGAACTTGAGCAAGGGAAAGCGGCGGGGGCAATCAAGCTGCTCGCGACGCGTGGTGCCACTTCCGCGAGCGCGAACGAGAGAAGTATTGACAAGTTTTTCGCCGGTAAGGAGCACGCAGGATCGATTACAAAGGACATGAACGGTTTTAGTATTAAGTTCAAGCCAGGGGTGATGACGGAGGCCCTTGAGGCGCAAATACGGGCACTAATTAGTGAGACGTTCAATCCTCATCCGAAATGAGCGAAGTCAGTTTTTCTTCGAAACCCGCCTTGAGCGGGTTTTTTTGCGCCTGTGTTTCGGCGGCCCATACTATGGACTTGTGCGATGGTACCGATCGAAGTTGCGCTGCGTGTCGTTTTCGCCGGGACACGAACAACGAGGTGACGCAACGAGTCCATACTATGGACCCTGTGGCAACGGGATTGCCATATCGAGGCCCCTTTACGTATTGCGCTTGGCTTGCGCTTTGCCGGTGATTCAGGCTGAACTTGGGCATGCCGCCCCTCTACGCGACTCGGCATGCAACTGGAAAAGAAACTGGCCACGCCTGACAAACGCGCCGCGATGGCGCGAAAGTGAATGAATCACGTACCGGTCCATAGTATGGATTCTGAAGACCTGATCTGCATAGACGCGCGACGGACCTTGAGTCCGGTGATCGATATCGCGGGCCCGAGCGTTGAGCATCGGAGAGGGCCTGCTAGGCGAGATGCCCCGGTAATTTTCGCGTCCATTTGTGAGCGAGCTAAGCAGGTTCGCGCAAAGTCCATAGTACGGATTCGACGTGTCACAGTTGAACTGCCGCGTACAATGCGGCACCTGTGCGTATCAGTTCGGGCCTTTTCGAAGTTAGTGAATGCTCGGTTAGCCAGCGGAGCCTATATCGTTGGTGGCCTTCGTGGAACGTGGCAAGCAAGAGGAGAGCAAGTTGGCGTCTTGCTTAACCAGCTAGGACAGCTCCCTATCTGTAGCTGTGAGAAGAGGTCGTCTTGGCAATGAGGGAGTAATGCTAGCCGTAGGCGCTGACGCCCCATTCATCTGACGCGCAACTTAATCTGTACACGCTCGCCGCATCATCGCGGAACTGGCGAAATGGCACAACTGCGCGAAAAGAGAACTGTGAGAGTCGACGTCTCTCGATCCATGGGCAGCCATCTAGTCTCCCTTTTTGGGGCCGCTTGTTTGGCATCCGATGCGCGAGTACATCTTCTCTGTAATGGAAGTTGGAACGTTTTCTTGAAACCAGCCGCGGACAATCTCATGTCCGACTCATCTACACGATCCTAAACCGCAGCTCTGTCTTGCAAGTTTGGGCCCCTAGTTTTTTGATCGCCTGATCTTCGTTGCTGCAGTTCGTCAAGCATCTGGGTTCTCTGTCCAATTGCTAAATACGCTGCTGCGCTCGTAGTCGTTAGTAAGCTACGGGTCTGTAGCTCTCTTGCGCGGAACTCTCTTGTAACTCGCAGGCTCGACGCCAGGCTTTGGACACTCGTTGACGCGTGGCCGCCCGCCTTGGGTTGTCTCTGAGGCGCATGCCGCGATTGATCAAGTTCTCGTGAGTGTCGCGGCAAAAGACGGCGTCGAGTTCATAGAACACGTCTGTCGCGGAACTAAACTTTCGCCGTGTCCGCGTAACCTTGCGCGCGTCTTATCGTAAGCATGTTGCAGTTGGCATCCGAAGCACTAGTACGGCGCGCAATGTCCGCGCGTTAGCAAGCGGTTATGTCCTACGTATCCCCGCGAGACTGATTGCTCCGATCGACGGACATAGGGCGCTAATTGGGTGTCCGTTCTCGGAGCCATTCTGAATGTCGATCGGTACGGCGTAGAATCGTAGGCAAGGGAGGGGCACGAGTTGACCTTGTCTGCGTGGGACAACTGGTTTGCCGAACATGCAATGAGAGTGCCAGTCTCTATCGCCTGGTATCGATCTCCTCCTTTCTCCGATGCGAGTGTTCCCCGAGCGGGGAAACACCCATCTGGACGTCGAGTTACGATTAACAGAGTCTACGGCGACATCGGTGCGATTGTGAAAATAATGCAACTAACAGATATGAGTAGGTCAAGCAAATTAGCCAAGGGCGAAGCCGGATCGCCCCTCCGTAAGCAATTGCTCGTCTCCATGGCTTGGCGCAGCAACAATTTCGTCTCGCTACGTCGTGAAACATTCGGGGCCAAATTCGCGATGCTCTGAGTTCGCGTACTAGCGGGCCATCCGGGCAAATCTACGATGAATGTTTCACGCCGCGAGCAGGTCAATCGGTGGCAGAGAAATCAGCTTCTGGCCCGGCACACAACATACTCTTCCCAGAAATCATGCCCGTAGTGAATAGCACGTATTTTGTAATGCAATTACTCGGCTATTGCTGAGCGATCTGACGCAGCACTGGACGGTTGCGGGAGGCCCGCGCCCGGACATCTCGTCCAGATTCGCTAGCGCGTAGTGCGCAAGAGGGGGCGTCCACTAATGTATTGACTGGGCGTGCAGTGAACGCGTTTCGACGATGCTCGACCACGTGCCCGACAGTGAAAGGAACTGCAACTGCGGATGCTTGCAATTGGGCTGTCCTTGCTGTGCTGCGGGAGTCGGAGTTCGCCATCGCGCTGCATGTCGTGCAACTGCGGGGCGAGGGCAGCAAGACGTGTTGATCAAGCCGTCCTAGCGGCGCGCGAGCTCATTCATGACATGCATATCGATGGCTCCCCGGCCGAAGCGTCGGGAACGCAGCCGGCCGCAGCTCAGGCTCACTCTAATGATCTCAGACGATCGCTCGGCTGCTCCCGTATGGTCCCGAGTCCAAAGGAGGCGATCGTATCGAACCCTAAGAACGATGCGCGACTAGCTCACCGCTCTTGATTCGCCGGCAGATCAGGAAGACGGTCGGAAGCGTAACTGACACGTCGTAATGCAGCTCCAAAGCTTGCCAAATTCGGACTTCAGTTTGCCCCCTTCGGCGCAGCTCGACAACCAGCGAGACGAGCAAGGCAAACTTCTTTTGAGCTTTTATCTTTCGCGGTGAGGCGGGTTGGGTATTCGACATCTGATGCATTTCCCTCGTTGAACTTCGATCGATTTCCGGCGGCCCATATCGGCAGCTGTAATGTCTTCATGTTCGTCTATTGAAGGGGGGCGTCTGGTTTGAAAACACGCGAGTTTCGCGCTGCATTTAGTTGTGCAGGCGACGCGCTGCCCGTCAAGACAAGCTGGTTTGAATTGGGCGAGCGCTTGAAATACGGGTACGCCATGGTGACAGACAGCAGAGCAAATGAAGCATCGTTCGCTGGTGGCCTCGCTGTTAATGGGAAATGGCAAGCGGAATTTTCACCGTAAGCCTCGACGTAGGCTCTCCGTTTTGGCAGATTGGCAGGTCTGTCGAGGCGTAAGTCATTGAATTTTCAACATCAGGTTGTCGCACCGTGCGAAAACGACTAGAGAAACGCGTGCGCGAGCTAGACCGAGCCATCACGGCTCAGGTGGTGTGAAAAAGAGACAGGGAGGGGGAACTGCGGAGGAGGGAGGAGGACCGATCATTCGGCCCTATTTGAGTCAGCGGAAAAAAATCTTACCAAACTGGAAGGTTCAAGCGAATGGCGCACCGCCGGCACCGGCAGTTCGCCGTCGGCTGCTGATCTTGCAACGAGGTCCGCGTCGGCCGTCGTCTCGAAGTGACACATTTATTACGAATTACGAACTACGCGAAATTTTCAAATTTTCGCGCTAGCCCTACGTGAGCGCGCTCCAAAACGGCAAATTGGCCGTTTTGCGGAGGCGTAAGTCATTGAATTTTCAACACCCGGCTGTCCTACGGTGCGACAACGACGTGCGAAACGCGTGCGCGCGCGTCGACCGATACAGATGGTGTGAAAAAGAGACAGGGAGGGTTACCGCGGGAGAGGGAGGAGGGCCGACCATTCGGCCCTTTATGAGTCAGTGGAAAAACGTCTTACCAAACTGGAAGATGAAGAGCGCGGTCAATCGTGATGCAAACAGGCAGCCAGTCCGAGCAAAATTGTCTGACCTTCAACACTCCGTACTGCCAACGAAAGCGCGCCCTGGCGAGGAAGGTCGCGTCCTCGCCGGGGCGTTCTGGACCGAAGTACCCCCTGCGAACTGACTCCAGCATTTCTGTGGCTGCCGCACGCGCTTCGGCTCGAATCTTCTCTCCGGCACGACTACCGACCTCGTCCATTTCGCCGCGGATGCCTTCCCAGATGTCACCCGCGAGCTGCCTGAACAATAACCTTCTTGTCGGGCATCCGCTCCTCAAGCGCTTTGACTAGCGCGATGAGTTCGTTGTGGCTCGCATACTGAGCCTCGAACGCGATTCGCGCCAGGCGCGTCTCCTCAAAGCCCTCCTTCAATGGAGGCCATGAGGATGGTCGCGGCGCGCATTTGTTCCCCAGGGAGAGTTCAAGCTCGCGAATCCCAAGCACCACTCGGTTGAGGTGCCTGATCTGGTAGACATAGCGAACCGACTCTGCTGTTACCGGGGCTAAGTCATCTTCGGGAAACAGCTCTCCCTTTGGGAAGTCGTGGTTCATCGCGTCGGCTGGATCGCAAGTTCCTTGAACGCGCTGTCGAAATACTCCTGTGCGCTGAATGCCAAATCCTTGGCGATCGACTTGTTGGCGTAGTCCGCTGCGCCGATCAGATCACCGGCCAGTTCCGCCTTATGGGTCAAGGCGTCATAGTTCGTCTTGTCGGTGAGCGCTTGGTTCCTTACGAGTCTACGTTGGTGGTCGGCTTACTCGCGGCGTTGCGGTTCGGAAAGCGAAACTCCCGCTCAAGCTGCCGATTCGTTGGGGATAGTGAGTCGTATCTCTGGGCCTGTCATAAATTTTGTGTGTAAGGCATAACATGTAGCTCAAGGAGCATGTATGCCACGCAAACCCAAGACGTCCCCCGAGGCCCTGACGGCGTTGCCGTCCATTCCGAAGGAACTGATCGACCAGTTCGTGAAGGGGCCGATGACGGCCGAAGCGGTGCATGCCGCCTCAGCGGCGTTCAAGAAGGCGCTGATCGAGCGGGCGCTGGGCGCCGAACTTGGACACCATCTGGGCTATCCGGCCGGCGCCGTGCGGCCCGAGAACGCGACCAACCAGCGCAACGGCAAGAGCGGCA
>NZ_SMOD01000064.1 GCF_004353905.1 Paraburkholderia guartelaensis | reverse complement strand
TCGATGGACGGCAAAGGCGCCTGGCGCGACAACGTGTTTGTCGAGCGCGTGTGGCGCAGCATCAAGTACGAAGAGATTTATTTGAGAGCCTACGAGTCGGTCAGCCACGCCCGGCGCTCCATTGGCCAATACATTGAGCTGTACAACCGCAAACGTCCTCATTCGAGTCTGGCGGATCAGACGCCCGATGAGGCATACTTCGCGACGCTGCCAGCGATCAAATCGGCAGCATGATCGCCCCGGACGTTCCACTTAAAAATCGCGGGACCCTGTCCGAACAAGCGGCACCACCTCTGTTTCGCGCTTCCTCGTGGCGCTCGGAATCTAGAACCCTTGGCTCGGCCACGTGCCGCGGCATCCATGAGCTGGGCTCACGGCTCCATGAGAACATACCATTGTTGCTCATAATTTCGCGCTGCTACTCTACTCGCAATACGAAATCACGGCGTCGGTCTGCGCCGCTCTATTGCGAGTAGAAGCTACCATGAAGATTCATTCGGAGTTGCCGGGCAGCGGCGCGTCAGCAGGGAAGACCCTGTCGATTTTCGACGAGATCATCGACCGGAAGAAGTCGAACTCACTGAAATGGGCGTTCGGCGAGAAGCTCCTTGCCGCTGATGAGTACGCGGCGAACCCGCTGCCAATGTGGGTGGCCGATATGGATTTCAGGACCCCTCAAGCAGTTGTCGACGCACTTCATGAAGCCGTTGAGTTCGGTGTGTTCGGCTACTCCTGTGGAGCGACTGGGAGCTACATCAATGCCGTTACCAACTGGCAGGCAAGACGCTTCGGCTGGGAAGTCCCCGAGGAGTGGGTGCTGCAGTCTAGCGGCATCATTACGGCGCTCAAGAATGCCATACAGGCATTCTCGTCACCGGGTGACACGGTGCTGATTCAGCCGCCGGTGTACGCTCACTTCCATGATGACGTCCTGCTGAATGGGCGGCATCTCGCGTATGCGCCACTCGAGCGCGCGGGGACTGCCTACCGTTTCAACGAGACCGCGTTCGAAGCCGCGATCAAGGACAATACGCGGCTTTTCATCCTGAGCAACCCGCATAACCCGACAGGCAATGTATGGTCCGAAGGTGAGTTGCGAGCGATGGGGGAAATTTGTCAGCGGCATGGCGTGCTCGTCATTTCCGATGAGATTCACCAGGATCTCGTCATCAACCCACTAAAGAAACATATTCCGTTCGCTTCTCTTGGCGAACCGTTCGCCGACAACAGCATCACTTGCACGGCACCTAGCAAGACTTTCAACTTGCCAGGCCTGCAAAGCGCAAACCTGTTCGTTCCCAACCGGCGTCGGCGTGAAGCGCTGCGTCGCCAGTTTGACAGGAACATGTACCAGTCGGTCAATACGCTCGGAATGGTTGCGGCGGAAGCGGCCTATTCCCATGGCGAAGCATGGCTGGAGGAGCTGCTGGCCTACCTTCGCGAAAACCACGCCCACTATCGCAACGCGGTGCATAGCATCACTTCGAAGATCGAAGTTCTCCCGGCCGACTCGCTCTACCTTGCCTGGATGGACTGCCGCGGACTGGGCATGGACGCTGACGTATTGAACAAATTCATGCTGACCGAAGCCCGCCTTTGGTTCGACAAGGGGCAGAAGTTCGGCATCGAAGGGCATGGGTATATGCGCGCAAACCTCGGTTGCCCGCGCACTATCATTGACGAGGCAATCCGCCGTTTGACCAACGCATTGAGCGGGCTCTGAACCTTCAGCGGTAGAGGGAAGGCCAAAACCATCATAGACCGGCGAATTGGCTTGGTCTCCGTCCTCGATATGATCAGTAATACGAATTGATAGACAACAAAGAGGCGCGCGGAAGAACGATGATCTGCGCGTGCTGGCGACACGCCGACCGGCTTACCCACTTCTAACAATAAAAACATAAGCTCACTTATATTGGAGGCGACATGAGCAACGAAAGCAGGATCCAGACGTACGAGCAGGAAGACTTAAAGAGAGATCTAAAAAATCGGCATATTCAGATGATTGCCATTGGAGGCGCAATCGGGACCGGGTTGTTCTACGGGTCGTCCTGGGCAATCAGGACGGCAGGTCCGGCAATTCTTATTGTGTACCTCCTCGCCGCCATCGCGATTTATTTCGTTATGCGGGCACTCGGCGAGATGGCAGTGGAGGAGCCGGTGTCCGGTTCGTACGTCTCCTATTCGAACCGCTACATCCATCGGTTTGCGGGGTTTCTCAACGGCTGGAATGCCTTCATTTTTCTGCTCGCAACGAGCGCGGCGGATTTGAACGCGCTTGGGAATTACGTGCACTTCTGGTTCCCGGCGATACCCATCTGGGTGACCGCGGGCGCTGCGGTATCGCTCATGTTTCTGGTCAATATCATCGGCGTGAAAATATATGGCGAGGCCGAATTCTGGTTCGCGCTGGTCAAGGTGGTAGCCATCGTGGCGATGATTGCTTTCGGCGTTGGCATGGTCGCCTTCGGCATCGGAAATCATGGAGTCCCCATCGGCTACCATAACCTCGTGGATCACGGTGGATTCTTTCCGAAAGGGGCAGGGGGGACGTTTCTGGCTATCGTGATGGTCGCCTTTGCGTTCGGTGGGGTCGAGAATCTGGGCCTTGCGGCGGGGGAGGCAAAAGACGTCAAAACGACGATGCCAAAGGCCGTCAACGCAACGTTCTGGCGTCTGCTGATTTTCTACGTGGGGGCCATCGCTGTTCTACTGATGGTCTTTCCGTGGACCTCGTTGACCACCAAGGGGAGTCCGTTTGTCGAGGTGTTCACGAAAATCGGGATTCCGGCGGCGGCAAGTATCATGAACCTGGTCGTCATCATGGCGGTGCTCTCTGCAGTCAATGCGAGCGTCTTTACCAACAGCCGGACTTTCTACAACCTTTCTCTGCAAAAGAATGCACCAGCGTTTCTGGGTGTCACCAATAGTCGCAAGGTTCCGCATCGAGCCATTTTGATGGTCTTCGCAACGATGTTCGCAGGCGTCCTGCTGAATTACATCATGCCGGAGCAAGCCTTCGAACTGTTCTCCTCGGTGACCGTGTTTGCGCTCGTCTGTGCGTGGGGCTCAATCGTGATTAGCCATATGGGGTTCCGAAAGAGCAAGATGCGCAAAGGGGAGGACAGCCAGCTTACGTACAAGATGCCTTTCTATCCCTACAGCAATTACATCGCGCTGATTTTCCTCGCTGCCGTATTGGTTGGAATCGCAATCCTGCCGGACATGCGAATTTCGTTGGTCGTGTCGGCAGTATGGGTGTTCGTGGTCTTTATCGCCTACAGGTTCTATGTGAGGAACGATGCGACGCGTGCCAGCGTCGTGGTCGAAGCCAGCGAACCGAAGGATATGCTTGCTTGATGAGGTAAGTGCGGTTTGCCACAGAATGCTGTGGCGAACCGCACTTTTTTATTTCACGGGAATTCCCGCCTAAGGCGAAGCCCGACCTGCCAGTTCGTCATTGCGGCCTCGCATGTAGACCTGCGGGCTGCTACCCATCTCGAGGCGAAAGGCGTACACGAACGCGGATGTCGAACCATATCCGAGTTCCATCGCCGTTCGTGTCACGCCCATACCGCCGCTCAGCAGCTCGATCGCTCTGAACAAACGCATCCGCCGCCGCCACGAGCGCAGGCTCATGCCGGTCTCTGCAGCAAAGTGCCGAGCAAGCGTGCGCGCCGACATCCCCAAAACTTGCCCCCATTCTTCGGGGCCACGCTCGTCTGCCGGGTCGGTGTAAAGCGCTTCGCAAAGTACCGTCAACGCGCCATCGCGTGGCCACGGCAGCGCTGTGGGGAGCGGGCGAGCGCGTCGAAGCTGGTCAAGAATGAGATGAGTGATGCGGCTGGCGTATCCATCATCGTCTGCCTGCCCCTCTATCTCGGTCGCTTCCACGATGAGGGCTTTCAGCAGCGGCGAAACTGCGAAGACGCGTGGGCCACCTGCCGACAGGGCTCCCCCGGTGTCATCCGCAATCCACAGGCTGCGGAATTCGGCGCCAAGCAGCGACCCGACGCGATGGCGCAGACCGGTCGGCAACCATACCGCCTGCTCCGGCGAAATGACGAGCGAACCCGCCTCCGATATCACCGTTAGCGCCCCGGATATCGCGTAGACCATCTGGTGCCATTGGTGCGAATGCTCGGGGAAAAAATGGCGTGCAGGGATGGACTGGGCGCGCACTTTCAGCGGCGCCGGGGGAGTGACACCAGCAGGGGCTTCGATTGTTTCCCAGGGCATATCAGAACTTCCGGTTGACAGATATTCTATACATTTTGGCGATTCATCGAGATACCGACACGGGAAAAATTGGTCTAATTGTGTTCCCTGTACCGAAGCACCGAGCCGGCGGCCGCATCAGGCTGCCTGCGTTCGGAAGCTCGCGATTGTCACTGGAGTCCCCCGTTCTATGTCTCGCCTCGACCGCTACAGCCTGCCGCTCTCGACGACCTCCGATCTTGCCGCCGAGCGCTATCAGGCCGGTATCGACCTTCTTCTATCGCTGTGGCCCGGCGCCGCTCAGACGCTCGATGAGGCGATTGCCGCCGACCCGGATTTCGCACTCGCCTATGCTGCACGGGCGCGTTTGCATGCCATTCGCGCGGAAGTGACCGAGGCACGGGCAAAGATTGCGAAGGCGATGGACCTCGTGGCTCGCAACGGGACGGAGCGCGAGCGCAGCCACGTACAAGTCCTGTCTTTCGCAATCAACGGGCAGGCACCGAAGGCGCTTGCCGGGGCATTGGCACACACGGACCGGTGGCCGCGCGACATTGTCATCCTGTCGCTGCCTCTGGGTGCATTTGGTCTCTTTGCATTCTCGGGGATGGCCAATCACAACCAGGCGCGGGTCGACCTCTGCGAGCATCACGCACGACACTTCGATGCCGACGACTGGTGGTTTCTCAACTATCGGGGTTGGGCACACGGCGAGAACGGCAACGTTCAGTTGGGTCGCTCCCTGACGCAACGCTCGCTCGAAGTGCGCCGGCACAACGTGAACGCCGCGCATGCGGTCGCCCACGTGTTGTATGAAGCCGGTGCGAACGACGAAGCGGAAGTCGTAATTGCCAACTGGCTGCCCGAATACGACAAGAGCGGCATTTTGCATAGCCACATTGCGTGGCATGCCGCGCTCATCGCGTTGGAGCGCGGAGATAGCGGCCGCGCGCTCGAGATCTATAGCGAGCATTTTGCACCGTCAGTATCGTTAGGTGTTCCTATTAATGTCGTCAGCGACACATCGTCGTTCCTTTGGCGCATGCAGGCGTACGGCCACACGGTTCCTGCGGGCATGTGGGACGCCGCCGCGGCGTACGCCTCAGGGTATTTCAAACAGGCAGGATTCCCCTTTGCGGATTTCCACATGGCGTTGGTCGCTGCCGCGACGGGAGACAAGGTGACGCTTGATCAGCGCGTCGATGCGCTGATCGCGCTTGTCGAGGCTGGAAACCTTCCCGCCGGGTCTGTCGTTCCGGAGATTTGCCGCGCTGCGCTCGCATTCGCCGAGGAAGACTACGGGCGTTGCGCGGCAATCCTTGAACCCGTTGCGGGAGACGTTGTCCGCATCGGCGGAAGCGGTGCTCAGCGCGAGATCGTGGAAGACACGCTGCTAGTCTCGCTGATGCGCAGCGGCGAGGCCGCAAAAGCACGCGCGCTCCTCGACAAGCGATTGCATCGCCGGCCGTCCCCGCGAGATACGCTTTGGCTCAATCGGATCTGCACCGCGTAAGTGGCGGGTCAACAGATGCCGATCGTGAGCAGTCGGCATCTGAAGTCCGGGGCGAAAAGGCAACATTGGAAGCGCAATGAGTTCGAACGTATCAGCGAAGACAACGGGGCCAAGAAGACGCCTTGTGGATGGTGCAGGCCCGGTTGCGGCGATCTCCATCGCACAACTCTTCGGAACCGCACTCTGGTTCAGCGCCAACAGCACCGCCGCCGACCTCATGCGAATCTGGCACGCCAGTGCTGCCGATATCGGTTGGCTGACGAATGCTGTGCAAGGCGGATTCATACTCGGCACGCTCTTCATCTCGTTGAGCGGGGCGGCAGACCGCTTTCGTGCGAGCAGGATTTTCGTTTGCAGCGCAATAGCGGGCGCGATATTCAACTTCGGCTTTGCATGGTTTTCAACCGGCCTCGTCAGCGGAGCCATCTTCCGGTTTGGCGTAGGCGTCTGCCTGGCCGGTATATACCCGATGGGGATGAAGCTGATTGTGGGGTGGGCGCCGGACCGCACGGGGCAGGCGCTAGCGCAACTGGTTGCGATGCTCACGCTCGGCACGGCGCTGCCTCATGCCATGCGTGTGATGGGAACTGGCTTTCCGTGGCAACTCATCATTTCCGCCTCGTCAATATTGGCGCTTGGCGGGGCAGGGATTATCGGTGTGCTGGGAGACGGTCCGCACGCTGCCGTCAGGCCTCGCCACGCGAGCACCAAGGATGCAGGCGGAACACATCAGCCTACCGTTCTTGAGGCATTTCGGATTCGACGGTTTCGAGCCGCAACGCTCGGATACTTCGGTCACATGTGGGAACTGTATGCGTTTTGGACTGCGGTGCCGCTGCTGGTTGCCAGGACGTCGCTAAGTGTGCATTTTCCGGGCTTCGGCATTTCCGGCATGTCGTTCATCGTTATCGGCATTGGCGCGTTGGGCTCGCTGATTGGCGGAGTCCTGTCGCGACACATTGGCAGCGCGCGGGTAGCCGTCGGGGCGCTCGGAATATCGGGGCTATGCGGGCTTACCTTCGCCCTTGGTTGGCGCTACATGTCTCCAGAGGTCATCGTTGTGGTGCTCCTGGTGTGGGGCGCGTCCGTTGTTGCTGATTCGCCGCAGTTTTCAGCGCTCGCTGCGAGAGCCTGCCCGCCAGTTCTTGTGGGAAGCGCGCTCGCAATACAGAACTCGATCGGCTTTGCAATTACGGTGGTATCCATTGCTGCGACGACGACCCTGTTAGAGCACGTCGGGCTCGATGCGACCTGGCTTCTGGTGCCGGGGCCGATACTTGGTTTGGCTGCATTTGCGCTGACATCGCGAAGCACCAGTTTGTCGCAGTAAGCGAAATGATGCACTAAGCGCGCCGTTGCCCGGCACGGACCGGACGCGTTTGGAGAATGGAGACAGGCGATGTTGGACCTCCAATACCTATCAATCGTCATGGAAGTGGAGCGTCTTGGCAGCGTGACTGCCGCCGCGGAGCGGTTGAACGTCACGCAATCGGCGCTCTCTCACATGGTCCGCAAGTTCGAAGAGCGGCATGGCGTCAAGTTGTGGACGAAGAACGGCCGGGGCCTTCGCTTTACCCATGCGGGCGAATATCTGCTTGCCCTCGCGGAGCGCGTGCTACCCCAGATGGAGCACGCGGAGCGCACGCTCGTCGATTTTGCCGAGGGTAGGCAGGGCGCGCTGCGCGTAGGCATGGAATGCCACCCGTGCCAGAAGTGGTTGGCGAGACTGACTCCCCACTATCTCGCGACCTGGCCCGATGTCGATTACGACGTGCGCACAGCATTTCGATTCGACGGTGTTGCGGCGCTCCTTGGTTTCGAAATCGACCTGTTGATTACGCCCGACCCTGTAGACGTGCCGGACATCATCTTTTCTCCGGTCATTGACTACGAGCTGGTGCTGGTGCTGCCGGAAGCACACCCGCTGGCTACACGCGAATATGCCTTGCCAAAGGACCTGCTTGATGAGGAACTCATCACCGTTCCCGTAAGCAAGGAGCGGCTCGACGTATATACGCGGTTTCTCGTGCCAGCGCATTGCAAGCCGAAGTTTCACCGGACGGCGGAACAAACCGATTTGATGCTGCAGCTTGTTGCCGCCGGGCGCGGCATTGCGGTACTCCCCGATTGGCTTGTCGAAGAGGAAGGCGATGGCCTTCCCATACGCACGGTGCGACTCGGAGAGGGCGGCATCACCAAGAGCATCAACCTTGGGGTCCGCCGAGGCGAAGAAGATGTCGCGTATATCGCCGGCTTCCTCGCATTGGCACAAGAAATGGGCGTCAAGGTCGGACGAAACATCCACGCCTGACGCGGCGCTTCAACATGACATCGTGAGCACCATCCGGAATTTGACGTCGCCAGACCGCATCCGTTGGTAGGCCTCGTTCGCCCTTTCGAGCGGCATGACTTCTATCATCGGACGAACCCCCGTCAGCACGCTGAAATCGAGTGCTTTCTCGTTTTCATAAGGCGAGCCGGTCAGTGAGCCCATCACGCTGCGCTCGCCGCCTACGAACGAGGCCGTCGATACCGGAAACGGGTCTTTGCCTGCGCCCAGCAATACCAGACGGCCTTGGGGTGCCAGGCCACCAGTCAATTTCGAAACGGTATCGGCGTGGCTGACCGTGGTTATGATGGCGCGCGCACCGCCCATGGACATGAGTCTTGCCGCGGCATCTTCCTCGTTGTTGTCGATGTAGATTTGCGCACCCAATGTTTTGGCATCCTCTGCAATCTCGGCGCCGCGCCCGACTGCGACGACCCTGAATCCCATGCGGCGGGCGTACTGCAATGCCATGTGTCCAAGGCCCCCGACGCCGAGGATGGCGACGGTATCGCCGGCCTCCGCGCCACACTTCTTGAGCGCATTGAAGGTGGCAATGCCGGCACAAAGTATCGGCGCGGCTTCCTCCGAACCAAGCTCGTCTGGTATGGATACCAGGCCGGTATTACGTGCCAGCATCATCTCGGCATAACCGCCATCGCAGGTTGCGCCCAAAACCGGCTGGTTCAGGCAGAGCTGGAAATTGCCCTGGCGGCACTGCGGGCACTCGTTGCAGTGACCACCAAGCCGACCCACTCCGACCCGCTGGCCTGGTTTCCAGATTGAAGGCGTGTTTGCACCCATCGCGACGATGCGGCCCACGACTTCATGTCCCGGTACTCGCGGATACGGCGAAGTCGCGCTCGCGTTCTCGATGTCGCGTGCGTCCGCACCGCAGACACCGCATGCCTCGACGGCGATCAACACCTGGCCATCGCCCGGAACAGGGGTCTTCCTTTCGACCAGTTCCAATACTCCCGGCCGCGTGATTTGAACCGCACGATAGACAGCTTTCATGAAGGCTTCTCCAAGTCCGTTGGTTTTCCGGTGAGCAGACAGAAGGGGCGCGTGAGCGAGGCGGTCTAACCCGAATCCGCCTTCGCTACGTGAAAGTTCGGCGATAGCGCGCAGCCAGGGCTTCGACGCCGAAGCACGCTGCCTCGATGGCACCTGCGACGTAGCCAGGGAATTGCCGGGACCATTCGCTCGCGATGCCGGTCACACATTCTTGCCAGGGGCCTGAAGGTGCATTGACCGGCGCTACACCGAGATGCGGCGATGAGCCATCGAAGTCGTCGCCTGTGGCGGTGTAAGGGTCGCGCGCCCAGTCCTTGATCAGTTCCGCCTCGGGCGTTGCTGCGAGCGGCCCGAAGAGCCGCGTCAGCTGTGCGCGGCAATGTGCGCGCAAGGCGGCCTCCGGCACGTTCCTGCGGACGTTGGCGGGCACGGCGAAGAATCCAAAGAGCGCGGCGCTCCCTTCATCCATGGACGCATCATGTATCTCGCCAAGCGGCCCACGGGCGCTTCGAGCTTCGCCTGAAAGCCCCATTTCACGCCAGAACGGGGCCGTGTAAGTCGCAACATACTTTGCATGAGGCGCCATCCACGTGGGCGTTGCGCCCCATTGCTGCGCTACCGCGGGAGGCAGGGGCGGCTCGAACCTGACGGTGGCTTCGGCCAGACGCGGGGGCAACGCGAGCAGCACATGGTCAACGCAGGTTGTTCTGGCAAGGCCTGCAGAGTCCTCGCTGTGAACCTCTATATCGTGCGCGCCAAGCCGGAGACCACGCACTGCCTCGCCAGTGAAGATTGAATTCCTGGCCAGTTCGGCTGCGAGTGCGTCCGTCAATGCCGCCATGCCGCCAACAAGACGCATCGAGACCGGCTCATTCGTGTAGCCACGCACACGCACCGGAGCTTCGTCGTGCGAACGCTCGACCAGCATGTCTCCGATCTGGTGCTGCTCGAAGCGGACGAGACCAAGGTCGCGGATCACGCTATCGAGTTGAGGCTGAATATCAGGCCAGAACCAGGTCGGACCGAGGTCGAAGCGGTCCAGTCCGTTAATGCTTCCATTCGCGGCAGTCTCCTGACCGGAAACGGACAGGATGCGGCCTCCGGGCGTCTCGCGCGCCTCGAAGAGGACGTAGTCACCGATGCCTTGCTGTTGCAGGAGGAACGCCGCGTAGAGGCCGCTCAGGCCGCCTCCGACGATGGCGATACGAGGGGTTCGCATGGCTACGCCCTAAAATCAACGTGGAAAGTGAACGTTTGTGTCACATCCGCGAGTAGCCCATCGCAGTCATGTTATGAAGGGCACAATGAAGAGTGTTCTCGCTCTCACGTCATTCTTCACGTTTTCCCGTTCTCCGACAAAGCAGATAAAGTTTCAGGGAGAAGAAGAAAAACTTTGCGGCGACCTGGCCGACGACTCCTTCGCTCGAGAGGGCGCGGCGGGGGGATTCACCCCGGGCGGGCGCCCAATATCGAATCGACTTTCGGGCGCAACGAGCGCATAGGCCGATGGGCCACCTGCCCGGAGAATGATGCCCGCGCCGAAGGTGTCGAAGACGCCGTCTTTAAGCAGGTCACGGCGAATGTGAACAGCCACGACTTCTCCCAACACGAGCCAGCTGGTAACAGGCGAGCCTCGATGATCGCGAAGCTGGATCACATCGGTGAGCTTGCATTCGAAGTTGACACCACTCTCCGCCACGCGTGGAACGGCCACTTGCCGGGACGGAGCTGGAGTCAGCCCGGCCAGTTCGAACTCGTCGATTTCGTAGGGCGCCATTGCACACGTCGCATTCATTTTTTCGGCGAGATCGCGAGTGGTGAGGTTCCAGACAAACTCCCCCGTCTCTTGTACGTTGCGTAGACTGTCCTTCGCGTTGATGCTGGAAAAACCGATGATCGGCGGATGGTAGTTAAAGGCGTTGAAAAAGCTGTATGGCGCGAGATTGATCGTGCCGTCGCCCCCTCGCGTGGAAATCCAGCCGATGGGCCTTGGACCGATAATCGCATTCAATGGATCATGCGGCAATCCGTGGCCGTGGGGCGGTTCGTAGTAGTGGTAGCCAGCGTCAGTCATAAGGGGTTGTGGTCAGAGATGTTAGTAATGCCAGGTTAGCTGTCTGAGATGAGCGTCAGGCTGTGCTTGCTGCCCGGGTCGTCAGCACGATCTTTCCGATATGCGTGCCCGAGTCAATCAGCGCATGCGCACCAGAGGCATCCTCAAGATCGAAGGTCCGATAGATGGCGGGCTTCACCGTACCTCGCCGGATATGCGGCCAGACCGACCGCTTGAGATCCTCGATCAACTCCGCCTTTTCCTCGTTCGTGCGCGAACGCAGCGTCGAGCCGATATGCGTGAGCCGCTTCACCAGCATCGGGAACAGATCGAGTGCCTGCGCTGGCCCCTTGATCACGCCAATCTGTACGACACGGCCGTTCATCGCTGCCGCCGCGTAGTTCCGCGCGACGTAATCACCAGCGATGATATCGACGACCACGTCGACGCCGCGCCCGTCCGTCGCGCGCATGACCGCCTCGACAAAATCCTCTTTGCGGTAATCCACTGCGAGATCGGCACCGAGTGCGATGCTTGCGTCGCGCTGCGCGTCGGAGCCAACTGTCGTGATGATCTTCGATGCGCCGAATGCCTTCGCCAGCATCGTCGCGGTGGTGCCGATTCCCGATGCGCCGCCGTGGATCAGCACGCTTTCGCCTACCGCGAACTTGCCGCGCTGGAACAGGTTCAGCCATACAGTCAGAAAGGTTTCAGGCATCGCCGCCGCTTCGATTGTCGAGAGACCCTCCGGGATCGCGAGGGTGTTGCTCTCATGCGCGACCGCGTACTCCGCATAGCCGCCGCCCGGGACCAGCGCACAGACGAGATCGCCAACCGCGAATCGGGTCACGTTGCGCCCGACGGACACGATCTCGCCCGCGGCTTCGAGCCCGGGAATATCCGATGCGCCCGGCGGCGGATCGTACAGCCCCTTGCGCTGGAACACGTCGGGACCGTTCACGCCGGCTGCATGAATGCGGATCAGCACTTCGTCGTTGGCCGGTGCAGGAACGGCACGCCGCGCGGGTGCCAGCACGTCCGGGCCGCCAGGTCTCGTGATGCGGATCGCGGTCATCTCCGCGGGAACGCCTTTCGCCTCATGTGACACGACTTCTTCCTTTTCAAAAATCGAATGGAAAAAGTGTAGCGATGCGGCCAGCACTTGACATGCAGCGAATTGCCGACCATATGATGCAAATTTGCATCACGCCGGGGGCGACATGAACTGGGACGACGCGCGCATTTTCGTTGCGCTCCGTCGGGAAAGGACCTTGCGCGCCGCTGCTCGCTCGCTCGACATCGATCAGGCGACGGTAGGCCGAAGGCTCGCAGCGCTCGAGCACGCGCTCGGTGCGACGCTGTTCCTGCGCACATCGAACGGCTATGAGCTCACGCCGGTTGGCGGAATCGCGATCCGCGCGGCGGAGGCGATGGAACAGTCGGCACATGATCTCGTGCGCCACGCGCAAGGCGTGGACAAGCGGCACGCCGGCGAAGTGAAGCTCTCGACGACGGATGCGCTCGCCGAGGAGTATGTGATCCCAGCGATCCAGCGCCTGCATGCGAAGCATCCGGATGTATCGGTGATGCTCGACACAACGACCGTGGTGCTCAACCTCGCAAAGCGCGAAGCCGATATCGCGATCCGAACCGTCAAGCCGCGAAATGCGGATCTGCTCGCCCGGCGGCTTGCGAGTTGGGAAGTGGGGCTGTTCGCATCGCCCGACTATGTGCGACGCCATGGCGAACCGGAGCCGGGCGAGCGGTTCGCCGGGCATGATCTCGTCGTGTACCAGCCGCATTTCGCCAAGGCGAGGGTGCCGGCGTTCGTCGGGGAACCGCTCAAGGACGGCCGCGTCGTCGCGCGATTGAACACAAACCTGACGCTGCGCGCGGCGGTCAAGGCCGGGCTCGGTATCAGCGAGCTACCCGTGCCAATGGGCGAACGAGACGGCCTCGTACGGATCTGGCCAGACCGTTCAAACGACGCGCGGTATGAGATTTGGCTCGTCACCCATCAGGATCTGCGGCACACCGCACGCATCCGCGTGACGATCGACGAGATCGTTTTTGCGTTCGGCGCATAGTCGAAAATTCATAATGCGTCGGACAACAGAGATAGTGTGGGACTTCCCGCGAGCATCCTGGCGAGAATCACGCTCCCGGAGAATGCGCGACCTCATAGCTGCGCAAGCCATCATCGCGCGAGGTCATTCCGATATAGCCCAGTTCGCGGCGTGCGGCAGCATCACTCACACTGAATTCCCGCCCGATCATGCGCACCATTGAACGCGACAGGGGCGGGTCGCCGTTTTTCCGCAGAATGGCCCAGACGGCGTCCATCAACCGCCCTGAGGCTGCGGCGAGCCAATAAGGCATCGAACGCAGTTCCCTGACGGAAAGTCCCTGCGCGCCTGCAATTAAATCGATGAATTCGCGGAAAGTTGGCGATCTGCTGATCGGCGATGAAAAAGGCGCGACCACCTTCGCCGCGCGTCAGCGCGCACTGCACGGCTTCGACGACGTTATCCACGTGGCAGGTGGAGAACGCATAGTCGCCACGGTCGATGAAAGCGAACTGGCCTGACTTGATCGCATGGGGAAGCTCGCGGCTGAACGGATCACCCGGCCCCCAGATTGCCGGCGGGCGCAATGCGATGGTGCGAAAACCCGGCTTGTTGGCAGCCAGCACGATTTGCTCGGCCTGTGCCTTGCTCGCCAGGTAGGCCGAAAAGTGCTGCGCAAAGGTAGGGGCGTTCTCCTCTGCATGACGAATGGGCGAACCGGATTCGTCCATGATGACGCCTGCCGCGCTGATATGAACGAACCTCGTCACGCCAGCTTGCTGTGCCGCTGCCAGCAATCTTGCGGTGCCATCCACATTTGCGTGAAAGAACGGCGCGCGCGGTCCGGAGAAGCGAAACATGGCCGCCGCATGAACAACGGCATCGAGCGCGGGCAGTACCAGCGGCGCATTGCTTTCCAGATCGCCATCGACAGGCTGAGCGCCCAGTTCCTGCACCCTTTCACGGGACGACGCCGAGCGCGCAAGCGCAAAGACCTGATGGCCTGCCGCGGCGAGTGCGGGGAGCAAGCGACTGCCGAGAAGGCCGGAGCCTCCAGTGACGAGGATCTTCATGGTCGATCAGCCTCTCGTATCTGTTGCGTCTGCGGTGAGAATGGCGCGCATGGCGTTCTCGCGGATGTCCTCGAGAACGGCGGACGCGGGTGCCGCCGCATGGCGCAGTTGCGCCGTGACATAGAGCAGAGAAGCCGCGTTAGCCGACGCCCACATCACGTCCGCTGCGACTTCCACCGCGAGCGCGAGCCGCCCCTCGGCGGCGATGGCAGAAATGCGCTCGATGAGGAGTGCGAAGCCCTGCTGGGCAGCCGGTATCTGCGCCCCCTGCAGAACACGTCCCAACATCGCGGCATAGAGTCTTGGCCGTGCCGCCGCGAAGCGCACGTAATCGTCCCAGCCATCGCGCAGGACAGTCACGGGATCGGGGGATTGCGCGGCTGCATTTTTGCTTTCCAGAAACTGCGCGAACGCCTCCGCCATCGCGGCACTTAGCAGCCCGTCGGCGCTGCCGTAGTGGTGATAAAGCGTCGGCGCGGTGACTCCCGCCAGGGAGCAGACCGCGCGAGTCGAAAACTGCGCCTCGCCTTCTTCCTCGAGAATCTTCAGCGCCGCAGCAAGCAGGGTGGTCCGTGTATCCATGCAATCAATATAGCATCGGTATAGGCAATTGTATAGCGGTGCTATAGCCTGCGCGTGGGCGTTCTCTGGCCGCGCCGCATGCCAAATCGAGCTGCCAGCGTGTAGGCAACGGGCTATTCATTCATCACGCATCTGTCACAAACCTTTTGTAGCATCCGCTTATCTACTTATCTAGATAACCGGATATGAGCTTGTACGCGGTCACTCGGGAGCAGGGTGCATCCCTGTATGCCCAAATAGCACGGCAACTGGAGCAGGAGATCGCCAGCCTCTATGCGCCTGGCGACTACCTGGCGTCCGAGGGCGAGCTTGCGTCACGTTTTGGGGTGAACCGGCACACGCTCCGACGAGCCATCGACGAGCTGGTCGATGCCGGCCTGGTGGAGCGTCGGCATGGCCGCGGCATCCTGGTGCTCAATAACCAGATCGACTACCAAATCGGTAAAACGACGCGTTTTACGGAGAACTTGAACGCCCAAGGTTTGCAGGCTGGCAACCAGATCCTGCGCAAGCAGACCTTGCCTGCAAGCATGCGCATTGCTGAACGCCTTGCCGTGTCGGAAGGCGAGCCCGTGCATTGGCTGGAAACGTTGCGAAGCGTGGACGGCAAGCCGATGTGTCTCATTGCGCATTTTCTGCCGGTCCATCGCTTTCCCGATCTGCTTGCCCGCTATCAAGGCGACTCGCTTCACGCTTTTCTGAGCGCGGAGTATGGCTGCCAGCTACGTCGTATTGATAGCGCCGTCACGGCAGTGCTACCCCAGGGGGACGATGCGCGAGTCCTGGGCATGGCGCAAAACCAGCCAGTCTTGCGGGTCAAGAGCGTGAACGTGGATGAGCGCGACAACCATCCGGTCGAATATGTGATTACCCGGTTCCGGGCAGACCGCGTCCAGTTGCGCATCCCGCTGATATAACGGGGTCAGGGCGTCGCCACGTTCAAAGGCTCAGGCCTGCGTGGCGCACGCGATCCAGCAGGACGGCTTACTGATCTTTATATCTCTCCATTCATATGGATATTAGAAAGGATTACTAATGGAAACGAAATCGCCGCAGCCAGCGCGCGGCGACTGGATGCGCTACTGGACGAACGTCCCGGCACAGCGCATTCGCGAACTCGCGCATTGCCTCAGTGAGCAATTCCAGGTGGAAGACCTGGAAATCCCCCAATCCGGCCTCGCCCTCGTGCCGCTCGCCGACGCTGCCATGGGCGAGACGTATTACCTCGGCGAGATTCCGGTCGCCAAGGCGCATGTGCGCCTGACTGACCCCAAAGGCGGCACCGCGGAAGGCGCCGCGATTGTCATGGACGACCGTACCAGCCTGATTCGCGCGCTCGCGATTCTCGACGCGGTAACTGCCGTCGCCTGGCCTGGGCACGAAGATGCCCTGAAACTGCTGCACGAAGGCAAGCGTGCTGTCGAAGCCACCGCTGCCAATCGCAAGAAACTGCTGGCGGCAACGCGCGTGGACTTCTCGTTGCTCGCCGCGCAAGAGGACGATGATGAATAAGCTGCAGACGCGTATCGTCTCGCACCCTTCGGACTGGACCCCGCTGATTCAGCAGCGCGCATTCCGCCGCATCGTGGACGCATTTTCCTATCCCGGCCGCATCGTCGAACTCGAAACGCAGGCCGGGCACGTGCTGCCCCTCGTGCTTGCCACGCTGGCCGATCCCGCAACGACGCTGGCCGACCCGTGCGAGCTGGTCGGTGCGGCAGACCGTCAGCGACTCGGTGCGAAGTCGGCCAGTGCGGATCAGGCGCAATTCGTCGTTATGCCGGGCAGTCAGGTAGCCGATTTCGAGCTTGCACTCGGCACGCTCGAAAGCCCGGAGAAGGGCGCCACACTCATTCTGATCGCGGATGAAATCAAGCAAGGACCTGGATTGATCCTCAGCGGTCCTGGCATCCAAAGCAGCACTTCGCTGCAGGTGACGGGGATCGACCTGCAGTGGTGGAAGCTGCGCAGGAAATGGAATAGCGGTTTCCCACTCGGTGTCGATGTGGTGCTTCTGGGCGAACGCAGCGTGGTCGCACTGCCCAGAACGATCAAGGTTGCCGCAGAGGGAGACCGGTAATGGGTTATGTAGCTATCAAGGGCGGTGGCCGGGCAATCCAGGGCGCGGAGCATGTTGTCGAAGCACTTCGCACGGCTGAGGGTGAGCACGGCACACCGTTGACCCTGCAGACCATCGAACACCAACTCCGTTCGCTCACCTCGCGCGTGGTTTCTGAAGGTGGTTTGTATCACCCGCGTCTCGCTGCGCTCGCCATCAAACAGATGCACGGCGACACGCTCGAAGCGGCGTTTGCACTGCGCGCGTATCGCTCGACCAAACCTCGCCTGCTCGAAGCACCCGTACAGCATACCGGTGAAATGCGCGTGATCCGCCGCATCTCGAGTGCGTTCAAAGACATTCCTGGCGGTCAGATGCTCGGGCCGACCAATGATTACGCGCTGCGCCTGATGCGTCTGGATCTCGCCAACGAGTCGCCCGAAGCGTTTCGTTCTGTTGCACGCACGTTCCTCGACTCGATCGATGAAAGCGACCTGCCCGACACCTTCCCGAAGGTGGTCGACGCGCTGCGTGAGGAAGGGCTGCTGCCGAAGCTCCAGCCGTCGAAGGCCGAACCGTTCGACGTCACGCGCGACCCGCTGATCTTCCCGGTGCCGCGCTCCGCAGCGCTCGCAACGATGGCGCGTGCCGAAACGGGTTCGCTGCTCGCGATCGCCTACTCGAACATGCGCGGCTACGGCGACGTGCACCCGACGGTTGCCGAACTGCGCGTGGGCTACGTGCCGGTGCGGATTCCCCATCCCGTCACAGGCGAACTTGTCGAAGCGGGCGAAGTGCTGATGACCGAGTGCGAGATGGTGGCGATGTACGAAAGCGGCGACAGCGACGGGCCTCCCGTCTTCACGCTCGGCTATGGCGCGTGTTTCGGCCACAACGAAGTCAAGGCGATCTCGATGGCCGTGCTCGACCGCTCTCTGCAGAACGGCATGCGTGACGGCCCGACCAATCCATCGGAAGACCCCGAATTCGTGCTGCTGCATATCGACGGTGTCGATTCGATGGGTTTCGCAAGCCACTACAAGATGCCGCACTACGTCACGTTCCAGTCGGACATGGACCGGTTGCGCACGACGCAGGAAAAGGCCGTGAGCAAAGAGGCTGAACAGAAGGTGCAAGGGGTCGAGCAATGAACGAACGCTACGAACTTCCGCTCGACGAGGCGGGTTACAGCTTTGGCTTTCTCGACGAATACGCGAAGCGTGAAATTCGCCGCGCGGTGATCAAGGCGATCTGTGTGCCGGGCTACCAGACGCCGTATGCGTCGCGCGAAATGCCGATGGGGCGCGGTTTCGGTACGGGTGGTCTGCAACTCACGCTGTCCCTCGTTGGACCGGACGACACGCTCAAGGTGATCGACCAGGGTTCGGATGACTCGGTGAACGCGGTCAATCTGCGCCACTTCGTCGAACTGACCTGCGAAGGCGTGCAAACAACCGAGCACACCGGTGAAGCCACGCTGATCCAGTCGCGTCACCGCATTCCCGAAGTGGCGCTGACCGAAAAGCAGATCCTGGTCCTGCAGGTTCCGTATCCCGATCCGCTGGTCGTGGTGGAACCCTCGGAGGCACGGCGCAAGACCATGCACGGCGAGGGTGATTATTCGCGCCTGCTAACCAAGCTGTACGAAGACATTGTGCAGTTCGACGAAATCACGATCTCGCATCGCTATCCGACCCGTATCAACGGCCACTACGTGATCGATCCGAGCCCGATCCCACGCTACGACGTGCCGCAGTTGCACATGTCGGCTGCGCTTGTGCTGCTCGGTGCGGGCCGCGAGAAGAAGATCTACGCGGTGCCCCCGTACACGCGTGCGGTCCCGCTCGCGTTCGACGACGTGCCGTTCCGTACCGAAGATTTCCGCGACGAGCACGGCCAGCGCCGCGCTTGCGTGCGCTGCGGCTCGACCGAAAGCTTCCTCGACGAAATCATCGGCGATGACGGTGGCAAGTCGTACCAGTGCTCGGATTCGGACTACTGCAACGATTATCGCAACGGCCACACCCATGCGAAGGCCGAGGCAACGACTGAAGGAGCCGCACAGTGAGTCCCATTCTTCAAGTGCGCGGCTTGACCAAAATTCATGGTTCGGGCTGCGAACGATGTATCGAGAGCACCGGGCCGGAGCAGGACACCAACATCTGCCCGCATTGCGGCTCGGTGGTGGCCGCCCACGATGTCAGCTTCGACCTGAAGCCCGGCGAGATCCTCGGGATCATGGGCGAATCGGGCTCGGGCAAGTCAACTGTCGTGAAAACGCTCTATTTCGATGAGAAGCCGACTTCGGGTTCGGCGCGCTTCTTCGACGGCGAGGACGACTCGAACCTGTTTGCAGCGAACGCCGCCGAACAGCGCTGGTTGCGCAACCATCGTTTCGGCATGGTCTATCAGAACCCGCATCTTGGATTGAACTTCAATGTGTCGGCGGGCGGCAACATCGCCGAGCGTCTGCTAATGAACGACGTGACGCTGTACGGCGAAATCCGTGAACGCGCGCGCGATCTGCTTTCGCGCACCGAGGTGCTGCCCGAGCGCATGGACGAATCGCCAAAGAAGTTTTCGGGCGGCATGCAGCAGCGCGTGCAGATCGCGAAGGCGCTCGCCACGCGCCCGCCGCTATTGTTCCTCGACGAAGTGACCACCGGTCTCGATCTCTCTGTGCAGGCGCGCATTCTCGACCTGATTCTCGAGATCCAGCAGGAACTCGGTACCGCAATGATCGCGGTCACGCACGACCTCGGTGTGATCCGCCTGCTCGCGGGCCGCACGATCGTGATGAAGTACGGCCGCATCATCGAGTCGGGACTGACCGACCAGATTCTCGAAGACTCGCAGCATGCGTACACGCAGCGGCTTGTGGCCTCCGCTCTCTGAGGTAAATCCATGTCCGCGATTCTCACTGTTGAAAACCTGAGCAAACACTTCACGCTGCACGACCAGAACAAGACGATTCCGTCGTGCGCGAACGTGTCCTTTACCGTCGAACCTGGCACGCTGTCTGCGCTGATCGGCCCGACCGGCGCGGGCAAGTCTTCCGTGCTCAAGTGCGTCTACCGGACTTACCTGCCGAACGCCGGAAGCGTGTTGTACCGCACCGATGCCGGCGAAACGGTCAACCTCACGCAGGCGTCCGAGCACGAAGTGCTGGCGCTGCGCAAGTTCGAGATCGGCTTCGTCACGCAGTTTCTGCACTGCCTGCCGCGCCGGGCCGCCGTCGACGTCGTGGCGGAACCGCTGCTCGTGCGCGGCGCGACGCGTGCCGAAGCGCGCGACAAGGCGCGTGGAATGCTCGATGCGCTGAACGTGCCCGAGCGTCTTTGGGAAGTGCCGCCTGCGACCTTCTCAGGTGGTGAAAAGCAGCGCGTTAACCTCGCGCGCGGCCTCGTTGCTCGCCCGCGCCTGCTACTGCTGGATGAACCGACCGCGAGCCTCGATCCACGCACCACCGACAAAGTTGTGGCGATCCTGCAGGCGATCAAGGCGGAAGGCGTGGCGATGCTCGCGATCTTCCACCATCCCGACCTGGTGGCGCGCCTTGCCGATCAGGTGATCGAACTGGCACCGCCGGTTGTACGCCAAACGCTTTCGGAGGCGACCACGCAATGAGCCGCCAAATCCTGACGAATGCCACCGTCGTTCTCGCTGACGAGGTGCGCCAGAAACTCGCCGTGCTCGTCGAGGACGGCAAGATCGCCGCACTCGATCCCGAGCATGCTGGCGACGCAGTGGTGATCGACCTGCAAGACCATACGCTGATGCCGGGGATGATCGACCTGCATTGCGATTCGCTGGAAAAAGAGGTTGAGCCTCGTCCGGGCGTGCACTTTCCGTTTGACTTCGCCTGCGCGCAGGCAGACAAGCGCAACGCGTCTGCGGGCATCACCACGGTATTTCATGCGCTCTCTTTCGCGAACCGCGAGCTCGGCGTGCGTAACAACGCGACGGCAGCCGCGCTCGGCCGCTCGATCCACGCCTGGCAAGCGCATGCGCTAGTCGATAACAAGTTCCATGCACGCTTTGAGGTAACCGACATCACCGCTCTTCCGGTTCTGTCGGCGCTGATGGAAGAGGGCGTGATCGACCTGATCTCGTTCATGGATCACAGCCCGGGCCAGGGTCAGTTTCGCGACGTGGAGTCGTTCCGCACTTATCTTTCGAACGTCTACAAAGCCGACGATGCCACGCTCGACGAAATCATGAAGCAGAAGGTGGGGGCAGCGGAAGGTGCGCTCGAGCGTATGCAGCAGCTTGCTGCACTGGCGCATGCCCATGGTGTCGCGATTGCGAGCCACGACGACGATTCGGCGACCAAGGTCGAAGTGATGCGCGATCTCGCCGCGACGATCTCGGAGTTTCCGATCAATCTGGAAACGGCTCAGGCCGCGCGCAGCCACGGCACTGCCACGCTGTTCGGCGCGCCGAACATCCTGCGCGGCAAGTCGCAGTCGGGCAACATGCGCGCGCTCGACGCCGTGCTGGCAGGCGTCGCAGACTGCCTGTGCGGCGACTACTCGCCTGCCTCGTTGCTGCCGGCCGCGTTCAAGCTGCCGGAGATCGCGGACATTTCACTCGCGAATGCGGTAGCGCTCGTGACGCGCAACCCGGCGCGGGCTGCCGGGCTGTATGACCGCGGTGTGATTGCGGTGGGCAAGCGCGCCGATCTGGTCGCAGTCCGGCACTTAGGTGGGCTGCCGCATGCCGACCTGGTGTGGTCTCGCGGCAAGCTCGTGCTCGGCGCGAGCCGAGTGCATCACTGAGGACGGTTCGATGTCAGGCATGCTCATCTATGTAAGCGGCCCTTCCGGTAGTGGCAAGGACAGCCTGTTGCGCTATGCGCGCGAACAGTTGTCCGGCCATGCCCGGATCTGCTTCGCTCATCGCTACATCACGCGCGCAGCGGACGCCGGTGGCGAGAATCACGTCGCGCTGAGTGCGGAAGAGTTCGCGGCGCGCAGCAACTCGAACCTGTTTGCGTTGGACTGGGCGAGCAACGGGCTGCAATACGGCATCGGGTCCGAGGTCGACCACTGGCTGGACAAAGGGTTGACCGTTGTGATGAACGGATCGCGCGAATACCTGTCGCAGGCGCGCGCACGCTACCCGTATCTCGTCCCGGTGGAGATCGCCGTGCCGGAAGCGGTACTGCGTGAACGCCTTCTGGCGCGCGGCCGCGAAACGCCGGAGCAAGTCGCACAGCGCCTGCAGCGCAATCGGTTGCTCGAGCGGTCGTCCGGGCAGGTGGAAATCATCCGGAATGACGGCGATCTCGAGCAGGCTGGGCAGGCGCTGATTTCGCTGATTCTGCGTTGCGCGGAGCCATCGTGATGCGCGTAACGTCCGCCCGTCTCACGAGGAGCGCTATGGCCAGGTAACCCGCGCGTTAGCTCAAATGTGTCGTTGATATTTCAATTTACTTAGTATTACAAATAAAGTGCCAAATCAGGAAAGGAGTACATCAATATGACTTCCCGAACCCCCATCAAGACCGACGCTTTAACCCGGCTAGATCACATGCCGTGGACCCGCTTCCATACCCTGCTTACGGTTGCGCTGGGCGTAGGCTGGACGCTTGACTCGTTTGAAACCAATATCATCGGCAGCGTGTTCGGCACGATCAAGGCGCTTTGGCACCTGGACGCAGCCCAAAGCTCACTGGCAGTGAGCGTGTGGGTGCTCGGCATTCTGGTCGGCGCGGTCGCGTTCGGCTACCTGGCGGATCGTTTTGGCCGCAAACGCCTGTTCCTCGCCACGCTCCTCTGGTATGCCGCGTTCAGCGTGGCAACCATCTTCGCGTGGAATTACGAATCCTTCCTCATATTCCGGGCGCTGACCGCGCTCGCCGTGGGCGGTGAGTACTCCGCCGTGACGGCCACGATGGGCGAATTCATTCCGCGCCGCAATCGCGGACGTACCGACTCGCTGATCCTCTCCGGCTTTCCGCTCGGTGCCGTGTTGTCGGCCGTTGTTTCGTACTACGCGCTCAATCACCTGTCGCCTGACCTGGCATGGCGGGTAGGTTTTGGTCTGGGTACCACGATGGCGCTGATTTTCTTCTGGATTCGCCGCGTGATTCCCGAATCGCCGCGCTGGCTGCTGCAGCAAGGGCGCGTGGCCGAAGCCGAAGCGATCGTCGACGAAATCGCCGTCTATGCAAAGGGCGCAGGAATCAGCGCGGAAACGGAAGCGAAGAAGCGCTACGAACCCACGACGATCGTGCCGGTACATCCCACGTTCTGGCGCAACATTGGTGAGTTGGCCGGACGCTATCGCGGTTCGTGCAGCCTCGCCAGTGCGCTGAACTTCTCGCAGGCCGTCGTCGTCTATGGCGTACTGTCGTTGATGGCGCTCGTTATTCTGCCGTATATGAAAGTGCCTTCTGAAGCCATGCCGATCTACTACATCTACGGCAACGTAGCGGCATTGCTCGGTGGTCTGCTGGCGTCGCGTGTGCTCGAGTCGTGGGGGCGCCGTTCCTCACTGTTTGCGAGCTACACGTTTACGGTGCTTGCGATTCTCGCGGTGTACTTCGCACAAACGCTGCCTTCCATGGTGTTCGGTTACTGCCTGATCCAGTTCGGCGTGACGTGGGGCTATATCTCGGCTTACGTGGTTTCAGCTGAAATCCTGCCGACACGGCTGCGCGCCTCGGGCTTGGGCGTATCCGTTGCTTTCGGTCGAGTGGGCGCGATGGTGACGCCGCTGCTGTTGACGAGTGCCTTCAGTTCGACTGGCACACCTTCCGCGCCGTTGCTCGTACTGCTGGCGCTTGCACTGCCCGGTCCGGTCGCCGCCGCCATCTGGTGGATCAAAGGACGCGAAACCCGGAATGTTTCGCTGGAGGAGGGTAGCGAAGATGCACTCACGGGAGCAGCGGCGCGGTAATAGTTGGAGCGCGTAAAGCGCAGAGGGTTGGAAATTTAAAGGGCCGCAGAGAAATCTCTGCGGCCCTTTTCATTCCGGCTTCAATGTTTAGCGTCTAACCCACGTGGCGAAAATCGAACCACAAGGAAGTCGAGCCAATGCGAGCGAGCTGACGCTTTTTCAACGACAACAGTCGTCCGTTCCACTACGCCGATCGCTCAAAACGGCGGGATGCGAATCTCCGTAGCGCGCGGGCTGCAGGTGCTGACGTGCGCTTAGAAGCGGGTCAGCATGCCGATCGCAGCCATCACCTGATTGCTCGTCGCCGAGAAACCGCCGGCGTTGTACATCACAGCGACGTTATTGTGACCAATCGCGCGCTGGTACATCGCTTCACCGTACACTTCCGTGCGTTTCGACAGCGAGTAGCGCGCAATCGCATTGACCTGGTTCCACTTCGGATCGGAGCTGAAGTTCGCCTTGCTCACACCGTTCAGATGACCGTCCGTGAACGTATCCATCAGGCCGAGATTCAACGCCGGCGTGAGCGCGTACTTGACGTTCAGTTCATAGTTGTCGAAGTGAGTTGAACCGCTCACCGGGTTCAGGCCGAACGCGGACGTGTTCTGGTACTGGCTATGCGTGTAGACGAAGTTGATCGCCGCCGGGCCGAACGTATAGCCGACACCTGCACCGACCGTGCGCTGCACGTCCGCCGTCAGGTTGCCGCCGCCGGCGGTCGACTTGAACTCGCTGGGGTCAGCCGCAACGTTCTGGTTCGCTGTTCCTGAGGGGGTGCTCGCGGCTGCCGAGCCGTTGATCTGGAGGTAGGCCGCGGCCAGTCGCAGCGGGCCGTTGTTGTAGCTCACGCCAGCACTGTATGCGCGATCGACGGCGAAGCTGGTGCTGTTGCTGAACGCGTACATGCCACCGAACTTGAAGCCGGAGTAGTCGACACTCGCGAACTTCACCGAGTTGCTGAAGCGGACCGTATGTTGCAGGTTGTCGTTGTCGTACACGTGCGCGAAGCCCGAGTCGCCGAACGTTCCGGCGGTGCCGGACAACGGGGAGACATAGTCGACCATCGAGTCATACTGGCGGCCCATCGTGAGGGCGCCGTATTGATCGGTGCTCAGGCCAACGAATGCTTGACGGCCGAACATGCGACCACCCTGGCCGAATGTGCCGTTATTGACGTTGAAGCCGTTTTCGAGCACGAAGATCGCATGCAGACCGCCGCCGAGGTCTTCGCTGCCGCGCAGTCCGAAGCGGCTGCCGCTGATATTGCCGCTTCCTAGTGCGACGCGCGAGCTGCCGTGGCTGGGCGCGCCGTTCTGAACGTTGTTCGTATACGAGATGCCCGCGTCGATCAGGCCGTACAGGGTGACCGAACTCTGTGCACTGGCAGCGGACGCTGCAGATGCTGCGCAAACGGCAACGGCAATGGAGATCTTCTTCATGAGATGACACCCGATGACGTGAAAGAAACATTCGCGCCAGTCTAAAGGCGTGTCCGGCACAGAAACTAAATCGCCCTTGAAAATAAATGCCGCAAACGAATTGACTCGTTCATAAAAATGCAGCAATTGAGATGCGAATTGACTTTGCGACCTGTGGCGAGACGAGTGGCAACCGCATTCGTTTCCATAACGAGTTGTACCACCGCAACAGCATTGGTTAAGTAGGCGTTTCCTGCGGGGACGCTGTCGAGTTTTGCTGAAACGACGCAGAACAATATGTCCTGACGATTTATGCCAATAAGGCTCGCCCTGTGCGGGCTAATGTGCAGGGATGGAAACATGAGTTGCATCGAGGTCCATTCTCTCGATGCACTTGCAAAGCACGAACTGACTATGCGCCCGACGCACGTTGCTTGCCTCTGCTCGCCACGTGCAATTCGCGTAGGAGTGCAGTCTTCTTATGATGGTGCTCCTCGATCCTTTCCAGCACGTTGGTAAGGAACTCCAGTGTCTCAAGTATGTAAGGCCCCTTGTTGAGCATCACGCATTCGGCACGGCTTCCCATCGCTGCGTCGCTGACCTCTGCGCGCGAAGGCATCCCGCCCTTGGCCAGCGATTCGAGCACCTGCGTCGCCCAGATAACCGGTACGTGTGCCGCTTCGCACAGCCAAAGCATCTCTTCCTGCACTTCGGATAGCCGCTCGAAGCCCACCTCCACGCCAAGATCACCACGGGCAATCATCACGGCGACAGGCGGATGCCGCATAGCTCTCAGCAGGAGGTCCGGCAGCCGGGTGAAGGCGATCTTCGTTTCGATCTTGAGCATAATGCCCAGACGCGAGGCGTCGAGCTTGCCGATCTCGCGAAGCAGTTCGTCGATGTCGCCTGGGTGCTGAACGAACGACATCGCCACGGCATCCGCGTGCCTGGCGACGAACGCCAGGTCTTCGATATCCTTGGCCGTCAACGCAGGCAGCGCGAGCTTCGATTCCGGCAGGTTGATGCCCTTCTCGGACCGGAGTTTCGCCTTGCCACCCGCTGCCCCCGTAATCTCGACCTGCAATCTGTCCTCAGTGACGCCGCGGATCACCCCTTGAATCTTGCCGTCGTCGAACAGGATCGGTTCACCGGCGCGCACGCCACGGAACACTTCATCAAGTGCGCACGAGATGAGGGCCGGTTCGACGACCCGCCCGTCTTCGTCGTAGAGCGCATCACGACCGGGCGTTTCGCCGTGTACGACCTCGAGAATGTCGCCGACCTGCAGCGGGATCCATTGTTCGATTGCGGGCAGTGCACCCACGTAGCCTTTGCTGATCGAAGAATGGTCCCGTCGCAAGGTGAGGCTCGTTCCCGGCACGATATATGCCGGGCGGTCGATCTCGCTCAGGCACTCGCCCGGACGAACGTCAGTGATGCGGAGCACCCGCTTGCGATTGCGCGCGTCGACAAATGCAATGGTATCGCCGGGCTGCATGCTGTCGAGCAGCGCTGCGTCGACTGGGATCGCATCTTCCGCATTGGGTTGAGTGTCGCGCGCCACCAGTCGCACGCGGGCGGGTTCGAGCACCTGTCCCATGGCATTGCGGGTCGGTCGTAGCTTGATGACAGCCGGACCCGGCGAAATCGGCCCAGTGCGGAGCTTGGGGCCCGCGAGATCGAACGAAACGAGGCAGCGCCTGCCGAGTTCGCGCTCCGCATCGCGCAGATGCCTGACCATTCGCTCCCAGATCGGCGGCGCGTCGTGCGCGCAATTGATCCGCATGATTCCCATGCCGCCTTCAACCAGTTTGCGAATCAGGTCCGGGTCGTCAGCCGCCTCGCCCGGCATCGTGATCATGATCCGGGTCTGGCGCCCGCGCGGCGCCGCTCCCAGGATCGCATTCGTGTGCTCGGCGAGCAGCGCGGGACCGCTCTCGAAGGTGATCGGCGAATCCTCAATGAGTTCGTCAGGAACCGGCTCGCTGAGAAGCACGTGAAGTACGCGGAGCACGGCCTGAAGCGAAGCCATTACATGCGCTTCCATGCGTCCGAGCGAGCTGAGTCCAAGGCGGGAGAGTTCTTCCTGAAGGGTTCGCACGTCGTGGCGGCGCACGGCGAGGTAGTGGGCGAGATTGACGGCACTCTCGCGCAGGGATGGCGCCGTCAACAGGATTTCGGCGTCGAACTCCCTTTCTGCCGCACGCGCATCGAGCCGCAACGCCTCGACGCCGCGTTTCGCCTGAGCGAGCCGGATCTGCCAGGGAGTCTCGTTTTCTGTTGCGCGCGTGACTTTCATCGCAGGCACCTCCGGCGTTCACCGTATGCGGGCAGCGTGACAGTCCCGTGAAATCGCCTATATTGAGCGATGGCAGCCCCATGGCTGGGTGGCGTTTGCCCAGATCCGCGACGAATTGTCATCGTTTGTCCAACGTTTCGTTTGTTTACCTGTGAGGCCACCGTTTGGATTCGTCGCAACGCTAAAAAAGGAGAGAGTGAATGAAGGCTATTCAGGCAATCAGGCTGGCCGGCGGCGCATTGATCGTCGCCTTTTCGGTCAGCGCATGGGCGCAGGGGAACGAAGCTGGCACGGCGCCGGCTACTTCGCAATCGTCGAAGCAGGCGAACCACGCACTGGAAAAGAAAGTTCGCGCCGCGTTGGATCACGCGAAGGACATCAAAGTGGAAAACATTCTGATTCGCGCTCGCGGTGGCGCGGTGACGCTGGAAGGTACCGTTCCGGATTCTTCGCAGGTCGACAAAGCCGCTCAAGTCGCTCAGGGTGTTGCCGGCGTGACCTCGGTCAAGAACGCACTGACCATCAAAGAACCGGGCCAGTAGTTTGAGTGTCCGTGCAACGAACCGCGTAAATGAGCGCGCATGGCCGGCGAGCGTACGCTCGCCGGCCATGCGCGCACTCACACTTCGGTTTGCTCCGCCATATGAAGGGCGTCGTCCACGCCTCAGCCTCGTCCTCTCGTCGACGCCTCCGCTTCATGCAACCAGGTCGTGAAACCATCTCTCGCCGGTGAAACGGCGTTGAGCAGCATAAGGGCGCTGACCTGGCCGCGGTGGCCGGTGCCGTGGTTGATGACGTGCACGAGCATTTCCTCCCGGGACATGCGACCCGGGGCACCATCGGTGAACACGAAATCGATCCGTTCCGCGAGGGCGTCGCGATCGAGCCCGGACACGTACTTGATGTATTCCTGATCGGACGTCCTGATGTCCGCAGCCAGATCGTCCAGCGTTGGCAACTCGCTCAGGTTGGCTGAAGTATAAGGATGAGCCTTTCGCTGCAGATGCGCGGCGAAGATCCGGTCGACGACATAGCTGTGGCTCAGGGCCTTGATGGCCAGACGGGTAAGGGTGAGTCGACGCCAGGCCCCAAGCCTGGCCAGCGCGGTCAGCAGCTCGTCATTTGCCCAGGCCTTGTATCGAAACAGATGTTGCAAGGTGTCGTGCATGTCGTGACTTCCTGAGAGTTTTGCGCATCGCGCACGCTGCGCAAGGTACCGTCTTGCATTGCCATGTTGGGTAATGTACGAGCTATCATTCGCTTTTTATACTCGCATTGGCGGCGTGGAAAAATGGCACGCAGACCGATCACAAAACCCAGGAAAATCGCCACTCAGCGGCGATCTCGTGCGACGGTCGATGCGCTGGTTGAAGCAACTGCTCGCATTCTCGTCAACGAAGGGTTCGACAAGGCCAGCACCAACCGAATCGCAGCAGTGGCGGGAGTGAGCGTTGGTTCGCTCTACCAATATTTCCCCAGCAAGGAGGCACTCGTTGCTGCCGTCATCGAGCGCCACCAGCAGGAGATCATGCAGACGGTCCGCCGCGAATTGGCGGGGGTTTTGACCGAATCGGTCGACAACGCGGTGCACAAACTCGTCGCGGTTGCGGTTAAGGCTCACCGGGTCGATCCCAAGCTGCATCGCGTACTCGCGGAACAGATTCCGCGCGTGGGCAAGCTTGAGAACCTGGAAACGTTCAACCGTGAGAACTTTACCCTGTTCAGCACCTATCTAGAGAGGCACCGCGACGAACTGCGTATCAACGACTTGGGGCTCGCGTCTTTTGTATGTGTGACGGCCATAGAGGCGTTGACACACAACGCTGTGCTGCACTATTCCAGGATGCTTTCGGACGAAACGATGGATGCGCTCGTGGAGGAGGCGGCGCGCCTCGTGACCGGATATCTGAAGGGATGAGGATCTGTCCCACTGTCCCACTCGCTGTATAGAGGGGGCGGGAATCGTACACAGCGCCTGTTGCCTCGCCGCGGTCGCTGTGTATGCATCGCCCTCAAAGCTGCAGCGGCACGCTAATCACGAGGAACACGACGATGTAGATGATGCCGAAAATGGCACCGAGTCTCCAATAATCGCCAGCAGGCAGATAACCGCTGCCGAAGTACACAGGGCTTGGTCCGGTTCCGTAAGGTGTGAGGATACCCATGATCCCCAGAGTCAAGGCCAGAAGCAGCGCGAATGCCTCCATCGGCATGCCGGGAATCGTCGAGCCTACGGTCAGCATGACCGGAAGCATCGCCGTTGTATGTGCGGTGATGCTGGCGAACAAGTAATGCGTGAAGTAGAAAATCAGCACCAGGATGACCACCGCGATCGTGGGCGAGAAGCCGCTCATGTGATGGGACATCAGATCGGCGAACCATTTGACGAAGCCGGTCCTGCTAAGCCCGTCTGCCAGCGAAACCAGCGTCGCGAACCATGCGAAAGTGTTCCACGCCTGTTTGTTTGCAAGCATGTCGTCCCATGTGACGACCTTCGTTACCAGCATGATCGCGATCACCATGAGGGCGGCGGTCGTCGGATTGACGTAATTGTCCGCAAAGATCCAGAGCGCCAATGCAATGAGCACAAGCACCCCCAGTGTCCATTCACGTCGGGTGAGCGGTCCCATCTTGCGCAGTTCCTCAGCGGCCCAGGCCGGCACTTCGTTGCCTTGCTTGATTTCCGGTGGGTAGAGCACATAGGTCAGGAGCGGGACGGCGAGCAGCAGCAGGATGCCGGCGGGCGCGAAAGCCATGAACCACTGCATCCAGTTCAAGTCGACCTTGACCGTTTTCCGGATCAGTTCTGCGGCGAGCAGGTTGGGTGCAAGCGCGGTGAGAAACATCGAACTCGTGACGCACGTGGTCGCAATGGCCGTCCACATGATGTACGAACCAATGCGTCGCGCTGATGGATCGTTCGGTTTCGAGTCATAGAGAGGTGGCAAATTGCGGATGACGGGGAAGATTGTTCCGCCGCTGCGCGCGGTGTTGGAGGGCGTGAAGAGAGGTGGTGCCGCTTGTTCGGACAGGGTCCCGCGATTTTTAAGTGGAACGTCCGGGGCGATCATGCTGCCGATTTGATCGCTGGCAGCGTCGCGAAGTATGCCTCATCGGGCGTCTGATCCGCCAGACTCGAATGAGGACGTTTGCGGTTGTACAGCTCAATGTATTGGCCAATGGAGCGCCGGGCGTGGCTGACCGACTCGTAGGCTCTCAAATAAATCTCTTCGTACTTGATGCTGCGCCACACGCGCTCGACAAACACGTTGTCGCGCCAGGCGCCTTTGCCGTCCATCGAC
>NZ_SMOD01000063.1 GCF_004353905.1 Paraburkholderia guartelaensis | reverse complement strand
GGCATCACGCGGAGACTACGAGCGATGATCAGACGGCGCAGTGCGATCGAGCCAGCCATCGGCCACATGAAGACAGATGGCAAACTCGATCGGAACTGGCTGAAGGGAGCGCTCGGTGACGCGATGCACGCTGTGCTATGCGGCGCCGGTCACAACCTGCGGATGATCCTGAGGAAGCTGCGGCTTTTTTACGCCCTTGTTCTCATCGCCCTGTTCTTCGCTGTCGATCAGAGAGCATCCGCCCGCTGACGCCGATGTTGCCGATGACGGCCAAAACGAATTGTTCAGGGGCGACTCTTTAACGGCCTCGGGCAACGCCGGGTGGTCGGTCGAAAACGCAGTGGAAGAAGGCCGATCCTGTAAAGCTCATCGTTGCGGGCAACCGGCTGGAGATCGCACAGTGAAAGCCGTCGGCGGGACCAGCCAGGTCAGAGGGCTTTCGGGATAGCGCGGTCATTATGGACGGGCTATCCACCTGGCCGGCCATGTCTGTACCGAGACGCCGGATTGCGCGGCGCGGTCGGTAGCCGACTCAAGGTGCAACGTTGCACTTCGATCCGGGTTCCGGATGCTACGCCGAAAGCGCGCGACCGTAGTCCCCGTGTAGTCCCCACGGGTCAATTTCCGCCCCGCACAGGGGCAACGCATGCATACCGACGCGAAAACAAGGAAAGGCCAAAACAAAAGCCAAAAAACCAAAAAAGCTAAGGAAAATCCTGCATAGCAAGCCAATGCCGAATCATCCTCGCCTGATCCGCATCGAGCGACTTAAGCACCTGCTCAGCGGGCTCGCGCCGCAACGCCTCAACAACAGGCGCCAACGCAGCATCGCAAAGATGCCATATCCCAAGCGGCTGGTCCGGACTCGCCACCACATCCGCTTCGGCAATCATGCCGCCATCAATCACGGGCGCACGCCCCACATTCAACTCGTTGAAATCCGCGCTCACATGAGCGGGTCGGTCGTCAGGCCATGCCCCACGCGTTTGCCAGAAAGGCTGCGTAGTCCACCGCTGTTCGAGCGCATAGACATCGCGCCCGGTACGCGCGAAGCGCATGAACAACTGTTCGATGCGCTGCTGATGAAAGCGCAGTGCGAGCGGTGCACGCTCGGGCCGCGCGAGCAGCGTGTGGATCACGGCGGGCGCCTGCAACGCGGAAGTGAGCGACTGGAACACGCCATTGCCCGCGAGCGGATCGACGGCCATGGCGGCGTCGCCAACGCGCAGCCAGTTATACCCGCCGGTACGGCCGCACAGCGTCGCGGTGCTGCTACGTGCATAGAGACGCGCATCGTTCGCGGCGTCGCCGGCGAAGAAGTCGCTGGCTAGCGGCGAGTGCCGCATACGCTCGCAAAACGCGAGTAGCTCATCGCGCTTCGGAAGTTCGGGGTTCGTGACGTCGAGCGTCAATTGCCAGTAGCAGCGGCCGTCGCCCAGACGCGCCATCCATGCCCATCCCGCAGGCAGGCTTTCCACCGCAGTGGCGGCTGTGCCCGCACGGCCCTTCCATACGTTCAGCAGGCTCACGGTTTGCGGGCCGCGCGTGGCGTCGCGCAACAGTGGCGCGAGGCGGCCGCGCGCTTCGACAAGAAAGTCCGCGCGTAACGTGAGCGGTCCATCGGCGGTTTCGATCATGAGGTCGTGACCCGCGGAAGAGGACTGCAGCGAGCGCACGTTCGCCTCGATCATGTCCACGCCCGCGCTGCACAGGTCTTCGCGCAAGGCCGCATCGAACACGCGCCGATCCACGAGGAATTCTGCGTCGAGTGTTTGCAGCGCGCCGTTCCAGAGCGTGGTGCGCACGCACGGTCCTTCGCCGCAACTCGCTGCGCGATGCAGGCCCGCGCGGCGCAACGCTTCGATCACGCGTGCGGATAAGGCTTCGGCAGCATCGAAGCGGCGCCAGTCGCTCACCACCTGCACGTGATAACCGAACCCCACGAGCGCGCGCGCAACAGCTGCGCCCGCTGGTCCCGCGCCGAGCACGACAATGCTGGCGGTATTCATGACGCGCGCGCTCGCGAATGCACATACGCGAGCACGCTCGCGAACATGATGTGCGTGACGGCATGAAGGGGAGGGAAGTTACCGTGCATGCTGTCCCCCGTGGAATCATGGCGCATCGCTTCGCGACCCCTGCGCTGCGCTCGAAGTGAGTGAGACCTAATCTGGCATAGATGCCGCGATAAAGCTATCCGGTCAAAGGAGGATTTCAGTAGCGGAAATCCCGCATTCCCATGCGCAATGCGTATGAACGATCGTGCGCTGTAATTGCTTTGCGAATTGGCGATGCCTGCCGGGTAGCGGCATGCATCGATCGTCTGTATTCCTCACAAGGATGCTTCAATGCACTGCGGTAAAGCGGGGACAGGGCGTGATATGGCTAGCGAGGCGACGCTGCAGACGAATTGGCAGGAATGCCATCCTGCCATTCGCTCCAATGCGTGACGATGGTCTGCACGAGCGGATGGCCCGCGCGAAAGAGGTTTTCCAACGCAGGTGCGAAGCCGCCCTGGCTCGCATAGTTCAGCAGATTCGCCGCGTTCGATTCGCCGGCATGCGGACGATCGAAGTCCGATCCCGCTCGCAGCACGGCCACGCGATCGAGGTCCACGCGTTGCGCACGCGCCGCGCGGCTCAGTGCTTCGAACGTGGCGTTGTCCTCCTGCTGCGTCATGCAGTAAACGCCTTGTCCGCCGGTCAACTGGCGCGTGAACTCGCTCGCCCTCGCACCGAGCGCCTTGCCCGACCACCAGGTGTCGTCGGCGACCGAATCGCAACGGATCACAGTGGGCGGCCGGTTGGCGGGAGCGTACGCATATTTCGCGCGCGCGGCCTGAGCCTGCGTGCTATCGGCTAGTGGCACGTCGCGCGAGATCGCCCAGGCGGCTGACGTGAGCCTCGGGTTCAGGTGGAACACTTCGGTCCGATAGTCGAGCGCGGGCTTGTCGTTGGGACTTTTCGTATTGATGCCGAGATAACCGGTGCGCCAGCCGCGCGGGCGGCCATCGCCGTCGATCTCCCACTGCAGCCCGAAATCGACGAGCCACTCCGACCAGGCCGCCGAGCCGATCGTGCCGTGCTCGGGGTTTACGCCTGCAATGCCCGCGATGAGAAAGTAAGTCTTGCGCAGGTCGAACTGAGGCGCGAAGGCGAGGGCCATGGTCGAGGCGGCGGCGTTCGCGTGGCCCATGCCGGTCGTCATCACACAGACGTCGTCGGCATTGCATTGCACATTCGGGTAGTCGGGCGAGAGGCCTGCAATCGTCACGGACTCCCAGGGACCGAGGCGATCGAGCCATGTCTTCGCTTCGGGGGCGAACATCGTCACGATCATGACTTTAACCGGACGTCCATATGTAGCCGCGCCGCCTTGCGCGAAGGCCGTGGGTCCGGCGTCTTGCTGCGCTGAACGGGGCTGCGACGCGCAGGCAGCGAGCGTGAGCGCAGCGCAGACGAGCGTGAGGCGGGTTCGCATTGTGCAAGTCCTTTTGGTTGTACGCGTACCGGGCGGCCCGTTTGATCGGGCGAATATTCAGGAAAATACATTCGACTATGACAGTTTTGCGAAAGCGCGGCGTCGCGCGCGGTGCTGTTGCTGTCGCGTGGCACGCGAAGCGCATTTTTGCGCCAAGTTCCTATACTTCGACTAGTGCCCAACGGGGCAGCCTCGCCAATACGAAGCGACAAGGCCGCGCGGGCCACGATCCGCATGCGGCAGCACCAGGAGGGAGACATGGCACAATCCGCATCCGCGGCGCACGGGGATCTTGGCGACTCCGGCCCGCATCGCCCGGCGCTTCCCGCGCTCGCACTCGCCGCGCTTGGCGTGGTCTACGGCGACATCGGCACAAGCCCGCTCTACACGCTCGCCACTGTGTTCGATCCCGGCAATGGCCTCGCGGTCAATGCTTTCAATATCGTAGGCATCGTCTCGCTGATCTTCTGGTCGCTGATGATCGTCGTCTCGCTCAAATATGTCGCGCTCATCCTGCGCGCGAACAATCACGGCGAGGGCGGCATCATGGCGCTGCTCGCGCTCGCGGCTTCCTCGGTCGCGTCGCGGCCGCATCTGCGTGCCACGCTGCTCGTGATCGGCGTGATGGGCGCAGCCCTCTTCTTCGGTGACAGCGTGATCACGCCTGCCATCTCGGTGCTGAGCGCCGTAGAAGGCCTCGAAGTCGCCGAGCCCGGGCTCAAGACCTACGTGATTCCAGTGACGCTGACGGCGCTCATCGTGCTGTTCGTCACGCAAAAGCACGGCACCGGTGGCATCGGCGCCGTGTTCGGTCCGGTGATGGTGTTGTGGTTCGTCGTGATCGGCGTGGCGGGCGTGGCCAATATCCTCTCCGCGCCGGCTGTGCTGTTCGCGCTCGATCCGCGCGAGGGCATCGCGTTTTGCCTGCATCACCGCTGGCTCGCGTTCGTCGCGTTGGGCGCGGTCGTGCTCTCGCTTACCGGCGCCGAGGCCCTCTATGCCGACATGGGCCACTTCGGCAAGCAGCCTATTCGCCTCACGTGGTTCGGCATAGTGTTTCCCGCGCTCGCGCTCAATTACCTCGGGCAGGGCGCGCTGCTGCTGGCTAATCCCGGCGCGGTGCAAAACCCGTTCTACCGGCTCTTCCCGCAATGGTCCATCGTGCCGATGATCGTGCTTGCGACCGTCGCCACCGTCATCGCCTCGCAGGCCGTAATTTCGGGCACGTATTCCATGGCGATGCAGGCCATGCAACTCTCCTTCCTGCCGCGCATGAATATCGTGCACACCTCGGAGCGCGAAATCGGGCAGATCTACGTGCCCGGCATCAACTGGATCCTGCTCGTCGCCGTGGTCGCGGCGGTGGTGGGCTTCCGTTCGTCCACGGCGCTTGGCTCTGCTTACGGCATCGCCGTGACCGGCACCATGCTCATCACGACGTTCCTCACGTTCTTCGTCGTGCGTTACGCGTGGCACTACAACTGGGTGCTATGCGTGTTCGCCACGGCGTTCTTCTTCGCGATCGACGCCATGTTCTTCTCGGCCAACCTGCTCAAGATCGTGGACGGCGGCTGGTTCCCGCTCGTGATCGGCGGACTGATGTTCACGGTCATGGCGACCTGGGGCAAAGGCTGGGAAATGATGGCGGCCGAGGCGCGCGTGCGCGCCGGCAAGAAGCCTCTCAAGCCCTATCTGGCGACGCTGCTCGAGAGCAACCCTGTGCGTGTGGGCGGCACGGCGATCTTCCTCACGCCGAACGCCGACGCCGTGCCGCACGCGCTCGTGAACAACTTGCGGCACAACCGGGTGTTGCACGAACGCGTAGTATTCCTGAGCGTGAAGACGAAGAGTGTGCCATGGGTGGCCGAGAGCGAGCGAGTGGTGGTCGAACTGCTATGCCCGGGTTGCTACTGCGTTGTCGTCAATTACGGATTCAAGGACGAGGTGGACTTGCCATGCACGCTCGCCGCGTACAAGTCCGCGGATTTGACGTTCGATCTCGACGAGACATCGTGGTTCCTCAGCCGCGCCGTGGTGGTGCCGAAGCGCGGCCATGGCATGTCGCTTTGGCGTGAGCGCCTTTTCGCGGTGATGCTGCACAACGTCGGGAATATCGCCGCGTTCTTCAAGCTGCCGGCCAATCGCGTGATCGAGGTCGGCGCGCGCATCGAGATCTAGGCGTTTCGATGCGAGTGGGTTGTCGCGCAAACGCGTGCCAGGCTGTCGCGCTGACGGAAACTCAGGCGTAGGATGATCGGAATCGCATCGCAGTCATGTGGCAGCGGGCCGGTTGCAAGCGGCCCGCCGCATGACCGAAGGAGGGCCATCATGAGACGCCTCTATTTCCTCGCTCCCGACACCACCACGGCGCAGGCGATCGTAGACGATCTGCTGCGTGCGCGCATCACGTGGCGTCATATCCATGTGCTCGCCAATCACAGCGTGGGGCTCGAACGCTTGCCCGAGGCTTCGCTGCTGCAGCGCAGCGACGTCGTGCACGCGCTGGAGCGCGGCGTGATGTTCGGCGCGGCGACCGGCGCAATCGTCGGTCTCGTTGCGCTGATGTTTCCGCCCGCGAACTTCGATATCACGGGCGGGGTGGTCGTCGCGCTGACCCTCGCGGGCATGATATTCGGCGCGTGGGTGGCCGGCATGATCGGCGTGGACGAACCGAATACGCGGCTCGCGCGCTTCAATGGGCCGATCGAGGGCGGCCAGCTGCTGGTCATGGCCGATGTGCCCGGCTCGCGCGAAGCGGAGATCGAGGCGAACATCGCGCAGCATGTTCCGCGCGCCGACGTGGAAGGCGCGGAAGCGACGACGCCTATCTTTCCCTGAAAGCGCCGGGGCTTGAAAGCGAATCACTGCGGCCGGGCGGGCCTTGAGCGTCTGCCCACGCCGCTTGTCGTCCAATTCGCGCCCCATTTCATCTGCCTTGTCGCGGCTTTTTTAGGGCCGCAGCGTTCGGCCACTGACCGCCGAGGTTCAGTCGCGCCGCCCGCCCGCCGCCAATACCCCGCGCCCGGTGCCGGGCACGCCATTCCCTCGCCAAATCCGCATTTTGACCGGCTTGCGCCCGCGACAAGGCAAAATACGGGTTTTGAGCCCGTGCCGGGCTCGAGTTTCCCCTGCCGGCCGCCTCCTTCCAGGCATCGATCGGGCCTCGTTGCGAGCCCGGCAGGTCGGCTCGCCTTGTCTGCGAGCCCTCAAGCGATATTGGAGTCGTCTACATGCCCGAATCGAATCTGTCTTTCTTCGGCCGCCTTTCGGTCGCGCTGGGATCGTTCTTCGCGATCCTCGGCGACGGCGAACTCGCCGCCAACGTGCGCCGTCTGCGTGAAGGCGGGCTTGCACCCGCCGCCGCCGCGCCTGCGCCCGCCGCGGCTCCGGTCGCGAAGCCGGCGCCCGCACCCGCACCTGCACCCGCACCCACCGTCATCAAGGAAGCCACGCCCGACGCCGCTCTCCAGTTGCTCGGCCTGCTCCAGCGCAACGCGCGCTTCGTCGATTTCGTCGAGGAAGACATTGCCGGTTATGCCGATGCGGATATCGGCGCCGCCGCCCGCATCGTCCACGAAGGCTGCCGCGCCACGCTGCGCGACCACTTCTCGATCCGTCCGGTACGCAGCGAGTCCGAAGGCTCGCGCGTGACACTGCCGGCCGGCTTCGATGCCGCCGCCGTTCGCCTTACCGGCAACGTGGTGGGCGAGGCGCCGTTCAGCGGCAGCCTCACGCATCGCGGCTGGCGCGTCGAAGAGGTCAAGCTGCCGCAGCTCGTCAAGACGCACGACGCGCGCATCATCGCGCCGGCGGAGGTGGAACTGTGAGCGATCCGCGTTATTCGATTGGCGTCGACCTGGGCACGACGCATTGCGCGCTGTCCTACGTCGACCTCACCGCCAGCGATGGCGAAAAGACCCAGCAGGGCGTGCTGAATGTGACCCAGCTGACGGCGCCGGGCACGCTGGAATCCCCCGACCTGCTGCCTTCGTTTCTCTATCTGCCGCATGCGGGCGAGCTGACGCCGGGCGACCTCACGCTGCCGTGGACCACCACGCGCGAGTACGCTGTTGGCGAGCTCGCGCGCAGCCGTGGCGCGGGCACGCCGATCCGCCTCGTGTCGAGCGCGAAGAGCTGGTTGTGCCACCCCGGCGTGGATCGCCGCGCGGCCATTCTGCCCAACGACGCGCCGCCTGAAGTCACGCGCGTGTCGCCGCTCGAAAGCTCGGTCCGCTATCTCACGCATTTGCGCGAGGCCTGGGACCACGCGCATCCCGAGGCGCCGTTCGGCGAGCAGGAGATCACCGTCACGATTCCGGCCTCGTTCGACCCGGCCGCGCGCGAGCTGACGGCCGAGGCGGCGCAGGCGGCGGGCTACGCCAACATGACGCTGCTGGAAGAGCCGCAAGCGGCCCTCTATAGCTGGATCCAGAAAAGCGGCGGCGCGTGGCGCAAGGAAGTGAAGGTCGGCGACATCATCCTCGTCGTGGACGTGGGCGGCGGCACGACTGACCTTTCGCTGATCGCCGTGGTCGAGCGCGAAGGCAATCTCGAACTGCACCGCGTGGCCGTGGGCGAGCACATTCTGCTCGGCGGCGACAACATGGACCTCGCGCTGGCGCACGTCGTGGCGCGCAAGCTCGCGACCCAGGGCACGCAGGCCGATCCGTGGCAGCTGCGCGCGCTGACCTATGCATGCCGCTCGGCCAAGGAAACGCTGCTGAGCGACGCGACTGTCGATACGGTGCCGATCGTCGTGCCGAGCCGCGGCTCGAAGCTGATCGGCGGTTCGATCCGCACGGAACTCACGCGCGCCGAACTCACGCAGATCATTCTCGAAGGCTTCTTCCCGCAGGTGGACGCCGCCGCGCGTCCCGCCGTGCGCACGCGCGTGGGTCTCACGCAGCTTGGCCTGCCGTATGCGCAGGACGCGGGCGTCACGCGCCATCTCGCGGCCTTCCTCGGCCGCCAGGTGCAGGCGCTCGCCGAACTCGAAGGCTTTGGCGCGCCGCCCGCGGGCGCGACCTTCCTGTATCCCACGGCGGTCCTGTTCAACGGCGGCGTGTTCAAGTCGACGCTGCTCTCGCAACGCGTGCTCGATATCCTCAACAGCTGGCTCGCCGCTGAGGGCGCCGCGCCGGCGCGTCTGCTCGGCGGTGCCGATCTCGACCTCGCGGTGGCGCGCGGCGCGGCCTATTACGGCTACGTGAAGCGCGGCAAGGGCGTGCGCATTCGCGGCGGCACGGCGCGCGCGTATTACGTGGCCGTCGAATCGGCCATGCCGGCGGTGCCGGGCCTCGAGCCGCCGGTGTCGGCGCTCTGCGTCGCGCCGTTCGGCATGGAAGAGGGCACCGAGGCGGCGCTGCCGCCGCAAGAGTTCGGCCTCGTCGTGGGCGAGCCGGTGCACTTCCGTTTCTTCGGCTCTTCGGTGCGGCGCCTGGATCAGGTCGGCACGATGCTCGACTACTGGTCGCCCGAAGAATTGCAGGAGCTGGAGGAAATCCAGGCGACGCTGCCGACCGAAGGCCGCACGCCCGGCGAGGTCGTGCCCGTGAAGCTGCACGCGCGCGTGACGGAGGCGGGCACGCTGGAGCTTGAAGCCATGCCGAGCGGCACGAACGAGCGCTGGAAGGTCGAGTTCGACGTGCGTGGCGGAGCAGGCGGCTGAGTACGATGAAGCAATACGTCGTCGGCATCGACCTGGGGACGAGCAATACCGTCGTGGCGTACGTGGAGGCAGGCGGCGACGCCATCCGCGTGTTCGACGTGGAGCAGCTCACCGGCCTCGGGGAAGTGGGCGCGGAAAAGATGCTGCCTTCCGCGCGTTATCACCCGGCGGCGGGCGAGCTTGCGGCGGGCGATCTGCGCTTGCCGTGGAGCGCGCCAACGCCCGGCGACGAAGCCGTCATCGGCCGACTCGCGCGCACACTCGGTGCGCAGGTGCCCGGCCGGCTCGTAGCGAGCGCGAAAAGCTGGCTCTCGCATGCGGCGGTGGACCGACTCGCGCCGATCCTGCCGTGGGGTGCGCCCGACGACGTCGCCAAGGTTTCGCCGGTGGCCGCGAGCGCGAGCTATCTCGCGCACGTGCGCGCCGCGTGGAACCATCGTTTCCCGCATGCGCCGCTCGAAGATCAGGACGTGGTGCTCACCGTGCCCGCCTCGTTCGACGACGGCGCGCGTGCGCTCACGCTCGAAGCGGCGCGCATGGCGAAATTGCCCGCGCTACGCCTGCTCGAAGAACCGCAGGCCGCGTTCTACGACTGGCTGTATCACCATCGCGCGACTCTCGATGCGGAGCTAGGCGCGTCGCGTCTCGTGCTCGTGTGCGACGTGGGCGGCGGCACGACCGACCTCACGCTCATCAAGGTGCAGTTCGAGGGCGGCGAGCCGCAGCTCACGCGCATAGGCGTGGGCAATCATCTGATGCTCGGCGGCGACAACATGGATCTCGCGCTCGCGCATCTGGCGGAAAGCCGGCTCGCGAACGCGCAAACGCGCCTGAGCGCCGCGAGCCTTTCGCAGCTCGTGGAGCGCTGCCGCGTCGCGAAGGAGCAGTTGCTCGACGCCAACGCGCCCGAGTCCGTGCCGATCACGCTGCTCGGCGCGGGTGCGCGTCTGGTGGGCGGTGCGCGCACCACGCAGCTCGGCCGCGAGGAAGTCGCGCAGATCGTGGTGGACGGCTTCTTCCCGATGGGCACCGCCGGCGACCTGCCGCGCCGCTCGCGCGCGGCGATCGTCGAGTTCGGCTTGCCCTATGCCGCCGATCCGGCCATCACGCGCCATATCGCGGCGTTTTTGCAGCGCTTCGCCGCGCAGTCGCGCGAGGCGCTCGGTTCTTCTGGTGCTTCCGGTGAAACGGAAACCGCGCTGCCCATGCCCGACGCGCTGCTGCTCAACGGCGGCGTGTTCCGCGCTCGCTCGCTTGCGCAGCGTCTGGCCGATACGCTCGGCACGTGGCGCGGCGAGCCCCTCAACGTGCTGCAAAACAATCAGCCCGACGTGGCTGTCGCGCGTGGCGCCGTCGCCTATGCGCTTGCTCGGGCAGGCAACGCGCCGCGTATTGGCGGCGGCTCGCCGCGCAGCTACTTTCTCGTGCTCGATGAAGGAGCCGGAGCCGATGCCGCTCCGCGCGGCGTGTGCGTCCTGCCGCGCGGCACGGAGGAAGGCCACGAGCTGCATCTGGACGACCGCACGTTCGCATTGCAACTGGGCCAGCCGGTGCAGTTCCACCTCGCGTCGACGGTGACCGACACCGCATGGCAACCCGGCGAGCTGGCCGACCTTGTGGCGGGCGACTTCGTGCGTCTGCCGCCGCTCGCGACCGTGGTGCCCGCAGGCGGCGATGCAAAGACGGCGCGCGAGCGCCCCGTCAAGCTCACGACCGCGCTCACCGAAGTCGGCACGCTGGAGATGCACTGCATCGCCACCGACGACGCCTCGCAGCGCTGGCTGCTCGAATTCGCACTGCGCCGCGCGGAGCACGAAGGCGGCGCAGGCGCGATGAACGGCGAGTCGCGCCACGCGGCCCTCGACGAAGCCATCGAAGCGATCGAACGCGTGTTCGGTGCGCGCTCCGTCAAGGTCGACGCGAAGGAAGTGAAGCGCTTACGCGCGCATCTCGAAGAGCGGCTCGGGCCGCGCCAGAACTGGGATGGCCCGCTCCTGCGCGAGCTGTTCGGCGCGCTCTGGGAACGCGCGGGCAAACGCCGGCGCTCCGCCGATCACGAACGCCTGTGGCTCAACCTCGCCGGCTTCTGCCTGCGTCCCGGCTTCGGCTATCCGCTGGACGAATGGCGCGTCGAGCAACTCTGGTCGCTCTTCGACGACGGCATTCAGTTCGTCAACGAAGGCCAGGTGTGGTCGGAGTGGTGGACGCTCTGGCGGCGCGCGGCGGGCGGCCTGAACGAGGCGCAGCAGCACGAGGTGCTGGAGGCGATGACGTACCTCGAAGAGGCCGCCGGGTCGAAGCGCCACAAGCTGCCCTTCGACCCCGCGAAACTTGGCGTGCCGGACATGATCCGGCTCTATGCGTCGCTCGAACAGATTGCGGCCGAGCGCAAGATCGAGATCGGCGAGCGGCTGTTGCAGCGGCTCCAGAAGCCTTCCGAGAATCATCAGACGTGGTGGGCCGTGGGCCGCATCGGCGCGCGCCAGCCGTTCTACGGCAGCGCGCACGGCGTGGTGCCGCCGCAAACCGCAGCGCTGTGGCTCGACGCGATTCTCGCGCTCGACTGGAAGAAGATCGAACCGGCGATGTTCGCCGCCGCGCAAATCGCGCGCATGACGGGCGACCGTTCGCGCGACCTGCCCGCCGAGTTGCGCGAAACCGTGGCGCGCCGCATGGAGTCGGCGAACGGGCCGCCCACGTGGGTCACGATGGTGCGCGAAGTCGTCGCGCTCGATACGGCGGACACGGGCCGGGTGTTCGGCGAGGCGCTTCCGGCGGGGCTGAAGCTGCTCGCGGGCTGAGCGCGGACTGAGCGACGCGTGACTTCTGCAGGAAGCCCGGCGCGCGTATGATCGAACGCCTGATTCCAACCGAAACACAGCGGACTGATCTGCCCATGAATTCTCCTGCCGATGCTTCCTCGCCGCGCGCCTTGCGCGCGCTCTCGCCCATCGAGGCGCGTATCGTCGGCGTGCTGGTCGAAAAGCAGCACACGGTGCCCGACACCTATCCGCTCTCGCTCAACGCGCTCACGCTCGGCTGCAACCAGAAGACCGCGCGTACTCCGGTCATGAATGTGAGCGAAGCCGAAGTCCTGGCCGCCATCGAAGACCTCAAGCTGCTGAGCCTCGTGTTCGAAGGCAGCAGCAGCCGCGTGCCGCGCTTCGAGCACAACCTGAACCGCGTGCTCGGCGTGCCGAGCCAGGCCGTTGCGCTCCTGACCGTGCTGCTGCTGCGCGGCGCGCAGACGGCGGCGGAATTGCGCCTGAACTCGTCGCGCCTGCACGGATTCGCCGATGTCTCGTCGGTCGAAGGCTTCCTGGAAGAACTGGCCGAACGCGAACCGCCGCTCGTCGTGAAGCTGCCGCGCGCGCCGGGCGAGCGCGAAAGCCGCTGGATGCATCTGCTGTGCGGCGAGGTCAACACGGCGAGTTTCGTCGCAGCGGGGACCATCGCGCCCGGGGCGCGCGAGGAGGCCGGCGAGAGCGTTTCGCTCGCGGACTTCGAAGCGGTACGCGCCGAACAGCAGCGCCTCGCCGATGAAGTCGCGCGCCTGCAAACGCTCGTCGCGCGCATGGCCGCCGAGCTGGGCATGTCGCTCGACTGAGCGCCTTCACGCCGCCGTCGCGCCATGGACACCGCCGCATCCTCCGCCCAGCGCCTGCGTCAGGTGCGCGACCTGCCATGCCCGCGCGGCTTGCCGCTCATCGGCAATCTGCATCAGTTGAACGCGCCTAAGCTGCATCGCGTGCTCGAACAGTGGGCGGAGGAACTCGGCACGCCGTATCGTTTCCAGATCTGCGGCATGCCGGTCACGGTATGGAGCGACGCGGAGCTGAGCCAGAGCGTGATGCGCGAGCGTCCGCATCGCTACCGGCGTTACGCGTCGCTCGAACCCGTGCTCGCCGAAATCGGCTGCAACGGCGTGTTCTCGGCTGAAGGCGCGGCATGGGAGCCGCAGCGCCGGCTCGTCATGCAGGCGCTTTCCGTGCCGCACATCCGCGCGTTCTATCCCACGCTGCAAGCGATCACGGCGCGTCTGCACGACCGTTGGCAACGCGCGGCCGAGCATGGCGACGTGGTCGAGATGACCGACGACCTCAAGCGTTACACGGTGGATGTGACGAGCGCGCTCGCATTCGGCGAAGACCCGCGCACGCTCGAACAGGAGCGCGGCGTCATTCAGGAGCATCTCGCGCAGATCTTCCCGACGCTCATGCATCGCGTGAACGCGCCGTTCCCGTACTGGCGCTATGTGCGTTTGCCGCGCGACCGCCGCACGGACCGGGCGCTCGCCGAAGTGCATCGCACGATCCGCGGCATGATGGCGCGCTCGCGCGAGCGCATGCGCGACGAGCCGTCGGATACGCCGCGCCATCTGCTCGAAGCGATGCTCGCGCTGCGCGATGCGCCAGGCTCAGACGTGACTGACGACATCATCGCCGCGAACGTGCTCACGCTGCTGCTGGCGGGCGAGGACACTACGGCCAATGCGCTCGCGTGGTCGCTCTACTATCTAAGCGCCGACGAACCGCTGCAGCAGCGCCTCGCGAGCGAAGCGCACGCGGTGTTGGGCGCACATGCGGTGTGTCCGGACTACGGCCTCGTGAAGGGCCTGGATCTGTTCGAAGCCGTGTGCAACGAAACGCTGCGCTTGCGTCCGGTGGCCGCGATCATGGCGTTCGAGCCCATAGAGAATGTGCAGGTGGGCGACGTCGCGTTGCCCGCCGGTTCGAAGATGTTTTTCCTCACGCGTCCACCCATGCTCGATGCGCGCCACTACTCGCAGCCGGGGCGCTTCGATCCCGAGCGCTGGCTGCGTGGCCATGCGAGTGTCGATGCGCGTGTGCACGATCCGCGTGCGTGGGTGCAGTTTGGCGCGGGGCCGCGTGTGTGTCCGGGGCGGCATCTGGCCGCCATGGAAATGCGCCTCGTGCTCTCCACGCTGATGAACCGCTTCAAGGTGAAGCTGGCCGTCGATCCCTCGACGATCGAGGAGATCACGGCGTTCGCGATGGTGCCAAACCGCATGCCGGTGCGGCTGGAATTGCGGCCAACGGTTGAGTCGCGTCGACCACAAACGACGTATCAACCGGGCCGTGACTGACGTCTCAACCTTGCGTGATGAAGGTATGGACGTGGGTGTTGAAGAGGTCGGGGTGCGTGCCATTCATGCCGTGCGTGGCGCCCTTGATCGTGACGCGCCGTGCGAACTCGATCCACTCGTCCAGCGCTTCGACGTTGTTGCGGAACATGAGCGGGCTGCGCTGGCCGTCGATCAGCAGCGTGCGGCACTTGATCTCGCCGGCGGCGCGCGGCGCATAAGGCGGCAGCGGGTCCTGCAACTGCTTGGGCAGCGTCGTGGCGTTGGCGATGGCCATCTGGCGAAACGCCGCCGAGCCTTTCTTCCAGGCACCCGGCACGCTCACGGAGTCAACGAACAACTCGAGTCCCGCTTCGACGTCGCCGGCGTGGATGAGGTCGGCTGCGCGCGTGCGCAGTGCGTTGGTGGCGGGAGGCAGCGCGGCTTCGTCGTCGTCCACGCGCGAGAGCGGACCGCCCGGGTCGGCCAGCACCAGCGTGCGCACGAGGCGCGGATAGCGGCGCGCGAGATGCCACGCCACACAGCCGCCACGCGAATGGCCCACGAGGTGCACCGATTCGAGGCCGAGCGCGGTGATGAAATCGGCCAGCTCGGTAACGTGGCTCTCCCAGCCAAAATCGCCCTGGATGCAGGCGTCCGCCGCGGGCCAGTAGTGGCTCAGGCTCGGCGCGATGCAGCGGAAATGCTCCGACAGGCCGTTGAGCTGCGGCATCCAGTAGCGGTAATCACAGAGCGATCCATGGACGAACAGCAGCGGCTCGCCATCGCCGCGCTCGAGGAACGGCAGGGCAATGCCCGAGTGCAACGTGGCGTACGACAGGTCGGGCGCGGCGAGTAAAGAGGGATCGATGCGTTGGTTCAAGGAGTGGCTCCGAGCGTATGAGCGTCACTTTGCCGCAAGCGCACGATTAAGGGAAACTCAATAAACTGAAGGAATCGATAAGGTTTTCTGATTCTAAAAAGGGGCGTAACGCGGCGAGGCCCGCCGGGCGGGGCTGTTCTCTTTCAGCGCTGAAAGCAAGCGCGCGTGCCCGCGCGGCTGGCGGCGTGGCGCGCGGGTGCCGGATTGTGGTTTGCGCGACAATCGCCGCGTTCGCGGCGGCGGATTTACGCTTTCGGTGCAACGAGATTGGCGTCACGCGCGAGCAGCCAGCGACCGCTCGCATCCTTGCGCACCAGCGTGAGCGTGTAGCCGGCACGCCGCATCGGCTGGGCTGCGCCTGGCGGCGTGATGGAGATGTCGATGCGATTGCGCAAAAAGGCCCAATCGCCCAGCACTTGCAGTTCTACGATCTCAGCCGTGCCCTCTATGCGCATGTCTTGTTGCGCTTGCGAAGCCGCGGCGAACGCGGCCTTGCCGAACGGCTCCTGGCCGGGCACCGTGAACACCACGTCGTCGGTCATCAGGCTCAGCACCTTGGCCGTGTCGCCGGCGCGGCTGGCCTCCATCCAGGTTTGCACCAGCTCTCGAATTGCACGTTCGTCATCGGTCATCGTGGACTCCCTCGTTGTTCAGTTCGACGATCCTCGAATGCGTCGAGCGACGCATCAAAACGCACTGCGATAAGCAAACAGGCCCGGTAAGCCGCCAGTCATGACGAAGAGGACGTTCTCGCCGCGTGCAAAACGTCCCGATCGCGCGGCTTGCACGAGACCGGCGAACGTCTTGCCGCCGTACACGGGGTCGATCAACAGGCCTTCTTTCGAAGCGACGAGCCGCACGGCTTCGCGCATCGCGTCGGTCGGAATGCCGTAGCCGTCGCCGAGTTGTGCTTCGTCGATCACGATCGACTGGCCCTCGATACGTCGCGCCGGATCGATCAGTTCGAGCGTCTTGCTGGCCTTTTCGAGCGTTGTGGCATGGGCCTGCTCGGCCTTCGCGAGGACGGTGTATGCAAGCACGAGGCTCGGCTCGATGCCCAGCGCCGCGAAGCCGGCGGCGAGCCCCGCGTGCATGCCGCCGCTGCCGTTGGGCACGACGATGCGCGTGAAGCTCAATCCCTGCGCATGGGCCTGCGTCATGATCTCGGCGGCACACGCCGCGTAGCCCAGACATCCCACCGGGCTCGACCCGCCCAGCGGGCACACGTAGACCTTGCGGCCCTGGCCACGCAACTCGTCGGCACGCGCCTGGGCGAACTCCAGCGCATTCGCTGTGCCGGGCAAATCGTGCACGCGTGCGCCGAGCAGGTCGTCGAGCAGGATGTTGCCGTTCTCCAGATACTCGAAGTCGTCGCGCGGCACGGCGCGCGTGAGCACGAGTTCGCACTGCAAGCCTGCTTGTGCCGCCGCGGCCGCCGTCAAGCGCGCATGGTTCGACTGGCGCGCGCCCACGGTGATGATGGTGTCCGCGTCCGCAGCCAGCGCTTCGCCCACCAGGAACTCGAGCTTGCGCAGCTTGTTGCCGCCGCCGCCGAGGCCGGTCAGATCGTCGCGCTTGACATAGACATTCACGCCCCCAAGTTCGTGGCTTAGTCGCGGCAAGGGCTGGATCAGCGTGGGTCCTTCCAGCAGTGTGCGGCGCGCATGCCGCGAAAGATCGAGCTGATACGGGGACGCGGCATGCGTCGTGGCATTCGTTACGGTAGTCATCGGACTCTCGCTGTCTCGCAGTTTGGGATAGGCGTGTGGCTGGCGGCATTTACGTTTGCCGAGCGTCGAATAATAACCAGGGTAATTCTCGAATAATGCGCAACGCCTCAGGGTTCTCACGTCCACGTAATTCCGTATTGCGTCGCAGCAAGGAGCTTTTTAGACTGATTCTTATCCAGGCAATCGTCCGAGACGATATTCCCACTACGGGAGGCTTCACATGAATATTTTTCAATCGCCGAGCCAACCATCGAGTCCAAGGCTGCACGTATTCGAACAGGAAGGCGGCTGGCACTGGGGTATCACCATAGAGCGTTCGGCAGGCGGCGGGTTCAAGGTCATCGCGTACAGCGAGAGGACGTTCCGCGCCGAAGACGAAGCACAATCCGACGGCGACCGCGCCCTCGTCAATCTCGCCGAACTAGTTTGAGCCGCGCGCCGCGCGGCTTCATGTTTTCGCGTCTGCGGCACCTTTCCTCGCATCCTTACTCGTTTGCGGCCCGCGCTCCCCACGCTGCGCCGGAATCGACGTTTCTTTTCGTCTGATCGCTTCGCGTGCATGCGCTCATGCCGCGTCCATCGGCCTCAGTGACCGATCGTGCGACGTTTGCTAAAAATCAGCGCGCAGATCGATGTGCCCCGGTATCTTGAAAAATTGCCCGAGAGGGCTTTTCATACCGTTGCTGAACGCCGTCACTGTCCTTCATGAACTCACCCGCGCCGCGCCCCTCGCCAACACTTGCGCCCGATCTGCAACTGGGCGAACCGATGACCGATACGATGCATGCCGAATTCGTCGCGCTGCTCGACGCGCTCGCGTGCGCGAGTGACGAAACCTGGATCGGCGCGTTCGATGCGTGGACGGCACATACGAAGCAGCACTTCGCGCAGGAAGAGGCGTGGATGGAGGAAATGAACTTCGGTCCGCGCCATTGCCATGGAAGCCAGCATCGGCACGTCCTCAATGTGGCCGGCGAGGTGCGCAGGCAAGTCGCCGACGAGGGGCGCTTCGACACGGGGCGGCAACTGGTGGGCGAACTGCGCGAATGGTTCGCCTGGCACGTGAAGTCGATGGACGCGCTCATGGTCGAAGCCCTGCGCGCACGCGGCATCGCGCAGATCGATCACGTCGACCAGATTGTTTGAGTCACATTCAAATCGTTCGATTCATGCAAGCAGATATCGTTATCGTGGGCGCCGGGCCGGTGGGGCTCTGTCTCGCGCGCGCGCTCAGTGGCGTTGGCCTCAAGATCGTCATGGTCGAGCAGCAGGGCCTCGCCGACATCAGCGAGCCGCAGTTCGACGGGCGCGAGATCGCGCTGACCCAGAAGTCGGTGCGCTTGATGCGCAAGTTCGGGCTGTGGGATCTCATCGATCCGCACGCGCGTGCCCCGCTTTGCAGCGCCAGGGTGTTCAATGGCCCCTCGCCGGGCGCGCTCGAGATCGGGCACGAACTGAGCGGCCACGCGGAGCTGGGCTGGCTGGTCTCAAATCACCTGATTCGCAAGGCTGCCTACGAGGCGCTGCAGGAAAGCACGGCTGAGCATGGCGACGTGACGCTGCTCGCGGCGCAAAGGGTCAGCGGCGTGAAAGCCGGTGAAGATCTGGCGAGCGTGACACTGGAGGGCGGCGAGACGCTCTCGGCGAAGCTGATCGTCGCAGCGGACAGCCGCTTCTCGTCCACGCGCAAGATGATGGGCATTGCCGCCAACATGCACGATTTCGGCCGCGCCATGCTGGTTTGCCGCATGACGCACGAAGCGCCTCACGAACACGCTGCGTGGGAATGGTTCGGCTACGGTCAGACGCTCGCGTTGCTGCCCATGAACGCGGAGCGCTCGACGAACGCGCATCAGTCGTCGGTCGTGCTGACGCTGCCTGTGGGCCAGGTCAACGAGATTGCGGCGCTTGAGCCCGACGCGTTCGCGCGGCATATCGAAGATCGTTTCATGCACAGGCTGGGCGCGATGAAGCTGGCGAGCACCCGGCACGTTTATCCGCTCGTTGCGGTTTATCCGGAGCGCTTCGTCGGAAAACGCTTCGCGACGGTGGGCGATGCCGCGGTCGGCATGCATCCGGTGACCGCGCATGGGTTCAATTTCGGGCTCCTCGGCGTGGAAACCTTAGGTAACCGAATCATCGATGCGCTAAAGAGTGGCTGCGATATTGGGTCCCTTGCGGTCTTGCAGCGCTATGAGAGCCAGCACCGCCGCGCGACCAGGCCTCTCTATCTCGCGACCCGGTTCATCACCGACGTCTACACGAATAACACCGCGCCCGCGAAACTGGCGCGCGACTTCATGCTGCGCGCGGCATCGAAACTGACGCCGTTCAGGAAGGCCATTGCAGCTTCACTGACTGGCTGACTTCACGCTCCCTCGCGCACATACACCGCAACGATGCGCTCGAGGACAGCCACCGCGTTCGCCACGCCGTTTTCCGCACGCATCGTTTTGCCTAATGTGCGGGCGCGGCTTCGCACCGTTTCGCTGGCGGCGAAGTCGAGTGCGCTCGAGAACGCTTGGGCGCTGGGCTTGCGCCCGTCCACGGCTGCTGGCGCGACCCCCGCCTCGCGCAGGCGCTCCGCCCAGAAGAACTGATCGCCCGCGAACGGCGTCACAATGGAAGGCACCCCCGCGCGTGCTGCGGAGTGCGAAGTACCGGAGCCGCCGTGATGAATGACGGCGGCAGTGCGCGGGAGCAGCCAGTCGTGCGGCGTGTCGCCGACGACGAAAAAATTCTCAGGAAGCGCCTTCGGGTCGATGCCGCTCCAGCCCGGATAGAAGAGTGCGCGCCGGCCCTGCATGGCTTCGACCAGGGCATTGAGCAGCCGCACATTGTCGAAGCCCGTCATGCTGCCAAAGCCGATGTAGACGGGCGCGTCGCCCGCAGCGAGAAAGCGCGTTAGCGCATCCGGTGGCGTCCATGCCGGGCTCGGCGCCAGCCACTGTCCGCAGAGATGAGCGTTGCCGGGCCAGTCGGCAGGCGCGGCCAGCAAGCTCGGCGAGACGCCATAGACCATCGGGTGGTCCTTCCATACCGCCTTGCGCGGCGGCAGGCCGAACATCGCGCGCGCGGCGTTGGTCTTGTCGCGGAACGCCTTCCAGAGCATGCCGTTCACGAGGCCGTGGCTGGCGCGGTTGAGCACGCGCGGTACCCACCTGGGCGGCAAAAACGCCGAAGGGAAGGCCGCGGTCGGCGTGAGCGGGATCATGCCCGAGCCTATGCCTTTCACGCCGAGATACTCCGCCGCGGAAAGCCCCACGAACGCGGCCAGCCCGGCAACCAGAATCGCATCGCAGCCCTCGCTCTCCTCGACGATTGTGCGCATCCACGACTGCGCGTTTTCGTTGGCGATCTTCGCGAGCGCGCGTGCGGTCTCGTTGAAGCCGCCGCCTTTCGCGACGACGCTCGCGATAGCGTGGTCCGGGCGAAGCATGCCGCGAATGTCGCCGGCCAGCGCCGTGGCCGGCACGCCGAGTGCGTGGGCGCTGCCGAGCGTGGCGGCGTCGGCGAGCAGGCGCGCTTCGTGCCCGGCGTCCATCAAGCCACGGCACAACGCAGCGAACGGGCGCGCATCGCCCTCGGTGCCGTAGGTGGCGATAAGCAGCTTCATGGGGCCTTTCTCCTCGATTTCGGCACGACCTTCGCGGGTGCTTTCCGGGGCGCCTGTGCCGGAAGGGCCGCGCCGTGCAGGAACAAATCGACAGCTGCGGCAAACTCCTTGCGCAGTTTCAGGCGTGGTTCGGCGAGCCAGCGCAGCATGGCGCAGAGGTAGAGGTGGTGGAACGAAAGCGCAAGCCGCGCCGCGTCGAGATCGTCGCGCAATTCGCCTTGCGCCTGCGCGCGCCGGACGAGCCAGGCAAAGGTATCGGCGATGTCGCTCAATTGCTCGCTGTCCCGCGACGGAGAGGGCTCCGTGCCGATGCCAAGAAAGCGAAACCGCAGGTAAGGCGCGAGGTAGTCCGGGTGCGCCTCACACCAGCTCGCGGAATGATCGAGCACGAGCCGCACGCCCGCGGCGAAACCCGGCGTGCCTTCGAGCCTGGCGTGCAGCGCCGCGAGATTCGCTCCCAGTTCGAGATGCAGCCAATGGGCGAGCACCGCCTCTTTCACCGGGAAATGGTTGTACAGCGTGCCCTTCGCCACGTCCGCGGCGGCGGCAATCTGCTCCATCGTCACCGGTTCGTAACCGTGAGCTTCGAATAGCGCGGCGGCGGTGCGCGCGAGATGTTCCAGAGTCTGCAGGCGTTTGCGATCGCGGCGGCCTGGCGGAGCGGACGTGGGCGCGGACATGTGAACGATGAATAATATTGAACGACGTTCAATATTATTCATCGTTCACAAATCGTCTGCAAGTGCTGGCTGAGGGGCGGATCAGTGATGCCAGAAGAGGGGATCCTGGCGAGAACGGCTGTCGCCCGCCTGCGCATACTGGCTTTCCCATGGCCACGTCCGGCCATTGTGCCTGCCGCCGGCAGGCCGGTGCTCGCCGCTGGCGAGCGTAAGCAGGTGCCTCGCTTCGCGGCTCGATGCGTCGACATCTACCGCTTGCCCCGCGTTTTGCCGCACACAGGCCCATTGGCGCTCGTGCTCGCATTGCCGCGCCTGACCGATCAACGCGTCGCGCTGCTGCTCGCGCGCGACGAGGTCGGTTTGCATTTGCTGCGCTTCCGGGTTGCCGGGCTCTACGGCAAGCGCGCTCGTGAGCGCCCTGCGTGCGGGCCAGAGGTTGTTCTTGTCGAGATTCAGGCGCGCGCTGGCCAGATTGCTCGCGACTTCGGGATGCGCACTCGCATAGCGCGGCGCGGCGGGCGCGTGTGAGGCGGCCGGCGCATTCCCCTGGGCGACGCGGTGCTGCGGTGCGCCCGCACGCGGCAGGAGCGTGTGTGGACGGTTAGTCAGCGTGGCGAGGGTGCCCTGAGTGCTCTGTGTGTTCTGTATGCCCTTCGCACCGCTCACGGACCCCTCGACCACCTGTACGCCGAGCTTCGGCTCCCATTCGCTGCGATGCAGGAACGCATAACCGCTGAGTGCGACCGCCAGCACGCCGAGACCCGCCCATGCATAGCGCGGCAGCCGCCGCCGTTCGGCGACTTGCTCCTCGTCGATCGACGGATACTCGCCGTTGTAGGTCCGATTGCCGCCAAGGCCGCCCGGGAGCGCGCGCAGGCGCTCGACTACCCCGTGCGCGTGTTCTCCCGGCACGTCCTCGCTCGCGGCGGCGATGCGGGAGGCCGCGGCCAGTTGATTCGCTCCGCATTGGGGGCAGAGTGCGAGCGCTGCATTGAATAGGGTCCCACAGTAGGGGCACTCCGACGGACCAGAATCGTCGTGACCAGGGGCGTTCAGCATGGGAGGAGCGCGCTTTCGCTTCGATTGACGAAGTGCCGCAAAATCGGTGCCTGATTTGCGCACTCATTTGAATATGGGCCACTTCGCCGCGAAGATCAATCGGCGGATTCAGCCAGTTTGGCGGATACGGACAGGCGATGGGCCGGCGAGTGTCGCCATGCCTTATGGCTGCACGCAGGGCTTCACGCAGGGCTTCACGCAGGACTTCACGCAGCCGACGATCGTGGCGATGGCGGGGGCATCCAGCGTCAAGCCGATGTGCCCAGAGCCCGGCACGAGCGTGACCGGCACGTGCGCGCCGGCTTCCTCGAACGCGGCAGCGTATTCGCCGGCGTGAAAGACCTCGTCTTCCGTGCCGGCCAGCACGTGCAGCGGTTGCCGCGCGCCGCGTATGTCCGCGCGATAGTCGTCGTGCGGGCGGAAATTCTGCATCAGGTTGAACGAATACTGCGGCGTCAGTTCGTCACGGACCTCGGGTGCGAGCGCGTAGGCGATCGTCGGCAGATGATTGAAGACGCGGATGCGCAGGCCGTTGAGCATGGCGAGCACGACGAGGCGCGGTATGCCGACCGACACCCAGCCGCCGACCTCGTTGCGCGTGGTGCGCGCCTTATGGTGGAGGAAGGGCGCGAGCAGCACATAACGCTCGAACAGACGCTGACGTGCGCTGCCTGCAAAGCGCAGCGCGAAGCCGCCGCCCGACGAAAAACCGATCAGCGTTTTTGGCAGCGCGGCCAGCTCGGCGGGCAATGCCGCGAGCAGATCTTCGAGGTCGTCTTCCAGCTGGCCGATGTAGGCGATCGTGCCCTTGCGCCCCGATTCGCCGTGGCCGCGTACATCGGGCACGCAGGCCGCGTAGCCCGCGGCGGCGAACTGGCGCGCGAGCGGGTGGAGGCTCGCGCTGCTTGCCGACGATCCGTGGATGAGCACGACACACGCTTGCGATGCGCCCGCTTGCGGAAGGTAGGCGCGCCAGGCGAGCGACGCACCGTCTCGCGCCGTATAACGGCGCAACGCAGGAAGGTCGGAAAAGTCGACTTCCTTGAACGGCGCATTGATCGATTCGAGCGGCTCGGGCTGCCTGGGGCCGCCCTTGACGAGCGCGACGGCCGCGGCAGCGATGGCGGCGAGCGGAACGGCTGCATACGAAGCGGCAAAGGCGCTGAAAGCCACGGGCGGGCCTCGTCTACGTTATGGGTTTATGGTCTTGCCGGCAGTGATGATAGCCGACTTGCCACCCATATCATCTGGTCTCCGAAACATTATGCGCGCCAGATTGCGACGCAGCGCGCTCAGATAAAGAGGGAGATGATGCCGCCCAGCGTAATGCCCGCCGCGATCCAGCGCCCGAGCGTATAGGTGTGGTTCGGGTCGGCGGGCGCGTCGGGACGCTCGAGCCCCAGCGCACCATACACGAGCGATTTCACGGGCTGCGCGTTGGCCGGCGTCGATGTCGCGTCGGTTGCGTCGCTCGTGTCGGCCGTATCGCCGGTATCGCCGGTAGCGCTGGTACCACTCGCGTCGGTTGCATCGCTCGCGTCGGCCGCGGCGTCGTCGCTGTCCGCCGTATCGTCCGTGGATGCGGCCGCATAGCCTTGCGGCGAAATTTGCACGGCATCGTCCTGCGATGCAGGCGACGCGACGTTCGTCGAATCGTCGCTCGACTGCGTGCCGTCCTGTTCTGCCTGGTCTGAAGCCGCGCCCGCACGGAGTGTGTTCGTGTTGGCGCTGCTGTTGGCGAACTGTGTCGCCGCCCCGATTTGCATGGTCGACTCCTTTCGACTTTCTTATGCCCAGAATAATCGCAGGTCCGGGTGCTGTAACGACTCACGAATAGCGCAGAAAAATTCGCGATATTCCGCGGCCAATTCTTTTGCGCAGCCTGCGACAATATCAATGTCCGTAACGTCGCGCGCATGCTGTCGCGCGACGAACGCGTGATCCTCCCCACCCGCAAGAAGAAGTACGTCTCGACGTCGCATGTGGATGAAGTCTCTGCGCCTCACAAATCCGGTCACGTTCGCGAAGAGGCGAGCTTGAAGCGCCTGTCACGCCGCGAGATTTTCGAGGCGCTTTATCGCACGCACTATCTGCAACTCCACACGCGCCTTCCCGATGCGCTCGAGCGCGATGGAAACGACGATTATTCGCAAAGCGGCGCGCAAATTGCCTGGGAGATCTGGCAGGCCGCCCATTCACACGCAATAGAGCTTGCGGCTCAGCAATGCGAACTGCGCCAGAATCAGCACGTTCATCAGGATCACAAAGCAATCTTCCGGATTTGCGCGCGCGATATTCGCGCTCTGCAGACGGATGCAGAGCGCGATGAGGATGTGACGTAAGGAGCGTGCCGCGTTCGCCTAGACGGGAACCGACGTGACGAGGCGCAAGCGGTTTGCGGAACGCTTGGGGTCGAGGGCGCGCGTGACTTCGGCGAGCGTGTCGCGCATGGTGCCCGAAAGTTCGCCCAGCGCCGCTGCAGCGCGGCCTCGCGTGGCGGAGGTGGCCGCCGGGGTGTCGGTTTCCGTACTACGGTTCGCGCGTGCAGCGCGCGTCATGCCGGCGCGAGCCGGCGGCACGCAAATGCAGCAGGCGGCAGGCTTGTGTGCGTCGCGCACGTGGCGCACGAAGCGGCCGGAGCAAACGGTGCAGCTCGACAGCGTGAGCAGGCCGCCTTCAAAAAAGCGCAGCAGCGTCCACGCCCGCGTGAAGCTCAGTACGCGTTCGGTCTCGGCGCTCTCGCAGTGCTCGAGGTACAGACGGTACGCACGCGTGAGGGCATCGAGCCGGCTGCATTTCGCTCTATCCGTCAGGAACAGATAGATGTTGTAGAAGAGCGACGCATGAATGTTCGGCAGCCACGTGAAATACCAGTCTGCCGAAAACGGCAACATACCCTTGGGGGGCGAAGCGTTCTTGAGTTCCCGATAAAGTCTGATCAAACGATTGCGCGAAAGCGTCAGCTCTTTTTCGAGCACAGGCATGCGTGCGCCCAGCTGGATCAGCTCGATTGCGCGCAGCACTTCACGCGCTTCTTCGGTCACACTGCCTTTGTACATGACGTGATACTCCGAGAGGCAGCCGATGACCGCCACGGTGGTCCAGGCGAATGCCTGAATTCACGGGCGATTATAAAAGCGCGACAAAGAGCGTCAAGAATAATATTTGGAAAGAACCTGAAATATCTATAAAGAAAATGCCCCGTGCAGCCGATATTCAGGCATGGCTTGAAACGGGAAATAACCGCGCATTAGCACGAGAATTACCTGTCTGGTGTAAATGGAAAGGTCTGGTAAGAATATAAGTACAAACCGGCGGAAAATATCGGTGCGCAATGCACCGTGAATCGGAAAAAATTATTACGGCGTTTTGCGCTTTTACCTTTTCATGCGAATCTGCCGGTAAACTGCGCCCTTTCCGAACGCATGCGACGCGCGACGTTGCAGCGGCCCGCTCGAACTGCGGGTTCCCTACATAAGCTGCCAACCGATGAATTTGCCTTTCTCCGCCTACACTTCTTCGTTCGCGCAGGCGCGTAAGCGTTTGCCTGTGGCCGCGACCGGCAACTTCAACCGCAGTGGCGGCAGCGCACTTGCCAACCCGCCGCGCCGCGCGCTGCTCAAGGGCACGGTGAGCTTGCTGGCGCTGAGCGGTTGCGCCAGCACGTTGTTGAGTGCGTGCGGCGGCGAATACACGGGAGGCGACGGCGCGCAGGATGCGCCGACGCCCGTCATCGGTTCCGTCGCGAACTTCCGCGATCTGGGCGGCGCTGCGCCGGGATACTCGACGAGCGACGGCGCGCACGTGCGCCGCGCCCTGATTTATCGCTCCGACGCGCTCACCCCGAACGCCGCCGACGCCGCCACGCTCGAGCGCATGGCGCTTTCCAACGTCTACGATCTGCGCACGCCTGCGGAAATCGACGCGGCGCCCGACGTGACGCCCAGCACCGCCAGTTACCTCGCGCTCAATGTGCTGGGCACGCTCGAGCCGCCTTCGTTCGCGGGCATGCTGGCCGGCGAGCTCGATGCCGCGATGCAAATGCATTGGCGCACGCTCGTGACAGGCCGCATGCAAAGCTCAATCTACGGGACGCTGCTCGAACACATCGCGGATGCGCCGGGGCCGCTGCTGATCACGGGTGGGACCGGTGTGGACGTGGTGGGTTGGGCGTGTGCGCTGTTGCTGCTGATCGCAAACGTGCCGCTCGAAATCATCGTGAAGGATTTCATGCTGACCGATGCGTGGCGCTCAACGGGCGCGGATTCGGCCAATCTGACGCCGCCCGTGCAGGCCAGCTACCTCCAGGCCGCGTTTGACGCGGTGCAGGGAAGCTACGGCGACCTCAACCGCTATCTCACCGTGGGTCTCGGCCTTGCGACCGACACGGTGAATCGTCTGCGCGGCCGGCTCGTGGTCTGAGCGGCGTGCAGCGATGAATCAACGGGTAATCAGAGGGCAATAGAGAACTTACGCGGCGGCCCGTGCATCGGCCGGCAGCGCGATACGCACGCGCAGCCCGCCTTCGGGGTGATTGGACAACTCGCAGCGGCCGCCCTGATTGCGCGTGAGGCGCGTCACGATGGCGAGCCCGAGCCCGCAATGGCCTTCGCCGCCACGCGCTTCGTCAAGGCGTACGAAGGGTTTGAGCGCCGCGGCCACGCGCTCGGGTGGGATGCCCGGGCCATGATCGCGCACTTCGACGATCCACTGCGTGCCTTCGCGGCGCGTGGCGATTTCCACGGGCGGCACGCCATGTTCGAGCGCATTGTCGACGAGATTCGACACCAGCCGGTCGAGCAGCGTACGCGGCAGCCGAAACGCCGAGCCCGCGCGCAGATCCAGCCTGAAGAGCGCATCGTCATCGTCGCCGGCATCGGAAAAGAACTGCTCGCGCAGCAGTGCATCGACTTCCACTTCGGGACCCGATTCGGGCCGCTGTCGCGCGAATTCCAGGAACTGCTGGACGATATCGTTCAGCGAATCGACTTCGCGGATGAGCTGTTCGCGCTCGCGCTCCGAACTCATCATGCTCGCCCGCAGTTTCAGGCGCGTGAGCGGCGACTTGAGATCGTGAGCGACGCCCGCGAGCATGACCGCCTGATCGTCGTCGGCTTCGTTGAGCTGCTTCATCATGCCGTTGAACGAGCCGATCAGTTCGCGCAATTCGCGCGGCCCGTGCTGCTTGACGGGCGCGGGACGATGGCCGGTGCCGAACGCACGCGCGGCCTGAGCCACGAGCGAAAGCGGCCGCTGCATTTGCCACATGGCGAGCAGCGCGAGCAGCAGCGAAATGGCGAGCATCGAACCGAACAGCGGCAGCAGATTGCGCGGCGGCGGCAGATCGACGGGTGCGACGATCCACGTGGGCTGGCCCGCGAAACGCACCCACAGCGCTTCACGATGACGCAGGTCGGCGAGAATCTCGGTGCCGGGCGGCAGGTCGCGCAGGAGTTGCTTGCGCAAGTCGGCGAGCGGCTCGCGCGTCGGCACTTCGAGCCGCACGTCGGCGGGCATGTTCCAGGTGGGCACGAGATGCACGCGCAGGGCCGGCGCGAGGTCCATTTCGTTGGGGGGCGCGCTGGGTGCCGCGCTCATCGCCGTACCGGGTGCCGCGCTTGTCGCGGCATGCAGCATGAGCAGCAGACCGCGCTCGAAGCCTTCCACTTCGTGGCGGCGCGGCTGCGGCGCGAACACGATGAACCAGCATGCCTGAATGGCGAACAGCAGGAGCGCGGACATCAGCGCCATGCGCCCGAACAGCGTATTCAACGGATTGTTCATGCGATTACGCGTTCAGGCTGCGGCCGCTGTCGTCTGCTGTGGGAGTGTCAATGTCGCCTTCGATGCCGACCCCGCTCTGCGGCACGAACACATAGCCCTTGCCGCGCAGGGTTTGAATGTAGCGCGGCTGCGCAGGGTTATCCTCGATCACGCGGCGCAAGCGCCAGACCGGTACGTCGAGACTGCGCTCGTTGAATTCCAGGCCGTCAGCGTGGAGCAGGTCGTGAATCAGCACGCGTGAAAGCACGCGATACGGATGCTCCGTGAAAATCTTCAGGAGCACGAACTCACTGCTGCGCAACGGCACGCGATTGCCGTCGCGTTCGAGTGTGCGTGCCATGAAATCGAGTTCGAAGGCGCCGAAGCGGTAGCGTTCGCGCGCCACAGGTGCGCCTGCGGGGCCGTTGCCGCGCCGGCGCAGTACGGTCTGGATACGCAGGAGCAATTCCTGGGGATCGAAGGGCTTGGCAACGTAGTCGTCGGCGCCGAGCGTGAGACCCGCAATGCGGTCGCCCACTGCGCCACGCGCAGAGGCGAAGATCACCGGGATGTCGTCACCCTGCGCGCGCAGGGCGGCGAGGGCGCGCAAGCCGTCGGTGCGCGGCATCATGACGTCGAGCACGACGACCGATGGTCGCTCGCGTTCGAGCCGCGCGCAGAGATGCGTGCCGTCGTGGAGCACCGAGGCTTCGAAACCGTTGGCTCGAAGAAAGCCGGAGAGGAGATCGCGCACGACCGGATCGTCGTCGACGATGAGAACGTGTGGACTCATCGCCTCATTTTATTTGATATCGACAACCGGCAGAACAGCGCGCGACCGCAGATTTCTTGCCTTAGCTTACATGGCTTCTTACTTCAGGGCGACGGCGCTTTGCTCGATCGACGCTTGCGTTGCATGCGCGGGTTCCGTCGATGCGACCGATGCGCAGTTGAGCGCGCTCACGCTCTGCTGTGCGCTCGCCTGATCAGCCGGCTTTGCGGCTGCGTCGTTGGCCGCAGGGCTCACGGACTGAGCGGGCGGCGTGTCGATGGACGCCATGCCTGCCGCTTTGGCGAACGCCGAGTTCGCGCCAGCCATTTTTGCGGTCATCGCCGAGACATCACCGGACGGCGCAACATCCTTCGCGGGCAGGCGATGGGCGTGCGCTTGCGCGAGACGCGTCTGGCGCGCATCGGCAGCCACGCCGCTCGGCATCTTTTGCAGGTGCAGCGGTTCATTGGCTTCGGCAGCAGCGACCTTCGCGCCTGCTTTCTTCACACTTTTCGCGCTGTCCGCGGCGGGTGCGGCCGCTGCGCCTTCGGTCTTCGGCGCGGGCGGGATGCCGTGCATTTCGAGCACGGCGTCCTGTGCCGACGGGGCCAGGTGCTGGTCCACGACGCCTTCCTGCACGCGGCGCACGGCAGCCTGCTTACCGTGCTTGAGATCGCCTTCGAGTTCGGCGATACGGCGGTCGTACCAGTCCGTCACGCACGCCTTGTCCTTGCAGTTGTGCTGACGCCATTGCCACTGGCTCACGCGGTCCGCTTCGAGCGCGGTCGTATCAGTGGTCGCGTCGAACGCGGTGCGATAGAGCGCAGCCAGTTTGTCGTCGAGCGCGGAGAGCGTCGGATCGTTGCACACGAGCCGCTCGGAAGCGGACGCGTTATGCGGGCAGTGGAAGCTTGCAGCATGCGCGAACGGCGAGCCAGCGAGCGACGCGAACAGCGCGATCGCAGCAGCGTTCAGGCCGCGCTTGAAGAAGGGGGCGCGACGGATTTTCGGTTCTCGGTTCATGGCAGCCATGATCATGTTGAAATAACAGGGGAAAAACAGAAGCAGCGTGTGGCTCGTCCGGCGTCGCAAACGCGCGAGGCGCCGCAGTGAGAACCGCGGTGAGAACGATAGCGCGGCGGTGAATCCGCAATGTCTCACTCAGCGGGGAGAATGCAGGAGCGCTTACGAAACATTACACACGCAGCCGTGCGCGGTAATGCCCGAAGGCCATCGAGTGCTTGTGGTGCGAGCCTTCACGCCGAGAACGTGCGTGCGATTGCCGTTCAATTCCTTACCGAACGGGAGGTTCTTGAAGAAGTGGAAAGTGGCATTCAACATTGACCGATGTCCCGGCCATCGCGCGTATCGCTTTGCACCGATCATGCGTGGCGAGTCCTGCAGGGAAGGTGTCATATTCCGCGCAGCCCATCAACGCATCGGGTATCCGCTCCCATGCCACATGAAATCGTGTCATACGTCAGCCGTGCCAGCGCGCGCACGGTGAAACTCGGCGCCGTATGCGCCGTGGCGCTCGCGCTCAACGGCTGCGCATGGACGCTCATCACCGCGGCAGATGCGACCGGCTCCGTGATTCAGGCGGGTTACGCGGTCGCGTCGAATTACTCCTCGCCCAAGTTCGTTTCGGGCCGGCCGGTCAATCTCAGTTCGATCTGCATCGAGAATAATCCCATGGTCACATCGGGAGACTTCGTGCCTTCGTTGCAACTCGTGCTCGCGCAGCGCGGCGTGACTTCAGACGTCTATGGCGCGGGAACCGAGCCTGTGAGTTGCGAAGGACGCCTCGTGTATAACGCATCGATCGAATTCGGCAAGCCGACGTTCAGTGACGAAAGCCGGGCCTATCTTTCGACGATCAATCTGACGATCTTCATGCACAACCATATTGCCGTTACGGGACGTTACGAAGTGCACGGCCTTGGCACCGACCGCTATTCGAGCGCGGCGGTGAAGCTCAAGGGGCTGTTGGACAGCATGGTGGTCGACCAGACGCAATTGGGCAATTCGTTCCAGTCCGCTTCGAGCGACCAGTAAAACGGGTCTCCCGCGCGAGGCGTGGGAAAGGATTGGTAAGGCTGCGGGCCTGTACCGGCTCGTTCTCGTCCCTTACGATTTACGCATGGCAAATAATATCTTTCTCGTCGACGACGATCCGGTCGTGCGCGACGTCACGGCCGAGTATCTGCAGATGCGTGGCTTTACAGTCACGACGCTGCCATCCGTGCGCGCGATGCAGGAGCGGCTGCGCTCCGAGCGGCCGCAGGTTGTCGTGCTCGATATCATGATGCCGGAAGTGGATGGCATCAGCGCGCTGCGCGCCTTGCGCGAAAGCGGCGACGACTTGCCGGTCATCATGCTCACCGCGCGCAACGAAGTGATCGACCGCGTGCTGGGCCTCGAATTCGGCGCCGACGATTACGTGGGCAAGCCGTTCGATCCGGGCGAGCTGGTGGCGCGCATTCGTTCAGTGATGCGTCGACGCAGCATATCGAATCTCACGGGTGCGCCGGAGAGCCGGGAATCGTTTCGCTTTGGTCCTTTTGAACTCGATTTTCGTTCGCGGGAGCTGTATCGGGACGAAGTTCGCATGCCGCTGCGTTCTAGCGAATTCGCGTTTCTCAAGCTGTTCGTCAATCACTCGATGACGATTCTTTCGCGCGAACGCATTATCGAAATCGTGTACGGGGAGGCGGGGCGGTATCGGAACCGTAGTCTCGATGTCGCGATCTGGCGTTTGCGGCGGCTTATTGAAACCGATCCTTCTGAACCGCGGTATCTTCAGACGGTTTGGGGGCATGGGTATGTGTTTGTGCCCGATGGCGAGGTGGGGTTTGCCGAGCGGTTCGGCGAACAGGCTGGTCGGGAGCCGGCTGGTGAAGGCGGCAGTGAGTATGGGGATGAGTTTGAAGGTGAGATGCCCGAGGATGAGGAAGGCTGATTTTTTGGGCTCTGTTTTAAACCGTTGGCTTTTCCTTGTTTTCGCGGCGGTCTGCTAGCGTTGCCCCGCACAGGGGCCTGTCATAAATTTTGTGTGTAAGGCATAACATGTAGCTCAAGGAGCATGTATGCCACGCAAACCCAAGACGTCCCCCGAGGCCCTGACGGCGTTGCCGTCCATTCCGAAGGAACTGATCGACCAGTTCGTGAAGGGGCCGATGACGGCCGAAGCGGTGCATGCCGCCTCAGCGGCGTTCAAGAAGGCGCTGATCGAGCGGGCGCTGGGCGCCGAACTTGGACACCATCTGGGCTATCCGGCCGGCGCCGTGCGGCCCGAGAACGCGACCAACCAGCGCAACGGCAAGAGCGGC
>NZ_SMOD01000062.1 GCF_004353905.1 Paraburkholderia guartelaensis | reverse complement strand
ACGTGTTCGGTACGCTCAAGCACTGGATGGGGTCGACGCACTTCCTGATGCGAAGACTTGGTCACGTCGCCACCGAAATGAACTTGCATGTACTGGCGTACAACCTCAAGCGCGTCATCGGGATACTGGGATTCGCGAAAGCAATGCGGGCCATGAAGCTGGCCGGCGCGTGATCTCACGCATCGACGCTTCGAATGGCTCGGTGCAATCAGCCCCGTCGTTCGATCTCAGCGCTGGGTGAACGCGTTCGCTCCGATGCTCGCGGCTCGAACCGGCGTTTTTACACAGCCTCGGCCAGGAGCCGTCACTCCTGAAAGCGCCACAAGCGTTCGCTTTAATCCGAGCAAGCGACATGTGCCGGGATACCAGGTCAATGTCTTGTCGATCGGTTCACGAGGACATGAAGGACGAGTCTCGTTGCGTGAGCGGCGGGAACGAGTGAGTGCCGCTGCTGACATAGTCAGTCGGCGTGACGCCGACCACGCGACGAAACGCCCGGCTGAAATTGGCGGTATCGCTGAAGCCGAGCTTCAGTGCGACCTGCTTGATCGTCGCACCCGATTCACACAGCATCTCGCAGGCTCGCGCAAACCGTACCTTGTCGGAAAGTTCGCGGAATGCCAGATTCTCCGCTCTGAGGTGGCGGTCAATCGTTCGGGCGGACACGTTGAGGCGGCGCGCAAGGTCCTCCAACGTTACCTGCTCGCCTTCGGCCGCGCGCAGCACCATCTCGACGTATTCGCCCCAGCCAAAATGGCCCGTTGGAGGCCGTGACCCCAGCAGGCTGCAACGCTCATCGATTTGATTGACGACGTCCGCGTCGCCAAATGGCAAGGGGTGGTCCAGCAGATCGGCACCCATCACGACCCGCACGCCGGGCAACGCATTCTCGGAGAAATGAAAGCGCGCAGGCGCCAGGGTGCGATAACGGAGGACGTGTGCTGGCTCCGGCATGGACAGGTAGACGTCGTAGGCGGGCGCGTCGACACCGAGCATAAGCCGCACCTGATTCTGATGTGATACGGCGACCACTTCCAGATAGAAGCGCAGAGTCGCGTCGGGCATCGCAATTGTCGGCGTATAGATTGCTTCTCCGGGGGCGCCAGGCCGACGCTGATAGTTCAACGTGAACGTTTCAGTCATCAAGTGGTAATGCCGGCTCGCCATGCACATGATCTGATGAGCCGTGTGGCAGCTCAACAGTCCATACCCAAGCAGGTCATGCGAATTCATCTTGATGAGGCGACCGAGGTCAAAGCCAAGATCTTCACGACCGGTGACCTGATTTGCCGTCTGGACAAGGGTATCCACTTCGGCAGTGGCAAGCGTACCGTCGCGGTGGTTGAACCGGGTTTCGTCGATACCGGCGGCGGAAAGGATCTCCACCGTGTCCACGCCCTGTGCGCGCAGCGCATTCATCAGCAAGACAAAGTAACGCGTGGGAACACGCCGCAACGATGCAGTAGTCATGGCTGTTTCACCTCCAGCCGGGTATGCCCGTCGGGCGCTTCATCAAGGATGTCAACCAGCAATATGCGCCCGCACAGGGCAGACGTGGAAGATCAAAAATTGCGGCCGCAGTTTTTCGACTCGACAACTGGGTGCAATCATTTTGCCGTCAGGCAACCACACCAAGAAATCAGCGCGTTCGGTTAGCAAATGAGTATTTCATGAACGCCACGGCAACGGGATCCGTGGTGCCCCTACATCTGCGGTGGCGTGTGCAACACCAAACGCCACCTCGCATCGGCGACGGGCGTCATTCGATCGGCGGCATGGACGCAGTGATCCGTCGCCAATATTTTATGCCGACAGCAGCAATTCAGACCTGGGATATCCCTGAGATGTCTCGAACTGACATGTCTTTGTCGATTCTGGATATCGTCCAGCGTCCTGTGAGTCCGGAAGATGACGCTCACAGTCACGAAGCGGATATTCCAGATGAAAGCCTTGATGATGCAGCAACCCTTGCTCGTCTCGTCGCTGCTGACGCATGCCGAGCGGCATCACGGCGAGCAGGAGATCGTTTCGAAGCGTGTCGAGGGAGACGTCCATCGATACCGCTTCCGCGATTTCGCGCAGCGCGCACGGCAGATGGCAAACGCACTCGCGGAACTCGGCGTCCTACGCGGCGATCGAGTCGGCACGCTGGCATGGAACGGCTACCGGCATATGGAGCTTTACTATGCGGTCTCCGGATCAGGAGCCGTGCTCCATACGCTCAATCCACGGCTGCATCTCGATCAGCTCGTGTACATGATCGAACATGCCGAAGATCGGGTGCTGTTCTTCGATATCGACCTGCTTCCGATCGTCGAGGCGATTGCCGCGCGGCTCGCGAGCCCGATCATATTCGTGGCGATGACTGACCGCGCGCATGTACCAACGTCGATTGCATTGACTGCGGCAGTGCTCTGCTACGAAGACCTGATCGGCACGAGTGACGACCACTTCGAATGGCCACAGTTCGACGAAAACGCAGCCTCCTCGCTCTGCTACACCTCCGGCACGACCGGTAATCCGAAGGGCGTGCTGTACAGCCATCGGTCAACCGTGCTCCACACCTTTGCGGCCGCGCTGCCTGACGCGTTGAATTGCTCGGCATGGGACACCATCCTGCCCGTCGTGCCGATGTTCCATGTGAACGCCTGGGGCCTGCCCTACGTGGCGTGCATGATCGGAGCCAGGCTGGTCTTTCCCGGCCCGTGGCTGAAAGGGGACGCGCTGTACGAACTGATCGAGGCTGAGCGCGTCACGATGTCTGCTGGCGTGCCGACTGTCTGGCAGGGGCTTCTGGCTCACGTGAACGACCAGCAGCTCAGCTTCTCCTCAATGCGGCGAACCGTGATCGGTGGCGCTGCATGCCCCCCCGCGATGATTGCCGAGCTTCAAGAGGTCCATTGTGTCGATGTGATCCACGCGTGGGGCATGACCGAATTGAGCCCGCTAGGTACGGTCGGCTCGTTGAAGCCGCATCAGGTTTCGATGTCGCCAGAGGAACGCCTGGCAGTTCAGGCCAGGCAGGGCCGAGCGGTATTCGGCGTCGACATGAAAATCGTCGACGCCGACGGCGAGGAGATGCCATGGGACGGCATCACGACCGGCGAACTGATGGTCCGCGGCCCATGGGTTATCGACATGTATTTCCGCGGCGCTGAGGCCGGTCCCAATCGTGACGGCTGGTTTCCCACGGGCGATATTGCAAGGATCGACGCCGACGGCTTCATGCAGATCACCGATCGTGCCAAGGACGTCATCAAATCCGGCGGCGAATGGATCAGCTCGATCGAAATCGAGCATGTAGCAAGCCTGCACCCGGAGGTTGCGAGTGCAGCGTGCATCGCGGCGCGCCACCACAAATGGGACGAGCGGCCGCTGCTGCTGGTCGTGAAGAAGCCCGGCAGCACCGCAACCGCTGACGAGCTGCTCGCATTCTTCGACGGCAAGGTCGCGAGATGGTGCAAGCCGGATGCAGTCGTTTTCATGGATGCAATCCCGCTCGGCGCCACGGGGAAGGTTCTCAAGAACAAATTACGCGAGCAGTTTCGGGACTACCTCCTGACTGCTTAGCGCGGCGTGTCTACGCACTTCGGTGTCGTTGCGAACAGCAAAACTTGTATTTCATATCAAGCAAAGACAGGTAGAGGAGACGAAATGAAGTCGAAGTTGACAGGTATCGCTGCACTTCTGGGATTCGCCGGAGCAGTCCATGCCCAGTCGTCCGTGACGCTGTTTGGTGCGGTCGATTCGGGCCTTTTGTATCAGAGCACGTCTGCCGCATCGTTCAACCCAAAGGCGCCGAATCTCGGCAAGGTCTATGCGCTCAACAGCGGCGGCATCTACTCCAGCTTCTGGGGTTTGAAAGGCGTCGAAGACCTGGGCGGCGGCTACTCCGCGAACTTCCGCCTGCAAGGCAGCTTTAACAGCAGCAATGGCAAGCTCGGCCTCGGCGACACGACAGGCGCAACCGCAATCTTCAACATGGAGTCGAGCATCGGACTTTCTGGTCCGTTCGGCTCCGTCAAACTGGGGCGACAAATCGCACCGATGGCGTGGGCGATGGCGGAAACCGACGTGCGTCGCGGCGACTACTTCGGCAGCATCCTGACCGCGTGGCTTGGCATGAACCAGGCTGCTGGCTGGCAAGGCACAAACACCAACGGACCAATTGGTTCGTTATACGAAAGCAACGCGATCGTCTATACGTCGCCGGGCTTCCACGGTGCGAGCGCCCAACTGGAGTACGCGCCAGGCGGCGTGGCCGGTCAGTTCCAGGGCGGCTCGCGCGAGTCTGCCGTGCTCAAGTACTCGAACTACGGGTTGAACCTCGCAGCCTTCTACTACAACGGCCACGATACGAACCCCGGGCCAACAACGGTGCCGACAGGTCTTGCCAACAATCGCATGTACTACATCGGGGCGCTGTACACGATCCATGACTTCTCGGTGTCCGCTTCGTATAGCAACGGCAAGAACCCGTCGAATTCGAACGCGGCCAACCTGGACCTCTATTCGTTTGGTCTCGGCTACCGGTTCACGCCAGCATTCGAACTCACGAGCGGCGTGTATTACCTGAAAGACCGGAACAACTCGACCAACAAGTCCACCGAAGTCGCGGGCGGCGGCTACTACAGCCTCTCAAAATCGACAACGCTCTATGCGCAGGTCGGCTATGTGGACAACAGGGGGGACATGACGCAGATGATCACGTATGGCGAACCCGTGGCAGCAGGCAGGTCGACAGTCGCCGCGAACATCGGCATGCGGCACACGTTCTGAACCTCGCGGTAGCGCCTGAAAGTCGAACGCGCGAGCCTGCACGTTCGGCAGCATTTTCGAAGGAAACAACATGCAATATTCAACCATTCGCGTCTCCGACCTCAAACAGTTTCGACACGTCCAGAAACTGGCATACGACTGCGTGGAATACACGGCGGCCAGCCTGCGCACCGGCATGACTGAACGCAATGCCTGCTCGATCATGAAAACGTGGTTGAAGGAGAAAGGCGTAAGCGATCTGTTTCACGATCCGTTCGCCTGGTTCGGCGACCGCGCCGCATTCAAGGGATTCTGGGCTGACCACAAATTCCTGCCATCGGATCGCATTCTCGAGGACGGCATGACGGGGATACTGGACATCGCACCGATCGTCAACGGCTATTCCGCCGATATCGGCTACTGCTTCGTACACGGACGCAACCCGAGCATGCAGGCGACGCTCGACGACATGAACCGGTTGCTACTGCGAGCGCGCGACGAGATCCTCGCAGGCGTTCGTGCGGGCAGAACCTTTCGGGCGATCTATCGGGAAGTCGACGACATGATTGCAGATGCGGGGTACGTGAACCAGCACAAGCGCTATCCCCACCGCGTGCTCGGCCACCGTGTCGGTCGCCACATGAGCAATCCGCTCAACAGGGTTCGGTGGCTCGGATTCGGCTTGCCAACCTACCTCTCGCTAATGACCCGCCAGTGGGCATCGAAGGTCACACCCGGCATTGTCCATTCGCCGCTCTGGAACGACCGCCGCGAGTCAAACCATCGTCCGTTTGCCGGACTCTGGGCCATCGAGCCGCACATTTCGCTGCGCGATCAGAGCATCGGCACCAAGTGGGAAGAGATTCTCGTCATTACGGAAGACGGCGCGTGGTGGCTCGACAACGACACGCCGCACTGCAGGCTCGGCACGCAGCGCGGCTGGTGGCACGAGTCGAGCCAGTCGGCGGCACAGGTCTTCCTGGAGGAGTCGAGCGACTTTCTCGTGGTCGGCTGAGTCTGATGGGAAAACGGAGAAACAACATGGCAGTTTCAAGTCTCAAGGGCAAGCAGGTTCTCGTGACTGGCGCTTCGTCTGGGATCGGCTACGAAACCGCGCTCGCGTTCGCGCGTCGGGGGGCAAACCTGATCCTGGTCGACATCAATGCAACAGCACTCGACACTACCTCACATGTGGTTCGTGAGCACGGTGTGAAATGTTTGACCTGGAAGGCCGATGTTTCCGATGCTCAGGCAATGGGAGAACTGGCCGACGCCGTGCACGAGGCCGTCGGCGCACTCGATGTGCTGGTCAACAACGCCGGCATCGCGTTTCTCGGCGCATTTCTTGAGACGCCAATGCATGCGTGGCGCCGTATCCTCGACATCAACGTGATGGGCGTGGTGCACGGCTGCAGCGCTTTTCTGCCGCGGATGATCGAGGCCGGCGGTCCACGCCGTCTCGTTAACGTGGCGTCGGTCGCGGGACTGGCGCCGGCCTACCAGATGGCTGCGTACGCTGCTTCCAAGCATGCCGTCGTCGGTCTTAGCGAAAGTCTCGCGATGGAACTGTCTGGCTCCGAGGTCGGCGTTTCCGTGATTTTCCCTGGCATCATCAATACGCCGATCGCACGTCCTGGCACAGCCAGTGTGGGAAAGAACGTGACCGATGCCCAGTTGGAGCGACTCGCGGCGTTCTATCAAGGCAAGGGCGCGCATCCTCGCGTGGTGGCGGAATCCATTGTCGACGCCGTCCAGGCGGAGAAAAGCATCGTACTCGTCGGGCCGATTGCCCGTCTGGTTTACAACCTGCGCCGCATCTCCCGCACCCTGCTCATGAAAGCCATGCTGGCTGAGTCCAGGAAGATCTGGGTTTGATCCGGCATGCGCCACCAGGAAGTGGACGTTACCGAGCCCCCTGAAACCGGCCAGCGCAATCGAAACAATTTTTTTGAGGTTAATAAGCATGACTAATGCATTGTGGTGCGTCCTGGTTGCTGCGCTTTTGCCGCTAGCCGGAACCGTGGCTGCAAAAATCGGTGGCCAAATGCCGGCGCGCGCCAATCATCGGGTTCGCGAGTGGCTGGATGGGCTTGAAGGCTGGACCAGGCGCGCGCACTGGTTTCAGCTGAATTCCTTTGAAGCCTTCCCCGCGTTTGCCGCAGCAGTCCTGGTGGCTCAATACCTCCACGCACCACAGGTGCGCGTCGATCAACTCGCGTATGCATTTATCGGCCTGCGCCTCGCGTATTTCATCTTCTATCTCGCCGACAAGGCGACGTTGCGCTCGATTACGTGGATCGGCGGCCTGGCCTGCACGATTGGACTTTTCGCGCTTGGAGCTTGAGCAAATGCATAATCAGGAAACGATCTCCCGCGTTCCTCGCGCGATCTCGGCTGGCGTTCTTCTAGCGGTCGTTCTTGCGGTAACGCTTCTCGTCAAGCTCCCGTATCTGCTCGCTTTTGAGCGTGGCGTTCAGGCCTATCTATATGGCTATCCGTTGGTCACGACCGAAATGACGAAACGGGTCATGACGGCCCCTGCCCTTTCGACCACTTCGGTGGTGCGCCGCAGGCTTGGATCGGCGCCGCTGAATCAGTTCGGGCACTCGAGGGAATTTCCCGACCCCACATCGATTGACGTGGTGGCACCTAACGCCGATACGCTGTACAGCCTCGCGTGGCTGGACCTCAAGGACGAGGCCATGGTGCTCAGCATGCCCGACATGCATGGGCGATGGGTGCTCGTGGAGGTCATGGACGCCTGGACGAATTCGTTTGCGTCTCTGGGCACACGTTTGTATGGGGGCAACCCGCGAAACTACCTCATCACCGGGCCACACTGGACTGGGCGGGTACCCGACGGAGTGATTCAGATTAAAGCGCCAACAAACACCGTGGCTATTGTCGGAAGGACATACACACGGAATGCCGCCGATTTTGCCGCAGTTCATGCGCTGCAGGGGCAATACAGACTGACTCCGCTGTCGACGTTTCTGAACCAGTCACCCGTTGGCCCGCGCCCGGCATCTGCAACATCCAGCGTCGATATCGCGACGCCGGTCGTCACCCAGGTTGCACGTCTGGATGCCGACCAGTTCTTCTCGCTGCTGGCGAAATCAATGGCTGACAATCCGCCTGACGCCGCGGACGGCCCGATGTTGAGAATGCTCCAACGCCTTGGAGTCGAACCCGGCAACGCGTTTGCGTGGGACCGGCTCGATGCCGCAACGCGTCACGGCCTTGAGGACGCCGTCTGGTTCGTTCGAGGTCTCTTTGAAGCCCGCTCGCCGGGCACACAAGGACCTACTGATACCAACGGATTGCAGCGCACACTATTCAAGTGGGCGAATGATGCGATCGACAAGGCGATGCTAAGCATCGAAAACGGCTGGCTAGTTCCGCTGAATGTCGGCCGTTATGGTACGCATTACGCGCTGCGTGCCGTGGTGAGCCTCGTTGGGTATGGTGCCAATGTCGCGCAGGACGCGGTGTATCCCGTAACCGTAGTCGATTCGGGCGGCGACTTGCTCCGTGGCGGGGACCGCTACGTGCTGCATTTCAGGCGCGATCAGATACCACCGGCAAGCGCGTTCTGGTCGCTTACGCTCTATGACGAAAGAGGCTTCTTTGTTGATAACCCGATCAATCGCTATGCAATCGGAGATCGGGACCATCTGCATTTCAATCAGGACGGTTCGCTTGATCTCTGGATTCAGCACGAGCAGCCAGTTGGGGAAAAGGCGAACAACTGGCTGCCAGCGCCTTCCGGTTCGTTCAAGTTGATATTGCGCTTGTATGACCCCAAGCCGATGGTACTCAACAAGCAATGGGTGCCGCCCGCAGTTCAGAAAATTCGATAACTCGCAGCCACCAGCGCCGTGTATTTCGCTTGTCCGCCGCGCCTGAACGCAGTGGGCTCCCCCGAAATGCGACGCCGGCCTGATTCATCATCAAGCCCGGCGTCGCGCCGGCTCTGCTCGATCAGGTGAGCGATGCCGGGCCGGCTGTGAACGATAGCGGGTCGACGGACCCGTACCAATGGCGCACCTTCGTATGGTCGGCTTCATCCATGTATAAGAAGTGCGTCATGACCGGCCGCACGACCGGCTTGCTCCCGTCGTCGGGCGTCATGGTGACGCTACCGCGGAACACCTTGAGCGCGCCGCCGTCCCAATACTCATCAACTACGTGAAGCGCTGTGAAGCCGGTATCAATGAAGGCGCGCACATTTTTGATGATCGCCTCGCGGCCATGCCAGTCCCCGACCCCGAGATTCCAGATCGCATCTTCACGGAAGCAATTGAAGCCTTCGCCGAATGTCTTGTCGTCGATCTCTTTCCACAAGGCCAGGAGCCATTCCGGCGGCGCGGTTCGCCGGAAGGTGATGACATCCTCGGAAGGTGCCGTTGAGGCCGCACTGGCGGCCGCATGAACGATTTTCTCATTACCCATGATAACTCCAATGATTGTTGAATCGCTGCGCCCGCCATAAAAGACCAGCCGCCGGTGTATGCTTTGAGGCACCGACATGGGAAGATTATTTGCGGCGGCTTCTCCGGGCAATTACTAGCAATGTAATAGAGTGGTGTGATTGCCGATCTCAAGCGCGAAAGCTTTCGCGGTCGCCGCGGCGGTGGTGAAACTAAGGCAACCCATCAGGCCCAGGCGGAGACCGGATTTCTCCTCCCTTTTCGGTATCGGGGAATGGTCCCGTCATTGGGGTGAACGTATCGTCTCTGTCTTGCCTGACAGCCGAGTTAGGCAAATGCTCTGCCAACAGGAGCAGCGCGTCGTCGAGCAATTGCCGGTTCGGTTCCTCGCCCTCGGCCTCTCGCGCAACGGCAAAAGCTTTGCGGAGTTGGTTAGGGGCAGCCGAGGTGACTTTACGGATTGCGCAGCTTAGTGCCTGACGCGGCCTTTGCCGGCATTCGAAGTCATTCATTCATAAGTCTGCAATAGGCTAGAAATCAGCCCGCGCCAGTTGGTCGGAAGCGCGATGCCCGACTCATCGCTATCCTCCGGCGCGTAAGGCAGGCGTCGGAGAAGGCCGTACGGTGTGGCCGGTCTGTGCAGAACTGAGTGCTTATGGGGACTCGCGGAAACTCTGCCCGCGCATCAGTGTGCAAGCGAATACTCGGACAGTTCGAACTTTTCGTGGTGCTCGCCCTGGTAGCGCGCGTAGAAGACCGCATCGGATTTCACAACACGTTTGACTTCGGGTGCATACCAGAAGGTCGCATTCCATGTCCATCGATGGAGCGTGTCTCCCTGCTCGGTGGAGAGTCCGCGCATGGTGACCCGGAAGGCGTCGAACGTGCCGGCCTTCACTTCTACCCGTCCGAACAAGATTCAGCATCACCTGCTGGAGTTGCACCCGGTCGCCCTTAATTAACGGCAGGTCAACCACAAGCGGCATCTGCACAGCGCCCCCGGATCGCACGCGATTTCGCATTTACGCGTCATTTTGCAAAAGGACACGGCCGCCTGCACGATTCGGCAAGTTGCTTATAGAGTTCTACTACGATTGTTCTCGGCAGGTTCAATTGCTCCGATCGAGAGCGGTTGCCCTGAAAAAATGGCGATCCTTGGCAACCGAAGTACCTGGCACGGAGTAGTGGCGCAGCGCATATCCGCAATTGTCTTGTCTCTGTGTTGTCCCATCCCCGGGGCAGAGGAGTAACACCATGGCTAACATCAGCATCGTTTTTTGCCACGGCATCTGGGCCGACGGCTCGTGTTTCAACAAGCTGATCCCGGCGCTGCGGGCCGATGGTCACGAAGTGATGGCGGCGCAGTACGGCCTCGACTCAGTAAAAGGCGACGTGGAGGCAACCATTCGCACATTCGGCCGGGTCAGCGGGCCGATCCTTCTCGTCGGCCACTCCTACGGCGGCGCGGTGATCACGTACGCCGGCATGGACCCCCGCGTTGCGGCGCTGGTCTACATCGCGGCGCTATGCCCGGACGAGACGGAGACCGCGCAGGAACAACAGGAGAAATTTCCGAAGACGGACATATTCAATCACGTCGAAGTCGCGGATGGCCGAGTCTGGCTGAAACCGGACGGGCCCGCAGCTTTCGCTGGCGACCTGTCCGCGGAAGATCAAGGGGTCGTCTATGCGACCCACTTCGCGCCGGCGGCGGATCTGTTCACCCACAAGCTGGACGGAAACGCATGGAAATCGAAGCCTTCCACGTACATCCTCGCGACTGAGGATCACACCGTCCATCCTGAGTTGCAGCGCACCTACGCGAAGCGAATGGGTGCCACGATCGTGGAAGTCAAGAGCAGTCACGTTCCGATGCTCTCGCGCCCGGACGAAGTGCTCGCCGCAATTCGCAAGGCCGCCGCCGAAGTCGCCGCGAAACAGGGATAGTTGTCCTGTACGCGCCGCGGAACTCGGAAGCATTCGCGAGGCAGCCAACTCACGTTCAGGTGCGGAAGTTGGCTGCCGATGTTGCACCTTGCGACCGGCACCCAGTACTGGACTTCTGGGTTCCGCCAGAAACGGCCCGTCACCAGTGCGCTCGGGCGGACCTCCAACGTCGGCTCTGCCCGGACAGCGGACCCTGCCCCTCCATCATCCACAGACGTTGCCGGTGCTTTCTCGCCAGCGGGATCAACTTCTCACCTTACTGCCGGCACGGCCGTCCACCCTGACACACTTCCGCGCGCGTACGCAACCTGGTTTTCCAGACCAGACATACATACTCAAGGTGTACGACTATTTGATATTCGTGGAGATCGAAGTGAGGTCGGCCCTACCACTGGTTGGCGGGAAAAGACGCTCGACCAACATGAGCATCAACGGGGTTGCGAGCGCAACGTAAATGTCGTCGATGCCGAATGGATCGCCAAGCAGATACCAGATTGTTGTCGCTACGGCGGCACCCAACAATCCCACTGTGGCGCCTCGACTACTACTGAAAAACGGTACATAGAATCCAACGACAGCAACGATAGCAATCGAGAGGCGCAGCGCGCGCGTAAAGAACGAAAGGTGCAGCACCTGCGGAAAGAAGAAAACCAAAAACAACGGCAGGAATCCAATGGGAATGGATAGCCACCTCGATGCCCTGAACTCCTGCGCTGGTGTTGGATGACGCCAAGGAGAATAAAAGTCCTTGACTATCAATGAGGAGATCGCGAGGTTCACACTGCTCACGCCGACAAACACGGAGGCGGCGAGTGAAACCGCGACCAACGCTGCCAGAGTGGGCGACATATACGTCATAAATACGGGGAAAGCGTACAAGCTGTTCAAGCCAGGGAAAAGAAACTTCGCTGCCACGCCGATTAATCCAAGCGCGATGCTGATTGGCACACACAGAATTCCAGCAATATAGGCGGCGTTCCGCGCATTCTCGGGATTCTTGAGAGAGGCAATAGCCTGGATGATGTACTGTGTCGAAAAGATCGCACCAATGTTTGCGATCGACCACGCGACGATCGTTGCAGGGCCAATCTTCCCCGTTGCGCTAAAGTAAAATCCAGGAAGCCGATCGATCATTGGCTTCACACCGCCAGTCATTCTGAGTGCGACCGCGAGCACGATGAGCACACCCGCGTACTTTAGAAGGGTATGAAGTATGGAGACGTATGCGATGCTTTTAAGTCCTCCGATCGCGCAGTAGAACGTGCAGACGACTGCTGTAAGAATCGCTGCGGATACAAGCCGAATTCCGAGTACGGTAGAAAGCGCAGCTGCGCCACTCAGGTAATAGCCGACATTTACCAGCAGAAGTGCGTACACCATTATCAAGGAGACCGTGATCTGGGTTGACCGGCCATACTTCCTTGCTATCGCGCCAGAGATCGTGAATTCGCCAGACGCGTAGAGTTTCCGTGCCAGAAAAAAGCCGAACAAGGGAAAGCCAATTCCCGCACTGAGAACGGCCCAGAACGCGGCAACACCCGATTCGAAGGCTGACTGTGCCGTGCCGATCGTCGATTTCGCGCCAACGAACTCGGACATCATCAAGATGCCAACGACAATCGCGGGCACAGATCGAGCGGCGACCATGAATTCGCTGGAGTCTCTGCTCCGAAGCCTGATCGTCAGGAACACGGTCAGACCCAGATAAATAATCAGGAATATCGATACCAGATAGATCGCCGTATGGGAGATCCCGTGCGTGTTCGATATCGCAACCGGCGCATTCATGCTATGGCCTCTTTACCGAAATCCCGCGATGGATCCACTAAGACGGATCAAAAAGAATCCCTGGGTTGAGGATGGCGCAGGGATCAAAGATCTTCTTTGCCGCCCGGAGTGCTGAACAAAAGAGTTCCGGGCGCTCATTGTCGTACCATGGCCGATGATCTCTTCCCAGCGCATGGTGATGTGTGACGGTGCCTCCAGCGTCAACGATCGCCTGCTCCGCAATGTGCTTGATGGCAATAAATTGCTCCGGGATGCGCTTTTTGTCGCCATAGGCGAACCAGGTGAAGTACGGCGCCGGGCCATCCGGATAAATGTGCGTAAGTCGGCACGTCACGGATCCCGCGCGTCCTGTCACCACGCGGATCGCATGATGCGTCTCGTCCTTGACGTGGGCATGGAGTTGTTGGAATCGATCCCACGTGATAGCCGTTTCCATGGTCTCGCGCATGACCCCGCGAACGATTGCATGTTCGCGAAGAGCGGGGCCGCGCAGGAATTTGTCTCTCCAACTCTTTGTGTCTGCATCACTGCTAACATCGTGGTCCCTGAGGGCCGATTCATCCCAGGTGCCCCCAAAATCTCCGCAAATATTCAGCGCGCGCTCCATCCAGACATCGACGGGATGGTCAGCCGACTCGAAACCAAGTACCAGGATGTCGTAGGTTCCGTCACTTGATCCGGTATAGGCGGCTTCGGCTCGCTCGATCAAACGCGCGTTTGCGGGGTAAAGTCCAGATTGCGAGATTACGCGCACCGCCTCAACGGCGCGCTCGTAATCGACAAATCGGACGCTCGTCATTGTCCGATGGGTAGGACGTCGATGTAACCTGACCCACGCTTCAGTGATGATCCCCAGTGCGCCCTCCGAACCAAGGAACATCCGGTCGGGGTTAGGTCCCGCTCCGGAAGCAGGAAAGCGCTTTGCCTCGATGTTGCCTGCTGGCGTGATGACTCGAAGGCTCTCAATATGATCGTCAATCTGCGTGTAAGCGGTCGCAAAGTGGCCTGCCGCACGTGTAGCGACCCAGCCTCCTAGCGACGAGAATTCCCAAGACTGCGGGAAAAAGCGTAGTGTCAGTCCAGTCGGTTTGAGTTGCTGTTCCAGATGAGGCCCAAGCACGCCAGCCTGGACTCGTGCTGCTTGAGATCTGTGATCGACTTCGAGAACCTTGTCGAAGTTCTGCATGTCGATGGTTACCACGCCTCGACAGCGGTCCTGTGATGGTGGGTTGACGCCGCCCACGACACTTGTACCCCCTCCGTAGGGAATGGCGACCAGATTCGCGTCTTCGCACCAGCGAAAGAGGTTGACGATGTCGTCCTCAGTGTCGGGGTACGCTATGACATCCGGTGGATTGTCGAATTCGCCCCGTATCGCGCGGGCAATGTCGACAGTAGACGCGCCATAAGTGTGGTATAGCCGCTCATGATGATCGGTTGTGCAGATTGCATGCAGCGCGTCGGGAATCGGCACGCGCGGCGTGCGAAGCGAGATGTCTTCGGCCCTGGGAAAGGGTGCGGGTTCGAAATTCGACACACCAAGCAAGCGAGCCCACGCTCTCTCGAATTCGGCAATTTCGCAGCTGGAGACTTCGTCTCCTTCATAGCCCCAGCCGTAGAACTTGCGGCGTCGCCTCTGCATTTTTGCACCATCTTCGATATTTCAGTGTCTTCATGAGGTATTTGAAAAAGGCACACGTTCCATTTCGTTTGTGAAGCGCAAGCGGCCATGTGTTTCGCTACGCTGTTCGCGGGACTCGCCGCCGTAAGTCAAGCTCACGTCAAGTCTCTGTCAGTCGGCCTGCAAACGATCCGTTCGCCCGGAACGATGTCCGCCTTTGTCGTACTGTGTAGCGCTCAAACGTCATCGATGTCGTCTATTGCGATCGTATGCGCGATGGATTGCTTTGACCTCCATCATTTGATGGAGCCTGTCAAAAAAGATGTCCAGGTGGTAGCGAACTGAAGATGTGTCAGGGTGACGTCTGCGCCGGACACGAGGCGCAACACCGCCTGCACATGTTCCAGCGTGATTGGCTGGAGCCGGTGAAAAGCGCCGCCGTCGAATTCCACCATCGCGATCGTGCCGGGCCGTGCATAGAGGTATGCATGACGGTCGGCGTGTAGTGCCGGCTGGATCAGAACGCGTCCGGATAGGTGATCTCGACTTCGACGGAATAGCAATCGATCAGGCAACTGGACCCGTTGCGGCGCATTGTGCAGTTTCTTTGCATACCGTATTTGAATTTCACCTCTTTTTCAGCGAGAGCCTGGCTCCTAGACTTCGATGCACGGATGGAAGCAATCGCTTCCTCTTTCGCTTTGTTCATATCAAACAGCCCAGCGTGACTAGTACCGGCAATCGTTCGAGAAACGGTGATTACATTCCGGTTCCGCTAGCTGGCGTTCAACCTGAGAAAAAGGAATGACGATGAAAGCAGCGCGTTTGCACGAATTCGGCAAGCCATTGGTCCTGGAGGATATCCCCATCCCCGACATCCAGCCGGAAGAAATTCTGGTCAAGGTGACCGCTTGCGGCGTGTGCCGCACCGATGCGGAACTGGTCGACGGGTACTTCCTGAAGTACTTCGACATCCCCACCCCTATCACGCCTGGCCATGAGATCACCGGCGTCGTGTCCCGCATCGGCCAGCAGGCGTCCGATGCGGGCTTTGATGAAGGCGATCACGTCGTCGTCGTTCCCGGCTGGGGTGACGGCACGTGCCGTCATTGCCAGGTCGGCAATACCCAACTGTGCCCCAACGTGCGCTTCCCAGGCTTCGGGCCGCATGGCGGCTTCGCCGAGTTCCTGCCCGTGCCAGCGCGTTATCTGATCAAGGTGCCGCGCGAACTTTCGTTCGAACACCTGGCGCCCCTCACGGACGCGGGACTCACGCCGTATCGCGGACTCAAGAAACTGCTCAAAGCCGATGCGCTGGGCCCGAATCGCGTGCTCGGTGTATTTGGCATGGGCGGCCTCGGCGGCTATGCCGTGCAATACGCAAAACTGCTCGGCGGCGGAGTCACGATCGTTGCGTTCGATCACGACGCGGAAAAGCTCGCGTTGGCCAAGGGCTACGGCGCGGATTTCGCCATCGATCTCAAGGGTGCGTCCAAGGCCGACCTTGAGGCTGAAATGCAGAGGCTCACGGGACAAACTGTTCTGGATGCCATTCTCGACTGCGTTGGCGCGCCCGATTTGATGCAACTCGGTTTCAGCCTCCTCGGCACCAGCGGTCACTATGTCGATGTCGGATTGCTCGGCGATCGTGTCGATATCCCGCTGTTTCCCCGCATCAATCGGGAGCAGAGCTTCTACGGATCGAACTGGGGGAATTACGTCGACCTGAGCGAGGTCATGACCCTGGCCGCAAAAGGAAAGATCCAGCACAAGACCACGCCGATTCGCCTGGAGCAGATAAACGAAACGCTTGATCGACTGCGGGAAGGCACGCTCGTCGGGCGGGCTGTCGTTATCTTCTAATGGGTGCCGCACTCAGGCGCGCGGGGCCGCGGCGCACCTGCCCGATTTCCCTTGCCATACCCATGTTCGATTCACACCGAGTCTTCCGATATCGCACGGTCGCACGCATCATTCTGTAAGGTCGCGCGACAATGCGGCCGGGTTTGTTGTCCGAGGCACCACCTTTACAACGCGCCGCTTCAAATGGACAAAGCACGTGGATGCACTGTCGTTCACCGTTATGCCGGGCTGAATGATGATGCCTGGGCACACCCCAGGTACGCGAATTGCACCCTGAGCGATTCCGTTTGAATTCCGCTGAAAACCATTGCGAAAGAAATCAGGAGTCAACCATGCGCCCCCGAATCATCTGCCACATGATGTCTTCGATCGACGGCAAACTGCATCCGAGCCGCTATTCGATGCCACACGGCTTCGACCGGCGTCATTTCGTGACGCAATACGAAAACGTGGCGGCGGGTCTCGGTGGAGACGGCTGGCTCGTCGGCCGCGTGACGATGGCCGAAATCGTGAAGGACGAACGCGGCGCTTCGATCACAACGAGCGATGTCGGCGCGCGCAAAGCATGGCTCAATCCCGATCGCAAACGGACCTTCGCGATCGGCCTCGACCCCGATGGCAAGCTTCACTACGCGCGCCCGACCGTGGGTGACGATCAGATCGCCGCGGTGCTCGGCGAGCACGTATCGGACGACTATCTCGCCGAGTTGCGACAAAGCGGCGTGTCATACGTGTTCGCGGGTAAAGATGGACACGACCTGAAAGCCGGTGTCGAGGCACTGGGTGAAACGCTGGGTATCAGCACGCTGCTTCTCGAAGGGGGCGCCGCTATCAATGCGGCTTTTCTGAAAGCCGGTCTGATCGACGAAGTGAGTGTGTTGATCTGCCCGGGAATCGACGGCGTGCGAGGCGTCCAGACGATCTTCGAAGGCCCCGAAGAGGGAAATCCCGGTTACGGTAGATCGCTCGCATTCAAATCAGCCGAGACGCTCGAGGGCGGCAGTGTATGGCTGCGTTACAGCGTCGAACCCTCGGCCTGATTTGACGTGTCTTTAAGGAGGCATTCGGTCTGCAGCCAGTCACCCAGGACCGACCGCAGGCCGTTCAATATCACCATTTCATCACGTCACGGCCCACGATCTCCTCGACTCTCAGGCGGTCGATAGACTCGTTGAATAGATCGAATGAGAATGTCGAGGCTGTGGCCACGGCCCACTGCGCTTGCGCGCTCGGGAACACATCGAGGCAATGCGCGGCGTAATCCATATAGTTGATTGATCCCTAAGCTCTTGCTCGGCAGCGAATGCGCCGGGCCGCGTGTCTCGTGCCTGCTCGACGTTCGTCACCCCCCCTTTGTCGGCGGTTGATTTGTGATTGTGCACCGCTGTGAAAGCGACTGGATGCAAGTGACCTGGTCGCCTGGCGGCCATCAGACGCCATTCGCCTGCGCGGGAAATCGGACACCTGGGAGCGACCGCATCATCCGAAATCCCGCCGTTGGCGCACGAGGATAAAATCAGGATCTGACCGAATTCGGCCTTCGAGCCGTTTCGCCGTGATACCGCCAATCAGGATATTGAAAGCAAACAACTCGCCCCTCAAAACCACATGAAAACATCCATATTGGCCGTTCTGTTGTGCCTGTCTACGGCAATTGCACACGCCGCGGGAATAAAGTTCGCGCAGATTCCGGCTGATGTCGGCGGTCCGGCGTTAAAAGCGATAGTGTGGACACCGTGTGCTGAGCCTTCCCAGGAGGTGCCGATCGGTCCATATGTCCTGAAGGGGCGGCGCGACTGTCCAACCGCTGGCGAAAAGCTTCCCCTCGTTGTCATTTCGCACGGCTATGGCGGATCGTACCTTGGCCACCGAGACCTTGCCGAGACGCTGGCCGAGGCAGGCTTTGTCGTGGCGGCAATCAATCATCCAGGCGATACATTCTCTGACATGACTCGGGCCGACGATATGTCTGTGTTCGTCGAGCGACCGACCGACATCAAGCGTCTTATCGATTACATGTTGAGCACCGCCCCCGACGCAGCCAGAATCGACCCGCAACGCATAGGCTTTTTTGGCTTTTCGCGCGGCGGCTACACGGGCCTGGTGTTGGCCGGCGGTAACCCGGATTTCCCGCACGCCGATATTACGTGCCCGGACCCGAGCGCCCCGATTTGCAAACAGGTCCGAAGTGGAGAGGTATCCACCGACCACCTGACTCATGACGCGCGGATCAAAGCCTTTGTGCTAGCGGACCCGTTCAATGCATTCCCAACCACGGCGAGCCTGAAGAATGTGCAAGCGCCAATTCAGCTTTGGGCTTCCCAGTTCGGTGGCGCCGGCGTGCTGCCGCGCAACGCTGACGCACTCGCCAAGACCCTTCCTCACAGGCCTGAATATCACATTGTTTCCAACGCGGCGCATTTTGCTTTTCTTGCCCCGTGTCCTGCGGCAATGAAGAACAATGAGCCGGGACTCTGCGTCGATGCGAACGGCTTCGATCGGACGGTCTTTCACAAGCAGTTTGACGAAATGGTGCTAACGTTTTTTCAAGCGAATCTTCGGTAAGTCCCAGCGTAGTTCGGCGCACCGCGAGTGCCAGATGAATCGGCTCGGCGATCGTCCATTGCACCTTGAAAGTTGCCGTTCGTGCGTCCTTGGGTCGAGGGTCTCTTCAGAGTCGGTTTCAGCCGATCGCATCGGACAGTAGCCGGCCACGACCAGCCATTCGCGCGCTCCTTCGCTTAGACATTCAGGTGTCGCTTCCGCTCAGGAATCGGCCATTCCAGTGAGGCTGCCCCGGAGTCAATGCCCGGCTAGGTTGCGGCCGATGGCTTGCCGCGCTGGTCAGACAGCGCTTCCGGCTCGACCCGGTTACGGCCTGCCTCCTTGGCGCGGTACAGGGCCTGGTCAGCACGCTCGAAAGCGGGGCTCAGATCGAACTCGTCCTCGTGATACAGCGCAACTCCGATGCTCACGGTCACGTGGTTAGCGCACTCCCGGGTTCGGCCATGTCCGGACATTGACGCAACTCCACCGAATGGCCGTTCTAAACACCCCTCCGGGCGTTCAGCTCACGAACGGTTTTTTCGTCGGTGCATATCACGGTTTGTCATTCGGTCGTTGCCGCCATGACAGAACTGCGACGATGCGCAGAGAGTGCAACCATGCCAAACGCCGCTGTGGAAACAAGCGAAACAAGCAGCACTACCCATTCGACTGGCACGTAGTTTTGCCCGATCGACCAGATCAGGGCCGCCGAGATCGGAGCGATGCCTTTCGCGATGTTCGAAGGCGCAGACAGCAACCCGCTGACTGCCCCATAACCTTCCGTCCACATCACATCCTGCACGATGGTGCCGCGCAGGATCGTCATCATGCCGTTTGCGCCTCCGTAGATGACCGCGAACAGGATCAGCGCTACGGGCGATGTCCCGGCTACCAGCAGCACAACAACCGACACCGGGAAAGCTGTGGTGATAACGAGGCCTACGATCTGCGGCGATACATTCCGTCCAAGCGTGAACCACAGCATCCGTGCGAGCACCTGCGACGGACCGATGACCGCCATCGTCGCGAGAATGACAGGCTGCGACACGTGGCGCTCGACCATAAGCGGAACCAGGTGGAACGTCAGTGCGGCGAAGGTCGCATAGTAGGCGGTGAAGCAGATCGCGAGCGCCCAGAACACCGGCGTTCGGAGAGCGCACCTGACAGACTTGTCGTTCTCGGCCTTGATTCTCGCCTTGTTGACCGCAGGTGCCGTGATGCTCGAGTCATCGCGCAACGCCATCCAGTGGATGGGCAGGCACACAAAGCCGTTGATCGACGCGAGCGCGAGCAACGCATGCCGCCAACCTAGCGTGTCGACGAGTCCCTGCGTGAGTGGAATGAATGCCGTACTGGCAAATCCCGCGACGAGCGTGACCAGTGTGATCTTCGTGCGGAAGCTGCGGGGATAGTCCCGTGTGAGAATCGCGAACACCGGATCGTAGAGTGTCGCCGCCATCGCGACGCCCAGCCCCACCCAGGCAGCAAAGAGCGTCACGAGGCTGCCTGCCTGTGACCAGAGCACCAGCATGACGGACGCGAGCAGTGATCCCGCTGTCATCACCCTGCGCCCGTGGCCATGGTCAATCCACTTCCCGACCGGGTACGCAGCCAGTCCGGAAACCAGCAGCCCGAGTGAAAGCGCCGCGTTGGTCGATGCCCGGCTCCATCCCAGCTCGCGCTCCATCGGCACAACAAAGAGCGAAAATGCGTAATAGACGGCGCCCCACGCGACCAGTTGGGCGATGGCCAGTGCCCATGTTGCAGTGTTCTCTTCTGACGTGCGATCGAAAGCGGAAGGCGCCATAAGTCAGATGCGGGTCTGATTCACGCGCTTCATCAGTTCCTCAGCGCTTTCCTTGCGTTCGCTGTAACGGTCGACCAGATACGGACCGATGTCGCGAGTCAGCAGCGTGAACTTCACCAGTTCTTCCATCACGTCCACGACTCGATCGAAGTAGGCCGAAGGCTTCATGCGGCCGGCTTCATCGAACTCCGTGAATGCCTTGGCTACCGACGACTGGTTCGGGATGGTCAGCATGCGCATCCAGCGACCCAGCACACGCATCTGGTTGACCGCGTTAAACGACTGCGAGCCGCCGCTTACCTGCATCACCGCGAGCGTCTTGCCCTGCGTCGGCCGGATCGCGCCGACCGAGAGCGGAATCCAGTCGATCTGTGATTTCATGATGCCCGTCATCGCGCCGTGACGCTCCGGGGAGCACCAGACCATGCCTTCCGACCACAGTACCAGGTCCCGCAACTCGGCCACATTCGGGTGAGTGTCGGGGGCGTCGTCGGGGAACGGTAGGCCACTTGGGTTGTACGTGCGAACTTCAGCGCCCATCGCCGTGAGCAGGCGCGCCGCTTCTTCGCTCAGCAGGCGGCTGAACGAGCGCTCACGCAGCGAACCATAGAGCAGCAGGATGCGCGGCGGATGGGGCGACGTCTTTGTGGCCTGAAGCCGGTTGATATCAGGAACGCGGAATAGCGCCGGGTCAACCTGCGGCAAGTCGGTTGCAAGATCAGACATGCGCGCCCTCCGCACTGCAGACCATTTCGCTGTGATAGATGACGACGCAACTCATATGGTTGTTTCCATAATTTTCAAGCGCACTCGTACCAGCGCTTCGAGCGATTGACGATGCGCACGATGAGCAGCATGACCGGTACCTCGATCAGCACGCCCACGACCGTCGCGAGCGCGGCGCCCGAGTTGAAACCGAACAGGCCGATTGCAGTGGCGACGGCCAGTTCGAAAAAATTCGAGGCACCGATCAGGGCCGACGGGCAGGCGATGTTGTGCTTTTCGCCGACCGCACGATTGAGCCAGTACGCCAGCGCCGAATTGAAGAACACCTGGATCAGGATCGGAACGGCAAGCAGCACGATCACGAGCGGCTGCTTCAGAATCGCTTCACCCTGGAAAGCGAACAGCAATACCAACGTCGCGAGCAGCGCCGTGATGGACCAGGGGCCGATCTTTGCCATCGCGGCCTCAAACGCCTTTTCACCTCTCGCGAGCAGCACCTTGCGCAGGATCTGCGCGAGGATCACCGGAATGACGATGTAGAGCACGACCGAGGTGAGCAGTGTTGCCCACGGCACCATGATTGCCGAGATGCCGAGCAGCAGGCCGACGAGCGGCGCAAACGCGACCACCATGATGCTGTCGTTGAGTGCGACCTGCGAGAGTGTGAACAACGGGTCGCCTCCCGTCAGGCGGCTCCAGACGAACACCATCGCCGTGCAGGGCGCGGCCGCCAGCAGGATCAGTCCGGCCACATAACTGTCGAGCTGCGCAGCGAGCAACATCGGCGCAAACAACTGCTTGATGAAGAGCCACGCGAGGAACGCCATCGTGAAAGGCTTGACCAGCCAGTTGACGACGAGCGTGACACCAATGCCCCTGATGTGCTGCCGCACTTCATGCAGCGAGCCGAAGTCGACCTTGACGAGCATCGGGATGATCATCACCCAGATCAGCAGACCGACCGGCAGATTGACGTGTGCGTATTCCATCCGGCCAATTGCCTGAAAGACACCTGGCAGCACCTGGCCAAACAGGATGCCGGCAACGATGCACAGCGCAACCCAGACGGTCAGGTATCGCTCGAAGAAACTGATGGGGGCTTTCGCAGCGCTCTTTCGCGAAGCGGCGACGTTGGATGCATTCATGGGACAACTCGATGGAGACGGGTTCAGCTTTGCAGGATGACGTCCAGTGCCTGCTGAAGGTCAGCGTTCCCCAGGCTCTCCAGTGGCAGTTCGAGCAATTGCAGCATGCGATAGCCGATGGCCTGGCGCGTAAGCTCGAATGCCTGACGCTTGCCTTCGTCGCCGCCCTGCGCGTTCGACGGATCGGCGTAGCCCCAGTGCACCTTGACCGGGCTACCCGGCCAGAACGGACACTGTTCCGCGGCCGCGCTGTCGCACACGGTGATGACGATGCGCATTGGCGGCGCGCCGTCCTGCGCGAATTCATCCCAGCTCTTGCTGCGATAGCCTTGCGTATCGATACCCGCGTTCGACAACGCTTCGAGCGCGAACGGATTGATGCGGCCGCTTGGGGCGCTGCCGGCGCTGAACGCCCGCACGTCCTTGCCGAGCTTGTGCGCCCAGTGATTGAGCATGGCCTCGGAAAGCACGCTGCGCGCAGAATTGTGCGTGCAAAGGATCAGGACGTTGGTGGTCATGGTGTTATCGGACGCGATGCGCGATCAGCAGCAGGCCGAACCGGCCGGCTTCACGGGAATGGCAACAGGCTTGCCGCTCGGCCCGCAACAGGCCGCGGCGCCCGGCGCCGGCTCTACCTGCCGGCTTTCGCCATAGACGGGCGCGCTGTCCAGGGTATGAAAGTGCTCCCACGCGATCCCTTGTGGATCGACGACCCAGTGCTTGTCGCTGCGCGCATAGCAGCAGGTCGTTTCGCCCTGGTCGAGCAGGCTCATATCCGCTGCCTGCGCACGCTGCGCGAGTTCGGCGAGCTCCGCCGCGTCATCCACCTGAAAACCCAGGTGGTCCACACCGACCTTTGTACCGCGCGTTGAGATCGCGAAGTTCACGCGAGGATCGTCGAGCATCCACTTGGCGTAATCCGTTTCGATGCGCGTCGGCTCTGCACCGAACAGCTTCGAATAGAACGCGACACTGGTTGCGATATCGTCAACGTGAATGTGGATGTGAAACCGCTTCATGGAGGTCTCCGTCAGCATTTGCACGAATCTGTGCCGGGCGCGAGGCACACCTGCCCCTGGCAGCAGTTCTCGGTCAGAAAGCCAAGCACCGCGTTCATCTGCTCGTAGGCGGCCCGATAGATCAAGCTGCGCCCGTCGCGCTCCTGTGTGACCAGCCCGGCGTGCATCAACTCCTTCAGGTGAAAGGAGAGCGTTGCATTGGGCAGATCCAGCTGAGTCGCGATGGTGCCAGGCGTCAAGCCGCCCGGCCCGGCTACAACCAGCATCCGGAACACGCGCAGGCGCACTTCGTGGGCGAGCGCCGCAAGGGCGCGAACAACGTCTCTCTCTTCCATATTTCCAATATATTCGAAATATTGGATTGCTACAAGGGGGTTTGCGGGTGAGCTGGCCGGTTTCCGCCTGATGCATCAGACACGCATCCGGGACGCCCTCCGCGCGCGATCGTTGGACGCCGCATGGAAAGGCGCAGACCGAGAACCGTCACGCCAAAAGATCGCTTTATCGTCAAGGCAGCCATTCGATCCCCTGCTGTCGAGCCGCTCCATTACGGTAGAACGCGTCGATGGCGTCCACCATCTGCGAGAGTCCCGGCTGCTCGAGTGGATAATGCCCAGCGCTCTCGAGCATCACAACATTCACTGGCACCTTCTGGATACGCTTGAGGAACGGTTCGCTCAGATGCAATGGCGTCCAACGATCTACTGCGGGCTGAGTCAACAGGATCGGGCAGACGTTGAAATCCTCCGGCTCCGTCACGGGCTGATATGACAAGTAGGAGCCAAGAAAGGCCATCGTCATCGCGTTGCCAGCCGAGCGCTTGTCCGACAGCCAGACCTTCAGCGCGTCTTCGTTGTTCACAAGTGCAGACATCTTGCTGGCCACTGTCATGGGCATACGCACGCATTTCAGTGGGGTCTTCGCCGCGAAGTTCAGCATCGGGCCACCCACACGGCCCATGAAAGGGTTCAGGGCGGTTTCAAGGCGCCTGTTTCCGGGACATATCGAACGCCGTGCGCAAAGCGAGGGCACAGACATTGATCGACGAGGGACGCCTGTCACTCACGGAGATCGCCCAGGAATTGGGGTTCAGTGACCTGTCCTCGTTTTCGCAGGCCTATAAACGGTGGACAGGCGTGGCGCCGAGTCGGGTACGACAACAAGTGATTGCCTCGTAAAACGCCACGCAATGAAGCTCCGGGTTGGGCGGGGCGGATTGCATCGGGCGCCGGTCGGCCACGAGCGGTCGTTGGAACAGTGCTCATAGATCGGCGACAATCGGACATTCCGGAAAGCCATTCTTTCCTTTCAACTGCGCTGATGTTCGGTCCACTGCGTGCTTGATGTGCAGCCAGATTCGCGCCGCTCTTGTCCACGGTAACTATCTCGGGCTCGCCGTTCTGTTACCTTCTCGAAGTCACAGCGAGCTACTTGACCGCGCTAACGCGACAAAGCCTTCCCGACCTTCAAGGACGTAGGGCCGCAGACACATCGAACCCGTTCGCCATCTCATGACCACAACGAGAAGCCTGGCGCTCATTCTGGCATGCGTGCTGGCCTCTTCTCAGCAAGGCCACGCGCAATGTGTCGACCTGGTCGCCAGTCTAGACGACGGTCAGTTGATGCAGTCGCGGATTGCGCTGGTCGACCGTGCCACGCCTGCCGAGCAGATCCGCATCCTCGCCTACATCTTCAAAATCGATCAGACCGGCGGCCTGCTGTTGCGTCATCTGGTCGAGGCTGCGCGCCGAGGCGTGCCGGTCAAACTGCTGATCGACGGCATCGGCCCCGAGCCGCACTACCCGTTCGAGGACGAGCTCATCGTCGCCCTGCACGAAGTTGCGCCCGGCATTGAACTCCGAATCTTCCATCCACGATCCGATCTCGTCGAGATCTCGCATCGCATGCACGACAAACTGTTCCTGGTTGGCGACACGGCCGTGATCGGCAGTACCTCGATCTGGGACGAGAGTTTCCGCAACTGGCTCAGCGAGCGCGATCTGATGGTGTCGGGCGACCCCGGCCAGGAGGCTTCCTCCCTGCACGCCATGTACCAGCATTTCGCCCTGTTCTGGAATAGCCCGGAAGTGGTTCGCCCCGAGCCGGAAAAATTCCTCAAGGTCGCAAGTCCTTATGTCAACTCGCAGGGTTATGCGACGCTGGACCCGGCGCGCATCCATTATTGGCGCGAATGGCTGCTGGCTCCGCTCGATGCTGAAGCCGAGGCGCCAGACCTGGCCGCTACCGATACACCCACTGCCACCGATACGCCCAATGATCCCGCCGCTCCGCCCGCTCCCGGGGCGAATTTTGATCCCGCCTGGATGCCGATCGCCTGCGAGCGCCTGCGCTATGTCCACGACTGGCCCGACAAGCGCTCGCCAGGCACGTTGCAGGACATGCTACAAGCGTTCGATACGGCACAGCACGAAATCCTGATCATCAACCCCTACGTGATCCTGGTGCCGGAACTGCGCGAGGCGCTTGAGCGCAAGCGGCGCGAAGGTGTCCACGTGATTCTGGTGAGCGCCTCGCTGGCGAGCATCACGCAGGAATTCCCCGCAGTCGGGCGCGCCTATGCCGACGATCTGCCCGGCTTGGTGAATGCCGGGATCGAGGTGCGCGAATATTCCGACCGAGACAACCGCATGATGCACGCCAAGCTGGTCCTCATCGACGGCCATCGATATTATCTCGGCAGTTTCAATTTCGATTCACTGTCGGCCCGCTTGAATACCGAAAACGGCCTGTGGATAGATATCCCTGAGGACGGGCTCGATCCCTTGCAAGACAGCGTGGCGTACTTCCTGCGCAACTCAAATTCGGTGAGCGACGCCAATGGCCGCCTTCTGGCGGATCCCGATGCACGGTGCCGGGCCGCCGGCTGCGGCGGTGCCTGGTCGTGGGTGACGATGCTGATCAGGAACTTCCTCTGAGCGCGGCGTGCCCTGTCGCTAAACTACGTGGCCAGTTCGGGTCGCCGTCCGCACTGTGTCGCGCAGTAGTCGGCCAACTCGAGACGTTCGACTTCGTCAGTTAAATCGTGAACAATGCAAGGGCCGTCGGAACGAATCAACTGCATTCGGTCCGAAGCACCGGATCACATTGTTGATTCCCCTCCGTGTCGATATCGGAATTCACGTATGTCCCGTGCAGAACGCCTCCTTCAACTCCTGCAAGTGTTACGTCGTTATCGACGTCCCGTGAGCGGCCAAACCCTCGCTAATGAGCTTGGCGTGAGCACGCGCACCTTGTACCGGGACATCGCCAGTTTGCAGGCCCAAGGAGCAATGATCGAGGGGGCGCCGGGCATTGGCTATGTGATGAAGCCGGGCTTCATGCTTCCACCCATCATGTTCCGCTCGGAGGAACTCGATGCCTTGGTGCTTGGCATGCGCTGGGTGGCCGATCGCTGCGACGAGACGCTATCGGCGGGTGCACTCGGCGCGCTTGCAAAGATAGCGGCCGTGCTGCCCGCTGAACTGCGCCGCGAGCTAGAGGAATCTTCGCTGCTGGTCGGTGCGCCGTTGACGAGACCTGCCCACACGATCTCGCCGGACCTGCTGCGTGCCGCGGTCCGTGCAGAGTTGAAGCTCGAGATTACCTACGTGGACGGCAGCGGCATTCAATCGCGGCGCGTCGTTTGGCCCTTTGCCCTAGTGTATTTCGACCAGGCACGGGTGCTGATGTGTTGGTGCGAGCTTCGAGCCGATTTTCGCAATTTCCGTTCGGATCGGATCTTGAGCGTCGAGCAAAAGATGGAGCGCTATCCAAAGCGGCGTTCCACTCTGCTTCGAGAATGGCGCAAACTCAACCAGGTCGCTAGTCGCACGATACTGCCAGAATCTGACAGCATGGCCTGGTAGACTGAAGCTCTTCTAAAGGAGCTCAAAATGAAGTTTGCATCAGTTCGACTGGTTACCGCGGATATTGAACGGCTGGTCGAGTTTTATCAGAGGCTGTCCGGGATCGAGGCCGTGCGGCTAGCCGATGGGTTTGCCGAAATGCGATTCGCGAGCGCGACCCTCGCGATTTCATCCGAGCACCTGATCAAGCTTTTCAATGTCGGAGCGGCCACTGCCGCAGCCAATCAATCGGCAATCCTGGAGTTCGAAGTGGAGGACGTCGACATGGTGTTCGAGCGGATGAAAGCGTCCGGTACAACCATCGTGATGCCGACGACATTGATGCCTTGGGGCAATCGCTCGCTCCTACTGCGTGACCCGGATGGAAATCTCGTCAATATATTCTGTGGGCCCGTGCGTTGAGAACGCCCGCCGTCGCAGTGGCCGCGCAAACACGATCTACATGACGATCCGCTTCGCGGGCGGCGCTGCAGGCTCGATGCCCGGCAACTACGCATGGAGCGAGTGGCATTGGCCTGGGGTATGTAGCGTAGGAGCAGCATGTGCCTGCTTGTCGATGGTGTTGCAGGTCGTGCCCCAGTGGCAACGCGATGCGCGCCATTCGATGACTGCCGGATCTCCGTTGCGTGGTGCTCATCCGGTATCCGCGGAAAAACACGCGGCATGCAGTGCGCGTTTCGTTGAAATCGAGCGCACCGACATCAAGGGGCTGCTCTATCGTCTATGGCGTGCTGTGCGGCACCAAAGCCTGCTGCCAAGGCGTCGTCTATCGTGCCGAATACGCGGTTTCCTTCCGCGACAAGTCGAATCGGCACGCCTATTGGTCTTCTCGGCTCCGCCGTGCAAATCCTCGCCTCTGCGACGTACCCCACCGGGGGCCCATATGTGAATTCGCTCGAAACAGCCCGCACGTCCAAAAGCTTTACGGTGACCTCAAAGCCCTTGTACGAGTACATTTTTTCCATTGACGCACTCCCAGCCTGGCAAATCGTCTGATTCCATTTCACGCAGATCGTTGCAACGGTGCCTGTACGTGACTTCTCATTGCTCACCCGGCTCCCATTCCGGGCTGTATCCCCCTAGAGCAGGGTGATACATCTCGTCTCCTGTGTGCTGTGTGAACTCCACGTTGAGCCGGTCTTCACGCAAGCCCAGAATTTCCACACAGTGTGCGCAAAGCGTCTTCGCGACCTCCATGCGCAATTCCGGCGGTCGTCCTCGTCTGATATCGAGCATCATCAAGGAAACAGCCACGGGTTCTGCGCCGTCCACCGGAATGCGCCACACGGAACCGGGCCCGAGTTCGCGTATGGCAACACTGATGCGCCTGATATCGACTGACATCAGTCGCGCATAGGTATCGCACATCTTCGCCGCGAGAAGCTTTTTCTGTTCTACCGAGTAGTGATCGTTTACATCGAGTTGCAAGTAAGGCATCGCGTGATCTCCGGAAGAATTTTATCGATCGCGATATCGGGTAACTTACGTTCCGGTCTACGCCAAAAGCGCTTCGTATTCGCCCCGAAACTGGTTAATCGAACTTTCGACTACGGTCACGGCCCCGTCGATGAGACCGCAACGTCCGCTGCCAGGAAGAATGCGGCACAGGTTCTCCAACGCATCCAGATCGGCGCGTACTCCGCGGCCAGTGTCGAGCCGGTTGAGTAGCCGCATCAGCTGAAACGTTCCGCCTTTGCAAGGCGGACATTGTCCGCACGAGCCCTGGGCGAAGAAGCTTACGTACTCGGCGACCTTGCGCACGATGCTGCTGCCCTCCGAAACGACGATCATTGCGCCTGTTCCCAGACGCGAGCGGCATTGCCGGACCGAGTCGAAGTCCAGAGCGACATCGAGCTCGCGTTTCGTCAGCAAGGTGTTGGAAGGGCCGCCGGTGAAGACCGCCTTGAACTCCTTGTCCTGCAGCATTCCGCCGCCGTGCTCGAAGACGAGCGTATCGAGGTTCGTGCCCATGGGCAGTTCGTACAGACCAGGACGCAAGACGTCGCCCGAGAGCGAATAAAGCTTGGTACCCGCCGCATCGCCAACACCCAGGTCGCGATACCACTGTGCGCCATGGCGCAGGATTCCGGGTACGTGAGCCAGCGTTTCCGTGTTATTGACGACGGTCGGAGCACCATGCACGCCCTGCTCCGCAGGAAAAGGCGGCTTGCGCCGTGGAAACGGAAACCCGCCTTCCACGCTTGCAATGACCGCCGTTTCCTCCCCTCCTATATAAAGCCCCGAACTGGGCAGCACGCAAAGCGAAACGGTCTTTCCGAGCCACTGTTCGATCGCCGTGAAGAGAGGATGTCCGCGCCACTGCAGCACCGCCTCGCGAGTAACTGCGAGCGCCTGATGCTGATGCGGGTTGACGTAGAGAATGACGTGATTGGCGCGGCTCGCGAGCGCCGCGATGAGCGCGCCTTCGATCACCTGGTGAGGTGTATGTTCCAGCAGAAAACGGTCCTTGAATGTGCCGGGTTCGTCTTCGTTGCCATTGCAGATGATGTACTTGTCCCCTTCCGGCGCGGCGGCGACAGGCGTCCATTTACGATGCGCGGGGAAACCGGCGCCGCCCATGCCGCGCAAATCCGCCTGGGCGATTTCCGCAATGATCGCAGCCGGATCTTCCAGCGCGCGAGCGAGCCCCTCGCCGCCGCCGTGCGCGAACCAGGCGTCGAGGTTCGCGCCTACGCGGATCTCATCACGCAAAAGAACCTGATTCAGCTTGTCCATTGCCGCTCCATGTGCCGCGTCAGCGGATGCTTCCGACCGCCCGCGCGCGAGCGTCCGGGCGCAGGCTGGCATCGTTTCGCAGATCGAAATGAGCGTAGCCGGGAAAAAGCTGCGGTGCCTTCACGTGCAAGGGCAATCCTGCCAGGGTGAGCTCCCGCTGCCACTCATGAACGTGGCCGATGCCGGCGCGGCTCGCCATGACGTGCCCCTTCGATTCCGCAACGCTCGCCCCCGCCCGGCGCCCCATGCTCACGATGTCGAGCAACGCATTGCCCATCAGCCGGTTGCGTCCGTGGATGCCGCCGGTGACCTCGCCTGCGCAGTACAGGCCGGACACGCTCGTCGCACCGTCCTTGTCGACCACGACGCCGCCGTTCTGGTAGTGCAACGTGGGATACACAAGAAACGGCTCCTGCGCCGGATCGATTCCGCACCTGCGTGCAAGATGGCGCAGCGTAACGAGGCGCTGCGCCAGAATGCCGGGGTTTGCCATTTCGAGCGAGGGCGTGTCGAGGAACACGCCGATCTGCCCGTCGCGCGAGATTCCGCGCCCTTGCGCGCATTCGCGCAGAATGGCCGCGGCCACCACGTCCCGGGGCTGAAGCTCGTCGACGAAACGCTCTCCTTCGCCGTTGATCAATTTCGCTCCCGCCGAGCGGGCGGCTTCCGAGATCAATCCGCCCGCCAGGTGAGGCGGCCAGGCAAGACCCGTCGGATGGTACTGGAACGAATCGAGTTCGCGCAGCCGCGCGCCGATACGATAGGCCAGCACAAGGCCATCGGCGGTTGCGCCATAGTGATTCGAAGTGGGAAAGGCGTTGAGATGCAGCCGCCCTGCGCCGCCCGTAGCGAGTATCACGGCACGGGCTCGCACCAGTACGAAGGTCCGCCATTCGAGGTTGTAGAGCACGGCGCCCGCACAGCCTCCACGCTCGTCCGAGAGCAGTTCGACCACGGGGCAGCGATTCCACACATCGATGCCGGGATCGAGATTGACGGCCTCGCGCAGCACGCGCATCATCTCGAGCCCGGTGTAGTCCCGATACGAAAGAATGCGCGCCGCCGACGCGCCGCCGGCCTTCTTGCGCAAAAGGTTGCCGCCGAGTGGCCGGTCATCCTCCAGATCGAACATCATGCCGAGCTGGATCAGCCAGCGAATCACGTCGGGACCGTCCATCACCATTTGCGCGACGAGCCCGGGGTCGCTGCAGAAATGCCCGGCGCGCATCGTGTCTTCGAAGTGCAGCTGCGGGCTGTCGTCTTCTCCGACCGCCGCCTGGATGCCGCCTTCGGCCATCACGGTGTTGCTGTCCCCGAGCCGCAGTTTGCCGGCGAGGAGCACCTGTGCACCCTGCTTCGCCGCAGTGAGCGCCGCGGCACAGCCCGCGCCGCCGCCGCCCACGACCAGCACATCGGTGAAGACGAGCTGGGCGCCTGCCAGGTCGACATCGTCGATCAACGCGTTTGCGTGCAGCTGGCGCGCAAGATCCGGCTGACACGGCTCCCCGCGATTGACGCCAACCGCGAGAGGCACGCGCGCATTGGGCCCGTGGTCGGGGTGATAGCCCTTGAGGAGTTCCTCGACGGAACAGTCCTCGGTGCGCAGCGTGGGTACTGCGCCTGACCGGTAGCGCTGTCGCGCGTTCGCGTAGGGAATCGAGGTCGCCACGATCTTGTGCCCCGGTCAGCGCGGCGGATGCGCGGCAGGCGCATCGAAATCGATCTTCATTTCGCCGCTTTCGATCTGCTGCAGCCGGCGGATCAGATTGGCCGGACGCAGCGAGTGAGCCGCAATCATTCGTCGCACGAACAAGCCGAGATGATTGGGCCGAATGTGTTCGGGACAAGCGAGCGTGCAAAGATTGCACATGACACATTCGTCGAAGACCTGGCTGGATGCATCCAGGCTGCCCTCCACGGCCAGATTTACGCCGCGCTGAACCTCGAGCCCTTTCGGGCAGGCGCGGTCGCAGCCACTGCAATGACGGCAATGGGACGCCTCCGGGAATATTTCCGAAATGGTGCGCAGCGCTTCCCAGCTGTCCCCAAGATCCTCCATGCGATACACGTGCCGCGTTGGGGTCGTCAGGTAATCGAGGAATGCAACCTGCATGCCGTCTTCGACGAGGGTCTCGCACGCGAGCACGGTTGTGACGTCCTGTTCGCCGCTGCGCCGGACCATGACGCGGCAGGAGCCGCACACGCCCTGCCCCATGCATCCGACGCCTTCGACGAGTGTCTGACCCGCCTGCGCGAATGCCTGCAAGATCGAGCAGTTGACCGGCGCTTCGATCTCGCGCCCTTCAATGCTTAGGCGAACCACCATCACCGGTCTCCTTGTGGCGCGCCGGCGCCACACTGGCAAACTCGCGGAAAACATCATATAAACCATAGCACAACGAAGGTTATAGCCAAGGGAACGAGGTATGAAAACGTTGTGGAAGGCCCTCGCCCCCATTGCCGCGGCGATCGTCATCGCGCTCATCCCCGCCCCCGCAGGTCTCGCACAGCACACCTGGTATTACTTTGCGATTTTCGCAGGCGTAATCGTCGGCCTGATGCTGGAACCCATTCCTGGTGCTGCGATCGGACTCATCGCCGTGACCATAGTCGCTGTGCTTTCCGAATGGGTCTTCTTCAGCCCCGAGCAACTTGCCAAGCCCGGTTTCAATGTGGCGAACGCGAGCCTTGCGTGGGCGCTTTCCGGATTCTCGAACGGCACGGTGTGGCTGATTTTTGGCGCGTTCATGTTTGCCCTCGGCTACGAGAAGACCGGCCTCGGCAGGCGTATCGCGCTGCTGCTCGTACGGGCGATGGGCCGCAAAACCCTGACGCTCGGCTATGCGGTAATGGTTGCCGACGCGGTGCTTGCGCCCTTAGAGGTGGCCGCGCAAAATCGGACAGCGGGATAAGTGGAACGACCGGGGCCTGAGCCAGCGATAATGCAGGCAAAGGAACCGAGAAAATGACGAAACGAACCCGACGCACGCACTCAGCGGCGTTCAAAGCGAAAGTGGCCCTGGCGGCAGTCAAGGGCGAGCGCACGCTCGCCGAACTGGCGCAGCAGTTCGATGTGCATCCGAACCAGATCACGGAATGGAAGCGGCAGTTGCAGGAGCGCGCGGCCGACGTGTTCGGTGCGGCCGGCCCGGTGTCGAGCGAGCCACCGGTAGA
>NZ_SMOD01000061.1 GCF_004353905.1 Paraburkholderia guartelaensis | reverse complement strand
GAAGAACGACATCAGGTCGCCACCGCATCAAGCGCCCACACTTATCGGCTGTAAATTTTTAAAGATCGTTCGCGAAAGCGCCGTTAAAACTGCTCAACTACCGGCTTCTTTCTGCGTTGCTGCGTCAGCAGCAGAGAAACGAGATTATGAAGAATCCTTTTCGCTTCGTCAACCCCTTTTTTTCGCTCACCGCTTGAAAAAGCTGCTGACTCCTGCGTCCGCCGGTTTCCTCGGCGGCCCTCGCTGCCTGACGTCAGAGACATCGAACTGCGAAGGGGGCAAATCTTATCGCCCCCGCCGGCGCCGTGCAAGGGGGTGGCGAAAATAAATTCGATCGCCATTCGCGGCGATCGAATCTCCCAGGCATTTACTTGTTCTTGAATACGGGCTTGCGCTTCTCGACGAAGGCCGCCATCCCTTCCTTTTGATCTTCCGAAGCGAAGAGCGAATGGAACAGACGACGCTCGAAGTGCACGCCTTCAGCAAGCGTCGTTTCGTAGGCGCGGTTCACCGACTCCTTCGCCATCATCACGGCGGGCAACGAGAATTCGCAGATGGTCGTCGCCGCGGCCAGCGTTTCGTTCAGCAGCTCTGCCGCGGGAATCACTCGCGACACGAGCCCTGCGCGCTCCGCCTCTTCCGCGCCCATCATCCGCGCGGTCAGGCACAGGTCCATCGCCTTCGCTTTCGACACCGCGCGCGGCAGACGCTGCGTACCGCCCGCACCCGGAATCACGCCCAGCTTGATCTCGGGCTGACCGAACTTCGCCGTATCGGCGGCGAAGATCATGTCGCACATCATGGCCAGTTCGCAGCCACCACCGAGCGCGAAGCCAGCGACCGCCGCGATGATCGGCTTGCGAATCGAACGGATCGTCTCCCAGTTGCGCGTGATGTAGTCGCCTTTGTAGACATCCATGAAGGTGTAGCTCGCCATCATCCCGATGTCCGCGCCCGCAGCGAACGCTTTTTCGCTACCCGTGATGACGATCGCGCCAACACCTTCATCGGCGTCGAACGCCTTGAGCGCCGCGCCCAGTTCGTCCATCAGCGCATCGTTCAGCGCGTTGAGCGCCTTTGGCCGGTTCAGTGTGATCAGTCCGACCTTGCCACGCGTCTCGACCAGGATGTTTTCGTACCCCATAACTCCTCCTTCCATCAAAAGAAAGTCCCCAAAAAAATCTTTTACGCCGAACTTTGACTAATGCTAACATTGGCCAACCAACCGGTCGGTCAATTAATTGGCACGGGCCCTGTCCAACCTCTCAATCAACGTTGAGCCATGACAAATTCGCTGTTTGCCAAGCATGAGGGCGCGCTTCAAAAAGCGCTTGCCGCCATCGAGACCCGCGGCTACTGGAGCCCGTTCGCCGAAATGCCCAGCCCCAAAGTGTACGGGGAAACCGCTAGCGCAGACGGCGAAGCCGCGTTCAAGGCCCACCTGAATCGCACCTTCGAACTCGACCAGCCGTCGACGGGCGAAACCGTCGGCAGCGAGGCCTCGCCGTTCGGCTTCGCGCTCGGCGCACGCTATCCGAAATCGACGCCCGACCAGTTGATCGAAGCCGCGCAGCAAGCCCAGCGCGACTGGCGCGCCGCCGGCCCGCAGGCATGGGCAGGCGTGAGCCTCGAGATCCTCGAGCGCTTGAACCGCGCGAGCTTCGAGATCGCCTTCAGCGTCATGCACACGACCGGCCAGGCGTTCATGATGGCCTTCCAGGCCGGCGGCCCGCACGCTCAGGACCGCGCGCTGGAAGCCGTCGCCTACGCCTACGACCAGCTGCGCCGCATCCCTGCCGATGCGCACTGGGAAAAGCCGCAGGGCAAGAACCCGCCCCTCGCGATGCAAAAGCGCTTCACCATCGTGCCGCGCGGCACCGGCCTCGTGCTCGGCTGCTGCACGTTTCCGACCTGGAACGGCTACCCCGGCCTTTTCGCCGATCTCGCGACGGGCAACACGGTCATCGTCAAGCCGCACCCGGGCGCGATCCTGCCGCTCGCGATCACCGTGCGCATTGCGCGTGACGTGCTGCGCGAAGCCGGCTTCGATCCGAACGTCGTAACGTTGCTCGCCACTGATCCCAACGACGGCGCGCTCGTGCAGCAACTCGCACTGCGCTCCGAGATCAAGCTGATCGACTTCACGGGCAGCACGCAAAACGGCGACTGGCTCGAGCGTAATGCGCATCAGGCGCAGGTCTACACGGAAAAGGCCGGCGTGAACCAGATCGTGATCGACTCCGCGGACGATCTGAAGGCCGTCGCCCGCAACATCGCGCTCTCGCTCTCCCTTTACTCGGGCCAGATGTGCACGGCCCCGCAGAACATCTATGTGCCGCGCGACGGCATCCGCACCGCTGAAGGCCAGGTGAGCTTCGAGGCCGTCGCCCAGGCGATTGCCGGCGCCGTGCAGAAGTTCGTCGCCGATCCGGCGCGCGCCGTCGAAGTGCTCGGCGCGATCCAGAACGAAGGCGTGACGGCTCGCATCGACGAAGCCCGCAAGCTCGGCACCGTGCTCGCCGACAGCCAGACGCTCGAACACCCGCAGTTCGCCGGCGCACGCGTGCGCACGCCGCTCGTGCTTTCGCTCGACGCAGCCCGCGACGCCGCCCAGTTCACGCGCGAATGGTTCGGCCCGATCTCGTTCGTGATCGCCACGGATTCGACTGCGCAATCGCTCAAACTGGCCGGCGAGACCGCGCGCGACCACGGCGCGCTCACGCTTTCCGTCTACAGCACGGACGACACTGTGATCGAAGCCGCGCACGAAGCCGCCATCACCGGCGGCGTGGCGCTCTCGATCAACCTCACGGGCGGTGTGTTCGTGAACCAGTCGGCTGCATTCTCGGACTTCCACGGCACCGGCGCGAACCCCGCTGCGAACGCCGCGCTCGCCGACGCCGCCTTCGTGGCGAACCGCTTCCGCGTGGTTCAGAGCCGCGTTCACGTCGAACCGAAAGCGGCCCCCGCCGTTGCCAGCTGATCGGCCCATGCCGCTCAGTTGAATGGCGCCCGATTGCCCATCCCTCTAGCACGCAAGGCGTGAGCGCACTTCTGCGCTCGCGCCTCAGGAATCCGAGATGACCGAAGCCTATATCTGCGACGCGATTCGCACCCCGTTCGGCCGCTACGGCGGCGCCCTCAAGGACGTCCGGGCGGACGACCTCGCCGCGGTGCCGATCCGCGCGCTCGTCGAGCGCAATCCCGGCGTGGACTGGAGCGCGCTCGACGACGTGCTCTACGGCTGCGCCAACCAGGCCGGCGAAGACAACCGCAACGTCGCGCGCATGGCCGCGCTGCTCGCGGGCCTGCCGACCGACGCGCCGGGCGGCACGCTCAACCGCCTGTGCGGCTCGGGCCTCGACGCCGTCGGCAGCGCAGCGCGCGCGATCAAGGCGGGCGAAGCGCGCCTCATGATCGCGGGCGGCGTGGAAAGCATGACGCGCGCGCCGTTCGTCATGGGCAAGGCGGCTTCCGCGTTTTCCCGTGAAGCGGCCATCTACGACACGACCATCGGCTGGCGTTTCGTCAACAAGCTGATGAAGCAACAGTACGGTGTCGATTCGATGCCGGAGACGGCCGAAAACGTCGCGGAAGAATTCAGGATCAACCGCGCCGATCAGGACGCGTTCGCGCTGCGCAGCCAACAGAAGGCGGCCCGCGCGCAGAAGGACGGCACGCTTGCGCAGGAAATCGTCGCCGTCGAGATCGCGCAAAAGAAGGGGGACCCCGTGCGCGTGACGCTCGACGAGCACCCGCGCGAGACCTCGCTCGAATCGCTCGGCAAGCTCAAGGGCGTCGTGAAACAGGACGGCACGGTCACGGCGGGCAATGCCTCGGGCGTCAACGACGGCGCGTGCGCCCTGCTGCTCGCCAATGAGGAGGCCGCGAAACAGTATGGTCTGCGTCGCCGCGCGCGCGTGCTCGGCATGGCGACCGCCGGCGTCGCGCCGCGCATCATGGGCATCGGCCCGGCGCCCGCTACGCAAAAACTGCTCAAGCAGCTCGGCATGACGCTGGATCAGTTCGACGTGATCGAGCTCAATGAGGCGTTCGCCTCGCAAGGTCTCGCCGTGCTGCGCGCACTCGGCATTGCCGACGACGATCCGCGCGTGAACCCGAATGGCGGCGCGATTGCGCTGGGCCACCCGCTCGGCGCTTCGGGCGCGCGTCTCGTCACGACGGCTCTCCATCAGTTGGAGCGCACGAACGGACGCTTCGCACTTTGTACGATGTGCATCGGCGTCGGCCAGGGCATCGCCCTCGCGATCGAACGCATCGAGGCATAACGCGCGCAGTATCGACCGGCCGCCGGGCGATGCATTCGGCGGTCTCAGACAGCTTTGCATGGGACCAGAGTAAGCGCTGAAGCGCTAACTCTGGTCGACAAGGAGACAACCGATGCCCTACGATGCGATCCGCGTCGAAATCGACGCGTCCACCCGCGTGGCCACGATCACGCTGAACCGCCCGGACAAGCTCAACAGCTTTACGCGCGCCATGCACCGCGAGCTTGTCGCAGCGCTCGACGAGATCGCCGCAGCCGGCGCGCGCGCCCTTGTGCTGACGGGCGCGGGCCGCGGCTTCTGCGCGGGCCAGGATCTCGCCGATCTCGACTTCACGCCGGGTGCGATGACCGATCTCGGCGACCTCATCGATGAGCATTTCAATCCGCTGATCAAGCGCCTGCAGGCGCTGCCGATGCCCGTGATCGCCGCCGTCAACGGCACCGCGGCCGGCGCCGGTGCCAACCTCGCCCTCGCCTGCGACCTCGTGCTCGCCGCACGCTCCGCTAGCTTCATCCAGGCGTTCGTGAAGATCGGCCTCGTACCCGATTCCGGCGGCACGTGGTTCCTGCCCAAGCGCGTGGGCATGGCGCGCGCGCTCGGACTCGCCATGACCGGCGAAAAGCTCAGCGCGGAAAAGGCGGAGAGCTGGGGCCTCGTCTGGCAAGTGACCGACGACGCGGAACTCGCGCAAGTGGCCGGCGCGCTCGCCGCACGCCTCGCGCAGCAACCGACGCGCGCCATCGTCGCCACGCGCGAAGCGCTGCGCGCATCGGCCACGAACACGCTCGACCAGCAACTGGATCTCGAACGCGACCTGCAGCGTGAACTGGGCGCGTCGCACGACTACGCAGAAGGCGTGCAAGCCTTCATCGAAAAACGCGCACCGCACTTCGAGGGCCGCTGAGATGTCTACGCAAGTCTCGCAACTGCCTGAGGACAACGACATGTCGCCCGACGAACTCGCTCGCGCGGCCGCGCAGGCGATGTACGAATCCGACGGCTGCACGCGCGCGCTCGGCATGGAGCTTCTCGAAGTGCGCGCCGGCTACGCGCGCCTCTCCATGGCCGTGCGGCCCGAGTTTCTCAACGGCCATCAGACCTGCCACGGCGGGATGATCTTCTCGCTCGCGGATTCGGCGTTCGCCTTCGCGTGCAATTCATACAACATCAACACCGTCGCGGCCGGCTGCTCGATCGAGTTCCTGCGTCCGGTCCTGCGCGACGAGGTGTTGACCGCCGAAGCCGTCGAACAGGTGCTATCGGGACGCAACGGGGTCTACGACATCCGCGTGACGAACCGGGCAGGCGAAACCGTTGCGCTTTTCCGAGGCAAGTCCGCGCAGATTCGCGGCAATGTCATTCCAGTTGCAACGTGAAGCGGGTTTCCCCTTCTCGATTCCCTACGCGTCACGAGTAAAGTTCTTAGATCCAGGAGACACCCATGAGTACCACGCTGCCGCTCGAACCCATCGAAAAGGCGAGCCGCGACGAGCTTGCTGCGCTGCAGCTCGAGCGCCTGAAATGGTCGCTGAACCACGCTTACGAGAATTCGCCGGTCTATCGCCGCAAATTCGACGAAGCAGGCGTGCATCCGTCCCAGGTGCAGTCGCTCGCCGATATTGCGCGCTTCCCGTTCACCACGAAGAAGGATCTGCGCGACAACTATCCCTTCGGCATGTTCGCGGTGCCGCAAGACCAGATTTCGCGCATCCATGCGTCGTCGGGTACGACGGGCAAGCCGACGGTCGTGGCCTACACGGCGCGCGACATCGACACGTGGGCGAACCTCGTCGCGCGTTCGGTGCGCGCAGCGGGCGCCCGGCGCGGCGATAAGGTGCACATCAGCTACGGCTATGGACTCTTCACGGGTGGCCTTGGCGCGCACTATGGCGCGGAACGCGCGGGTCTCACCGTCATTCCGTTCGGCGGCGGCCAGACCGAGAAGCAGGTTCAGCTGATCCAGGACTTCCGTCCCGACATCATCATGGTCACGCCGAGCTACATGCTCGCTATCGCCGACGAAATGGAGCGCCAGGGCATCGACCCCGCCACGTGTTCGCTGCGCATCGGGATCTTCGGCGCGGAGCCGTGGACCAACGACATGCGCCGGGCCATCGAGCAGCGCATGGGCATCACGGCTGTCGACATCTACGGTCTTTCCGAAGTCATGGGCCCGGGCGTCGCCTCGGAATGCGCGGAGACGAAGGACGGCCCGACGATCTGGGAAGACCACTTCTACCCCGAGATCATCAACCCGGAAACCGGCGAAGTGCTGCCCGACGGCGAATTGGGCGAACTCGTCTTCACCTCGCTCACGAAGGAAGCGCTGCCCATCGTCCGTTACCGCACGCGCGACCTCACGCGTCTGCTGCCCGGTACGGCGCGCACCATGCGCCGTATGGAAAAGATCACGGGCCGCTCGGACGACATGCTGATCATCCGCGGCGTGAACGTGTTCCCCACGCAGATCGAGGAACTGCTGCTCAAGCAGCCCGCGCTCGCACCGCACTATCAGATCGTCCTGACGAAGGAAGGCCCGATGGACGTGATGTCGCTCAACTGCGAACCGTGCCCGGAAACCGCGCCCGACTACGGCGCGCTCGACGCGGCCAGCAAGGCGCTCGCTTACGACATCAAGGCGCTGATCGGTGTGACGTGCAAGGTGAACGTGCTCGAAGTGAACGGCATCGAGCGCTCGGTTGGCAAGGCGAAGCGTGTCATCGACAAGCGGCCGAAGTAACAGCGGCTCGCAACGCGTAGCAAAAAAAGCCGGCAATCGCCGGCTTTTTTGCTTCAGGCGCGCAGCGCAAGCGGCACGACGATCACGAGTTCGGGAACAGCAGCCACATGCGGCCGCCCTGCTTCATCTTGCCGGCCAGGTCGCCAGCATCGTCACCAAGGCCCCAGAAGTAGTCGGCGCGCACGCCGCCCTTGATTGCCGTGCCCGTGTCTTGCGCGAACACGAGCCGGTTGAGCGGCGTATTCGTGAGCGGGCGCGTGGTCTGGAGAAACACCGGCGTGCCAAGCGGAATCGACGACGGATCAACCGCAATCGAGCGTTCCGGCGTGAGCGGCACGCCGAGCGCACCGATCGGACCGTCCGCGCCGCCCTGCGCGTCGCCCTCGGAGCCGCCCATCTCGCGGAAGAACACGAAGCGCGGATTGGTGTCGAGAAGCGCATCCACGCGCGTCGGGTTCGCGCGTGCCCATGCCTTGATGCCCTGCATGGTCGCCTGCGCGGGCGTGAGTTCGCCGTGGTCGAGCAGCCAGCGCCCGATCGACTTGTACGGCTGGTTGTTGGTGCCGCCGAAGCCCACGCGCATCACGCTGCCGTCTTCCATCACGACGCGCCCGGAGCCCTGCACCTGCAGGAAGAACGCTTCGATCGGATCGTCCACCCACACGAGTTCGTTGCCGCCCAGCGCGCCCGAACGTTCGAGCTGCGCGCGCGGCGGCATCGCGGCGCCCGGACGATAGCCGGACGGCCAGCGATACAGCGCGGTCTGATAGATGCCGTGACGCGTGCGCGAACCGTGCAGCAGCGGTTCGTAGTAGCCGGTTACGAGGCCGTCGAGCGTGCCGTCGTTGTTGGCGAACTGATAGGGCGTGAAATACGTTTCGAAGAATGCACGTGCGCTCGATGCGTCCAGGTCGTCGAGCTGCGAGGCCGCAGTACACGCACACTGCCAGCGAGGATCGCGCGCAAGACGCGTGCAGTTCGCGCGCAGCGCCGAGGTCACACCGATCAGCGAGTCATCTTGCCAGCCCGGCACCTGCTGCCAGGCGACCGGTGTGAGACGTTGCGCGGCGAGCTGCGAGGGCAGCGTGGGCGTGCCCTTGGGCGGCACGTTGCGCACGTAGCTCGGGCCGCCGCACGCGGCAAGCAAAGCCGCCAGCGAAACAGCGCCCAGCCACGCGCCTAAACGGGCACCCCAGCGGCCTCCCAATCGGGCGCCCCCGCGCCGAAGCGCTGCCCCCGCGCAATATCGTACCTTTGTGAATCCCGGCATCACCGGGACATCGACACCAGAATCGACGTCAAAATCACGCCTACAATATTGGCTCTCGATGGATGCCGCCATGTCAGAACTGCTCGACGAATACCCGATGCTCATGTTTGGTCTGGAAGCGCTCCTTGCGCTGTTCCTGCTGATTTTCATCGTTGTGTGGACCGCGTCGGGCAGGAAGAAGCATGCCTCGCGCGACGATCGGCGTCAGGACTAGCAGACCCCGATTTCTCGCGGCGGTTCAATGCAGCGTGCGCGGCATGCGCAGCACGAACTCGGGCACGGGCGCCTCGAAGCGCTCGGCGTCTTCGGCCACACAGAAGTACTCCCCGCGCATGGTGCCCACCGGGGTCGCGATCACGGCCCAGCTCGTGTATTCGAACTGCTCGCCCGGCTTCAGAAGCGGCTGATGGCCGACCACGCCCAGTCCCTTCACTTCCTGCACGTGATTTTCGCTGTCGGTGATCACCCAGTGGCGCGCGATCAGCTGGGCGCTCACCTGACCGGTATTGCGGATGGTCAGCGTGTACGCGAAGGCATATTGCCGGCGCTCCGGGTCCGATTCTTCGGGCAGGTAGCGGACCTGCGACGTCACGCTGAATTCGTACTGGCTCATCCTTGTTCCATTCGCCCGGCTGCGGCTGCTGAGTCCGTTGACTGAGACGCCCGCGCAGCAAGGCGCTCGCGAGCGCGCCGCGAGGCGCGGCACATGGTTTGGCATTCTGCTTGATGCAACCGGCACCCGCAACCCGGCGCCGCCCGCGGCACCCGCCGCGAACGCCTCGCCTGGTGACGGTAAAATACGGTTTTTCCGACAGTTTTCTGGTTGCCGCCATGACGCAATTCCGCATCGCCCCTAGCATTCTCTCCGCCGACTTCGCGCGTCTTGGCGAGGAAGTCCGCAACGTCGTCGCTGCCGGCGCCGACTGGATCCACTTCGACGTGATGGATAACCATTACGTGCCGAACCTCACCATCGGCCCGTTGGTGTGCGAGGCGATCCGCCCGCACGTGAGCGTGCCCATCGACGTGCATCTGATGGTGCGCCCGGTCGACCGCATCGTGCCCGACTTCGCCAAGGCCGGCGCGAACCTCATCAGCTTCCACCCGGAAGGCTCGGACCACATCGACCGCACGCTCTCGCTGATCCGTGACCACGGCTGCAAGGCGGGCCTCGTGTTCAACCCGGCCACGCCGCTGAACTACCTCGACCACGTGATGGACAAGCTCGATCTCGTGCTCATCATGTCGGTGAATCCGGGCTTCGGCGGCCAGTCGTTCATCCCCGAGGCGCTCAACAAGCTGCGCGAGGCGCGCGCGAAGATCGACGCCTACACGGCCCGCACCGGCCGCGAAATCCACCTCGAAGTAGACGGCGGCGTGAAGGTCGACAACATCGCCGAAATCGCGGCAGCAGGCGCGGACACCTTCGTGGCGGGCTCGGCGATCTTCGGCAAGCCTGACTACAAGACCGTGATCGACGAGATGCGCGCACAGCTCGCGACCGCAGCAAGCGCTGCAAACGCAAAATGAACGCCCCCGTCAAGTTCACCGCGCCGCGCATCGAAGCGGCGCTGATCGACCTCGACGGCACGATGGTCGACACCGCCGACGACTTCGCCGCCGGCCTGAACGGCATGCTCGCGCAACTCGACGCCGAGGAAACCACGCGCGAGGAAGTGATGGGCTACGTGGGCAAGGGCTCGGAGCACCTGATCCGCAGCGTGCTCGCGCCGCGCTTTGCCGCGGACAACGTCGAGGCGCGCTTCGACGAAGCGCTCGCGCTCTACCAGGACGAGTACGCGAAGATCAACGGCCGCCACACGCATCTGTACCCGGACGTCGAAGCGGGCTTGGCGGCACTGCGCGACCAGGGCATCAAGCTCGCGTGCGTGACCAACAAGCCGCACCGCTTTGCCCTCGAGCTTTTGCAGCAATACGGCCTCGCGCAGTACTTCGAAGTGGTGATCGGCGGCGACAGCCTCGCGAAGAAGAAGCCCGACCCGCTGCCGATGCTCACCGCCTGCGAGCGCCTGGGCGTCAAGCCCGCTGCGGCCGTGGCGATCGGCGATTCGGAGAACGACGCGATCGCAGGCCGCGCGGCCGGCATGGCCACGCTCACGGTGCCCTATGGCTACAACCACGGCCAACCTGTACAAAAAATCGAATCGGATGGTATAGTTGCCTCGCTGCTCGACGCCGCCAAGGCGGTCGCAGCGCACAATGATCTGACTTAAGTTCTCAACTGAACGTCAACTATCCTCATGTTTCTGAATAAAAAACGGAGTCTGAGCACGATCGACCGGGGAGCCTGGCCCTGGCGTCGCTGGTCGCGCTAACCTCATCCGAGGTTCGCTGAAGTCTTTCTTCAGCACCGTTTTTTACTTCGCTGCGCACTCGCGCGTGTCTCGACTCTAAACTGTTGCGGTAACCCGTCGGCTGGTCTGGCCGTTGGCTTTCGTGGTCCTTGCGTGTCGTTTCGCCGTTCGCGGCGAGTTGCGCAAGGCGCGAGCGGCTACGCCCTACCTTCCGTCGATGTACCGCACGCCGGCCCGGCAAGCGCTGCATCATCAGCGCGATCCTGGGCCGCACGAGCGAGCGCCAGCGGCCATCTAGCACTCAAAAACAAACGCCTCGCGCTCACCGCGCGCCCCGTTTTGAGCCGCACTGGGCCCGCACCCGCCGCGACCGGCAGCACGAACAGGATCGGAACATGACCGAACTCGAATTTCAGTCCCTCGCCAACGAGGGCTACAACCGCATCCCGCTGATCGCCGAAGCGCTCGCCGATCTCGAAACGCCGCTCTCGCTGTATCTCAAGCTCGCGCAGCCCGAGCGCGGCGGCGCCAATTCTTTCCTGCTGGAGTCCGTCGTGGGCGGCGAGCGTTTCGGACGCTACTCGTTCATCGGCCTGCCGGCGCGCTCGCTGATCCGCACGCGCAACGGCATTTCGGAGGTCGTGCGCGACGGCCAGGTGATCGAGACGCATAACGAAGATCCGCTCGAATTCATCGCGAAGTACCAGGCGCGCTTCAAGGTCGCTCAGCGTCCGGGCCTGCCGCGCTTCTGCGGCGGTCTCGCAGGCTACTTCGGCTACGACGCGGTGCGCTACATCGAGAAAAAGCTCGCCGACACCTGCCCGGCCGACGATCTCGGCCTGCCCGACATCCAGCTGCTGCTGACCGAAGAAGTCGCGGTCATCGACAATCTCGCGGGCAAGCTGTACCTCATCGTCTACGCCGATCCGCAAACGCCCGAGGCCTACACGAAGGCCAAGCATCGCCTGCGCGAACTGAAGCAGCGCCTGCGCTCGACCGTGCAGCCGCCGGTGACCTCGGCGAGCGTGCGCACCGAAACGTTCCGCGAGTTCAAGAAGGACGATTACCTCGCCGCCGTGCGCAAGGCGAAGGAATACATCGCCGCGGGCGAGCTGATGCAGGTGCAAGTGGGCCAGCGCCTCACGAAGCCGTATCGCGACAATCCGCTGTCGCTCTACCGCGCGCTGCGCTCGCTGAACCCGTCGCCGTATATGTACTACTACAACTTCGGCGAATTCCACGTGGTGGGCGCGTCGCCGGAAATTCTCGTGCGCCAGGAAAAGCGCGGCGAGGACCGCATCGTGACGATCCGTCCGCTCGCGGGCACGCGTCCGCGCGGCAACACGCCCGAGCGCGACGCCGAACTCGCGACCGAACTGCTCAACGACCCGAAGGAAATCGCCGAGCACGTCATGCTGATCGACCTCGCGCGCAACGACGTGGGCCGCATCGCCGAGATCGGTTCGGTGGCCGTCACCGACAAGATGATCATCGAGAAGTACTCGCACGTGCAGCACATCGTGAGTTCGGTGGAAGGCAAGCTCAAGCCCGGCATGAACAATTTCGACGTCCTGCGCGCCACGTTCCCGGCCGGCACGCTTTCGGGCGCGCCGAAGGTTCGCGCGATGGAACTGATCGACGAACTGGAGCCGGTGAAGCGCGGGCTCTACGGCGGCGCGGTCGGCTATCTCTCGTTCAACGGCGAGATGGACCTGGCCATCGCGATCCGCACCGGCCTCATCCACAACGGCAATCTGTATGTGCAGGCCGCCGCGGGCGTGGTTGCCGATTCGGTGCCCGAGTCCGAATGGCAGGAAACCGAGAACAAGGCGCGCGCCGTGCTGCGCGCCGCCGAGCAGGTGCAGGACGGCCTCGACAGCGACTTCTGAGCGGAGAAAAGACCATGTTGCTCATGATCGACAACTACGATTCGTTTACCTACAACATCGTCCAGTACTTCGGCGAGCTCGGCGAAGACGTTCACACGTACCGCAACGACGAAATCACCATCGACGAAATCGCGAAGCTCAACCCCGCGCGCATTTGCCTCTCGCCCGGACCGAGCAACCCGCAGCACGCGGGCATCACGCTAGACGTGCTGCGCGAATTCGCAGGCAAGACGCCGATACTCGGCGTGTGCCTCGGCCATCAGGCGATTGGCGAAGCGTTCGGCGGACGCGTCGTGCGCGCGAAGACCATCATGCACGGCAAGGTGAGCCAGATCGAAACCGACTGCAAAGGCGTGTTCGCCGACCTGCCGAAGCACTTCAACGTCACGCGTTATCACTCGCTCGCCATCGAGCGCGAGTCGCTGCCCGACTGCCTCGAAGTGTCGGCCTGGACCGAGGACGGCGAAATCATGGGTGTGCGCCACCGCGAGCTTGCGGTGGAAGGCGTGCAGTTTCATCCGGAATCGATTCTCTCGGAGCACGGCCACGCCCTCTTCGAGAACTTCCTGAAGCAAACCAAGAGCGCTTGACCCGGAGGCGACCAATCATGATTACCCCGCAGGAAGCGCTCCAGCGCACGATCGAGCATCGCGAGATTTTTCACGACGAGATGCTCCACCTCATGCGCCTCATCATGCGCGGCGAGCTTTCGCCCGTGCAATCGGCGGCCATCCTCACCGGCCTGCGCGTGAAGAAGGAAACCATCGGCGAGATCACCGCCGCAGCGACGGTGATGCGCGAGTTCGCGAATCACGTCGAGGTGAAGGACAACTCGAACTTCATCGACATCGTCGGCACTGGCGGCGACGGCTCGCACACCTTCAATATCTCCACGGCCTCGATGTTCGTGGTCGCGGCAGCCGGCGCGAAGGTCGCCAAGCACGGCAACCGCGGCGTCTCCAGCAAGTCGGGCAGCGCGGACGTGCTCGAAGCGCTCGGCGTGAACATCGATTTGCAGCCGGACCAGGTGGCCGCCTCGATCGCCGAAACGGGCATGGGCTTCATGTTCGCGCCCAACCACCACCCCGCGATGAAGAACATCGCCGCCGTGCGCCGCGAGCTGGGCGTGCGCACGATCTTCAACATCCTCGGGCCGCTCACGAATCCGGCCGGCGCGCCCAATCAATTGATGGGCGTGTTTCATCCGGACCTCGTCGGCATTCAGGTGCGCGTGATGGAGCGTCTTGGCGCAAAACACGTGTGCGTCGTCTACGGCAAGGACGGCATGGACGAAGTCTCGCTCGGTGCGGCCACGCTCGTCGGCGAGCTGAAGGACGGCCAGATTCGCGAGTACGAGATCCATCCCGAAGACTTCGGTATGCAGATGGTCTCGAACCGTTCGCTCAAGGTCGAAAATGCCGACGAGTCGAAGACGATGCTGCTCGGCGCGCTTTCGAACGAGGCGGGCACTGCGCGCGAGATCGTCGCGCTGAATGCGGGCACTGCGCTCTATTCGGCGGACGTGGTGGACTCGATCGCAGAAGGCATCGCGCTTGCGCGCGAGACGCTCGCCAGCGGCCGCGCGCGCGCCAAAGTCGACGAACTGGTACGCTTCACGCAACAGTTCAAACGCTGATCCAGCACCGTTTTTTGCCTCCGAACATCATGAGTGACATCCTCGAAAAGATCATCTCGGTCAAGCGCGAAGAAGTGCGCGCCGCCGAGCAGAGCGCCCCGCTCGAAGAATTGCGTCTGCAGGCGAGCACGCGTGACCTGCGCGATTTCGTTGGCGCGCTGCGCGCGAAGCACGACAACGGCCAGGCCGCTGTGATCGCCGAAGTGAAGAAGGCAAGTCCGTCGAAGGGCGTGCTGCGCGAAAACTTCCAGCCCGCCGAAATCGCGCGCTCGTACGCCGAAGGCGGCGCGGCCTGCCTCTCCGTGCTGACCGACGTGCAGTTCTTCCAGGGCAGCGCCGCGTACCTCGAAGCCGCACGCGCCGCGTGCAACCTGCCGGTGCTGCGCAAGGACTTCATCGTCGATCCGTATCAGATCGTCGAAGCCCGCGCGATGGGCGCCGACGCGATCCTGCTGATCGCCGCCGCCCTGCAGCCAGGTGAAATGCGCGACCTCGAAGCGTTTGCGCATTCGCTCGGTCTCGCGGTGCTCGTCGAAGTGCACGACCGCGCAGAACTCACGCACGCGCTCACACTGAAGACGCCGCTCATCGGCATCAACAATCGCAATCTGCGCACGTTCGAAACGACGCTGGACACGACCATCAGCATGCTCGACGACGTGCCTGAAGACCGCATCGTCGTGACCGAGTCGGGCATTCTCTCGCGTGCGGACGTCGAGAAAATGCGCGCGCTTTCCGTGCACACGTTCCTCGTGGGCGAGGCGTTCATGCGCGCCGAGCAGCCAGGCGCGGAACTCGCCCGCATGTTCTTCTGATCGCGCGGCGCCATGGGTATCGAACGCGAAATCAAGCTCGCGCTGCCGCGCGACCAGGTGGACGCAGCGCTGCGTCTCTTCGAGACGCGCGCCGGCAAGCCGGGTCGCGCCATCCGGCTCGAAAACATCTACTTCGACACACCGGCGCTTGCGCTCGCGCGCGCAAAGAGCGCGCTGCGCCTGCGCCGTGCGCCCGAGGGCTGGCTGCAGACGTTCAAGACTGTGGGCGTGGCGCAAAACGGGCTGCACGCGCGGCACGAGTGGGAAATGCCGGTGGCGGGCGAAGCGCTCGAAATCGACAGGCTGCTGCACGAGTGCGATGAAGCCGGTGTTTCGACGGCGCTCTCGGATGCCGCCGCGAACCTGATCCCACTCTTTCGCACCGACTTCCAGCGCACGCTGTGGACGCTCGAAGTCGATGGCGCCCAAGTGGAAGCGGCCGTCGATCAGGGCGAAGTCACCGCGGACGTGAACGGCGAAACGCGGCACAAGCCGATCTGCGAAATCGAACTCGAACTGAAGTCGGGCGACGAAGCGGCGTTGCACACGCTCGCGGCGGAACTCGCGCAGGCGCTGCCTGGCCTCGCGCCGGACGACATTAGCAAGGCCCAGCGCGGATACAAGCTGCGCGAAGGCTGAGAACGACGCGGCGCGGCTTCGGAGCGCCGCGCAAACGCGCTCTATCACTCGAGAAAAGCGCGAAAAAGGTGCTGTTAGTTGCAACATCAGCGCCGATGCCGCAAAAGGCCGCCCTGCCGCGCTCGCGCCGGATTGAATCGCCGCGCAATTGCTGCGACACTTGCCGCCCATGACCTCCACGAAACGCCCGCGCGTCGCGATGCCGGTGCAAGCGTCGCTGTTCGACGACGACCTGTCCGACACGGCGCAAGCCACGCTCGACGAGCCGCCGCTGCCCGAAATCGACCCGCGCCAGATCACGATCTTCTCGCTGTTCGGCGCCGACGAATTCCCGGCGCCCGAGCGCACGCACGCCGTTATGTCCGCACCCGCCATGTCCAACGAACCCGCGATGCCGCAGGCCGCAATCGACACCACGCGTCTCGAAGACCAGTTCGACGCGCTGCCCGCCGCATGGCGCGAGCTGCTCGCGCCGTTCATCACGAGCGACGCCTACGCGCCGTTGTGCCGCTTCGTCGACGACGAGCGCGCCGCCGGCAAGACCGTCTATCCCGCCGACGTGTTCCGCGCGCTGCGCCTCACCTCGCCCGACGACGTGAAGGTCGTGATCCTCGGCCAGGACCCGTACCACGGCGACGATCGGGGCACGCCGCAGGCGCATGGCCTGGCTTTCTCGGTGCCGCCCTCGGTGCGCCCGCCGCCTTCGCTGCGCAACATCTTCAAGGAGATCGCGGCGAGCCTCGGTATTCAGGCGCCGGCGCACGGCTGTCTCGACGCCTGGGCGCGCCAGGGCGTGCTGCTGCTCAACACAGTGCTGACCGTCGAGCGCGCGAGCGCCGCGAGCCACGCGAAGCGCGGCTGGGAACGCTGCACCGACACGCTGATCCAGCAACTCGCCGCGCGCCACGAGAACCTCGTGTTCATGCTGTGGGGCGCGCATGCGCAGAACAAGCGCGCGCTGCTCACGGGCGCGCATTGCGTGCTCGAGGCGCCGCATCCGTCGCCGCTTTCCGCGCATCGCGGCTTTCTCGGCTGCGGGCATTTCGTGCAGGCCAACGAGTATCTGCAGGCGCACGACCGCCAGCCGATCGACTGGCGTTTGCCGGAGGAAGGACTCGTGCTCGCTTGAACTGCGTTACCCGCTTGGGCCTCGCAACGCGACGCGCAATGAAAAACGCCACGAAATCACTCTCGTGGCGTTTTTGCTTTTACAGCCGTCAAACAGACAACAAGCGCGAACGTTACGCTGCAGCGATCGCTTCACGTGCGCCTGCGAGCGCAGCGCTTGCCGCGTCCGGGCCCATGTTCAGGCCTTCGGCGTAGATGAAGTTCACGTCGGTCATGCCGAGGAAGCCGAGGAACGACTTCAGGTACGGCGTCTGGCTGTCGTGCGCCGTGCCTTGATACTTGCCGCCGCGTGCCGAAACGACATGGACCTTCTTGCCGTTCACGAGGCCTTCGGGACCATTCGCGGTGTAGCGGAACGTGATGCCGGCACGCGCGATCCAGTCGAAGTACGTCTTGAGCTGCGACGAGACGCCGAAGTTGTACATCGGCGCACCGATCACGATGATGTCCGCTGCCTGCAGTTCCGCGATCAGCGCTTCGCTGCGTGCGGCGATGGCCTGCTGCTCCGGCGTGCGCTGCTCGGCCGGCGTGAAGAACGCGCCGAGCACGGCGTCGTCGAGGTGCGGCAGCGGATCGGATTGCAGGTTACGCGTGACGACTTGCGCGCCCGGATTCGATTGTTGCAGCTTGGTCGTCAATTCGTTGACGAGCAGCGTCGACTGGGCGCCTTGCGAGCGGGCGGCGGAATTGATTTGCAGGATCGTGGTCATGGTGGCTCCTTCGGGTCTCAGTTGCGCAACGTTGCGCGAGTGAAGGCATTGTGTTTTTTTACTGCGCCCCGAAAAAGTAGTCCGCCGATGACGGATTGTTGCAACGATAGAACAATCGCCGGCATGAAAAAACGGCGTGGGATCCGTTACCCCACGCCGCTTATGGTGCCCCGTGCCGCCGTGCCCCGCCCAGCGGCTTATGCCGCCAGCCAGCGCTCGCGCAATGAGCGCGCGGGCGCACGCTTGTCGGAGGCGGCGAGCTTGTAGCGCGCGACCTCGGGCGCGTCGAGGGTCAGACGCGCCACGCGAAGCTCGTCGCGGCGGAACGCGTGGATGTCGACCTTCGTGCCCGGCTGGTAACGCGAGAGCAGCGTATCCAGATTCGAGCCCGTCACGCGCAGGCCGTCGAGCGCAACGATCGCGTCGCCAGCCGAAAGCCCCGCCTTCTGGGCCGCGCCGCCTTCGTAGACCACGGCAAGCGTCGCTTCGGCGCCGCCGCGCAGCCGCGCGCCGAGCGACGGCTTCGCGCCGCGCTCCGGCTCCCCTTCGAGCGTCACGCCGAACGGCTCGAACAGCGCCGCGAGCGGCAGGTCGCGCGTGCCCCGCACGGCGTCGCTAAAGAGCGCGCCCAGTTCCACGCCCGTCGCCTCGGTAATCAGCGCCTCGACATCGTCCTCGCCCACGCCGACCGGCTTGCCGCGATAGAAGTCGCGCCCATAGCGCTGCCACAAGAGGCGCATGACGTCGTCGAGCGATTTGCGGCCGTTCGTCTGCGCGCGAATCGCGAGATCGAACGACAGCGCCACGAGCGAGCCCTTGGTGTAATAGCTCACGATCGCATTCGACGCGTTCTCGTCCTGGCGGTAGTACTTCACCCACGCGTCGAACGAGCTTTCCGCGACGCTCTGCTTCAGGCGTCCCGTCCCGCGCAGCACGCCGGCGATCGTCTTGCCGAGCAGGCCGAAGTATTCGTCTGCGGAAATGAGGCCGCTGCGCACGAGCATCAGGTCGTCGTAGTACGACGTGAAGCCCTCGAACAGCCACAGCAGCGACGTATAGTCTTCGCGCGTGAGGTCGTACGGCACGAACGCCGCGGGCTTGATGCGCTTCACGTTCCACGTGTGGAAGTATTCGTGGCTGCACAGGCCGAGATAGGTGCGATAGCCGTCAGACGTCTCCGGCTTGCCCTTCACCGGCAGGTCGGTGCGATTGCAGATGAGCGCCGTCGATGCGCGATGCTCGAGGCCACCGTAACCGTCGCTCACGGCTTGCGTCATGAACACGTAGCGCTCCATCGGCGCGCGCTTCGTGCGCGGCTCGAACAGCGCGATCTGCGCCTCGCAGATTTTCTTGAGGTCGGCGGCAAGACGCTCGGTGTCGAGCGCGACCACGCGGCCCGCGATCACGATGTCGTGCGGCACGCCGTGCGCCTTGAAGCTCGCGAGCGTGAACTCGCCGAGCGTGACCGGATGATCGATCAGCTCATCGTAGTTCGTGGCCGTGTATTCGCCGAAACCGTAACGCTTGGTGCCGCGCGCTTCCGTGAGCGCCGTGCCCACGCGCCAGTGGCGGTATGCGTGCCCATCCGGACGCTGGATATCGACCGCGTGCTGCGCCTCCTCATGGCCGAGTGCCGCGAGAAACACGCTCGTGCCGTTGAAGAAGCCCACCGTGTCGTCGAGATGTGCCGCGCGCACCGACATGTCCCACGCGTAGATCTCGTAGCGCAGTGTGAGCGCGCCCTTCACGGGCGCGGCTTGCCACGAATGCTTGTCGGTCTTCGTCACGCGCACCTTGCGGCCCGCGTCGTTGAAGGCGCGCAGCGTGACGATGTTGCGCGCAAACTCGCGCACCATGTAACTGCCCGGAATCCACACGGGCAACATGAAGCATTGGCCGTCCGGCGCGGGGTCTTCCACGGTGAGCGTCACCTCGAACAGATGCGCGGCGGGATTCTTCGGGACGATGGTGTATCGGATCGGCTTCATCGGCGGGATCGGTGAGAGATTCGGTCAGCAGACGCTGCAGTGCAAATTCAGTATGCCCGGCAGACAAAAACGGACAAAAAGCGCCGGGCAAAAAAGTACCGGCCGCGAAAGCGGCCGGCGGGTTCAGGCGAGGCGTCAGTGCGCGCCGTTCAGTCCGCGTTCGAGCCGGTCGGCGCTGACTGCGCCCGGCAGGCGCGTGCCGTCGGCGAGGATCACGGTGGGCGTGCCAGTCACGTTCATCTTCTGGCCGAGCGCGAGATTGCTGTCGATGGCGGCCGTGTCGCACGTGCCGGCTGCCGTAGGCGCCTTGCGGTCGACCATCCACGATTCCCACGCCTTGCCGCGGTCGGCCGAGCACCAGATCTGCTTGGCCTTCGCCGTCGAATCCGGCGAGAGCACCGGATACAGGAAGGTGTAGACCGTCACGTTGTCGATCGACCTGAGCGTGTTTTCGAGCTGATGGCAGTACGGGCAGTTCGGGTCGGAGAACACGGCCATCTTGCGCTTGCCGTCGCCCTTCACGACTTTGACAGCGTTCTCGAGCGGCAGCTTCGAGAAATCGACCTTGTTGATTTCGTTCAGGCGCGCCTCGGTGAGATTGCGGTGCGCCTTGGTGTCGATGAGTTCGCCGTTGAGCACGTAGTCGCCGTTGGCGTCGCTGTAGACGATCTGCGTGCCGAGGTTGATCTCGTAGAGGCCCGGCATGGGCGCCTTGGTGATGCCCTTGATGTCGCTGGCGTCGATGCCGAGGCGCGTCTGCAGCGCCGATCTGATCTTGTCGGTGGTCTGGTCGGCCTGGGCCGAGCAGCCGAGCGCCGAGGTGGCTACCGCGATCACGAGCGCGGCAAATCGAATACGCGTTTGCATGGGATGCATTCCTGATTCGGGCGCGCCGCGCAGGGGCGACGCGCGCAGAGTTCCGTTGAATGGCCGGGACGGCATGTGCTGCGGGCGCGGCCAATACGCCCATTCTATGCTGCACTGGCCTAAAGCAACCGAAATGCCCGTTTAAGCGGGCAAGCCCGTGTACTAGCCGAGCGCCGAGGCCACGAGCCAGCGCTTGAGCAGCGGCTGCGCGCCCACGAACGCCATGCCCGTATTGCGCACCGCGCGAGCGAGCGTGCCGGGGAACGAGAAGAGCCGCTGCAGGCCGTCGGTGGCGACGACGAGCTTCTGGATGTCCTCGCGGCGGCCCCGCTCGTAGCGGCGCAGCAGCACGATGTCGCCGAGATCGCGGAAGGCCTCTTTCTTCGTGACGACGTCGACGAGCGCGGCAACGTCGCGCAAACCGAGGTTCACGCCCTGGCCCGCCAGCGGGTGGATCAGATGCGCGGCGTCGCCGATCAGCGCGACGCGCGGCGCAATGAGCCGGTCGACGGTTTGCAGCGAAAGCGGAAAACCGCGCGCGGGCGTAACGCATTCGAGCGCGCCCAGCTGGCTTTGCGAGACGCGCTCAACTTCGGCGGCAAGCTGCGCCGGTTCGAGCTTGAGCAGCTCGTCGGCATGTTCGGTCTGCGCCGACCAGACGAGCGACACGTGCTGATCGGGCAGCGGCAGCAAGGCGACGACCTCGCCCTCGCGGAACCACTGGTACGCCGTTTCGCCGTGCGGCTTTTCCGCCCGGAAGTTGGCGACCACGCCGGTTTGCTGGTAATCGCGCCGCTCGACCTTCGAGCCGATCTGCGCGCGCACCCACGAATGCGCGCCGTCCGCGCCGATCGCGAGGTCGGCTTCGATCGTGCGGCCATTGGCGAGGCCGACCACGGCCGCGTCCGGTTTCACGTCGAGCGTCTGTGCGCGCGTGTCGATCCACGCGAGATTGGGCTGGAAGTGCAGCGCGGCGTCGAGCGCGCGCTCGACGACCGACGACTCGGCAATCCACGCAAGCTGCGCAACCGAGGCCTGGTATGCCGAGAAGTGCAGCTCCGCCGCGGCGTCGCCGAACACGCGCATGTCGTAGACGGGCGTGAGGCGCGCGGCGTCGGCGGCCTGCCAGACCCGCAGCCGCTCGAACAGCGCCTGCGAACTGCGCGAAAAGGCGTACACGCGCGCGTCGAACACGGCGCCCGCTGGCAGCGGCGCGCAAGGCTGCGCGAGCAGCGCCACGCGCAGGCCGCTCTGGGTCAGCGCGAGCGCCGCCGACTTGCCGACGAGCCCGCCGCCGATCACGGCGACATCAAAGGTCTGGTTGCTTGCAGTCATGCGCGCATTATAGCCGCGGGCGCTTGCGTGGCCGGGCCGGAGGGGCGCGGTGTTGCGGCGCAGCAAGCCGTTGCGGGAAGTCGGCCCGTCGGCGCGGCGACAACCGCGGCTAAGGCTCACCCGGACGAGGTTACAATTACGGTTTTCGTGACTCCCCGTCACGTCCCCCGACGTGCCACCTGCGCCGCCCCGCCCGCCGCTCCCGCTTTCGCGAGACGCCCGGCCCCGGGCCCTTCGCGCGCGGCGAGCCGCACGTCACCACCCTGACATGCAGAGATTTACATGAGCCTCCAATGCGGCATCGTCGGCTTGCCTAACGTCGGCAAGTCCACCCTCTTCAACGCGCTGACCAAGGCGGGCATCGCGGCCGAAAACTACCCGTTCTGCACGATCGAGCCCAATGTCGGCGTGGTAGAAGTGCCGGATCAGCGTCTGAAGGCGCTCGCCGAAATCGTCAAGCCCGAGCGCGTCGTGCCGGCCGTGGTCGAATTCGTCGACATCGCGGGTCTGGTCGCGGGCGCGAGCAAGGGCGAAGGCCTCGGCAACCAGTTCCTCGCGAACATCCGCGAAACGGATGCGATTACGCACGTCGTGCGCTGCTTCGAAGATGAAAACGTGATCCACGTGGCAGGCAAGATCGATCCGCTCGCCGACATCGAAGTCATCAACACCGAACTGGCGCTCGCCGACCTCGCCACCGTCGAGAAGGCGCTCACGCGCTACTCGAAGGCCGCCAAGTCGGGCAACGACAAGGAAGCCGCGAAACTCGTGGCCGTGCTGGAAAAGGTGCGCGCGCAACTCGATCAGGCAAAGCCCGTGCGCGGGCTCGCGCTGAGCGAGGACGAGCAGGCGCTGATCAAGCCCTTCTGCCTCATCACCGCGAAGAAGACCATGTACGTCGCGAACGTGAAGGAAGACGGGTTCGAGAACAACCCGCATCTGGAAGCCGTGCGCAAGTACGCTGAAGGCGAGAATTCGCCGGTCGTGGCCGTGTGCGCCGCGATCGAAGCGGAAATCGCCGACCTCGAAGACGAAGACAAGATCGCGTTCCTCGCCGACATGGGCATGGAAGAGCCTGGCCTCGACCGCGTGATCCGCGCGGGCTTCAAGCTGCTCGGCCTGCAGACCTACTTCACGGCGGGCGTGAAGGAAGTACGCGCGTGGACGATCCATGTCGGCGATACGGCCCCGCAAGCCGCCGGCGTGATCCACACCGACTTCGAGCGCGGCTTCATCCGCGCGCAGACGATCGCGTTCGACGACTATGTTCAGTACAAGGGCGAAACCGGCGCGAAGGAAGCCGGCAAGATGCGCGCCGAAGGCAAGGAATACGTCGTGCACGACGGCGACGTGATGAACTTCCTGTTCAACGTTTAAGCGACACCTTTTTCTTCCCGTTTCCAAAAGACACTCTTATGGCCCAATACGTCTTCACCATGAACCGGGTCGGCAAGATCGTGCCGCCCAAGCGCCAGATCCTGAAGGACATCTCGCTGTCGTTCTTCCCCGGCGCCAAGATCGGTCTGCTCGGCCTGAACGGCTCGGGCAAGTCCACGCTCATCAAGATCATGGCCGGCGTCGACAAGGACATCGAAGGCGAAGCCACGCCGATGCCCAACCTGAACATCGGCTACCTGCCGCAGGAGCCGCAGCTCGATCCGGAAAAGACCGTGCGCGAAGCGGTCGAGGAAGGTCTGGGCGACGTGTTCAACGCGCAGAAGAAGCTCGACGAGATCTACGCCGCTTACGCGGAGCCGGACGCCGACTTCGACGCGCTGGCCGCCGAGCAGGCGAAGTACGAAGCGATCCTCGCGACGACCGACGGCAGCGCGGAACAGCAGATCGAAATCGCCGCCGACGCCCTGCGCCTGCCGGCCTGGGACGCGAAGATCGGCAACCTCTCGGGCGGTGAAAAACGCCGCGTCGCGCTGTGCAAGCTGCTGCTCGAAAAGCCCGACATGCTGCTGCTCGACGAGCCGACCAACCACCTGGACGCCGAATCGGTCGAGTGGCTCGAGCAGTTCCTCACGCGCTTCCCGGGCACCGTGGTCGCCGTGACCCACGATCGCTACTTCCTCGACAACGCCGCCGAGTGGATTCTCGAACTCGACCGCGGCCACGGCATTCCCTGGAAGGGCAACTACTCCAGCTGGCTCGACCAGAAGGAAGAGCGCCTGAAGCAGGAAGAAGCGTCGGAATCGGCACGCCAGAAGGCGATCAAGAAGGAACTGGAGTGGGTGCGCCAGAACCCGAAGGGCCGCCAGGCGAAGTCGAAGGCGCGTATCGCGCGTTTCGAGGAACTGTCGAGCTCGGAATACCAGAAGCGCAACGAAACGCAGGAAATCTTCATTCCGGCGGGCGAGCGTCTGGGCAACGAAGTGATCGAGTTCAAGAACGTCAGCAAGTCTTATGGCGATCGTCTGCTCATCGACAACCTGAGCTTCAAGATTCCCGCGGGCGCGATCGTCGGCATCATCGGGCCGAACGGCGCCGGTAAGTCGACGCTCTTCCGCATGCTCACGGGCAAGGAGCAGCCGGATTCGGGCGAAATCGTGCAAGGCCCGACCGTCAAGCTCGCCTACGTCGACCAGAGCCGCGACGCGCTGGCCGCCAACAAGACCGTGTTCGAGGAGATCTCGGGCGGCGCGGACGTGCTGACCGTGGGCAAGTACGAAACGCCTTCACGCGCGTATATCGGCCGCTTCAACTTCAAGGGCGGCGATCAGCAGAAGATCGTCGGCAACCTCTCGGGTGGTGAGCGTGGCCGTCTGCATCTGGCCAAGACGCTGATCTCGGGCGGCAACGTCCTGCTGCTCGACGAACCGTCGAACGATCTGGACGTCGAAACGCTGCGCGCGCTCGAAGACGCCTTGCTCGAATTCGCGGGCTCGGTGATGGTGATTTCGCACGATCGCTGGTTCCTCGACCGTATCGCCACGCACATCCTCGCGTTCGAAGGCGACTCGCAGGTCACGTTCTTCGACGGCAACTATCAGGAGTACGAGGCCGACAAGATCAAGCGTCTCGGTGAAGAAGCCGCACGTCCGAAGCGTCTGCGCTACAAGCCGATCAGCCGCTAATCAGGCGCGATCGATAGCAAACAACGGCGGCCCGCGGGCCGCCGTTGTCGTTCTGGCAGGGTCAGCCAAGCACGCACGGCATGGCGGTTGCTCGAAAGCCGCTACGCTTAGGCTCACCTGGGGCTTGATCAAGCCCAGCTCCCGCGAGGAATTCCGTATGGCGATGGCGCTGCGCAACCGTGTTGTCCTCATCGTGGCGATCGTCGTCGCGCTGCTCGTGCTCGCGGCGCTCGGCACGCTCTACGCGCTGCAGCGCGAGGCGAAAGCCTACGTGGAGCGAGCGCTCGCGCCCGTCGGCACGGCCGCGAGCGTGAACGTGGCGTTCAATCTCTCATCGGTCGAGCTCACCGACGTGCGCCTGAAGCCGCCGCCGAACTGGCCGACCGCCGACACGCTGCGCGCCGCCCGCATCACGATCACGCCCGATGTGCGCGCGCTGATCTCGCACCGCGTGCATATTCGCGACGTCACCGTGAGCGATTTCACGATGACGGTGCTGCGCCGGGAAAGCGGCTCGATCCTGATCCTGCCGAATCTGCGCGAAGCGATGGCGCAAAGCGCCGCGCCCTCGAGCGGCGCGCAGGGCGCAAACAGCCTGCCGCAGGAAAAGATCATCGACCATATCGGCTTCGAAAACGGCACATTCGACTTCTACGACCGTTCGGTGAGCAATCCGCCGTGGCGTATTACGGTGAACCGCGCGCAGGCGAGCGTCGACAATGTCCAGCTGCCGGCGCTTACGGAGACCACGCGCGTTTCGGTCACCGGCAACGTCGTCGGTCCGGAGCACACCGGACGCGTCACGTTCGACGGCTGGATCCAGATTGCGAGCAAGGACTCGCAACTGCGCACGTCGCTGCGCGGCGTGGATGTGCGCACAATCGATCCCTATCTGCTTAAAAAGGCCGGCGCGAAGGCCAACGTGACGGGCGGCACGCTCGACCTCGATCTCACCTCGACCGTGCGCGGCTATCACCTGCACGCGCCGGGCACGGTCACGCTGCACAACCTGCAACTCGCGGAAAGCGGCGACGCAGTGGACACCTTCCTGTCGATCCCGACGCGCGCCGCCGTGGCCGCATTGAAGGCGCACAAGGGTGAGATCACGCTGCATTTCGTGCTCGACGGCAACCTGCGCGACCCGAAATTCAAGCTCAACGAAAACCTGATGACGGAGTTGCGCGCAGGGTTTGCGCAGGCGCTCGGGGTGAGCGCGGAAGGGGTGGCGAAGGGCGCCGGGCAAACCGCGAAGGGTATCGCCGACGCGCTGCGCAGTCTGCTGCAGCCGGTAGCGCCGGCGCCCGCTTCGAAATAGCGCGCGGGGCGCCGGCTTTAGCCTGGTGAGACCGGATTAGGCCGGATCAGACCGGCAGGCCGAGTTCGCGCAGCTTCGCGTCGGTGGTGGCGTTGCTCGTGTGGTGCACGCCATGCCAGCCGAGCGCCGTGGCCGCTTCGGCGTTCAGCGCATTGTCGTCGATGAAAACGAGTTCCTCGGGCTTTATGCCCGGCAACTGTGCCTCGATGCGGCGGAACATCTCGTGGAAGATCGCCGGATCGGGCTTCACGAGCTTCACGTGGCCCGACACGACGATATCGCGGCAGCGCCGCAGGATGCCGAAGCGCTCCCACGCCCACGGAAACGTCTCGGCCGACCAGTTCGTGAGACCGAAGATCGGCATACCCGCCGCCTCGAGGCGCTCGAACGTCGCGACGCCCCCGGCGAGCAAGCCGCCGACCATCTCGTGCCAGCGATCGTAGAACGCGCGAATGAGCGCTTCGTGCTCGGGAAACGCCGCGACCAGTTCCTTCGTGCCCACGGCAATGGGCTCGCCGCCGTCCTGGCGGATCACCCAGTCCATTTTGCAGACGTGGGTGAGAAACCAGCGGCGCTCGTCGTCGTTGGGAATCAGCTTGCGATAGAGATACTCGGGACTCCAGTCCACGAGCACCCCGCCGAAATCGAACACCACTGCCTTGATCGTCATGCGTTTCTCGCTCCGCTTGATCGTTATCGGATCGCTATCGGGATGCCGGGGAAATCAGATCGGCTGCGTGCGCTTTTCGAGCCACGCGAGCGCATCGCCGCTCACGTGCGGCGCTACGCGCACGCGCACCGTCTGGTGGTACGCGTTGAGCCACTCGCGCTCGTCCGCACGCAGGAGCGCGAGATCGATGCAACGCGTGTCGATCGGGCAGAGCGTGAGCGTCTCGAAGCTGAGGAAGTCGCCGAATTCGGTGGTTTCGGCGCGCTGGTTGAGCACGAGATTCTCGATACGCACGCCCCACTTGCCGGGCCGGTAGATGCCCGGCTCGACCGAGGTGATCATGCCCTCTTCCATCGCAGTCCACGGCTCGGCAGGCGCGTAGTGCGAAATGACCTGCGGACCTTCGTGCACGTTCAGGAAGTAGCCCACGCCGTGGCCCGTGCCGTGACCGTAGTCCGCGCCCGCTTCCCAGATCGGCGCGCGAGCAATGGCGTCGAGCATCGGCGAGCGGATGCCGCGTGGGAACTTCGCGCGCGAAAGCGCCATCATGCCCTTGAGCACGAGCGTGAAATCGCGCTTTTGCTCCGCACTCGGCGTGCCCACGGGCACGACGCGCGTGATGTCGGTGGTGCCGTCGAGGTACTGGCCGCCCGAGTCGATGAGCAGCAGGCCGTTGCCTTCGATCACGCTGTGCGACTCGGGCGTGGCGCGGTAGTGCGGCATCGCGCCGTTCGCGTTGAAGCCCGCGATGGTCGCGAACGAGAGCGACTTGAAGCCCGCTCGGCGAGCACGCGCGGCGGAAAGCTTTTCGTCGATGGTCAGCTCGGTGATGCGCTCGCGGCCAAGCGCCGCCTCGAACCACGCGAAGAACTCGGCAAGCGCCGCACCGTCCTGCTCCATGGTCGCGCGCACGTGATCGGCTTCGGCGGCAGTTTTCCGCGACTTGAAGAACGTGCTCGGATTGACCGACTCCACGAGCTTCACCGCCGACGACACCGCCTGCAGCAAGCCATACGTCACGCGGCGCGGATCGACGAGCAGCGCGGCCTTCGCGGGCAGCGCCGCGAGCGCGGCGGCGGCCTCGGCATACGGCGCGACACGCACCTTGTCTTTCGCGAGCGACTGCACGAGTGCGTCGCTCACCTTGCCGTCGGCGACGAAGAGCGTCGCGTCGTCCGGCCCGATCAGCGCGTGCGCGACGAACACCGGGTTGTAGTTTACGTCCGCGCCGCGCAGGTTGAAGAGCCAGGCTAGATCGTCGAGCGTGGAGATGAAGTGCCACTGCGCGCCCTTCTCCTGCATCGCGCGGCGCACCTGGTCGAGCTTGCCGGCGCGGCTCGTGTCGGCGTGCGGCGCGACGTGCTCGTAGACAGGCTCGAGCGGCAGCGACGGGCGACCTTGCCAGACATCGTCGAGCAGATCGAGGTCCGTGCGCAGCGCGACATCGCGCGCCTTGAGCGCCTCGGCCAGCGCGCGCGCCGAGGCGACGCCGAGCACCGCGCCATCCACGGCCACCGCGCCGCCCGCACTCACGTTCTGCGCGAGCCAGTCGATATGCGGCGCGCTCTGCTGGCCGCCCATCATCTTCATGAGCTCGATGCCGGTACCGGCCAGTTGCTGCTCGGCCTGCACCCAGTAGCGGCTGTCCACCCACACGCCCGCAAAGTCCTTCGTCACCACGAGCGTGCCCACCGAGCCGGTGAAGCCGGAGAGCCACTCGCGCCCCTGCCAGCGGCGCGGCAGATATTCAGACAGATGCGGATCGGCGGAGGGCACGAGGGCGGCATCCACGCCGGCGCGCGTCATCGCAGCGCGCAGGGCGGCAATGCGTTCGGGAATCGAAGAGGTTTCGGGGAGTCGGGCGTTCATGTTTTTCACCTGCGAAGAATTCGAAGCGGAAGATCTGGATTCGGCTAAAGGCTGCGCGTCTGAGGACCGGCTGCGCGCGACTAGGTCCGCCGCGCGCGCAGTGCTACGCACACGCCCGCGAAAACGAGCGCGATCGCCGTGCAAAGCGGCCACTGAAGCAACTCGCCATCGTAGAAAAGACCGGTCGCACTGCCCGCTGCATTCGCGAGCGCCGCGCCGAGCACGCCGGCCACGACCGCCAGCGCGAATCCGTGACGTGCGGCACGGCGCAAGGGATGGAGCCACCATCCCGCACAGCCCACCACCAGACCGAGAATGACGATACCGGGCCAGCCCATCAAAGACTTGTCCTATGGGTTTTCAGATAAGTCCGATAGGACCGCCGATGCATGAGAGCTAGCATTTGTAACTCGGTTAGTCACTTTTAAAACTGGAAAACGGCCGGCTCGGCGCTTCCCGCGTAGCGGTTGAGTGTAGGGGGCAGGGTTGCGCAAGGCAAGCGCGTCCGGGCCGCCCCAGCCGCACTCTCTCGTATGCGAATCGCCCTTGTCGAACCCGACGCCCGTCAGGCCGAAACCCTCGTCCGCCTGCTCATTGCGGGCGGGCACGCATGCCACCACTTCCCTCTTGGCGCACGACTCTTTGAAACCCTCGAAGACGAAACCTTCGACCTGTTGATCGCAGCATGGTGGTGCGGCGACGCCGGCGCCGACGACCTCATCCCCCAGGCGCGCAAGCTGCTGCCGGGTCTGCCCGCCATCGCGCTGATGCTCGCGCCCCATGAAAGCGAAATCGTCGCGAGCCTGCAAGCCGGCGCGGACGACTGCATCGCCAAGCCCGTGCGCGGCCCTGAAATGCTCGCGCGCATCGACGCACTCCTGCGCCGCGCCGGCGTGCGCCGGCCGCGCAATCGCGCCCGTCACGGCTTTGGAGACTACCTCTTCGATTCCGGCCGCTACGAAGTGTCGTTTCGGGGTCACACCGTCACGCTCACGCCCAAGGAATACCGTTTCGCGCTGCTGCTCTTCACCAATGCATCGCGCCCCGTTTCGCGGGCACGCATTCTCGAAACCGTCTGGAATCTGAACCGCGACGTTCGGTCGCGCACGCTCGACACGCACGCCTCCCGTCTGCGCAGCAAATTGCAGCTCGGACCCGAGCACGGCTGGCGTTTGACCACTTTGTACGGCTTTGGTTACCAGCTCGAAAGGCTCCCCATATCACCTACCGGAATGTCGGGCTCTGTCGGCGCGAATGTCGAAAGCGAGGAAAAGTTATAATATCCGCCTAAATCTCGCCCCCATGGTATGCAGCTTCTAACGATCGGAATCAATCACCACACCGCGCCCGTCGCCTTGCGCGAACGCGTGGCGTTTCCGCTCGAACAGATCAAGCCCGCGCTCGCCCTGTTCAAGGAAGCGTGGTCCGGCAAGCGTTCGCTGAGCGCGCCGGAAGCCGCCATTCTCTCCACCTGCAACCGCACCGAGCTCTATTGCGCGACCGACGCGCACGGCTCGCGCGACCAGGCCGTGAGCTGGCTCTCGCAGTACCACGGCATCCGCGAAGAGGAACTTGCGCCGCACGTCTATACGCTGCCGCAGTCCGAAGCGGTGCGTCATGCGTTCCGGGTGGCTTCGGGGCTCGATTCGATGGTGCTGGGCGAAACGCAGATCGTCGGCCAGATGAAGACGGCGGTACGCACCGCGACCGAGGCCGGCGCACTCGGCACCTATTTGAACCAGTTGTTCCAGCGCACCTTCGCCGTGGCGAAGGAAGTGCGCAGCACGACCGAAATCGGCGCGCAGTCGGTTTCGATGGCCGCCGCCGCCGTGCGGCTCGCGCAGCGCATCTTCGACAAGATCGCCAACCAGCGCGTGCTCTTTATCGGCGCGGGCGAGATGATCGAGCTGTGCGCCGCGCACTTCGCCGCGCAGCAGCCGCGCGAACTCGTGATCGCAAACCGCACGGCCGAGCGCGGGCGCTATGTTGCGGAACGCTTCGGCGGCCGCTCCATTCCGCTCTCCGACCTGCCCGCGCGCATGCACGAATTCGACATCATCGTCTCGTGCACGGCGTCTACGCTTCCGATCATCGGACTCGGCGCTGTGGAGCGCGCGGTGAAGGCGCGCCGTCACCGCCCTATTTTCATGGTCGACCTCGCGGTGCCCCGCGACATCGAGCCCGAAGTCGCCCAGCTCGAAGACGTGTTCCTCTATACCGTCGACGATCTCGGCACGATCGTGCGCGAAGGCAATGCCTCGCGCCAGGCCGCGGTCGCGCAGGCCGAAACGATCATCGAGTCGCGCGTGGCGAACTTCATGCAGTGGCTCGACTCGCGCAGCATCGTGCCGGTCATCCGCCACATGCACACCCAGGCCGACGCGCTGCGTCGCGCCGAACTCGAACGCGCCCGCAAGATGCTCGCGCGCGGTGACGACCCGTCGGCCGTGCTCGAAGCGCTGTCGCAGTCGCTCACCAACAAGCTGATCCACGGTCCGACGCATGCGCTCAACACGTCGAGCGGCGATCAGCGCGACTCGCTCATCGAACTGATGGGCGGCTTTTACCGCCACGGCCAGCCGGCCAGGACAGACGACGCCGTGCAGGCCGCGGTGGACGTCAGCGCCTCGCCGCGTTCCGCCGGCTCTTCTGATTCGTCCAATTCGTCCGATTCGTCTGGTAGTTCGGACCGTTAGCGACGTTCGCGGTCGGGCGCGCGCCATGCGTGCCCTGCACGACCGGGCCGCCCGCCCGCTTCTTCTCTCTCGCAGTCCTATCCGGAGCCCGCTCCGCACCGCCCGATGAAAACGAGCATGCAATCGAAGCTCGACCAGCTGACTACGCGCCTGGCCGAGCTGAACGACCTGTTGAGCCGTCCCGACGTGACCTCGAACCGCGACCAGTACCGCAAGCTCACGCGCGAGCATGCGGAGCTGGGGCCCGTGGTCGAGCACTACGGACAGTGGCGTCAGGCCAAAGACGACGAAGCCGCGGCGAAAGACCTGCTCTCCGACGCCTCGATGCGCGACTTCGCCGAGGAAGAGGTGAAAGCGTCGCGCGAGCGCATGGCGCAGCTCCAGCACGAATTGCAGATGATGCTGCTGCCGAAGGACCCCAACGACGACCGCAACGTGTTCCTCGAAATCCGCGCGGGCACAGGCGGCGACGAGTCGGCCCTGTTCGCGGGCGACCTGCTGCGCATGTACCTGCGCTACGCGGAACGCAACCGCTGGCAGATCGAGATGATGTCGGCGAGCGAGTCGGATCTGGGCGGCTACAAGGAAGTGATCGTGCGCATTGCGGGCGAGGCGGCGTACTCGAAGCTCAAGTTCGAGTCGGGCGGCCATCGCGTGCAGCGCGTGCCCGCCACCGAAACGCAGGGCCGCATCCACACGTCGGCCTGTACGGTCGCGGTGATGCCGGAAGCCGACGAAATCGGCGAAGTGGAGATCAATCCATCCGACCTGCGCATCGACACCTTCCGTGCCTCGGGCGCGGGCGGCCAGCACATCAACAAGACCGATTCGGCCGTGCGCGTGACGCACCTTCCGACCGGCATCGTCGTGGAGTGCCAGGACGACCGCTCGCAGCACAAGAACAAGGACCGCGCACTCAAGGTGCTCGCCGCGCGCATCAAGGACAAGCAGTACCAGGAGCAGCACGCCAAGGAAGCGGCGACGCGCAAGAGCCTCGTGGGCTCGGGCGACCGCTCGGAGCGCATCCGCACCTACAACTTCCCGCAGGGGCGGCTCACCGATCACCGCATCAATCTCACGCTCTATCGCCTCGAAGCGATCATGGACGGCGACCTCGACGAACTGATCGGCGCGCTCGTCTCCGAGCATCAGGCCGAGCAGCTCGCCTCGCTCGGCGACGCCGATTGAGCGCGCCAGAGACATGAGCGAAGCCGTTACCGCCGAGGCGCTGCTGCGCGCCACGCCGCTAGCCGCGCTCGAAGCGCGCATTTTGCTGATGCACGTACTCGGCTGGCGCCGCACCGAACTCATCACGCGCGGCGATCAGGCGCTCGACGCGGCCCGCGTGGACGCGTACCGCGCGCTCGAAGCGCGCCGCGTGCAAGGCGAGCCGATCGCGCAACTCGTGGGCGCGCGCGAGTTCTACGGCCTCGACTTCGACGTGACGCCCGACGTGCTGATTCCGCGCCCCGATACCGAGCTGCTCGTGGAAACGGCCCTCGCGGCGCTCGAAGGCGTCGCACAGCCGCGCGTGCTCGACCTCGGCACCGGCAGCGGCGCGATTGCCGTGGCGCTCGCCTCGGCGCGTCCCGATGCGCGCGTCTGGGCCGTCGATCGTTCGGCGGCCGCGCTCAAAGTGGCTGCGCGCAACGCCGCGAAGCTGCTGGACGCCCAGCGTCCCGGCGGCCCGCTCGCGTTCGTGGCTGGCAGCTGGTACGACACGCTCGATGCGGCGCTGCGATTCGAAGCGATCGTGAGCAATCCACCGTACATCGCGAACGGCGATCCCCATCTGGAACAAGGCGACCTGCGCTTCGAGCCGCGCGGCGCGCTCACCGACGAAGCCGACGGCCTCACCGCCCTGCGCGCAATCGTCGCGGGCGCATCTGCCCGGCTCGCGCCGGGCGGCGTGCTCTGGATGGAGCACGGCTACGACCAGGCGGCCGCCGTTCGGGCCTTGCTGGAAGACGCCGGTTTCAAGGACGTGCGCTCCGAGCGCGATCTGGCCGGCATCGAACGCATCAGCGGCGGCTGTCTACCTTAGCCGGCCGGCCAGGCACGCTCCCGGCAACGCCGGGCTTGCACGGGCGAAATCCGCTATCATTTCATCCTGCATTCCAACGTATTCAGCATCAATTCAATCGCAAGGTCAGTCATGGACACCCAACAACGCATCAAGCAGATCGTCGACGAAAACGCCGTCGTCCTCTTCATGAAGGGCAACGCGCAGTTCCCGATGTGCGGCTTCTCCGGTCGCGCGGTGCAGATCCTGAAAGCCTGCGGCGTCGATCAGTTCAAGACCGTCAACGTGCTCGAGGACGACGAAGTCCGCCAGGGCATCAAGGAATTCTCGAACTGGCCGACCATCCCGCAGCTCTACGTGAAGGGCGAGTTCATCGGCGGCTCGGACATCATGATGGAGATGTACCAGAACGGCGAGCTGCAGCAGCTCTTCGCCGCGGCGTAATCGCCAGCCACGGGGCGGCATCGGGTGCACGACGGTGCGCCTGTTCCGTCCCGAGCGCTCGGTGTGCAACGCCGGCGCTTTTTCATGAGGCGCATTCGCCTCGACCTCGCCTCGCCTTCGCTTCGACTCCCGCCTGACGTGAATACCGCCTCCCCTGCCTCGTCCGCTATCGCACAACTGCCGCAACGCCGGCTGATCGTCGCGATTACGGGGGCCACAGGCGCGATTTACGGCGTGCGCATGCTCGACATGCTGCGGCGGCTGGGCGGCGTCGAAACGCATCTGCTCGTTTCGGCGGCGGGCTGGCTCAACATCCAGCACGAGCTGCAGCTCAGCAAGGACGATCTGCACGCACGCGCGGATGTCGTGCATTCCGTGCGCGACGTCGGCGCGACCATCGCTTCGGGCTCATTCGCGACCGATGGCATGATCGTCGCGCCCTGCTCGATGAAGACGCTCGCGAGCGTCGCCCATGGTCTCTCCGACAACCTGATCGCGCGCGCCGCCGACGTCACGCTCAAGGAGCGCCGCCGTCTCGTGCTGCTCGTGCGCGAAACGCCGTTCAACCTCGCGCATCTGCGCAACATGACGGCCGTGACCGAAATGGGCGGCGTGATCTTCCCGCCGCTGCCGGCCTTCTACAACCAGCCGGCTTCGATCGACGAGATGGTCGATCACACGGTCGCGCGGGTGCTCGACCTGTTCGCGCTCGGGCCAGCGCTCTCGCCCGCCTGGCCGGGCCTGCGCGGCACCGACGAATAAGCGCTGGGCGCATTTTCGCGCGCCGCGCCGATTATCAATATCGGCGACACAATCAATTCCCTTTCGCACCGTTTAATTCGCGACGGTAGGGTCTTATATTGATCGGAATACGATACTTTCGGACCGCCCCGGCGCGGTCAGCCCACGATCATGACCACCCGTACGCCTAGTCTCTTCCTCTCGCACGGCGCTCCTACGCTGCCGATCGACCCGTCGCTGCCTTCCGGCGGCTTCAGCGTGCTCTCGGAGCATTTGCCGCGTCCGGAGTCGGTGCTGATGCTCTCCGCGCATTGGGGCACGATGCGCCCCGTGGTCAGCACCGCCACGCAGCCTGAGACGATCCACGACTTCTACGGCTTTCCGCGCGCGCTCTACGAGATCCAGTACCCGGCGCCCGGCGCGCCCGAGATGGCGCAGCGCGCAGCGGCGCTGCTGCGCGAGCAAGGCGTGCCTGTCGATGAGGAAGCGCACGGCCTCGACCATGGGGCGTGGGTCCCCATGCTGCTGATGTTCCCCGAGGCGAACGTGCCCGTCGCCCAGCTTTCGATCCAGCCGCGCGCCAACGCCGCCCATCACTTCGCGCTTGGCCGTGCGCTGCGCTCGCTGCGCGACGAAGGCGTGATGGTGATCGGCTCGGGCCAGATCACCCATAACCTGCGCGAGGCGGACTTCTCGGCGCGGCCGGAAGACGCCGATCCGCGCGTGGCCGAGTTCACGCAATGGTTCGAGGATCACCTCGCCGCGCGCGACATCGACGCGTTGCTCGACTACCGCCAGCGCGCCCCGCACGCGGTGCTCATGCACCCGACGGACGAGCACCTGCTGCCCGTCTTCGCGGCGCTCGGTGCAGCCGACGACGACTACACGCTCGGCGTGCAGTCGCTTGGCACCTACCAGCGCGCGCTCGCGATGACGAACTACGTGTTCGGCAGCGCCGTGCAATAAAGCCGCCGCGAGCCGCTACGCCGGCTCCGCGTTTGCTCAAAACGCAAAAAAGCCCGCCTGAATCGCTTCAGGCGGGCTTTTTGTATTGCGCGTCGCTTAGTTCGACACGCTGGGTTCGACGCTTAGTGCGCGCCGATGCCTTCGAGGACTTCGTCGTGCTCCTGGCGTTCCGCGAGGTACGGCGAGCGGTAGCCCGAATTCACGCCCCAGTAATAGAACACGAGCGAGACGAGCGCGACGACCAGCATGTCCCAGCCGTACGGAAGCAGACCGGCGCCGCCGAACTGCTTGCTGCCGACGAGCGAGAGCAGCGCCATGATCGGCAGGTACGCGCACAGCCACCATGCGGCCTTCAGATCCTGGCCCCAGCCGTCAAAGCCCTGCTTGCTCTGGAAGTAGAAGTACACCGGCAGCGCGACGACCATCAGCAGAATGATTTCGCCGGTCAGCGGCCACTTCGCCCAGTACAGGATCATCGATGCGCAGACGAAGGCGAACGGCGCGATCACTTTCATGAACGGCACGGAGAGCGGGCGCTCGATGTCCGTGGCGGCGCGCTTGAGCGCCATCAGGCTGATCGGACCCGTGAGGTACGAAATCACCGTCGCCACCGAGATCACCGCCGCGAGCGAACTCCAGCCGCGGAAGAAGAACATGAAGATGAACGAGACGAGCAGGTTGAACCACATCGCGTT
>NZ_SMOD01000060.1 GCF_004353905.1 Paraburkholderia guartelaensis | reverse complement strand
CCACTCTGTTTAAGCCATCGACTGAAACATGCGGCGATCCGGACCTTCCGCTTCAGGGACCATACGTTGTAACCCTGCGCGCAGATGGCGTTGGCAAAGGATGATAAATGGGCTGCCAGTGGACCTTCAGGTTCTTGCGAGAGAACGACCTGCTCATGAATGGTGTACTTCACGACGAACTCCTTCCCTACGTGGGTGGAGCAGCCAAGATTATCTCTATCCGTCGTTGTCTACTTGCCCAGAAAAATGGGCCATTAGTAGGCTACAAGACATAATCCGGAAGGGTACATAGTGCCGCAACGTGTGGGGCGTAATCGGTTTCCGGATACCGCTGCGCTCGCGGGCGGCAACGCAGGCGTACCACACGGCACATCGCGTGATCGGGTGCCCGGGAATATCGCCGGGAAATAGCCAGTCGCGAGGATGAGCGTCGTGCCAGTACGTTCTCAGGATCTCGAGCAGCCGTGGTGACAGCATTACATAGCGATCCTTATGGTTAAATGTTTTGCCGAAACTTATGTTGCCGCGACGAACGGAATGCCATTTTGGCGGCACCCGCTTTCGAAACGCGACAACATTACTTTCGTCCACTTATCGACCGTCAGAGGGCTTTCAGGAAACTCATGAGGCCAGCATCAGTGTGCCAAGGCCTGGTCCTCGTCTCCTTCGGTAGATCGCACAGGGCAAGCGCTTTAGCCTTCATTTCCAGGTCGACCTCCGCATAGATATGGGTGGTATCCAAGGAGACATGCCCTAACCATGCCCGAATGGTGTTGATGTCCACGCCCGAACGAAGCAAATGGACGGCACAGGTGTGCCTCAGGCAATGGGGGCTGATAGTCTTCGCCATCAGCGACGGCAGAGCCTGACTCGCTTGGGCAACCGTTCGACGCACGACGGCATAGATACCAAACCGTGTCAGCGGTTGATTGAGCCGGTTAAGAAACACGGATTCTCCGCACGCGCGTCCGGCAACAAGCGGCTTTAGAACGTCCGCGGTACGAGGCCAGATAGGGCACCAGCGCATCTTACCCTTGCCGACCAGGCGTACCGCAGGAGAGGTGCCCCATTTGATATCTTCCAATGACAGATGAGCCGCCTCGTCAGCTCTCGCTCCGGTGTTATAGAGGAACAGCAACAAGGCGTGGTCCCGCATTCCCAATGCCGTCTGCAGGTCAGGCGTGTGCAGTAATGCCTCCATTTCCGGCTTGTCCAGGTACGTCAGAGTTGATGACGCCGTCTTCTTGAAGGGAACGCCACGTATTGCTGCGCACCACGCCACATGCTCCGGGCTATGCATGCCGATGAACTTCGCAAGCGAATGGATCGTCGCCAAACGCAGATTACGCGTGGCGCCGCTACAGCGACGCTCCTTCTCCAGATACCGCAAAAACGAGCGCACACTGTCTGGCGAGAGATCATCGATCGAAAGGCGATCGACTGGCTTCCCCAGTGCCTTGCTCAGGAACGGAAGCAGAAGGACCAGCGTATCGCGATAACTGAGTTGGGTATTGCGCGCGAGATTGCGCTCTGTGGCGACGTGTTCCAGGAGGAACCTGCGTATCCATGGTCCAATCGAGTTATTGTCACGCATCTCACACCTCCGATTGCGCGTAGCGATCAAAGCGCAAACTGGCTTCCCGCAGCAGCTCTGGCGTCATGCTGAGGTACTGCTGGGTGGACCTCAAGTCAACATGCCCCAAGTAAGTGGCCAATTGCGGCAACAGGCGTTGTACCTCGGCGCCGACGCGATACCACGCGATGACCCGATGAACCGCACTGGCGTGTCGAATGTCATGAATACGAGGCTGGTAACGCGCCGTAGACTCGCGCTGAATCTGTGCAGCGCGGCGAAGCCGGCAAAACAGCTTATTCACACGCTTGTAATTCAGGTGAAGGCCAGTACGCGTAGCAAGAAACGCTGAGTTGTCACCATCTGGCATGGAGAGCTGACGACGACGTGACAGATATTCGCTCAAAACGGTTGCCAACCGTGGGCCGATGGGAATCACGCGGTTCTTAAAGAACTTAGCATCACGAACCGTTATTGTGCTGCTCTTCAAGTCGACATCCCGCAGGGTGATCGATAGCGCCTCGCCAATGCGCATTCCTGTCCCATAAAGGAGCAGAAGTAAGCTACGCATGGTTTGAGCCAACATTGGAGACAACGGTGTTTGCAGTATTTCAGTTGCCGCCACTAACCGCTTTAGCTCATCAACTGTATATATGTATGGGACAAACGGCGGTGGATGCCTCGGGGTATCCGCAGGGAGCGGAGACCTCTTTGCAAAACCGCGTCCAATTGCATAACGGTAGAGGCCATCCAAGACCCTGTAGCATTCCAGCCAGCGATTGGTTACCGGTCCAGTGCCGGTGATAAATGCCAAGACTGCGCCCGGCCTGACGTCCTCGATGTCTATATCACCCATGGCGCGGCAATAGGCACGGAGCACGGCAGATTGTGATCGATAGCGCATCCCCAATGAAGCCTTGAACGCGATGTAGGTCTCGACGAGTTCTTGAAGTCTCATGCCAGCTCTCCCAAATCGAAGGCTGCCACTTCACGCAAACCGGGCAGATTAACCTTTGCATACGTGCGGGTCGACGCGGTGCGGCGATGTCCAAGATGATCGCCAATCTCCTTGAGGGTCAACCCTTCTGTAACCAACCGGGTTCCGCAGGCATGTCGCAGGCAGTGTGGACCGTAATGGGGGGACTGGATATTCAACGACTTCAGTCTGTAGGAGACGATGTCGTAGAGGCCGCTCAGCGAAAGCGGACGAAACGGTGACACGAGAGTCAGGAATACCTCTCGATGTTTGTCGTTCCGGCGGACTGATCGCAGATAACGAACAATGGCGTTACCGACTGAAGGCAGAAGCGGGTATACCTGCGCCTTCCCCCTTTTTGCGCGATGGATATTCAGTTGATCATGCTGCCAATCGATATCCTCGAGGCGAAGATTCGCCACTTCGCTCTCACGCAAAGCGTAAATCGCAAACAGCATCAGGATCGCCCTGTCACGTACGTCGGCGGGACGAAGTGTATTCAAAGTGGCGAGAAGCCGTTGTACCTCTGGCCACGATGGTCCCGTTGGCAATCCCTCCAATGCGTAAATCCGGGGCCTCGGAATGGCATTTGCCAGATGCGCCTCGCACCACCCTTGCTGGCCACCAAAGCGAAAGAACGCCCGCAGGGCGTCCACCGTATTGCTCACGGTAACGCGCGACCACCCGCGATCCCTCCCGAAAGCAAGGTAGCCATCGATATCCGTGGCCTGAACGCGCGATAGAGGTCGACCGAGGGGACCGTACCACTTTAAGAACTGCCTAACGTTTCGGCCGAATCTGTCAATCGTGGCGTCGCTGAGTCCACGCTCCTGCTTTGCCCAGTCGGCATATTCATCCAGCCGCGAGCCGAACGGTATGCGTTCGATAGGTTCACGCAGGCTGCCGAGGAATCGGAGCCATGTGCAAGCGTTGGCGATCAGTCTCCTCCGTGTTCTGGGCAAGTCGAGCCGAGGACCACCGGTAGGCTCGCGATCGACGAGGCCGACAACGAGCGATCGTACCTGGTCGGCAGTGACACGCAGGTTTTTACCGTGCCGGAGCCCTTGTGCGATCCAAAACAGGTCATCGGCTTTGCGTCGTACCGACCAGAAAGAGTCGCCCCGATGCACGCAGTAATCCAGATACCGAAACCGTTCTTCGGCAAACGGCGCCGTCGAGTGACGGGCTACCGCTGACGCACGCTTGAAAAGTTGGTCAAACATGGTCGAACCTCCGTCGGAACATGAGATGCTCCTCCAGTCAACGACCAAAAGTTATGTGTTGTCAATGCGAGGAAAAAGGAGCGTTCACGACACACTTTGGCGGATTCACAACATAAGTTTCGGCAAAACATTTGGCCGCAAATGTCCTCGCGAACATTTGCGGCCCTTGCCCTGGTTCACCCGGATGACCATGCGCTTGCTGTCAATATCCGTGACCTTGAGGTGCACAGCTTCGGACACACGCAGGCCAGCCGCGTAGGCAACCATCAGGATGGTGCGCTGCTTGAGAGTGGCGATCGACTCGAAGAAGGCTGTGATCTCTTCCAGGCTGAGAACGACCGGGAGCCGGACCGGCTTCCTGGGAAACGGAAAGTCCTCGTCACTCCAGTCGCGTTTGAGCGTCACGCGATACAGAAAGCGCAGCGCACCAATCGTCGGGCCGAGGCTGCCGGGGGCGAGCTTGCGCTCTTCACGCAGATAGACGAGCCAGGCCCGGATCTCCTCGGGGCCCAGCAGTTCAGGCGAGCGGTGGAAGTGCCGGGCGAAACTGGACACCTGTAGCAGGTAGGTTTGCTGGGTGGTCTCGGCGAAGTTGCGGATCTGCATGTCGTGCAGCATGCGTTGGCGCAGTGGCGTCATGGCGTGCCTCCTGGAAGCAGTGGTGAAGCCCGGTTGGGCATCCACATACTGCTCCTGGAGGTATCTGCGTCCCCTCGTTGGGATCCTGCGTCAGCTCGCCGCCACAATGAACGTCAGCCATCAGCTCTCGCGCTCCTCCCCTACCGCGTCAGCGGTTTAGTACTTGGCCGGTAGTGTCAAAAAAGACCCGGCGGCGGGCGCCCCACAGCCATCCACGATCGCGCACGCCGGATACGATCCGGACGAGGATCGGCATGCTGCCACGCGCCCCGCCGTGGCCTTTTACCCACGTGTTGCTCAGCCCCGCGCTGGCGAGGATGCCGAAGTTGCCGGATGACTCCCGGAAACGAGGGCGTCCATCAAGAAGATTGGCAGCTAGCGAAGCGCAGTGAGACTTTCAGACTGGCCTTGTCTGCGGTACTCCGGCGAGATGCAGGATCTTTGCAGCGACCCTGCGGAAAAACGCGTCGTCCCGTTCTTTCTGGTCAGCATCATCAGCGACGCGATGCTCGATCAGGATCCCGCGGCGTTTCATGATTTCGTGAGTACGCGACTTGCGCTCAATGTAGTCAGGATCGTCGGCACCCATCGTCTCGATGACTACACGGTGCAGCCTCGCCGCAACACTGACGGCTGCCACCGATCGGAACGTCAATTCGAAGTCGGGTCGGCACCACAGGCTCGGCCTGTCGACCTGCCTCACCTCCCGGTCAAATAGCGGCTTCCAGAGCGTGACCTCAATGCCGTACTTTTTTACCCATGCCATGACACCGAACAGCAACTTCAGCGTCACGCGCTCATAGCGGCTGTCCAGAGGTACGGGTCGCGCAAACGAATACGCATGCTGCGCGAACGCTTCCCGGAAGCGCGCATTGCCGTGGCGATCGCGGTCGACCACGCTGAGCACCCAGTAGGGCGGCTGCGTTAGTCGCTGATCACGGCCACCGGCACGGATTCCCTTTTCGGGGCGCACCACACACTCTCCCATGCTCGTTTTCTTGATTGCAACGCCTGCGCGAATCTCGTCGGCGACGAACAGCAGTAGCGCGCTGCGTGCCTTCCTTTCCGGCCATGCAAGGCCATCGATCTCCGTCATCCTCTCATTGAGAGGCGTCCATGGCTTGAAATAGATTATCTGTGAGAGCGACAGCTGTGGGCTCAGCGCCTGGCCGGCTGCATATGCCTCGAGCCGCTCCCACGATCTGGACTTTTCGTTCAACGCGTCGACGGGCAGCCGTGCAAAGTCGGCGTCCTCAAGAAGCGTGTGCAGGATGCGTCCGAGGCGTGGCAGGCGACGGCCACTTTCGCCCACGCCGCCCTCTGATCCCGTCGAGCCGCCCGGTCGTGCCACGCCTTCATGCAGATCGAGATAGTCAAGCACGTCAGCTACCGGTCGGAGCGGATTGTGCTGGCCTGGCCTCGCGCAATCGTCATCCGGCTCAACGTTTTCCGGCTCCGGCGTCTGCCGGAACGACGCCAGCGCACAGTGGTGCTCGCCGTACTGGTGCATACGCACGAAATGACGGGGACCGTCTTCACGCACCCGGGCGGTGAGCCGCGGCCGACTACCAGCTGCGCTGACGCAGTCGCACTCGAGCCACAGACGCACATGTCGTCCATCGTGCATCTCTTCGAGCACGGCTTCCACGAGTGTGACGTCCTCAGGCCGCACTTGCTGTCCCTCGCCGCAGAACCGCCGCACAGCTGCGGCTTCTTCAGCGCTCAGATGTCGCCTGACCGTATCGGGGTGATCGCGCTCGACGAGTTCCATGATGCGTTCAACGTGAAGGCCTGACGAGCATCGCGAGGCTGCGCACGCCCAGGAGCGACGCCTCGTGGTCCCGCAACCAGCCATGATTCTGTCGGGTGAACGGCGGCAGTTTTGCAGCAATGAGTTGCATCAGATCCCCCGGACGAGCGCCGGCAGTGCGCTAACGTCGCCGCTGCGCACGATCATCGCCAGCGCATGAAAAGCCCGGCTGCCCGGGCCGGCAAATTCGCCGCGCCCTGTGAGGAGCAATTCAGGGGCCATTCTCGACGCCCCCGTACCTGGAATTCACAGCACTCTTCTGATCGCTTCCAACCGAACGGCACTGGTTGAGGTAATCGCCGCGCGCGCTCGACGTGCCGCCCAGATCGAAATGACCATGGTGATAACGCACGATGGAAAAGTAATTTGCCTCGTACTGGCTGCAGTCCCGACCGCCACTGCCGCCCTGCATCAGTCCGGCAAGGCAGAGCACTGCCCCGCATGCGTTCTGGTTGTCATCGTCGGCCCGCGCCGGCGTGACACCTGCGAGCGCCGTGCATACCGCTGCGACCACGAAAGATGTCTGGAATTGCATGGAACGACTCCTATGCGCCGACCATATGCAGCACCGCGACCGCGCCGACCGAGAGCGCTGCCGAACCAAGCGCTGCACACGCGACCCATACCGCAAGCTCAAGGCGGCCAATACCGCAGCGGTAACCCCCTTCACTGAGCACATCACGCAACTGTTCCCGCACGCGCGCGCTTGCCGCATCGTATTCGCGTAATGCAAGCTCGCCGACGAGCTGGTCGCGTGCCTCAGCAAAATGACCTGCCTCGGCGAGCACGCCAGTGGTCGCTGCGTTGAAGTCATTGAGGAACTGCCCGTAGCGCGAAGTGAAGCGCAGCAGCGTCAGTTCGCCGTCATCCCTGAACTGTTTGCCGCTCGCCTGGAGCAGCCCGCTCAGCTCTTTCACGTCACGACGCAGGTGCGACAGCTGGCCGAGCACTTCGCCGATGAGTTCCTCGCGGATTGAGTCTTCCGACGCGCCCATCAGCACACCAGTACCTTGAACACGTCATCCAGTTCTGTCGTCACCCGGCTCGCAAGACGTTTGAGTGCGACCATCTGTCGAATGTGTGCCCTTTCGGCTTCCGATGCCCCGTTTTCCATTGCCTCGGCGTTCAGCGCGACGTAGTCGCGCGGGTCATCGCGGATTTCGACGATCGACCTGTCGAACCCCTTGATCTTCTCGAAGATCGGGTTTTCGTAGATGACCGCGTCACGATGCATCGAGAAAACCTCGCTGCGCGAGTGAAACTCGAACAGCTTCGCAAAGCCCCGGTTGAGGTCCTGTTTGCGATCGACCATATTCATGACCAGCCGGATCCTTGTGGCGCGCACGCCCAGCTCAGAAAGCGCACGCAGCGTTGCGATCGTGTCCACCTGCTGCTTGGCGCTCGATACAGCCGGCACAATGAAGAGATCGAAGTCTTCATGCGACCCGTCATAGCTTCGCATCAGACCTACAAAATCTTCGACATTCGACGCGCCCACATCGACGACGGCGTTTTCCAGCGTCATCAGCTGATCCTGCAGCTCATCGAACTGCGACCCGCGCAACGCGCCCTCCTTTTCGCGGTCATCCGAATTGATCGATTCGATCGGGATCACCTCAGCGCCCGGCAGACGCGGCGCAAGCAGATGGAGTGCAACGGTACTCTTGCCAACGTTGCCCGAGAAATTGATAACGGCAATCTTCATGGTGCATTGTTCCTTACCGGTTGATGGATGTACCCGCATCACCGCAGCCACGCCAGACGCGTTCAGTTACGGTTCGAGTTCGAAGGGCGGAACTTCATGACCCACTCCCAGTGAGGGGTGCCCGGTGGTCTCTTGAGACGGCTGCTGCACGGACTGCGAGAGCCCGCGCTGTTCGCGCTCGATCTGTTCACGTACGGCCTCGATCGTCGCCTCGGTGACCTGCGGCATCGGCACATCGAGCGGCCGGTTCGCTGCTCGCGCCGCGGCCACGGCGCTCTCGAACTCCCCCTTAAACTTCTCCTGCTGTTGCTCGGGCAGACCCTTGATCTCCTCGCGCAGGACCTCTCGCGCCGCCTGTTCCTTGATGCGCTCACGTGCCGCGTCAAGCACGGCGCGCTGTTCCTTCGAGTACTGCCAGTTACCGTTCAGGAACCGCTCGCGCGCTTCGTTGATCTGCCTGTGCTCGTCACCTTCGCGACGTGCGCGAGCGAGGGCCTCACGCTGCTCGTGCGCAGGCAGGTCAGGCATGTCCGGCGAGGAAACCCGCCATTCGTTACGGCGGCTCGTGACAGTCTTTGGCGCGCACTCGTTGCCCTGCGCGTCGAACTGCCGCTGCCGGGACGTGACAGTCCTGCTGCCGCCCTTTTCGAGTTCGATGTGCTGCCCGACCTGCACACCAGCCTCACTTATGGCGCGTTCGAGATCCAGGCCCCATACCGTGCGCTCGCCATTGATGGTGCGCACGGTCGCGTAATAGCTTGGATTCTGTCTGGCGTCATGGTTGAACGGCGCCGGCCCGTGCGCAACGAGCACGCCCAAGGTCACACCAGCTGCCGGCTGCTCGAGCGAGGGCGATGACGCCGGAGCCTGAGAGGCAGGACCCGCGCGGTCGGAGTGCTGCTCGCGTTGCCCGGCCGGCGCATCAGCGATGCGGGCCGCACCTGCGCTGGCCCGTGCGCGCCGCGCGGGCTGTTCGGGCTCCGCAACGTCGGACTTTTGGGCTGCTGCGCTCTCGACGGTGTTGGTGCGCGCTTCATGCGCATCGCCGGCCTGCTCGCCGGCGCCGATGCGCATGGCCTCGCGCGCAGCCGTCAGCATCGCGCGATCCAGTTCCTTCGGCCTGAAGCCGCGCGTGGGTACGCTAGCAAGTTCTGCCGCAATCCATGCCTGCCGGCGAAATTCCTCTGTTCCCTTGAGCTGCAGCTCGCTCCAGTTCTTCGCCTTTGCAACTTCCACCATGTGCGCGATCACGCTGCGGTCCTCGCTGGCCGTCGCGAGCGTGCGGCCGGTGTCCTCGAAGTGCACCGTCTCACTCTTGCGGTCCAGAAACTTCCCGTCGTGGGCAATGTACTGGTTGCTGACTGACTTCGGCACGTCATAGCCGGTTTTCTCGAAGATCGGCTTCGGACGGATGCTGTTCTGTGTCTCGCCGTCTTTCCTGCTGATCAGCCGGCCGGTGCCTTTAGCCGCTTTCACCCCCTCGGCGGCCCGCTCATCGTCCGATACATCGGGTGCGAGCCGCTTCCCGGCCCGCTCCCGATCAGCGGCCCGGATCTTCTTCAGGCGCTCTTCCGTTGCGCTGTCCAGGGGCATTTCCGGATGGCGAGGTACGGTCTTCCCTTCCGGTTCGTTCGCCGGCGGCGTGGTCCGCGCCCGGATGGCCGAAGCGTCGTCGGCGTTGGCCGCACCACGCTCGCGGCGGTCAATCTGGTCGGCCGGAAATTCGATCTCGTTCATGCGATGACTCCTTGTCCAGGCTGCGGATCAGGTTGCGGTTCGGCGTGAGAACCGGGTTGCGAATTTGCCTCGCCCGCCTGTGCAGAAGTGCCCGCGTCCGGCAGCACCTCACCCAGGTACGGCATCAGCCGGAACAGCGAGGCGCGGATCGCCCCGCGGTTGGCGAAGTGCACGGCAGTGAGCACGCCAATTTCGTGCTCGTGGACATCGCGCACACTGGCGGCCTGCGCTGCGCCCGCTGCGGGCTCCGCCTGCGCGCGACGCACGGCGTTCTGCGAGTGCCACCATTGCTCAACATTGATCTGCGGCACGGGTGCACTGAGTTCGCGGGCAACGAATGCGGCGTGCTTCATCTGCTCTTCGTTGGGGAACTTCGGTCCGAACCCGAACCACGCGCGGCGACGGTTGGTCTTTTCGAGACTGGCGATTACCTCCTGCAGATACGGGCTCTGCTGAACCAGGCGGTCGACGAGCTCGGCATCTTCGTAGAAGTACGCCTTTTCGCACAGGATCGGTTCGCAACCGTCGATCGTGATGATCTGCCTGCGGCTGGACAAGGCCCGCAGTTCCTGCGGCAGCATGAGCGGCCGGCCGTGCTCCGTCTCGTTCGTGCTTGTCGAGGCGCTGCGGCCGCGACTGCGGCTGCGGGAACGCGACAGATGCGTGAACGTGCCCAGCATCTTCGAATATTCTTCCGAGTCCTTGAGTGTGCGCGGCGCAAAGAGGCTGCGCATCTTGCAGTTGATCGCAAGCGTTTCCGCACCGTGTCTGCCGTACAGCTTCGGGTCCTCGAGCTGCGACATCCCGTGGAAAATCAGCATGAGCCGCAGGTTGAAGCCGGCGATGAACGCGTTAGCCGTATCGATGATGTCGATCTTGCCGGGCGCCGCAAACTCATCCATCAGCAGTGCGCACTGATACTTCAGATCCGGATTCTCGGCGGGCTGCTCACGTGTGTTCAGGTCGATCAGCTGCGAGAAGAAGAGGTTGACGAGCAACGCGCCCGCCTTCAGGTCGCCCGGCTTGATACCGACGTAGACGGACATACGTTTCCTTCGTACGTCGCCCAGATGAAAATCCGATCGGCTCGTCGCTGCATCGACGACCGGATTACTGAACACGTTAAGCGGCGCCGTCATCGTCGACACGATATTGGCGAACGCTTCCTTCGACTGGAACAGAAAGCGGTTGAGCGCATCCAGACACTCGAAGCTGAGGACAGGCAGCGTGCCGGTGGTGTTCGAGCGCGTACTGACGATCGACGAGACGTGCTCGCGGATCGCACGGCCCCTGCCCGATGCCTGCCGTAACACTTCGCCGAACGTGCACGGCAGCGACGGCGTTTCGAGAAGGTACAGCACGATCCCGACGAACAGGTTGCGGGCGTTGTCGTTCCAGTACCTCACGCGCGCGTCGACATTCGACGGATACAGATGTTCGCCAATCGTCATCACGTCACCGACGCGCGTGTACGCCGGCCGGCCGGCGATGTATTCGAGCGGGTTGTACGCGTGCGAGCGGCCGTTTTCAGAAAACGGCGACCACAGGTAGACCTCGTGACCGCACTTCCTGCGGTAGCCGGACGTATACATGAAGTTCTCTTCCTTGATGTCCTCGACGACGACCGAATCCGGATAGGTGAGAAGATTCGGGATCACCATCGAGACACCCTTGCCCGAGCGCGTGCCGGCGGCGAGCATCAGGAAATCCTGGCCGCGATACTTCAGGTACTCGCCTTTGTACTTGCCGACGATGAACGGTGGATACATGCAGGACAAGGTGCTTTCCTCCAGGATCATGTGAGGATAACTACGGGACCCGCAGGTGCACACTGGTGAAACAGCACCGGCAAAACAGTTGTACCTGGCCGTGCCGGTACAGTGAGATGCGAATCTGGCTTCATGATCACTTCTCCAGCAGCCCGGCCTTCACGATGTCCCGGCGCGTCGCGAAGCGCGCATTGCCGAACTGCGCAATACGTCCGCGCGATTTCAACAGCGCCATCGTGATCACGACCACGGGCATGCAGCCAACGACGGCTGACAGCAGCGTGCAGACGGACAGGGCCCGCCTGACTGCGGGAACGTCACCCCAAGCCTGCCAGTAGTCGTACAAAGTAAAGACGCCAACCGCGTCCTGCGGCAGCTTCTGCATTTTCGTGAACAGCAGCCCGCCGAGATACTGACCAAGCGTCACTGCGGCGGCCACGATCACCAGCACGACCAGACACGGAATGAGAATGCGGAGAGCTTTCGGCATGGTTCGTCCTTCATGGTTGGTCACCTCCCCGGCTCCATCCGCCGTGTGGCAGTGCCGGGCTGGGTGGGTGATGCAGCGCGCCCTTTCATGCGACGCCTCCCAGCAGCTGCCATTTGCCCACCGGGTCGTACCAGATCTCCGCCAGACGCTTGTCGCGCAGGAAAAGTACGAGATCGACGGTTACGCGGACCTGATCCATGATGAATTGCCAGTCGAGCGTCTGACCTACCACGCTCTGCTTGACCAGCGTCGCGATACGGGAGTGCGCCGACCTGGCATCGTTGCAGTGAACGGTCGTAATACCACCGGGCGTACCCGTATTGAGCAGCGTCAGGTAGTCCCAGGTTTCGTCGCCACGCAGCTCGGCGAGAAACACGCGGTCGAACTTCATGCGTAGCGTCGAGCGCACCAGTTCCTTTGCGGGCAAGGTATCGCTGAAGAACATATGCACGCGGTTTGGATGCTTCGGCAGCGACAGTTCCGGCGTATCCTCGATCGTGCCGATCCGCTCACCGGACGGCACGAGATCGGACAGCGCCTTGTTGAGCGTCGTCTTGCCGGAACCCGTGCCGCCAGCGAGCACGATGTTCAGGCGGTTTGCGACGGCGAGCTCAACGAGTCGGGTGACGTTGCGCTGGCGCTTCGCCTCGAGCATTTCCTGCTCGTACGGCGGCAGGTCGAGCGATGCCGGCACCTCCCGGCGCGGTGACGCGTCCCGGTAGCCCGCGAACCAGCCGCTACGCTCGTATTCGTGGACCGAGAACCGCTGGTTTGAAGGAATCCGGATGGTGATCGAAATCGTGTCCTTCTCGCACGCCGGCTGCATCAGCACGTGACCGCGCTGGCCGTCGGGAAGGACAACCGGGTGAATGGGCTCCTTCGTCGAGAATTTGCCCCCCTTCATCACCGTCAGGGCATTGGCGAGCTTGAAACAGGCGTCAAGCGTGCAGGCGGGCGCCTCGTGCTGCCTCCAGGCGCCCGATCCCTGTGTCCAGATCTCGCCGGGCCGGTTAATGGCCACCTCGGTCAGGCTGCTGTCAAGGAAACTGGCGATACCCATCTGCCGGAGGAAGCTGCGCGCGATGGTGCCCTTTTCGATGACATCGATAACCACTGTATTCATACGTACTCCTTTCATATATGCCTGAGGCGAGATGACAATAGCTGCCCGGAGCCCGTCTGCACGATCCTGCAACTACGTCGTGCGGTTCGACCTGAACCGGGACCCGGTACAGTCGCCCGCCGTCAGGCGCGCTGCTCGCCAGATCGCGCAGCATTTGCGCAGGCGACGTGGAAACTACCGTCGTTACCATCCCCGCAGTAGCAGCCGCCGTCCAGTCAATCTTCCACGTCGCTGTAAGCAGCCCCCCACTGCGGTGCCTGCTGCGATCGCCAGGACAAGGACGCTTGTCCGGCGCCGGCGTAGTGTTACAGGGATGTTCGGCGCAAGACAGTTAGTTGCCTCCTTGTTCTGGCCAACGATGTTCGCTGCAATGCCGGGCTCGGCCAGCCCAAGGCCGGGGCGAGCGCCGATGGCATGCGTGACCACGCGGCGCAGCGCCATCGGCATGTCGTCGAATCGGGACAGGTCAAGCGTCATGCACTGCTCGAAGATTTGCTCGTGGCCGAGCAGGCGCAGCGACAGGACGTTAGACGGCTCGAACGGCAGGCGCGCATCGACCTGTTCGACCTGCTGCCGCACGCGGCTCCCGTCGAAGGCGCAATGCAGCGCGTCGCGCAACCTGGCCTCGAAGGCATCACGCTCGATGCCATGAAACGCAAGGGTGTCGGGAAACTGGAACTGCAGTCGCATCGTCATGTCCTCACGGACGTCATTGGCGGCCCGACGGTGCAATCTCGCTGCCGTCACTGCCGACGTTTTCATACACGCTGCCCAGATCCACATCGCGGGCAACGAAGATGTTGATCACGGTGCCCTGGTTCGAGTACGCGGTGGGCGGGATGTTGATCGAGTTGCGTAGCGTCTCTGCGGCCACATCCTGTGTCGCGTTCGAGCTGTTCGTGAAGGTGATCGTCTGGCCCGAGCCGGTGGCCTTGTTGGCAAGGGCCTGCCCGAAGTCGCCAATGAGGCTCACCACCAGTGCGCCACCGAAGCGGGTCCAGAAGTGCTCATCAATGTAGGCGGGAATGCCCGCAGCGCCGAGCGGATCGGTTGCCGGTGAGTCCAGGGGAATACGCACATCACCGTCGTCAATCTCGTCCCAGATCACTCCGATCACGCCCTGCCCGTGCATCACTGCATCGCGCTGCTCGCCCTTGGCCAGTGCGCCCTTGCGGATAAGCAACGTCGTGCCATCGTCCGACCAGACGTCATCCGCGATCGGGCAGCCAACCAGTCCCGGCCGGTCGGTGCGGATTGCGGTGGCCTGGCCGCAGCGGATCATGGTGTTGCGGGCAATCATGTAGCGTCGGTCGGGCCGGAACGAGGCACGCATCGGTTGCAGCTTCGAGGGCTGTAACGACTGGTCGAAAGCCGACCCCTTGCCGTTGCCGGCATCATGGTTATCCAGCCCTGTGCCAGATGAACTGGCGGCTCCAGATGGGCCCCCCCTCAGCGCCGCGAGCCCCATGGACTTCGCCATGCCGGCCAGACCATCGCCACCCGGACCGTTGCCGATGGTGTCGGCATTGCCACCGCCAGCGTCACTGGACGCTGGAGTGGATTCCCCAGGAGCGTCGGCGCCCCTGCTGTCGCCGGACATCACGAGCACGCTGCCTGAGAGACGCCGCTCAGCGGGTGTCGGCGACCGTGGCCGGTTGCTCGCGATCGTAGTGCTCCCTTCGCCGATGGGCCGCGACGCGGCACCGGCCGGCGTCGCAAGCTGCTGTCTTGCCGCAGCGGCGGCCGCGTCCGATGCGGCGCGCGCCTGCTCGGCTTCGGCGCGCTTGATGCGCGCCTTCTGGGTCTCGAGGTCAGCGCCAGTCTCGCTCGCGCCGCTATCCTTTGGCTTGTTGAGCGCCGCCTGCTTCGCATCCTGATGCTGCTGGAAGAGCCGCTGCAGGTAGATCGTGCCGCCCGAAGCGCCCAGCGCGATCACGATCAACGCGACCAGCACGAGCTTGAGCCTTCCCGCACGCGTGCGGCGGCGCCCGGGCAGGTCCAGCGACGGCTGAGGCCCGATGTCAGCAGGCCCAGCACTACCGATTTCGTTGCGTTCGCTCATGCGCTTCGGCTCTCCCGTCAGTCTTCCGGCCGATCGCTGCCGACGTGTGCGCGCTCGATGCGCGCCGTGCCGTGCAACGAGGAGGCGGTACGGTTGTAGTGCCCGTCCGGCGAGTAGCCGTCGTTGCGGATGCCCAGCACCGACTGCCCGTAGCGGATGACAAACCCGCTTGAGACCTCATGGACGACGACGGTGTCGCCTTCCATATGAAAATTCGCGGTCGCCTCGCTGCCATCCGGGAGCTTCGTGAAGATCGTCGGCAGGTCGCGCGCGGTTGCGTACTTGAAGTAGGTGAAACGTCCGTCGTCCCACAAGGCGGTGGGCGCAAGCGCGCGATCGCCGCGCATCATGTACTGCACGTTCGCTGCGGGCGTGGCTGACCCAGACGGACCTGGGGACGTCACCGCGCCTGGCGCTGCGATTGCTGCCGGGACCGCAGGCTCGTCCTGCTGGCCCGCCAGCGCCGAGCCGACCGCCTCGCGGCGCCGCAGCTGTTCGGCCGCGGCCTTCGCCTTCGTGTCCGGATACTCGAAGCGCAGGATCCACGTCGCGGGCTGCAACCGCGATACGTCAACAAGCGACAACGAATAGGTGCGCCGGTTGGTCACGAGCACGAGGTTGGTTTCGGGTTGCAGCGCACCGGGCTTGAGCAACGCTCCGCTGTCGTTGACCGAAACGTGCCAGGCGCGCGCGTCGCCAATGCCACCGCCGTCCTTCAGGATGTGCTCACCGGGCTCGAACTGGATCATCACTACCCGGCCCGGCATCGTCGCCACGCGGTAGGCCTGATCAGGGCTATATGTCGCGCACTGGATGTGCGGGTCAGCGCCGCAGCTGCGCGGGATTTCTAGCGCACGGACGCGGCCAGCCGCAAGCGCGCAAGCGGCGATAATCGCCACGGCACCTATCGGCGAACGCAGTCCAGGACAACTCACGACGCGCTCCCGCCCGGCCTCGAACCCGTCGGTACGGCATCGGGGGACGCATCCGCCGGCGCGCGGGTATAGTCGCGTGTCACCTCGTAACTGGTGCACCTGAACCCGTCCGGATCAATATCCTGCTGATCCTGCTTCTCCGGCACATCGACGCGGGTGAAGGCCACTGTCGCAATCCAGTAGTTCGGGTCCGGGCGCTTCGCCGCCGCATTCAGCGGGATCAGCTGTCGTGAAAAAAACACCTGCGCGGTCGAACCGACAAAAGTAATCGAGCCAACCCGGGCGATGACGCGTGCCTGGTCCTTGAGCAGCTTGAGCGGGCCGGCCGAGCCACGGACAAGCGCGTCATAAGCATCCCTTTCGCGATCGTCGCTCATGAACATCACCGCGCTGTGCATGTCCGAGATCGTCTCCCAGTCGTAGCTCTCGCGCATCTCGACGTAGCGGCGCAGGTCCGCGCGGTCAGTTTTTTCAGTGAAGCTGACGTGGCCATTCGCAGTCGTCGGCAGCACATCGACCTTTCCGGTTGTATCGTTGACACGCAGAATCGCCGGTGGATTCGGTCTTTTTAGGAGTCCTAAAGCCGCCATGCCAAAAACAGCCGCGAGGGCGATGCCGCCCGAGAGTACCGATCGGCGCTCGGCGATCCTCGCCTTCTCTTCGGCGGCCTCAACCTTCGACTTTTCGAACTCCCGCGCCTGGTCCAGATACCAGCTGAGTGCGTCGCGCTGTGACCGGTCAACGGCATTTGCTGCTGCCTCCCCGCGCGCGGCGGATGCGGTCGACGTCCGTGCGCGATTGCGCGAGCCCGCGCCCGCCGCAAACCATTGTCTGATTGCCGATACCATCCTGGTCCTCACTTCGGTTCCGTGCGGCCGGACTGCTGGGCCAGCGGCGGGTTGACTGGCACCCATTGGCCCGTCGGCTCCGGTGGTTTCGGCGCAGAGCTGCATGCCTGCAGGATAAATGCGAGCAGGCCTGCCCAGAACAGGGTTTTCATGCCAGATGCCCTCCATTCATTGGTCATCGATGCAACCGGTGATAGATGAACGTACCGACATCGTTAAGCAACGCCCCCACGAAGCCGGCACACGTGACCCAGCAGACGGCGAGCAACCACCAGCGGATCAGCTTCGCAAAGAAGTCAGGCATGGATCCTCCTACGTTTGCGAAACGGAGCCACCCGTCCTGTACTTGCCTGCACTCCCCGGTTTCGAGGCAGCGGCTAGCGCACGACCCAGACCACCCAGCTTGCCCGTCATCGTCGAAATGCCCACGCCACTTGCCAGCGCCGAGGCCAGGCCCGGAAGATTCAGGGCGACGACGAAGAACACCACGCCCATCACGTTGATCTCGACCACCTGCTGCATCGACGGGAAGGTCGTTCCGTTCGGAGCGATCGACTGTGCGAAATTGACCTCTATCGCACCTGCACCTGCGAACAGGGCGACGAGCAGCACGTAATTGAAGCACTGTCCTGCCCAGTTCCGGAAGAACTGCCGCACGGGCGGAAACAGCGCCATTGAGATGAACAGTGGTCCGAGTGCGAGCAGCAGCCCGAGCGCAAATTTGGCGAGGATGATGTAGGCCACGGCCAACCCCATGAAGGGAGTGGCAAAGATAAGCATCACTGAAATCACCCAAACTGCGCCGATGATTTCGAAGTTGTGTGCGTGATCGTAGATCTGTCCACAGGCGTTGATGTATGCGCTCAACAAATTGTCGAGACCCGAAACCGGATTGCTCTGCCCGGTGATCGCACCGGAGAGCTGCTCGCCGAACCCGTTCACAGCTGGCACGATGTATTCGGTGTAGAACTGGATGTTCATGCCGCAGGTCAGAATGAACGCCCAGGCCGCCATACGCATCAGGAAGTCGTTAATGGGTTCGTCGTTGTGCCCTTGCCAGTACGACCACAGGACCAAAAGCACGTAGATGCTGAAGCACGCCATCATCAATGGCGAAATCAGTCCGATGATGCGTTCGGAACCCGTGCTGATGGTCGTGATGACGTTCGCATCGAAGTCGGACGTCATTCTTGAGAAAATCGTCGTTGTGATAGGCGCAAATGACATCTTCGACTCCTGAAATCGTTTCAATTACTGCATTGCTTTTTTCACCACCTGTTCGGCCTCCTTGTCCTGCTGGCGCTGTTCGGGCGTTTCCTCCTGCTCGAGCTTTTCGGGCGTCGTACCGAGTAGATGTGCCCTGAACTCCAGATCCTGCCTGTGCGCGATCTCCTCCTGCACGTTGTGCTGATGGCGGTCCCACGCGAGATAGCCCAGATAGCCGGCAATGACGACCAGCAGACTGACGACCGTACCAAGCAATGCCTTATTGACCATTTGAGCCTCCGAGAAACTGGTTTTTGAATTCCCGCTCCTGCTGGTCCTCCGCAAGCTTTAGCTCCGCCTGCTGCAGTTGGGTAGTGAGCTGCAGGCGCGTCTGCTCATTGGTAACCATCGCCTCTTCAGCAGCCATGCGGTTCTGCAGGTCCGCCTTCTCAGCCGGATCCTGAGTGAGGTTCGACTGCTGCATCAGCGACTGGATGTTATTGAGCCGCGCCATCGTCGCGCTGTACGCCTGCTCGTTCATCGCCTTGTTAGCCGCGAGCACGTCGTAGTAGCGTTGTTGCCCCGGCGTCGCGGCGTCCGTCATGCCTTCCTGCTGCTCGATCGAGCGCATCGTCGAGCTGATGCCCGACAGGCTGCCACGCTTCGCCTGGTCGTAAATGTCCTGCCACTGTTCTGGCAGATAGTTGCGCAGGGACGCGTCGTTCATGATCGTGCCCAGGCTGCTGTTACCGGTGAGTGCCCGGTACTGTGCCTCCTGGTTCTCGATCTGCTGCATCAGCTGCTGGACCTGCTCCATCTGCTGGGCAAGCTCGGCAGGTGAGATGGTCGGTACGCCCTGCGCACGTGCGATGGCCGTGGCACCGAGGCAGAACGCGGTGACGGCCACACGGGCGGCCCGCAGCAGGCGTGCAGGGCGTTCGTCATCGTTGACGTTCACGATTCCCCCATCAGGCAGTGACAGCTTCGTTACCGGCGTCGACCGCGCGTGCCGACGAATAGATGCGGGCGAGCTCGGCCCGCTTGCGCTCAAGACCGCGCTGCAGCTCGCCGGCCCACAGTCGCTCATCGGCACCATGCTTTGCCGCCAGGCGCGTACGCATCTTGCGTTCGAAGACGCGTTCCAGGTAGACCGGTAACCACACGTCCGGATCGTCCCCCAGCTCCGCGCGCACGGTGTCGCAGATCAGGACGTTCTCGCGGTCACCCGAAAACACCGCGATCGCGTCATCCATGCTGCTGATGTCAAAACTCGCGAACGCCGACTGGTTGCCCTGTTTGATGAGAAACCGGCGCGACGACGGCGTGAGCTTTTTGAACTCGCTGAATTCCTTGCGCGTCATGCCATCACGCACGTACGCCTCTTCTTCCGCCGCCGGATCGGCCAGATACAGATTCGTAGCGACGAGGCTGCGCAGCGCCGGGTACAGGTCGGCAGCCTTCTGGCCCTGCTCGGGCTGCTGGGTAATCAGCATGATGAACTCACCCTCCTTCCGGCCGCTTGCGAGCGTCTCCTCGATCTGTTCGCGAATCGTGCGGAAGCGGATTGGCAACCAGTACTCTTCCATCACGGTCTGCATGAGCCTGCCCTCCCGTCGCATCATCCTCTTGAGGTGGAAAAGCCAGGCGAACGCCGGCTCCGAGGGTTCATAGTTCTCGACAAGGAATGCCTCGACGTCGAAACCGATCCAGCGCTGTTGCGTCATGTTCAGCGACAGGTTCGGCGGGTTGTCGAACACCCACCAGAAGCGGCCGTTCTCCGATTTGCACCACAGCGACAGCCGCTGGCGCAGGCTGTCATCACCCTCATCCGGAATGCTGTCGAGCAGCAGGCTGAATCGCCGCAGGCGAACGTCCTCGATGCCCATCACTGCATCGACGGCGTTGCGGCACTGGATCTTCTCCGCGGCGCTCAGATCGATCTTGATGGCCTTGCCCTGGTGATCGACGCCGTTCCTGCGCGCGCAAAGTTCGACCAGCCCATACAGGAACTCGCGATTCTCAGCGGTGTCGACCAGCTCGAACGGCGCCCAGCCAGTCGGCTTGCCTTTTTCCAGATGGACGTAGGCGCCGCGCATCGCGCGGATGAATACTTCCCAGCCCCGGCCCTTGTCCAGTACGAACAGCAGCTGGCCAAACCGGGACAGCATGCCAGTGACGGCGGTTGCGACAGTCGACTTGCCAGCACCCGTTGTGCCTTGCAGTTTCAGGTGCGCGGCCAGCTTCTCTGCCATGTTGACGTCACCCTGCCGGCTCGCATGCGGGCTGAAGTGATAGATTCCCGACGCCGAACGGAACGGAATGACAGCTGAGCCGTCGCCAACCGGATTGCCCTCGGCCTTGCCCGCCGAATAGTCGTGACAGGTGAACATCGACGCGAAGTTGCGCGAAGACTGGATCTTCGGCCGTGGCTTGACCCTCGCACCAGGGACCTGCGAAAAATACGTGAAGGGCGCCGAACCGGTCGCAAGCGTCCACTCGACTCCGCATTCGTTGAGCGAGCGCGATGCGAACAGGATTCCGTTTTCCAGCGCCTCCTGTGTACTTGCGCCGTAGATCACGGCCGCGCCGTAGTACTCGCCGAACGACAGCTCGCCCGTGTTGACGTAACCCTGCGCATCGCGCAGTTCCCTGACCTGATGCTTCGCCTTGTCGCCGGCAGACTCGAGCTTGTTGATCGCCGAGTCGATCGTGCGATTCGACTCGAAACCCGTCATGCAGTTGAATGAATGCACGACCGTGAATTCGACTGGCAACGAGAGCAACGGATCAAGCTGGCCAAAGCCCGGCTTGTCCGGGAAAGTGCGCAGATCGCGGCAGGTGAAGAACCGCCGGTGGCCCGGCACTCCCGGCCCGTCGATCGCGTGCGTATCGTAGCCGAAGCGAAGATAGCTTGACGGGATGACGTCTACACCCGGCTCCGCAGCGACAGGCAGATCGACCGTCACAGCGTTCACGAGATAGCTGACGAAACCATACAGCGGCGAGAACAGCATCTTCGCGCCGTTCATATGCGTGCGTTCGTACACCTCGAGCAGTTCGGCCTCATAGTCCGCAAGCTGTTGCAGCGCCTGCCCGGCGAGTGACGCGATTTCCTTCAGCCCATCCTCGAAATCCTCGTACTTCAGGATGATCGAAAAGTAGTAGCGGTTTTCAAAGAACCGGCCACCCCTGAACTGCCCGCCATGCTGCGTCGAAAACCAGTTCATGAAGGGGCTGTCGAAACGGTACTCGCGACTGACATTCACCCGCCGTCGCATGAAAACACCGTGGTAGGCAAGACGCCCGCCAAGGTCGCGACCCAGTTTGCTCAGGGTCTCGGTGTCGCGGTCGAACTTGCGCTCAAGCACGATGTTTTCGAATACCTCGAACGGCACGCCACTCAGTGCAAGTGTGACCATGAACCGGTTTCCATCGAGGTGCTGCACGTGCTTCGTGACCGGATGCCTGAACTTTGGCATCCAGTCTTCGACGGCGCCGATTGCGCCGAGGATCTCGCTCGAGATGGTTGGTCTGCTGCCCATCACGGCTCCCGATCGAGCTCACGCAGCCGGCGCTCGCCCTTGCCCAATGGTTGGAGAAAATCGCAGAAGACACGACGCTGCCGGCCGTAGCGCAATGGCGCAAGCGCCGACGTGTTGCCGAAGTTTGGTGCCGCCCGTCCGGCATTTACCCCTGCGCGAATGCGCAACTGCCAGAAATAGAAGCGGCAGCGGAACTGCAACCACATGATCCACAGCCCCTGATCATCGGTTTCGCATATGTGCTTGAACCACAGCAGCACAGGAAAGCCGAGAAACACGAACAGCAGGCCGCCCGGGCCGACGAAGAAGGCGACGAGCACACCCATGAACATCGAGGCGACGACTACCACCAGCATCGCCATGTAAGGCACGCCCCAGATGGCCGCAGTACGGCCAAGACCATTGAAACCGGGATAGCGGGCTTTCTCGTCCGACATGGCGTGTGCTCAGGTAAAGAGGTTCCACAGGTACGGAGCGAGCACGCCGACCACGGCGCCGACCACTGCGACCTTGCCGCCGAGCGTAACGAACTCGCTCCAGTGAGAACGGTCTGCCCAGCACTCCGCCCCTTTCCATAGCAGCACGCAGGAAGCACAGACACCGAGAAACGAATACAGCCAGATCTTGAACGTATTCGCGCCCTCCGTCGCTGAATCAAGGCCGCCTCCGGCCAAGGCAAGTCCGGGCGCAATCAGTGCGGCGCCAAGCAGCGTTGACCTGGCAGCGCCAGTCATGCGTTTCGCATGATCTTTCAGTTGTACTAACCGGATTGGATAGAGTTTCATTTTCCGAAACATATGACCTCTCCTTTTTCAAACAAGAGCCGCGGTGCGGCCGATCAAGTCATCTGCACGAATCGCTGTCGCAGCCGAAGTCACCAAAGGCATCCCACGACGGATGTGGCGCATCCTGGCGCGGCTCTCGAACGGCGTGACTCGTGGTACGCGACTTAGCCGCTCCTGCGCCAACCTGCGTTGTCGGACCGGCTGGCCGGTCCATGATGACGGGTATCGCGGGGACCATGTCGACAGGTCCCGCCGTGCTCCGTGCATTGGCAACGACACGCTGAACGTAGCTGGATCCGCTGGATTGAGCCCGTTCGCCGCCAGCGAAATTGCCGCTGTAATAGCAACTGATTGCCGCCCGCAAGGCGCGTTGGCCCTGACCATACGCGGCACTTGCCCGCTGATAGCAGGCGTACAGGATCGCACTGCCCGCACGCAGATTGGCGCATGGGTCGAAAGCGGCTGCGTACGTAAGGCCATACCGGGCGAGATTGAACCGGTTAACCTGTCCTAACCCGACGCTGAAATTGATTCCACGTGCCTCGAGCGCGCGAGCCGTGGCAACCGCCTCTTCGGAGTCGCGGGGTTGTCGCGCCAGGCGGCCGCCAACTACACCGATTGCGTAAGGGTTGAAGCCGGATTCGGTGCGAGCGATGGCTTGCATCGTGACGGGATGCACAGATGGCGCGCACTGTTGCGCTAACTGGTTGAAATCAAGCATGGGCGTACTCGATCCAGTGAGCGCGCGCGGTCCCGATCCCCGCGCCTACAATGAGGCTAGCCATTATTTCCCTCGCACGGTAATCAATGGTTAGGCCGGTGGCGGTGTTGGTAGCACCGTCACTGGTCGATCATCGGATATTGCCTGCTACAAACTCCCTATCCTTGAAGCGGATCCGGATCTCTTCCGCGTCCTTGCAGTGTTCGCACGCAAAGGCGATCGCGTCGTCCAGAACGCGCCACGTCTTTGGATGCCCCCGCTGCGTCTCCACCGCCAGGACTTTTTCGTCTGCCGTCAATTCCATCTGCCACGAGCGAAGCGGTCCCATGAAGATCGCCACGCGAGGCCGGGTGAGTAGCCCTTTCGCCAATTCCGCTTGCGTAATACCCATATCGCCCTTTCTTTGCACCGAAAGAGGCTTTTTGCAGCAAGCGAGAGGATTCATCAAGCATCATGAATCATTTTTTGATTTATGAAAATCAAAAATCAAAATTTGTGTTTTGATTATAGACATGGCTCTTTTGCCCGTCAACCTGCGATCAGCTACTCGTACTGTGCGACGATTTGGCGAACAGGCGCTACGACCGTTATGCCGGCGCTCGCGAAGCACTTCCTGAGCATGCGGGCAAGATTGACCGCGTGCGTGCCCGTCACCATGCATGCGGATATCACGCGCCACGCTGACAAGCTGCCCGACAGCAAGGCCGTAAATGACCAGACGCGGGTCCCGCCCGCACTAACGCTCGAAGCCATTCATTCCGCCTTCTCTCTCTTCCAATGCGTCACGCCGTCCGCGAATGGCAACACTGAATCGACGCCGCACTTACACTTTGGTCGAAGCATGCTGACAACTTCAAGATCCACCTTTATTCTTGCGTTTCATCTTCGCCTATGCTATGAGGGCGACTGAACAATTCCACATGGCGATTCATTACCAAGAACCAGAGCTGTGGAACGAGCGCGAGGATGAACATATGCAGATAGCCGGCTGGGGTCGCTGTGCCGATCAACCTGAGACGCTCGTATGAGCGTGTCTGATCGAGATGGTGATGGGTGTGGAGCCCGTTGTTCACGAAAAGCCGATTCGACAACCAAAAACGCACGTCCCACGCTAGCGCGTCTTCACGATTGCGGGCGGTACCAACCAGACCGTAGTGTTGGATATAGCCGATCGCCTCGACGATGAACACAGAGATAGCGCTCTGCCCGAGATAGAACAGAATGCCGCGGGCACCACCAAGGCACCCAAACACTCCGAGGGTCGCAATGTAAGCTGCAGCCGCCCGTATGAGCCTGCTCTTTCGACCTTTCGCCATTCGGAGCCGATCGTGCGTGAATGCAGCGAGTGACGAAAGACGAAGGGAGTTGCCGACATGTCGCCACAGCGAAAGGCCAAGGCGAGCAGTTGAGCCGTAGCGCGGATCTCCTACGTGCGAGTGATGCAGGTCGTGAACGATCCGGTAGTGTGGATAGCCAGCCAACGCCAGCGCGATATCAGATGCCACTCTGAGCCGTTGATCACCATGATGCAAAATTTCATGGATGTGCGCCATTGCAAACGCACTCAAAACACCACATGCGGCAGTGAACCCCGCGTATTCAGGTACAGCCACCCATCGCAAGCGGATCACCGCCGTGAGAAGCGCGAACAACCAGAGGCAAATAAAGGCGGCGGGAACCGCAGCGCTGATCACTGTGTCACAGTGTTGCTCGCCGTCGGCTTCAACATGTTCGCCGAGGAGCAAGTCACCTAGTAGGATTGTAGCAATCAGGCAGAACAGAAACCGCCACGGACGATCCCAAAGAAACGCCAAAATTGCAGCAGCCGGCATCATCACCGAAAGCCAGTACCATCCTTGATTTTCACGCCAGGAGGCCATGCTCTTCCGCAAATTTCACGGCTCTGGTAATGCGACCAACGCCGAGCTTCTCGTTGATCCTCTGAAACTGGCGATAGACCGTCATCGATGAGACCCGTAGTTCGGTTGCGATTTCGGCCGCCGTGAAGCCCGTCTTTACCAGAGCCAAGAGATGGACCTCGTCTTGCGTAAGACCTGTCGTCTGCAAGGCCTCTTCCCTCAGAGCACTGGAGGACCACTCGAGAAGCTCCAACGCCAAAGCACGAAAGAAGGGGCGGCCCTCGTGGAATTGCGGCTCGGCTTCTTCCGGAGGCCGATCGGACCCGAGATATAGAATTCCGATGCGACCGTTTTCGCTCGTATGAGCTGGAATCAAATAGACGCTCCGGAATCCATACTCCGCGGCCACCTCCAGCATATGTTTCTGTCCCGCAGTGTGGACGGGCAACGCTGAACCTAACACAGGCGCCGTGTTGGAGCGCGCATACTCGAGGCATGGGTCGGTTAGGTACCACCGATTTGCGTTATACAGCTGGCACCACTCCGGACGGCAGCCGATCAAGAACCGGTAGGTCGATCGACTATCTGAATAGTCGGAGGGGTGCAGAGAGGCAAACACAAACCACTCTGCTCCGTGAGCTTGAATCGTGCGATTGACAAGCGAGATCAGTTCCAGCTCATCCGTGGCATTCAACAGATCATCAACACTCAGATCCATGAGTCCGACCTTGCTCAATGTGCCTCATCAACCTGGCGGCCCCACACCAGCCTCCGCACCTCTCCATAAATGGCTCGCATAGTCGAGTAATGCGGATCCGCCAATGCAAAGCCCTCAAAATCGGCACGTACCGACATCGGGAGTACCTGCACCGCGACCGTTTGGTTTCCCTGAACGAGAAACCGCTCCGCAATGAACCCGGTGGCCACCCGGTATAGCCTTACGCCGACCCTCTCGGAGGACGCGCCAACATTGCGCTCAAAGATAAGATTCTTCATAGTCCTCACCAATATCGTGCGGGTGATGACCACACTTTCTACACGTGTGATCGTGACATTCTCGTGCAGACAGAGCGGAAACGACGTTGTCGGCCACGCAAGCTGTGCATTCGAACAGCCTAGTGAAAAAGACTGTTTGACATGTCTGGCACGTCAGTCGATGAACCTCGTTCTCCTGCAAGACCTCCCAGCAATCGTCGCCGAATGACGCTTCACAAGTCGGACACTGGATGTTGACGCATTCGCTCATAGTTCTCAACCCGACAGTATTTGGACATGCAGCAGCAACGCCTAAACGCCCTACTGTTGCGCGATTCCTTTTCAGCACCGGGGCGCTCGGCCAGCCCTTTCACGTACTTTATGAACCTATCGATTTCGACTTCGGTTATTCATAGCCACGCATAACGCACGCATCCAAGCTTGTTGCCTGTCGAATCAAGCCGAGCCCGCTCGTTTAGGAACCAGATGATGCGGTCGTCGATTGTCGCGGACATGCCCCAATATTCCCAATCCGACAGTCGGTCCTGTCCGGATCAAAGGGTTTCGTGTGAAGTTAATGCTCCAACTTCTGGGCATGCCACCGCTGTTACATCCGGAAACACTAATGCGAACCGGCCTGCATATTTCGGTAATTAGCTCTTATTCTGGGTCCTGATCTGCGCGCCGTAGCGGCAAGAAATGCGGGGCGCGGCTAGGCGATTGAGTGACAGTCAATGCCACTTGCATATCAGCCAAAGCGACTGATGAGGTTGCGAGCGATATGGTTGAGGCTAGCAGGCTGCAGATCCACTAACTCTATGGGAGGCGACTCGCCGAGTGGGTGGTAGCCTCGCTTCGTAGAACGCGCATAGCTCGGATCGTAGTGCGAAATCATTAGGCGTTCGAACAATTCAGGAATCCTTCGCGACGCAGCCAGCTCATGCCATAGTTCGAGTTCTTTACCTCCAACGAGACTTCGCAGGTGCGTCAGTCGCTCCACTAGGGAATCTGGATCGCTTTCAAAGTGCGCGTAATCTTCCCGCCAGAGCCGGACTCGCTCGGCCATCGGCGCACTAATCTGCAACAGCGTCCCGGTTGAGTGCATTGTTTCGAGCAGCGCCAGCGGAAGTTGGACATTACCGATCTTTTTACTTTCTGCCTCAATCCACACCGGGCGCGTTGGTGAGAAGGTCGAGAGCTTGTGGAGAAGTAAGCTGTCAAAGTACTTCTGGGTCGGCTGTGGAACCCCCGGGATTGCACCGATGACAGAACCACGATGTGCAGCGATCGCCTCAAGATCGAGCACCTGCGCACCCTCGGCCGCAAGCTGTTCGAGCAAACGCGTTTTGCCGCAGCCGGTCGGACCTGAAAGAACGAGATACGAAAACTCTCGTGGGCGAATTTCCAGTTGCTCGTTGACCCAGCGGCGGTACCCTTTCCATCCACCCGGCAACCGTTCCACTTTGTAGCCGACTGTGTCCAGTGCATCGAACCATAGGCGGCTGCGTTTCCCCCCTCGAAAGCAATACACAAGAATCCTGTCGCGGCGAGGGCGGCTCACGATCACGGTATCCAAGTGACGCGAAATGTTCCTCAGCGAATATGACACACCAATCAGGTACGCGCGCATCTTGTCGGTTCGATGCAAGGTTCCAACTTCTGCGTACTCGTCGTTGTTGACGACCGGCAGGTTGATTGCGCCGGGGATGTGATCCTCCGCAAATTCTCGCTCGCAGCGCGCGTCGATGATCAGGTCGTACTCTTCAAATCGATACATGGACGCCCGCCCTTCCCGCTGAGAATGTGCCGACGTCTCCATTTTGGCAAATTTGTGGATGCCCTGACTCGAATATTGACATATGCGGCAGGCCGATGCCGAGGTGGTCCTCGTATCCGCCACACCAATCGGATGACGTCGACGAAGCGCCACCCTGGCACGACGCCGTCCCCGGCCAGCACGAGTACGCATGGAAAGCGAGATTAATTGCACGCCTTGAAGTTGTCAGTGCGTTTCGGTACCGAGCCGATCGGTTGAGCGGTCGACTGCGATTTGGAACGTGCGGGCGCGGCTGATCTCGCCGGAACATTGGAGGGCATATGAGCGGGCAACGAGCCTAGCGGATTTTTTTGAACATTTTACTTTGGAGTACAAAATAAAATACATAACATTGAAACAGTGAAGAAAGAGCAACACTACCCGGTTGAGCAACTAGATTCCGAATGCAATCAGGAGGTTATGTGCAGGATCCGGTGCTCACACGCGGTCAGTGGGGAAATCAAGTCCCTCAAGAAGAGACACTCGGTTACCGGAGGTGAGCTGTTCGGCGCCACGAAAAAGAAAGCTCGAGTGCCGCGATTGACATGAGGTCGCAAACCTGACTCTGAGACAGGGCACAGTCCCGCCCTATCCGACCGGAATGCAAAAAGAAGTCAGCAGCATTGGTCAAAGCGCCCGAAAGAATCCACCGCGGTTCGTCGTCTCGTCGCGGCTGCACTAGTCGCTGGGCTTTTTGCTTGCGGAAACAGCAAGCGATCAGAGCGTGACGCCAGGATCCTGATAACAAACGCCTGTTGTTGGTTGCGGGTACGTATCGTCGATAGTTTCGAGCGTAGCAATGGCATTAATAGCGACGCGCCAGATACCTACGGGCCGACGAGGCCATCAGACATAACCGTGACTGGTCAACGGTGCTCGCTGCTAATCACGTTGTTGAAATCGTGAATGAAGATCCCACAACAAAGCTCATCCCACAGGGAATCAAACAAGTTTGCCCGGGTACCCGTCAAAGGGCTGTTTAACAAACTCTGCGGCGGTCAGCACTCAGGTTTTGACCAATCCGGAGGGGGGACGGTTCGCGAAACATTGCCGATGGTGAGAACCGTAACGGTTTGCAGGTGACGCGGTAAAGCGTAGTCAACTCACTTGGCTTTCTCACGCGGTCAATCGAGGTTCACGCATGCCAAGGACCTTTCGCAGTCCAGCGATATGGGACCGAACATCCCCGGTGACCGGAAGCTTCCCCGGAAGCGAAGCGGGGACATGAGACGGTGACTGTACAAGGCGGCGAATCCGTCCGGTCGTTAGTGCGCGGGCGAAGTCCCGCTTCCAGTTTACGGCAAGTCGCGGCACCCCGTCCTCGGTGCTGTAGACGGTCAGGTGGTTACCGTCGGTGTCTACGGTGTAGCGGATCGTGCCGTCGATCGATTCGAACGTTTCGCCAGCGTGCGCTTTCGCTAGGAGTTCTGTCTGCTTCGTTTCTTCGATCCGTTTCTCGGCCTCGATTGCGGCTTCGTGTTTCCGGCGAAGCTGATGTCCAAAGTCGACCGGGCTGCGAAGCAAGGAGCCGAGATAGTTGATGGGACGCTTAGCGGCCCTCAGGTGGTTCCACGTGACTTCGACCACGTCGGACAGGCGCTTGCCATTTTCTCGAGCGATCCGCATGAGTTTGAAGATCAGAAATTTAGAAAAGCCCAGTACCTGCAGACGCCGAAGATCCGCGGGCAGCTCTCCTGATTGTCTCTTTTGAGAAGAAGCAGGGTAAAGATCCTTATATATAGGTCCGTCTGCCACGGTGGCAGACGGCAGTTTCGAAGTGTCAGTATCAGGGACGGGCGACGCCGGGAGAGTGATACGGGGGCGCTCTTCGATGAGTCCGAGAAGCTCGGCAGCGAGCTGAGTAAGGTGAAGATAGGCGCGACCGAAGAGGCCAGCTTCTACGTAACGAGCTTGCGCGCGACGATCGATCAGACCAGCTACTTCGAGGTCATCGAGGCTACGGTAAAGCGTCCGCATCGACTGCATGGCGCGGCCTGTGAGAAGCTCTCTGCGGGCGAATATTGCGGCGAACGGGCGCTCGGCGTCGACAGTACGGGCAAGTGCGGAGAGTAGGGCGCGCGCACGTTGCGGGAGGCCTTCAATGTGGGCTGCGCGGAACGCCGCGCGAAAGATCACCCAAGGCAGGTTCGTGGAGTCGCACTTGAAGGCGACGAGAGCAGCGGAATCTGTTTCGTTCCTGTTGCCGATTTGAGGGTGTGCTTCACCCTCGCCAGCAACGAATTGTTGCGCGATAGACATGTCGAGCGTCCAAACCAAAAAATGGTTGGGTTTTGCTTGACTGCCTCTCGCAATCCGCTACACTCGGGGCTTGTGGATGTGCCTTGCCGATTCCAGTCGGTGAGTGTGGCGAGCGAGGTTCCAGCCAAGCCCGTTACGAAAAAGCCCTCGGTTCCAGCCGGGGGCTTTTTGCTATCTAGAGTCCGCTACATCGGTTCTCCTGCGTGACTTAAGTTTCTTAAGTCCATGATTTCAAACGACTTTATTTTTCAAACGCTTCTGTCTCGACGGTTGGGGCCCTGGATTGCTCCTCGAGCATCTGTCGAATCGCTGCGTGAACCCGCTCTGCTTCTGCTTCCGATTTGAACTGGAGGCGCACGACATTTTTCGCGCGGCGCATCTCACAATACGTGGCCTTCCCTTGCTTGATCTTGTCGGAGGCCGCCGCTTCCGGCTTGGTTTTTGCTGGATCCTGCCCCGCTAGCTTAACTGCCTGTCCTTGGTCGATCTCGCCGGCCGCGAGACGCTTGATTGCTTCGACCACGCGGCCGGCCTTCCCTGCTTTGGCTATGCCGGCGAGCGCCGCAACCGCGGTCGATCCAATGATCTCAGGCTTCTCCTCGATCACCGAAAGCGCGTCCAAGGGGAGTTGGTCGAACGAGAAGATGTATGAAATCATCGCCCCCGTTAGGCCGTATTGCTCGGCGAGCGCAGCTTGCGTAAGCCCCGGCGTCCGTTCGATGCTCATCTTGAACCCGAGATATTTCTCGTAGTCCGTCAGCGCCGACTGCATCAGGTTGGCGTTGAATGCGCCATCCGTGGCTTCGTCGTCAGTGCCCTCGATGATCACGCAGCGGATGGTTTCGCGGCCGATATCGCGGTAAGCGTCGACACGGTGATGACCTGAAACGATCTCGTAGCGCCCTTCTTCGATCCGACGAACTACCACGGGATGAATCAGCTTCTTGTGGCGAAGGTTTTCACGCAGTTCGGCGTACTTCTCCGGCGTCATCTTTCGGCGCCGGCCTTCGATCTCCAGCAATTGGTTAAGGGGAAGGTCAGCGCCCGCACTGGCGGCTACCTTGAGCTCGTCACGCAGCTTGGTGATCTGGGCTTCAAGGCCTGCGACCTCCTTTTCCTTCTCTGCCAGCAATGGCATGGCCTCTAGCAGCCTGCCGGGAGCCGTCTTGGATGCGCCGTCACTAGGGCGGCTGGCTGGACGTCCCGAGTCAGCAGCTGCCGCAATCGCTGCATTTTTCGCGGCTAGTTTGTCCCGAAGACTCATGCCGCGGCCTCCATGAGATCACGTGCCTCGGCAACCCAGAGAGCAGTGATCTGCTGATCAATCATTTCAGCAAAGCGGTCATACGCTTCGCGTGCGCGCTGGTACGTCTTATTGCTGCCCTCGTACTTCGAGATGTCGTACACGGTACCGAACTCCATTGACGCTGTGGTCGTGACGGTTGTCGTCGGAATCTCGATGGGGAGAACCAGGCTGTCGTAAGAGCGGGTGATCCACTCGCGCACCTTGTTTGTGGCGATTTGGCTGGCGTCCACCTTCGTCAGCAGGACATGAATGAAGTCAAAGCGCTTCTGGAGGTCCGGTACGACGGACTTCATGCTCTTGGCCAAGTCGGTGAAGAGAGACCAGAACTGAGTCGACGATGCGTAGTCAAGAGCGTTCGGCGGAATGGGTACGATGAGACCGTCCGCGGCCATGAACGCGTTAATTGTCACGTAGGAGAGGGCAGGCGGCGTATCAATGATGACGACGTCGTACTTGTCGAGCAGCGGTTCGAGGCCGGCGTTGAGCACATCCCAGAACCGGAAGCTACTGTCCTTGGACTGTTTAAACGGCAGATAGAATTCAGCAGAGAAGAGGGCAGCGCTGGACGGAATCAGGTCAATGCCATCCCAGTATGTCGACTGAATCGCGTAGGTGAGATCGCTTTGCTCGCCGTAAATCAGCGGCAGAATGGTCTGTTCGTCCGTCACTTCGCTGTCTGCAATCACGCCGTTGAGTGCACTCAGCGAAGCCTGAGGGTCCAGGTCTACGAGTAGCACGCGGCGGCCAAACAACGAGAGGCCTTGCGCAAGCGTCATCGCGCTTGTCGTTTTGGTCACGCCGCCTTTAAAGTTACCGATGGCGATCTTCTTGCCTTTGACGCCAGCCGGCCGGGCAGGGAAGGGGCCCACTTTGGCGACCCACTCGCGGGCCTCGACCAGTGTGAATTGGCGCGTGCGCGGCAGGCTCGTACCTTGGGGCAGGCCGAGTTCTTCGCGTTCCCAGTAGTAGTTCACCTTCTTCCGGTCGATCCGGCAGAGCGATGCAATCTGTGTCGTCGTGAAGACCGGCGCGTGTTTCTTGGGGTGGGGCAGGAGCATCTGCTCTCGCACGGTCAGCAGCGTTTCGTTGGCGTGATCCGAGATGATCTCGATATCATCCAGCGCAATCGAGGTAGGCGTATGGTTGACGATGGCGTCGATCGATACGATGGGCTTAGCATTCGTTCCCACGAGTTCCATCCTTCGAGTTGTTCGTTGATCGAGTCGCCATTCGTCGCAAGATCCATCGTTGAATGGCGGATTGCCGGAAATGTATACGGTTAACTCCGACCCCGCAAGTAAACTTTGCATTGGGTGCCAGACTCAAAACCCATGTCCAATCGAGGACTCCGGGGGAAAGCTCGAAAGAGGATCAAGGAGTTGCCCTGTTTCACTGGCAGGGAAGAGAATCGGGAGAGGCATATCCGATAAGGCTGGCTTTCGCCCGAAAGATGACAATAGAGAAGGGGACGCGGCGCGTATCTTGTGCCCCCAGCGGCCATGCGCTCTCGATCCCGCACGACAACATCGAGACGCTCCTCTCGATCGCATGTCCGGCTCTGGCTTTCGGAAGCGCGACGTTTGCCCATGCGGCATACGCCAACCGAATTAAGGAGTCGGTCGTCTACATGATGAAGTGCGCCCGCTGAAAGAGCAGAGCGGCCGTGCTGGAGCCCGGAGCGCGAGGATTACGAATACGACCTGGAGAAATACAAGCGGCGGAATCCAACCGAAATGGCGGTGGAACTGAGGTGCGACCACACTGCGACGGAGCGTGTGGTCCGAAGGCTCGATGCGAACAAGGCAGGCGGGAACGAGATCGATCAGACAACCGAGTGCAAAGGAAGACCCCTCACTGATCGATGAATTTCGAGTTGCTTTTGTGTCGGGTGAGGCTGACTCTCGGCGCCCTAGAGATCGGTGGTGGCGTGTCTCTGATAGCCTTCCAAGGTGGATAAATTCGAATGCACCACGACAGCTGGGAAAGCAGATCAAAGCCGCCACCTAGTTGCCTCGATGTGACTCGCAAAGCTACTTCGTGAAACATAGCAACTGGCTTTTTGTTCTCGCCGAAACCTTTAGTGATCAAGCACTTAGTTTCAAGGATTTGAAATGTTTCACGCGGCTGATGGGGTAGCATCGGCCGCGCATGCTATCTCTGTGATACTCTTGGCCGCGTGGCGGTAATTCCTGCAGTGGATGTAGTGTTTGCGACGTAATTTGTAGTATTGCTACCGGCATCCATGGTGCAACTAACAGTCTTCGAGCGAAGTACCTCCGAGAGGCGAACAAATGACCCGGTCTCTTAGTTGTTCAGGAAACAGTGGGTAAGACTGTAGACGGATCAGGCTGGATTTTCGCCGGAGACGAGCAGCGGGCGGCTGCAGCTGGGATTCTTGATGTTAAGGCAATTGCGCGAGCGCCCGCGCTGATCGGCCGAGTCCTCTCCCTTCGCCCAATCTCCTCGATGCGATCAATACGACGAATACAGAGGTCTGTGACAGAGGTCTGTGCAGGTCTATATCCCGAGAAAACAAGCAGGTCTTGGCGAGCGAAAACTTTACGTTTAGGTGCGTCGGTTGATCCGCCTTCAGATCAATGATTGCGGTGGTAGTTCGGGAATGTGTCGCGGATTAGGATACGAGCCGAAACGCCACTCGGCTTCTTGTCACCTTGCTCCCATTGACGAGCGGTGGGCCTGACACATTCAGTTCACGTGGTAGGGTTCTTGAGTCCCGCCTTCGGTTTCGAATGCGGCTACCGCCCGGACTATTGCGGCGCGCTGCTAGGACTTCTGGTCAACGCAGGCCGCATCGACTGAGGTCCTCCGTGAATGATGCCCGACGATCAAGTGCAGCTCGCACACTGCATGGGTCGATGGCGCTCACGGCGCCTGAAAATTGGGTCTGCATCAAGGCGCCGCGAACCTCACCGAGGCAAGTCGACTCATTGTCTTGGGCCTGATCCGGTTTCGTACATGCACGACGCGAACCGGACGTAAGTCAAGCGAATAGGCAAGTGTTTATGGGCGAGCGGCAGTAGTCACTGCCGATCGCCGTCAGCAAGCAGCGGGAATGTGTATAATTCATGGCATGTGTACACATTGCGAGGTTGCCATGCGCACCAACATCGAAATTGACGACGAGTTGATGGCGGAAGCGCTTGCCGCGACCGGCATCAAGACCAAGCGCGAAGCTGTCGAACTAGGCTTGAAGACGATCATCCGGCTCAAGCAGCAAGAGCAAATCCGCCAGTTCCGAGGGAAGCTCCACTGGGAGGGTGATCTCGACGCGATGAGAACTGATCGATGACGCTCGTCGATTCGAGCGTCTGGATCGACTATTTCCGGGGCGTGGCCTCGGCGGAAACCGACAAGCTCGACTTCTTGTTGGGGACGGAAGCGCTGATGACCGGCGACCTGATTGTGGCGGAGGTGTTGCAGGGCTTCTCGGCCGAGTCCGATTTCAACGTGGCCAGGCAGTTGATGACGACGCACCTCAGCGTTGTATCGCTCGTCGGTCCCGACAACGCCATCCAGGCTGCAAGAAATTACCGCAACTTGAGAGCGCAGGGCGTGACGATCAGGAAGACCATCGATACGCTTATTGCGACTTACTGCATTGAGAACGCTGTTCCGCTGTTGTTTAGCGACCGGGACTTTAAGCCATTCGTCGATTACCTTGGCCTTCGATCAGCCATATTCGACGGCTGACCAAGACGGTACGCGTGGCGCCTTCCGTGATAACTGTCGCGACCGTTTGGGAACCGCTGATTGAATTCGATGACCGCGGCTCCGTCGTGTTGTCTTGGATCGACAACGAGTCGTTGACAACTCATCTCGATTGGACAACAGGGCGAGTCCGGGTACTGAAGAACTGCAAGCAGAAAGAATCGACAGGCTAGTAGGACTGCGAAATGATAAAGCCCCGCCCGGAAAAGGCGGGACGGCGCGTTCCGTGACCAGTCTTATTTGCCGCGATCACCAACAAACCGTCAGCCGGCATCGTGACATCATCACCCATACCTGTCGGGCACATGTCGGCGCATGACTCACTTCGTTCAATCCACACAGGTCGAGAAGGTTTTGCGGCTCGGAGCCGCGGCACCCAGCGCGCCCACCGAGTGGGACAGTAGGGTCCGGCTTCCCGGACGTTTTCCGTCTTGCTTCGCCCATTTTCCGCGTAGGTCGGTCGCTACCAGCCGAGGGGCCTCCTGGTGTCGCTTGTGCTTCCAGAAACAACCGGTGACAAAGTCAACTGTGTTACCTGACGGCCGCCGCTTGTCTTTCGCATCGATGGAATCTGCGGACAGCAGCGAAGGGCTCCACGATCCGACGGGGGCGTCGTGAAACCTTGGACATCAACGCTAGCATTGCGCCGCAGCCGGTGCCGGGGAACCTGCCGACCAGGATGCGAATGTTTTGCCAGTCCTCGGGCTGCCCGATGAGAAAGAAACTATTCTTCGGGACCGTCGCCGGATTCGGATGCGTAGCTTTGCGAGCTTGCCGCAAGTGTCTTACCGCGCCAGATTCTCCCAAGACCAGCCATGTCGCAGAGAATAGCCCATGCCGGATAGTTGATCGGTGCATCCTCTGAAATCCAGCGGCGGATCTGTCGCCCGCCGTGTTCGCTCAACCCAAGTACGCGAGCGATCGCGCGCCCGGACAAGCCAATACGCCGCACGACCTCCTGCACCTCGGCGCCGCGCGGCCGCTCCCAACCTTCGTCAGCTGGCACCAGACATTCGGGTCGGATCTCTACATGTACGTCAACCGTCATTGTTATCACCTTCTGTTTGTTCAACGCTGCAGACAGCGTCCTCTGTATATTTCAGGGCGACCTCCAGGTTTTCGCGTGCCGAAGCGACTCACGAGCACTTACCAGCGTTTCAGTGGCGATGATGTCGCTGCGGCAACGGGATGCAGCACACCGTAAACCGCGCAGCAAATCGCGCCGGCGCGGTCAGCAGTTTCCCCTCGCCAGACGCTCGCCATCTTCGATGTTCTCCCGTCCTTCGCGCCGTACGGTACTTCGATTCATGTCGACGAATGCTCGCTCGACAGGATGAATGTACAGGCGACGCAACGCATGTGCGCGCAGATTCTGCACGTTATCCAGCCCACGGCTTCGCCGCGGTGGATACACGCGCCCTGCGGGCGCTTGACGACCCCGACTGGGGCGGCGCCTGAGCCAGAGCCGGATCGTCACGCCGCGACCCGCGGCGCGCCGGCGCGCTCCCCACGCATTCTGCGCGCTCCCCACGCATTCTGCGCGGGTCCCCGTGCGCCTCGATCCGGGCGCGCGGCGCGCGCGAAGCACCCCCGATTATCCGACTTCCGGTTTGCAGGAAGGTGGACCGGTCAGCGTGCGGCGCGATTGTCTGCATCTGGAGGTGCCTACGGGGCCTGTGAAGGCCGCCGGACCTCACGGCGGCAGTTCCCGCTGATTTAAAGCCACCCCGATCACGTCCAACAGGTCATCGTCGAGTTTCGACGCTTCGATGGAATTGGCGCGCCTGAAGATCATGAGCCCGTATACGTCAGCCAGAAGGCGGACCTCTGCCCAGAGCGCGCAATCCTCGCCAGCTATCTGCCGGGCGCGCCAGTAGTTGATCGCCTGTTCGATTTCGGCGATGGCGAAAGTGTCAAGCGCAATCTCAAGCTGATACAGCTTCGGACGCAAACGCAATTTAAATTTGATACACCTGCGCATACGGTTATTGGTTGAGTGCTGCCTCCTTCGAATTGCGTTTGCGTTTGACGTCGTCCGCGTCGTTTAGGTGCGGCGGTGGGATGCGGTTGATCATGCCGGCCTGACGTTTTTCCTTCAACCTGTACGAGTCGCCGGAGATCGGCACGACGTGTGCGTGATGAAGCAGCCGGTCGAGGAGCGCGGCCGTGAGCGTTGCATCGTCAGCAAAGGTCTGGTCCCACTGGCCG
>NZ_SMOD01000006.1 GCF_004353905.1 Paraburkholderia guartelaensis | reverse complement strand
CCCCACCCCGATGAAGTCCCGCACCGGCCGCAAACCTCCTCCCCGTCTCGTCGCGCGCTTCGTGGCGATCTCGTGGCGCGACCTGGCTGTCACGTTCGGTCCCATCCTGCTCGTGAGCGCGGCGGCCATCTGGCTCGCAGTGCGCCTCATCCAGCCCGCGCCGCCCAACACGCTCACCATGAGCGCGGGGCCCAAAGGCAGCACCTTCTGGAACGCCGCGGAAAAGTACAAGGCCATCCTCGCGCGCAACAACATCACGCTGAACGTGCTCGAATCGGAGGGCTCGGCGCAGAACCTGCAGCGTCTCGCCGACCCGAAGTCGAACGTCGACGTCGCGTTCGTGCAGGACGGCCTCGCGAGCAAGGTGCCAGGCGGCCTGGTATCGCTCGGCAGCGTGGCTTACGTGCCGCTCGTGGTCTTCTATCACGGCCCCGTCGCCACGCGGCTCTCGCAGTTCGAAGGCCAGCGCATCGCCATCGGCGCCGAGGGCAGCGGCACGCGCGAGCTTGCGCTCACGCTGCTCAAGGCGAACGGCATCGAGCCCGGCGGCCCGACCAAGCTTTTGCCGCTTTCCGGCGACGACGCCGCGCGCGAACTCGTGGCGGGCAAGATCGACGTCGCGATTCTCGCGGGCGACTCGGCGCAGCCGCCCGTCATGGGACGCCTCATGCGCATGCCGGGCGTGCGCTTCTTCGACTTCGTCCAGGCCGACGCCTACGCGCGGCGCTTTCCGTTCCTCACGGCCATCACGATCCCGATGGGCGCGTTCGACTTCGGCCGCAACCTGCCGGCAGCTCCCCTGCATTTCATCGCGCCCACGGCAGAACTGGTCGCGCGCGACTCGCTGCATCCCGCGCTTTCCGATCTCCTGATCGAAGCGGCCAAGGAAGTGCACGGGCGCTCCACATTGCTGCAGCGTGCGGGCGAATTCCCCGCGCCGCGCGCCCAGGACTTCCCGATCAGCGCCGACGCCGCGCGCTACTACAAGTCGGGCAAGAGCTTCCTCTACCGCGTGCTGCCCTTCTGGGTGGCGAGCCTCGCCGACCGGCTCGTGGTGCTGCTCGTGCCGATCATCGTCGTGCTGATTCCGGGCCTGCGGATCGTGCCTTCGCTCTACGCCTGGCGGGTAAAATCGCGCATCTACCGCTGGTACGGCTCGCTCATCGCACTCGAGCGCGCCGCGATGGCCGACAACTCGCCCACCGAGCGCCGCGCGCTGATCCGCCAGCTCGACAAGATCGAGGAATCGGTTAACGGCATGAAAATGCCCCTTGCCTACGCGGAGCAGTTCTACGTGCTGCGCGAGCATATCGGCTTCGTGCGTGCGCGCCTGACCGGGACGCGCGAAGCGCCGGACGCAAGCGTTGGGGCCGAAGAAGAGCAGACAGCGGAAGGTGCCGAAGAAGCAGAGGCGCCGGAAGACGGTAGCAACGAGGCAGGCACAGCGGGTACAGAGGCGAGCCATGCAAACGAAAGCGGCGGCAATGAAACAGGCGAGCGCACGCATTAGCGCCGCTGCACGCATTTTGAACCGAACAATGGGCCATGCAAGCAATGGCCCGGATATCGCCCTGGAGAGGAGAAACAGCATGATCGACGGCATCGACGCCAGCCAGCCGGCCTGGTTCTACGACTTCGTGTCGCCGTTTTCGTATCTGTTGCTGGAACAGCAGGACAAGTGGCCCGGCTTCGACTTCGTGCCGACGCCCGTGCTGCTTTCCGAGCTATACCGCCACTGGGGCCAGCCGCTCAGCGCCGCGGTCCCCGCCAAGCGCATCTTCACCTACCGGCACGCGCTCTTTCGCGCCGAGCAGCTCGGCATTCCGTTCAAGATGCCGCCCGCACACCCGTTCGACTCGGTCAGGCCGATGCTGCTCGCCATCGCCGCGGGCGGCGACTTCGCGTGTGTGCGCGAGATTTTCCGCTTCATCTGGCGCGAGGGGCGAGACCCGTCGAGCGACGAGGGCTTCGAGCAGCTTTGCGAGCGCGTGGGCATTGCGCACGGCGAATCGCTGATCGAGGAAGAAGCCGTGCGCGCGCAGTTGCGCCGCAACACCAACGACGCGATCGCGATGGGCGTGTTCGGCGTGCCGACGTTCTGGATGAACAAGCAGCTCTTCTGGGGCGAGGACGCCTTGCCGATGGTGCTCTACTGCGCCCGCAGCCCGAACTGGCTCGACTCGCGCGAGGTCAAGCGCATCACCACGCTGCCTTCGGGGCTCGCGAAACCGGTTACCGAGTGACGGGCAGCGCGCCGCGGAAACATCCGACGCGCGCCCTTCTGATGCCGGTCATGCCTCGCGCCCTATGGCGGTGGCGCGCGAGCAGGCATATGGTTATGGGTGAATCCGTGCGCGCAACGATGTGCTTCATCGCGCACGCGCCCTTGCCCGCCACACCCCATGGACGACGATAACGCCCTCACCCTCGACATCTGGCTGGTGCGCGTGCTGCGCACGCTGCTGGTCGAGCGCAGCGTCACGCAGGCCGCGCTGCGCCTGAACCAGACCCAGCCCGCCATCAGCACGGCGCTGCGCCGGCTGCGCGAGATCCTGGGCGATCCGATCCTCGTGCGCGGCAAGGCCGGCATGGTGCCGACCGAGTACGGCGAATCGCTGTTGCAGCACGCGCAGCGCGTGCTGCGCGACGTGGAGTTCGTGGCCACGCCGCACGGCGACTTCGACCCGGAGCGCTCGAAGCGCACGTTCCGCCTCGCCGCCCCCGACTATCTCAACGACTTCTTCATGCCGACGCTGATCGCGCGCTTTCGCGAGACGGCGCCGGCGGCGCGGCTGGAAATCCTCTCGCTCTCGCCCACGCTCGATCATCACGGCGCGCTCGACGCTGGCGAACTCGACATCGTGATCGGCAACTGGCCGAAGCCCGAGGCGCGTTTTGCGCGCAGCGACCTCTTCTCGGACAAGGTTGTCTGCATGATGCGCGCGGACCATCCGCTCGCGCGTCGCGAACTCACGCGCGAGGCGTATCTCGCAGCTCCCCATCTCGCGCCCACGCCTTATACGGGCTCGCATGCGAGCGCAATCGATCTGGGGTTTGCGAAGGCGAAGGCCGAACGCCGCATCGTCGCGACGCTGCCCTACTTCGGGCTCGTGCCGCAGGTCTTGCTGCAATCGGATCTGATCTTCACGACGACACGCCGCTTCGCGCAGCATTACGCGAAGCTCATGCCCATTGCCGTCGTCGAGACGCCGTTCGCGTTTCCGCGCATTCACTGCTATCAGATGTGGCATCCGCAGCCGGACAGGCCGAGCGATCTGGGATGGCTGCGCGGGTTGATCGAAGAGGTGTCGCGGACGTTGACCGCCGAGCGCGGCACGAAGCGCGCCGGGGCGGGAAAGACCGCGAGCGCGGCCAGCGAAGCGACGCCCACACCGCCGCTCGAAGCGGCCTGAAATAACGCAAAGCTAACGCAAACGGGCGCCCTCATCATCGAGGCGCCCGTTTCGCTTGCGCGGCGCGTGGAATCAGGCGCGCTCGAGCGCGACCGTTCTCACCACCGCCGGGCGCTGCGCCACCCGCATCTGCATGAGTTGCGCGGCGACCGCCACCGCAATCGACGAAGGCGCCTTATCGACGATCCCCGTCACGCCGATCGGGCACGTCATCTCATCCATGCGCTCGGCTTCCACGCCACGCTCCATGAGCCGCCGCTCGAACTTCACGCGCTTCGTTTTCGAGCCGATGAGACCGAACCACGCGAAATCGCGCCGCCGCATGACGCGCTCGGTCAGCTCGAAGTCGAGCGCGTGATTGTGCGTCATCACGAGGAAGTACGCGCCCGCCGGTGCTTCGTCGACGATGGCCGCCGGCGTGTCCGTCGCTTCGATCTGCACGTTGGCGGGCACCTCGTCGGGGAACAGCTCGTCGCGCTCGTCCACCCACTGCACGACGCACGGCAGCATGCCGAGCAGCGTGACGAGCGCGTGGCCCACGTGGCCCGCGCCGAACAGCACGATGTGCATGGGCCCGTAGTGCGGCACCGGCGTGCTGCGACGGCCGATGATCACGCGTCCGGTTTCGTCGACGCGCACGCAATGTTCAGGATGACGATTCATTTCGCAGCCCCCTCGCGCGCCATCGTCCGCACCGCGCGCACGCCCTTCAGGATTTCCTCGGCGGTGGCCGGCGCATTCATCGGCGGATTGAAGCGGTAGTCGGCCACGCTCGCCACGGCGTCGCGAATCGCGAAAAACACCGAGAACGGCAGCAACAGCGGCGGCTCGCCCACGGCCTTCGAGCGGTGGATGCTGTCTTCCGCGTTGCGGTTCTTGAAGAGCCGCACGTTGAATTCCGGAGGCGTGTCGTTCACGGTCGGGATCTTGTAGGTGGACGGCGCGTGCGTCATGAGCTTGCCGTCCGGCTTCCACCACAGTTCTTCCGTGGTGAGCCAGCCCATGCCCTGGATGAAGCCGCCTTCCACCTGGCCCACGTCGAGCGCCGGGTTCAGCGATGCGCCCACGTCGTGCAGCGCGTCGGCGCGCAGCACGCGCATTTCGCCCGTGAGCGTGTCGATCACGACTTCCGAAACCGCCGCGCCATACGAGTAGTAGTAGAACGGCCGCCCGCGCAGCGTGGCCTGATCCCAGTACAGCTTGGGCGTGGCGTAGAAACCATCGGACCAGAGCTGGACGCGTGCGAGATAGGCCTTTGACACCAGCGTCTCGAACGGCACGATCGTCTCGCCCACGATCACCGAGTCGTTGGCGAAGCGCACGTCGGCGGCGTTGATTTCGCCCTTGCCGTACGTCGTGGCCGCCAGCGCGGCGAGGCGCTCGCGCAGTTGGCGCGCGGCGTCCTGTGCCGCCTTGCCGTTCAGGTCGGCGCCAGTCGAAGCGGCCGTGGCGGAGGTGTTCGCAACCTTGCTCGTGTCCGTGGCGCTCACGCGCACGCGGTCGAACTCGATGCCCAGTTCATGCGCCACCACCTGCGCGACCTTCGTGTTCAGGCCCTGGCCCATTTCGGTGCCGCCGTGGTTCACGAGCACCGAGCCGTCGGTATAGATGTGAACGAGCGCGCCCGCCTGGTTGAAGTGCGTGACGTTGAACGCGATGCCGAACTTGACCGGCGTGAGCGCAATGCCCTTCTTGAGCACGTCGTTGTTCGCGTTGAATTCGCGAATCGCGGCGCGCCGCGCGCGATAGCCGCTCGTTTCCACGAGCTCGTCGATCAGCTCGTGAATGACGTTGTCCTCCACGACCTGGCCATAGGGCGTCTCGTTGTTCTGCGTCTTGCCGTAGAGATTGCGGCGGCGCACATCGAGCGAATCGAGACCGAGCGAGCGCGCCACATCGTCCATGATGTACTCGATCGCGAACGCGCCCTGCGGGCCGCCGAAGCCGCGGAACGCCGTGTTCGACTGGGTGTTGGTCTTGCCGCAGAAACCGGCGATCGACACATCGGGCAGCCAGTAGGCGTTGTCGAAGTGGCAAACGGCGCGCGTCATCACCGGACCGGACAGGTCCGCGGAAAAGCCGCAGCGCGAGGTCATGTCGACCGACACGCCTTCGATCGTGCCCTCGTCGTCGTAGCCCACTTCGTACGTGTAGTGGAAATCGTGGCGCTTGCCCGTGACCATCATGTCGTCGTCGCGGTCAGGGCGCAGCTTCACGGGGCACAGGAGCTTCCAGGCGGCGAGCGCCGCGCAGCAGGCGAAGAGGCCCGACTGCGATTCCTTGCCGCCGAAGCCGCCGCCCATGCGGCGGCATTCCACGAGCACGTTGTGCGATGCGACGCCCAGCACATGCGCGACGAGGTGCTGCATCTCGCTCGGGTGCTGCGTGGAGCACCACACGTGCATGCCGTCGTCGTCCTTCGGCACTGCGTAGGCAATCTGCCCTTCGAGGTAGAACTGCTCCTGGCCGCCCAGCAGCATTTCGCCTTCATGGCGATGCGCGGCGCGTGCCGCGCGCGTGGACGCCTCGCCGCGCGCGAGCTTCATCGGCGGCAGCACTGACTGCTGAGCGGCGCGCGCCTGCTGCGCCGTGAGCACGGCGGGCAGCTCTTCGTACTGCACTTCGGCGCGGCGGGCGGCGAGGCGCGCCGTGTCGTGGGACGTCGCCACCACGATGAACATGGGCTGGCCCACGTACTGCACGAGGCCGTCGGCGAGCACGGGATCGTCGTGGATGATCGGGCCGCAGTCGTTCACGCCGGGAATGTCCTCGGCGGTGAGCACCGCCACGACGCCCGGCGTCGCGCGCACTTTTGCGAGGTTCATCGACACGATGCGGGCGTGCGGCTTCTGCGAAAGCCCGAGCGCGGCGTGCAGCGTGCCGGCCATGACGGGAATGTCGTCGGTGTAGGTGGCGCGGCCGCTCACGTGCAGATGCGCGGATTCGTGGGGCCGCGAGACGTGCACTTGCGCAAAGGGCTCGCGTGCCTTGAGTTCGTCCAGGAACGGTTCGGCTTGCTGGTTCATTGTTTCGTTCTCCGTATGTCTTTTCCGGTTCCTGAATGTCTCAAGCGGTTTCTGCGGCTACGTTGCGCACATTGAGCGCTTGCGGCGCAAGCGGGTTATGCGGGCGCGTTTCGAGCCAGAAACGGTACAGCGTGTTCTTCGCGGCTTCGAGGCGGTAGTCGCTCGTCGCGCGCATGTCGGACAGCGGCGCGTAGTCGTTGCCGAGCGCGATCATCGCGGCCTGGGCCGTGGCTTCGTGCCATTGCGCATCGGCGAGCACGCCTTCCGCGTGAGTCGCGCGCTTCGGTGTCGCGGCCATGCCGCCAAGCGCAATGCGCGGCTCGCGGATCACGTCGCCATCGGCGATATAGGCGTAGGCGGCGCACACGGCCGAGATGTCCGAGTCGAAGCGCTTCGAGATCTTGTAGGTACGAAAACGCAGATTCGCTCGCGCGCCGGTGCGCGTGGGCACCTTGAGCGCGAGCACGAACTCGTGCTCGGCCATGTCCTTCTTCTGGTAGGCAAGATAGAGATCTTCGAGCGGCATTTCGCGCTCGGTCTCTCCGCCGCGCAGCACCACTCGCGCGCCGAGCGCGATGAGCCCGGGCATCGAGTCGCCGATGGGCGAACCGTTCGCGACGTTGCCGCCGATCGTGCCCGCGTTGCGGATCGGCAGCGAGGCGAAGCGCTGCCACATCTCTTCGAGTTCCGGGTAATGCTTTGCGAGTTCCGCGTAACCGCGCTCGACGCTCACGCCCGCGCCGATCTCGATCCACGCGTCGCTCACGTCGATGCGGCGCATCGCGTCGACCTGGCCCACGTAGACGATGTCGCCAAGCTCGCGCATCTGCTTCGTGACCCACAGGCCGATGTCGGTGCTGCCCGCGAGAATGCGCGTGTTGGGGCGCGCGGCCTTGATGGCGGCGAGCGCGTCGACGGTGCGCGGCGCGTCGTACTGCTGGCCGCGGCTCTCGTAGTGGAAGGTGTCCGTGCGTTCGAGCGTGGCAAGGGTCTGTGCGAGCGCTTTCACGTCGATGGGCTGCTTCGGCGCGTCGGCCTTGAACATCTGCTCGGCGGCGTCGAGGATCGGCCGGTAGCCTGTGCAGCGGCACAGGTTGCCCGTAAGCGCGTTGGCGATCTCGTCGCGCGAAGGCACGCTGCACGCGCCCTTGGCCGCACATGCGCTTTGGCCCACGTGCGCGGCGTGCCCCGCATGTTCGTGGCCATGCTTCTCGTAGAGCGCCCACATCGACATCACGAAGCCCGGCGTGCAAAAGCCGCACTGCGAGCCGTGGCAATCGACCATGGCCTGCTGCACGGGATGCAGCGAGCCGTCCGGCTGGCGCAGGTCTTCGACGGTGAAAAGCGCCTTGCCGTCGAGCGTCGGCAGGAACTGGATACAGGCGTTGACGGCCTTGAAGCTCACGCCGCCCGCCTCGTTGCGCTCGCCCACCACGACCGTGCAGGCGCCGCAGTCGCCTTCGGCGCAGCCTTCCTTGGTGCCGGTGCAGCGCGCGTCTTCGCGCAGATACTGGAGAACGGTGCGGGTGACGCCCGCGTCGCTGACTTCGCGAATCGCGTTGCGGTGGTAAAAGCGGATCGGCTGGCTCATGGTTTCTGGCTCGTCGTTGGCTGCGGCTCGCAAAAGGCGTGTGCCGCTCGAGTGGACGGTTCGAAAACTATCACTGCCAATATTGGCAACCCATAGCTAGAGGAGCATGGGGGATATATCGTTGAATCGATAAATCGGCGTGCTGCAGTGCGGCTGTGCTTATGTTGAGACGTCTCAATTGCGCGATTTCACGGCCAATTAACGAATATCGGACATATTCGACTGACCATTTACCGGGTGAAATGCCGATGGCTCCGCACGAACGGTCGGACCAGGACGGCGCCATTGCGCGAATTGCGGCCAACATCGGGTAAATGCTCGGGATCTTCGCGGCTCGGCTACCAGAGGCCAAAGGCCGTCATAAAGGCAGGAAACACGTGTTCCGCCGGCCGGAACAGCTTTTCAATTTCTGCATAAAAACCGGTTCCATGGGACAATTACACGCCTTTCCTGCCGTTTTCCATCCGCATTTTCCCCATGTCCGCTGATTTGGCGCCCCCGCGCAAAGCCGCGTCGACGACCCTGCAGATCATTCCGGTCGTCTTTTTCACCTTCCTCTGCTACCTGACGATCGGGATTCCGCTCGCCGTGCTGCCGGGCTACGTGCACAACGACCTCGGTTTCAGCACCGTGGTGGCCGGCGCCGCAATCAGCGTGCAGTACATCGCCACGCTCTGCTCGCGCGCGCTCGCGGGCCGCTCGGCGGATACGCTCGGCCCCAAGAAAACCGTGACGATCGGACTGACGATCTGCGGCGCGAGCGGCGTGCTGCTGCTGCTCGGCACGCTCGTCGATCACTGGCCCGGCCTCTCGCTCGCGCTGCTGGTGGTGAGCCGCCTGTTGCTCGGCTGCGGCGAAAGCCTGTGCGGCACCGGCGCGATCCTCTGGGGTATCGGCCGCGTGGGCACCGCGCACAACGCGAAGGTGATCTCGTGGAACGGCATCGCCACCTATGGCGCGCTCGCGATCGGCGCGCCGCTGGGCGTCGTGATGGCGCACGCCCTCGGCTACTGGATGCTCGGCATTTCGGTCATCGCGATGGCTGCGCTCGGCTTCTGGCTCGCGCGCCCCATCGCGCCGGTGCCGATCGTGCACGGCGAGCGCATGTCGTATCGCAGCGTGTTCACGCGCGTGCTGCCGCACGGCATTGGCCTCGCGCTCGGCTCGGCAGGCTTCGGCTCCATCGCGACCTTCATCACGCTGTTCTACGCCGCGCGCCATTGGCCCAACGCCGCGTTCACGCTCACGGTGTTCGGTCTGATGTTTATCGGTGCGCGCCTGTTGTTCGCCAACACCATCAAGCGCTTCGGCGGCTTCAGGGTCGCCATCGTCTCGTTCTCCTGCGAATGCGCGGGCCTCTTGCTGCTGTGGCTCGCGCCCACGCCGCAAGTCGCGCTCGCGGGCGCGGCGCTCACCGGCTTTGGCTTCGCGCTCGTGTTCCCGGCGCTCGGCGTCGAGGCGGTCGGGCTCGTGCCGCCCGCGAGCCGCGGCGCGGCGCTTTCGGCCTACTCCGTGTTCCTCGACCTCTCGCTGGGCATTACCGGCCCGCTCGCCGGCTATGTGGCGAATCTGTTCGGGTATGGGTCGGTGTTTCTCTTCGCCGCCATTGCGGCGGCTTCCGCCGTGGCGCTTTCGGTTTCGCTTCATCGCAAGAGCGTGCGTGCGCATGCGGGACAAGAGACGCAAAGCACGAACAACGCAAACACCGCCGCGGGGCAACAAGTCGAATAAACAGGTTCCGTTCGGCCAATGAAGCAAACCATTGAATTGAATTGATTCAAATGGGCAAGCGCAACTTCGGACTGGCAATGAGACAACGCTCAATGCGCGCGGGGAATAAGTCGTAAGCGTGCCGCGTTAGTTACTATGTCGATGCCTGCGTTCGCGATGAGCCGCGCGACGCGTCCGCAATGCACGCGCAGGTCGGCGTCGTCGGCAATAGCGCGGCTAACGCCTCGCCGGAAAGCCCTCCGCGGGACTTCCAGCGAGCTTCCCCAGGAGGAAATCATCATGAAGCGATTCAGGATGGTTCTTGCGTGTCTTATTTGCCTCGGAATGGCCGCGGTTTCCGGGTCCGTCGCCGCGAGCGGCGATATGAATCAAGGCGGCAACGGCGCGTCGAGCAGTTCAACCAACTCTTCTGGCGGTGGCTATTGAGCGCCGCACGCTGTATTGCGCGGTACGTCGCCGGGCTCTGCGCGATCCGCTGCGAATGCGGCCGGCGCGTATCTCGGTGAATCTCTCTGCGTTGGTGAATCTCCACGCAAACTTCGAGGCCCACAAGGCACGCCGGACCGGGTAGTTGTTCGCGTTCCGGTCCGGCGCGTGGATTGTGATTGCCCAGCAACTTCCGGGAAACCCGAACGCGCTCTCTTACATCGGGGGGACGACCCCGTTCTTTTCGACCACCACGCGCTGCGCGGAGTACGCACCCTGTGACGCGGATTTCGCGACCACGAACACTTGCTTGCCAGGCGCCAGATCGGCGCGCGCAGCCGGCACGAAGGTGACGATCGGTACATTGGGCGGTACCGTTACCTCATTGCTGCCGCCTTTGTACGACAGCCTCAGATTGCGGCCGTCCGTGCCCTGCACGACAGTATCGACATTCGCGTTGGTCATCGTGCTGTTCGGGCCGAGGTCCCACGCGTAGTGTCCCTCGCCCGTGCCGCGCGCGGCTTCCGGGAAGACCACAACTTCGGTCGCCGTCAGCTTGCCGTCAGTACCGGTTGTCGCAGCCGTGCCGACGAACGTACCCGGCTTGATGTCGGATAGCTGCATCGCCTTGACCGACGAGACAGGAACGTTGGCCGCGAGGTCGATCGACACCGTATCGCCACTGCGTCGATGGACCTTGAGAACATCGCCATCGAGAGAAACGACATTGCCGCGAATACGCACGGGCTTCGCGTCAGGCGTTTGCGCCAGCGCGCTGCCGGCAAGCGTCATTGCGGCAATGGTCGCTGCAACTTTGAGTCGAATGGTCATGAATGCTCCATGTAGCGGATATGCGTTGAGGAAAGAGTCGATTGCACTTCAGGAACCGCCGAACCAGTTATAGCCCTGGTTCTCCCAGTAACCGCCGGGATACTCGTTCGTCACCGTGATGGCGACGATATGCTTTGGATTCTTGTAGCCGAGTTTGGTCGGCATACGCAGCTTCATCGGAAAGCCGTATTTCGGCGGCAGCACGTCCCCGTCATAGGTCAGCGTAAGCAACGTTTGCGCGTGCAACGCTGTTGGCATATCAATGCTGGTCCAGTAGTTATCGGCACAATGGAGCGCGACGTACTTCGCTGTCGTGTCGGCCCCGGCACGGCGGAGAAAATCAGAGAAACGCACCCCGCCCCAGTGCCCAATGGCGCTCCAGCCCTCGATGCAGATATGGCGCGTGATCTGGCTTTCTTGTGGCAGCGCTCGTAGTTCGTCGAGGGTCCATATGCGTTTGCCGTTCGCACGTCCTCCCACCTGCAGCCGATAAGTCGCGGCGTCGATTTCCGGTACGTCGTCGATGTCATAGAACGCGTTGAAAGGGAAAGGCCGTGTGATCATCGACTCCGGATACGTCGGTGCCATCTTGTTCGGATCGAACAGCAGCGCCTGCACGCGATCATTGAAGAACGACATCTTGCGCAGCATGGTATTCACCGACTTGTCGTTCGACAGATCGCAGCCCGAGAGCATCGCAATACCGCCGAGCGTGAGTATCTGTCTGCCGAACAGCCTGCGAGCGGGACTCTTCAATTCGCTGCGCGCGTCCTTGATGATCGAATCCGCGTTTGAAACGAGAAACGCATTGAGCGGCTTTTTGCGAGGGTTCATGTTCGATCACCGTCCGCGAAGCATCAGGAGCAGCGAGCGCGGCACAAGCGCGACCATGACGACGTGCACCACGAAAAACACTACGAGGACGCTCATGGCGAAGAAGTGGACGACCCGAGCGTTGTCGTATCCACCCATGAGCGTTCGCAACAGGGGAAACTGAACCGATTTCCAGATCGCCAGGCCCGAAAGGATAACGACTGCGATGTCGGCGATAACCACGACATACGCCAGTTTCTGAACGGCGTTGTAGCGCGCCAGATCTTCGTGTGCCAGCTTGCCGCGCAGCGCAGCGACAAGATCCCGGCATAGCGTACCCGTGCGGATCGGGAGAAGCTTTCTCCACAAGCGCCTTGAAAGGAGATTGAGTGACACGTAGACGAGATAATTCGCGACCAGCACCCACATGATCGCGAAATGCCACTGCAATGCGCCGCCCAGCCAGCCGCCCAAGGTCATGGTCGCGGGAAATTTCAGGCCGGCAAAGATAGGCGAGGCATCGTAAATCTGCCAGCCGCTTGTCACCATCAGCACGACCGCCACGGCGTTGATCCAGTGTGTCGTGCGGACCCAGAGAGGCTGAATGATCGTTCGGCTCATGTGCAGGCTTCGTGGAAGTTGTTCGGCTGCGATGGGATCTGGCCCGATCGCTCCGTGGTCGGCTCCTAGTTGGTGGGTAAACCCCGTACTCACGTCCCTATTCCACCGCTGCCGAGAATTTTTTCCTTTCAGTTTTCCGACAGGGTGCGTCGTCGTCCGACACGAACGGCGACATCCCTTGAGCGCATCCTGCTTGCAAGCGCAGCGGAATAGAGGGAGCATGCGGAACGTTTCCCCGGTGTCCTCATTCCGTCACGAGGCCGTGGTGCTATCTGAACAGACGCTTTCCGCGTGAATGGGGCATGCTGGCAACCGGACTGTGGTCTAGCCATCAGTACGGCGGCGGCACATCTTTTGCGGGCGTCTGAGCACATGCGCTTGCTGCTCGCACCGGGCGGCTCCCGCCCGGAAAAGTGGAGGTAAAAGAGCGTGCTGGATCGCAACCGCATCCGTTGGCGTGGCGCGACCCTGGTGCGTCTCAAACCCCACGCAACCGTAATCGCGATGTTTGCCTGCAGCGCCTTTGCAGCTGTCGGGGTCAGCGCGGAACCGATCGACACGTCCGCACCGCTGGCACAGTATCGGCTCGATCCGGCCCGCTCCGGTGTGACATTCGACGTCGCGAACGCCTGGCACTCGAATCTCACGATGCGCTTTAGCCGCATAGGTGCCGAGCTCGATGGATTCCAGGGCGCGGCTTCGGGCCGCGTCATGGTGACGATCGACGCGACAAGCCTCGAAGCGAACGCGCCGTTTGTCACCGGAATCGTCGAAAGCGGCAGCATGCTGGACGTGGCGCACTATCCGGCCATTCGCTTCGTCAGCACGCGCTTGGTCCGGATCGGTCCGTACAGCGGCCTTTTGACAGGCGATCTGACGATCCGCACGACGACTCGCCCCGTCACGCTCGATGTCACGTTCGACTCAGACTCGCACGATCCACCGGGCGATCCCCAGACGCTGGCCTTCTCCGCCGACGGCCATTTCAGCCGGGCAGCGTTTGGGCTGACGAAGTGGTCCTCCGCTGTCGGGGATGACGTGCACATGAGGATCCGTGCCGAATTTGTCAGGGAGCGTGCCGATCCGTGAATCGGTGGTCTGCTTACGGGTCGAACAGAGAACGACCGCGGAGATCTGCCAGGAACCATAAAAAAGCCGCACCCGGCAAACCACGCCGGATGCGGCCCGGACTTCAGACAAACTGAGACGCGAGGCGCTTGCGCGCCGCCCGCGCTTACTTCTTCACGGCAGTCGGATCGAGGTTCTTGCCCGTGGCCTCGTTATAGCGCTGCACATATTCCTCCGTGAGCTTGCGCACCGCGCGGCCGATCTTGCGATAGTCCGACTCGTTGAGGTTCGCGAGCGACACGCGGCCCGACGGATGCGGCGTGCCGAAGCCCTTGCCCGGCAGCAACACGACGCGCGCTTCTTCCGCGAGACGGAACAGCAGTTCGTTGGGCTTGACCTGCTTGAGCAGCCAGTCGACGAATTCGCGCCCGAAGCGCTTCTCGCCCATGTATTCCATGTCGAGGATCGTGTAGTAGTCGACCTGATTCGGATCGCCCTCGCCGTAGGGCACGCCCATTTCCTCGAAGAGCGCGCGCTTGCGGTTGCGAATGAGGCGCTTGAGCGCATTCTTGTACGCGTCGGGCGTATCCATGAGCGAGAACAGCGAGAACAGCACCATCTGCACCTGCTGTGGCGTGGAAAGACCGGCCGTGTGGTTCAGCGCGACAGTGCGACTGTCGGCCACCAGGCGGTCGATGAACTTGAGCTTGTCCGGCTCGGTGGTGATCGACTCGTAGCGCTTGTGCAGTTCCTTCTTCTCGTCCTTCGGCAACTTCGCGAGCGTATGGTCGAGCACGTTGTCGCGATGCGTGGCGATCGCACCCAGACGCCAGCCCGTCGCGCCGAAGTACTTTGAATAGGAGTACACGAGAATGGTGTTCTTCGGCGCAAGCGCGAAGAGCGAGACGAAGTTGTCGGCGAAAGTGCCGTACACGTCGTCGGTCAGGATGATGAGGTCCGGACGCTCCTTCACAATCTCGGCAACGTATTCGAGGCTCGCGTCGTCGATCTTCACCGAAGGCGGGTTGCTCGGGTTCACGAGGAAGAACGCCTTGACCTTCGGGTCGCGCAGCTTGTCGAGTTCCTTCTTCGAGTACTGCCAGTTGTTCTCGACGGTGGCGTCGAGATGCACGACGTTGAGCTCGTAGTCGTTCAGCTCGGGAATCTCGATGTACGGCGTGAAGATCGGCATGCCGAGCGCGATCGTATCGCCCTTCTTGATGAGGAAGTTCTCGCGCATCGTGTTGAAGATGTACGTCATGGCCGCCGTGCCGCCTTCTACCGCGAACACGTCGAATTCGCCGACGAACGGATGCTTGCCGATCATCTCGCGGCGCAGATACTGGCCGACGATGATTTCGGAAAGCTTGAGCATGCGGTCCGGCACTGGGTAGTTACAGGCCAGGATGCCTTCGCACATCTCATAGAGGAAGTCGCCTCCAGAGAGGCCTAGCTGATCGCGCACGTACGACACCGCGCCCGCGAGGAAGTCGATGCCGGGCTGGCCCTTGTTCTCGCGCAGGAACAGATCGAAACGCTCGACAATGCCTTCTCGATGCGGAAAGCCGCCCACGCCCTCAGGCATATAGGCAAACGAGCGCTCCGACTCGCGCATGGCGAAGAGGCCGAGTTGCCAGAAGCCGTGCCGCGGAATCGTGGCGAGGAAGTTGGGGTTGCCGCGGCCCGCATTGAGCATCGCGAGATTGGCCGGGCGCGCGGTCGCACCGCCGCCGGCCGCCTTGATGAGTTCGTCCTTCAGCTCGAACGGGCTCAGTGCATCGAGACCCGACTTTTCTTTCGCGCCGTTACCCTTCGCTTTCGTTGCCATGGTGTTCTCCATTGGAAGACGTTGCGTGCGCCGCGCGCTTTTTTTCCTCGCGCAGCACACTTTGGGTTCATGTCATGCAAGACCGACCACGAGCGGCCCGAGCAGCGTGAGCAGCACGTTCGCGATCGCGTAGGTAATGGCGAACGGCACGGTGGGCACCGCACTTTCCGCCTTGTCGAGAATGCCGCCGAAGGCCGGGTTCGCACTGCGCGCGCCGGACAGCGCGCCCGCGAGAATCGCCGCGTTGTTGTACTTGAGGACGTAGCGGCCAAACAGCATCGTGAGGAAGAGCGGCACCATCGTGACCACCACGCCGAGCAGGAAGATCGTGATGCCGCTTTGCTTGATCGTCACGACGGCCTGCAGGCCCGAGTTCAGCCCCACCACCGCGACGAACGCCGCAAGCCCGAAGTCCTTGAGCAGTTGCGAAGCCGCGGGCGGCATCACACCGTACATGGGGTGCTTGCCGCGCATCCAGCCGAACACGAGCCCCGCGAGCAGGCAGCCGCCGCCCGAGCCGAGCGTGAGCGGAATGCCGGCCACGTTCACCACGATCAGGCCCACCAGCAAGCCGAGCACGAGACCCACGCCCATGTAGATGAAGTCGGTCTTGTTGCTGTACGCGAGTTCATAGCCGGCGGCCTGCACGGCGCGCTTCGTGTCCGTTGCCGTGCCGTAGATCGTCACCACGTCGCCGTGCTCGAGCTTCGTTTCCGGCAGGAGCGGCACGGGCTGGCCCACGCGCTCGATCTTCTCGATGTACACGCCATGTCGCAGATCGCGGTCCACGTTCTTGCGTACTTCGGCGATCGTCGTGTGGTTCATGCCCTTGCGCGTGAAGACGAGCTGGCGCGTTTGCATCACGAGGCTCATGCCGCCCGAGTCCGGCACTTCCGGCCCGATCAGCGCGCCCACTTCGACCATTTGCTCGCGGCGGCCCACCACCAGCACGACATCGTCGCGGCTCAGCACGAAGTCGGGCGTGGCGTCGAGCATCTTGCCCGCGCGGCGAATCTTCTCGACCGCGACGAAATCGCTCTCGGCCAGCTCGATCTGCTTGACGGTCTTGCCCGCGGCGTTCTCGACACGGAACACGCGCCCGAACAACTCGGGCAGCGCCGTGATCTGGCCCGGCCCCGCAGCGGCGTTGCCGCCCGACATTTCGCGCTCGGCGTCCGCAGAGGCGTCCTTGAGGCTTCGGCCCATGAACTTCGGCAGGATGTTCACGCAGACGATGATCGCGCCGAGCGAGCCGAACACGTACGTGACGGCGTAGCCGATCGCGACGTCGGCCTGCATGGCCTTCACCTGGTCGGGCGGCAGACCGAGGCGCGCAATTGCATCGCCGGCCGTACCGATGATGGCCGACTGCGTCATGCCGCCCGCCGCGAGACCGGCGGCAAGGCCCTTGTTGAGGTGAAAGAGCTTCGCGCAAACCAGCACGGTGGCAAGGCCCGCCAGCGCCATGAACACCGCCATGGCGATTTCGCGCAACGTCTTGCGGTTGAGCGAGTTGAAGAAGCCGGGGCCTGAGTCGTAGCCCACGGCATAGATGAAGACGGCGAACATCACCGCCTTCACGCCGTTGTCGACGGTCACGCCCACCTGGCTCACGACGACGGCCGCGAGCAGCGAGCCACCCACGCCGCCTAGCTGGAACTTGCCGAAGTTGATCTGGCCAATCCAGTAGCCGATGGCCAGGGAGAGAAATAGTGCGATTTCCGGGGATTTGTGAAAGATGTCATGTAGCCATTCCATCGTGTCCTCGCTTTGAAAAAGAACCCCGTTACTGCTGGGGATGGCCGGCAATGGAACACCGCCGGCCAGATCGAGCCGAAAACACCAGCCAAATTTCGTCAGCCAAACTTCGCCGCGAGCCCGACCACCACGGGGCCCATGAGCGGCAAGAGGATGTTCGACAGCGCATAGGTGATCGTGTAGCCGATCACGGGAGTCGAGTTGCCGGCTACGCCGACGAGCGCACTGATCGCCGGCGTGCTGCACTGCTGGCCTGCAATCGCGCCGAGCAGCATCGGCGCTTCGAGCTTGAGGAACATGTGCCCGATCCAGAGTGAAAGGAGCCCGGGAATCAGCACCATCAGAATGCCGGCGAGCGGCAGCGCGAGACCGTACTCGCGCACGAGCTTGATGGCGTCGGGACCGGCGGAGAGCCCGACGGCCGCGATGAAGGTGGCAAGACCAAAGTCCTTGAGCACCTGCGCGGCGGCCGAGGGCAGCGACCCCACCAGGGGGAACCGCGAACGCAGCCAGCCGAAGAACAGACCCGAGAGCAGGCACCCGCCGCCCGTGCCGAGCACCAGCGTGACGCCGCCCACGTTCACGCCGAAACGCCCGATCATCATCCCGACCAGCACGCCGAGGCCCAGATAGACGAAGTCGGTCTTCTGGGTGTGCTGGATCACGTAGCCAAGACGCTTCGCGCCGCGCGCGACGTCGGAGGGTGTGCCGACCAGCGTCAGTACGTCGCCGCGATGCACGACCGTGCCGGGCAAGGCGGGCACTGTGGTATCGAGCCGCGTGATCGCGCCGACGTAGATGCCGCGACCCGCTTCCGGCGCGGCGCGTTCGCGCATTTGCGCGAGCGTGAGGCCGTTAACGTCGCGCTGCGTGACCATCACGTCCACACGTTTGGCGAGCAGCTTGAACAAGCCTTCGCCCGGCATCTCTTCGCCCAGACTGCCTGCCGCTTCGATCACGGCTTCGCGGCGTCCGGCGATCAGCACGATGTCGCCCGGCTGCAGCACGGACTGCGCGTTGGCGTCGAGCTGGCGTCCGTCGCGCAGCACGTACTCGATCGTGACGTTGTTGCCAAAGCGCGCCTCGAAGGCGGCGACTGCGGCGCCGGCCGCCGGTCCCACCTTGAACGCGCGACCTTCGAGCGGCGCGAGCGCGAGCCGCTGCCCTTCGTCGAGCGCGCCGTCGCCGCCGAGCTTGCGATACAGGCGCGCGGCCTCTTCGCGCAAGTTCACCCGCAGGATGAGCGGAGCAATCTGGCTCGTGAAGAGCACGATGGTGATGAGGCCAAAGAGGTAACTCACGCTGTACGCGGTCACGATGTGCGCCTGCAGCGTGCTCACCTGGGCGTCGGTCAGGCCGAGCCGCGTGATCGCCTCGGAAGCCGTGCCGATCACGGCCGATTCGGTCGCCGCTCCTGCGAGCAGGCCCGCCGCGGTGCCCGCATCGAGCTTCATCACGACGACGGCGATCATGACGAGCGCCATGACAGACACGATCTCGACGATCGAGAGCAGTCCATAGCGCCAGCCGCGGCCGACGTTCGCGAAGAACTGCGGACCGCCCGTGAAGCCGAGCGCGAAGATGAAGAGTGCGAAAGCGACGTTCTTGAGGTCCGGCGAGATGCGCGCGCCGGTTTGCCCGAGCACGAGCGCGACGATCAGCGTGCCGCACACTCCCCCGAGGGAGATCGGCCCGAAGCGGATGGAACCAATCAGATAACCGAGCGCGAGGCTCACGAACAGGGCAATCTCGGGTTGCGACTTCAGCAATTCGACGATCATGTCTGGTCTGCCGATTTACGTTTTAGTTAGCCCGAAAGCATGCTCAAAAAACGAGCGCTAATGCACATTAAATAACATGCAATGCCGAATGCCGGTCGTTATTTTCCCCATGCGCAACCATTCTTTCACGCAGCAAAAGAATCAATGCGCGCTTATTTCAGTCATGTGAATTACGATAAATTCACCGACCGTTCACCGACCGCAATGACTCACGATTCGCCGCAGGCAAAGGCTAAGCCGCCCTGAATCTGACAGATCTGACAGATATCGGCTGCTCGCAAAAATTACGCGAACACGTTATCTGCAATGCACAAATATTTGATAGTGACAAAAACGCACAACGTATTCCTCACTCAATACATGCCAGTTGCGTATTGGATCTTTTACAAGTAAGAAACGCTGCTGTGTGTTGAGATAGATATTGTAATTCTCACCGACTGTCAATATTATTTTTGTTAGATTACCGAAGTCGTCCATCGCAGTCGTCCATTCGAAGCATATTGGCCAGAACAACGCGACACACTGTTTCCTTCCTCAACTTCGCCAGCAGTCGCAGTGCCCCTCAACCGGTCCATGCATCGAGCATACGAGGCTACACATGAACCAGATACACGCCATGCGCGTCTTCGTCAGGGTTGCGGAAACCGAAAGCTTTCGTCGCGCCGCGCAGCAGCTCGACGTCTCCAACGCGCTCGTCACGCGCTCCGTCGCGATGCTCGAGGCGCACCTGAATACACGCCTCATCAATCGCACCACGCGCAATCTCGCGCTTACCGAGGCGGGCCTACGCTACCTTGAAGGCTGTCGTTGCGTGCTGGAGGAACTCGATCATCTGGAGCGCTCGCTGGCGCACACGGAAAGCGAGCCAAGCGGCACGCTGCGCGTGGTGGCCGCGGGCGCGCTCTCGCTTGCCACGCTCACGCCCCTCATCGACGGTTATCGACGTCTGTATCCGCGCGTGAACGTGCGGCTCACGCTCGCCGAGCGCCCCGTGGATCTCAGGGAAGATGGGTTCGATGTGGGCATCGTCGGCGCCACGCCCGCGCGCAACGGCGAGTGCGTGGAGCGCGCGCTCGGCACCACGACGTTCGTCCCTTGCGCGGCGCCCGCATGGCTCGCCGAGCACGGCGAGCCGCATACGCCCGAGCAGCTCGAGCAGTGCGCGGCGGTCGCGCTGCCGCCCGAGGAACGCAGCGCGACGTGGCAGTTCGCGAAGGCCGGCGAGCGTACCCAGCAGGTCACGCTGCAGCCCGGCTATGCCGTCAACAACATGCTGATGGTGCGTCTCGCCGCGCTGGCCGGCATGGGCGTGGCGATCGTGCCCGCGCCGCTCGTCGCCGACGACTTCACCGCAGGCACATTGCGCCGGCTTCTGCCCGACTACGAGATCGACGATCCCGACGTGCGCATGTCCATCGTCTATCCGAGCCGCCAGTATCTGCCCGCGAAGACGCGCCGCTTCGTCGATTACACGGTCGAACATTTCGCGCATGCGCATCACGCATCGCCCATGTCCAGCCAGCCGCTGAGCGTGGCGTGAGCACACATCGGGCGTGCGCAATGTTTGCGTCACGCGTACGCCCGGTGGTTTGAGAACATGCCGGCGAGTGAGCGCGCCGTTAGCGAACATGCCGTTCGCGCGCGACGGCGCATCAGAACCGGGGCGAGTTGCCGTCGACCGGAACCAGCAGGCCCACGTCGCCCGCGCCGCACAGTTCGCGCAGCAACGCCGCTTCGCGCTCGTGCACTTCCACAGGTAGCCACAATGCCCCCGCCCATGCGAGGTAACGCGCGCGATGCTGGCCATTGCGAAACGCCACTACGCCCTCGTGCGCGAGTCCGAGCCATCCGGCCAGCCCCGATACGCGGCGTTTGCTGATCGTCACATAGGGCATCTGCGGCACGCGCTCGTTGTCGGGATCGAGAAACTCGCGAATGCCGCGAATCTTGCCGCTATGCCAGTCGTCGACGGGCTTGAGCACGTAATCGGTGTCGTCGCGGTCGGCGCAGAGAAGCAGTCTGTGCAGATCGACGATCACGACGACATGGCGCGTGCCGTCGGTCGTGAAGACGCGCTTGAAGTGCACATGGTCATACGCGTCGTGGTCGGGCAACGGGACGGTCCAGAGGGGTCCACAAGCGGGATACGGCGAGGAATCCGAAACGGAGATGATGCTGGACATGGACGTCGATTGCATGCGTGCGGTGGTGAAACCGTAGTTCAGGAAATTAAACCGGCCTAAGCTACGGATGGGCCATTAAATTTTTATGACGAATGCGGGGCGCATCGAGGACTGACACATGACGATCGAAACCTTCGGCAAGCACGTCCGTATCGAGACTCAAGGGCGTGTAGCAATTCTCGTGCTCGACCGGCCGGCGCAACGCAACGCCATCGACAGGCCCGTAGCGAACGCACTCGCAGCCGCCTTTACACGCTTCGAAGAAAATCCCGCATGGCTCGCGGGCGTGCTGTACGGCGCGGGCGGCACCTTCTGCGCGGGCGCGGACCTCACCGCGCTCGCCGACCCCGAACGCCGCAATGAAATCCACGAGGACGGCAACGGTCCAGGCCCGCTCGGTCCCACGCGCATGTCGCTCAGCAAGCCCGTGATCGCCGCGATTTCAGGCTATGCCGTTGCGGGCGGGCTCGAACTCGCACTGCTGTGCGACTTGCGCATGGTCGAAGAAGACGCCGTACTCGGCGTGTTCTGCCGCCGCGTGGGCGTGCCGCTCATCGACGGCGGCACGGTGCGCTTGCCGCGCCTGATCGGCCTTTCGCGCGCACTCGATCTGATCCTCACGGGGCGCGCCGTCGATGCGCAGGAAGCCCTCGCGTTCGGTCTCGCCAATCGCGTTGTCGCAAAAGGCGGCGCGCGCCAGGCCGCCGAGCAACTCGCCGCGCAACTCGCGGCGTTGCCGCAAGCCGCGTTGCTCGCGGACCGCCACTCCGCGATCGAACACAGCATGCTGTCCGACACTGCCGAGGCGTTGCGCCGCGAAGCCGCGCTCGGCTATCGCGCGGTGCTCGACGAAGGGCTCGCGCTCGCGGCGCGCTTCGCCGCCGGCGCAGGCCGTCATGGTGAACCGCTTGATCCACTGAAACCGTAGTCAGCGAAACGAAAATCGCACGCGAACACAACGACAGTCGATTGACGTGGCGACGGCCACAGTGCGCAGCGCTTGACGCTTGAAGGCGCGCGCGCGACCCACTACATTGAAATTGATCCGCGCCGCTGCCCCCGCCCCTGCCGCCATTTGTAATGACGCTGAGTACTCCTGCGTCTAACGGCAATCTTCAGACGAACCGCCCCGGCGCCCCCTTCCCTGATGCCGCATCACGGGAGTGATCTCATGCCGACGGATCGAATCATCCGCTTCGCGGACTTCGAACTCGACGTCGAGCGGTACCAGCTGCGCCGAGAGGGTACGGAGGTCAAGCTGGAGCGGTTGCCCATGGATCTTCTGATCCTGCTTGCCTCGCGCCGCGGCGAGCTGATCTCGCGCGCGGACATCGTCGACCGGTTGTGGGCCGGCAGCCCCTTTCGCGATACTGACAACGGGCTGAACACGGCGATCCGCAAGATCCGCATCGCGCTCGCGGACAACCCCGCCAAACCGCGCCACCTCATCACCGTGAAGGGCAAGGGCTACCGGTTCGACGGCATCCTGCCCGCACACGCCGACGCTCACGACGCGCCGGCTGCCGCGCACGGCTCGCAGACGCAGCGCGAGACCGGGCCGGCGCCGCCCGCCGTGCGCATGCTGGTGCTGCCCTTCACCAACCACACAGGCGACGCGAGCCAGGAGAGCCTGTGCTGCCAGCTCGCCGACGAGATTTCGGTCACGCTCGGCGCGCTCAACCCCGAGCGCCTGCTCACGATCGCGCGCACGACGGCAGCGCGCTACCGCGCGACGCAAAAGAGCATCGGCGAGATCGCGCGCGAGCTGAAGCTCGACTACGTGCTCGAAGGCTCGCTCACGCGCGCGGGACAGCAAACACGCATCCTCACGCGTCTGATCCGCTGCGCCGACGAAGCGCAGATCTGGAGCCGCGCGCACGAGAGCGCCACGCAAGGCGCGCTCGACATCCTCAAGGAAGCGGTCGCGGCGCTCGCCGAAAATCTGGCGTCCACGCTTTCCGAGCAGCAGCGCACGCGCCTCGAGCGGCGTCTGCCTGTCGATCCCGCCGCGCACGACGCGTATGTGCGCGGGCGTTTCTTCTGGTATCGCCGCGTGCATTTCGAAGCGGGCTTTTGCGCACATCACGGCATCGACGGCGAAGACTTTGTGCGCAGCCGGACCTACTTCGAGGCCGCGCTCGAACACGACCCGAGCTATGCGCTCGGCTATACGGGCCTTTCGAACTACTACGGATCGACGGTGGTGCATGGCTTCGTCGCGCCCGACGACGGCTGGCCGGTCGCGCGCTCGCTCGCCGAAAGCGCGCTCGAACTCGACCCGGACCTGCCGGAGGCGCATCACGCGCTCGCGGCCGTGCGCTACTTCTACGACTGGGACTGGGACCAGGCCGAGGCCGGCTTCAAGGAGGCGCTACGGCGCAATCCGAGTTACCCGGAGGCGCATCGGCTCTATGCGCGCATGCTCGTGGCGGCGGGACGCCGCGCGGAAGGCGACGCCGCGATGGAGCGCGCCGAACGCATCGATCCGCTGGCGTTCCAGGGCTCGCGCGCGTTCGGCATGGTGATGTCGGGCAGGCATGCGGAAGTCGTGAGCGAATATCTCGCGCCGGGGCACATGGACCATCCGCCGCTCGTCTATCAGTTGCTCGCTACCGCGTTCGAAGTGAAAAAACTGTACGCGCAGGCCGTGGACGCCACCGTCGAGGCGCTCGAACGTTGCAACCAGCAAGCGCGCGCAAGCACCATTCGCGCTCGCTGGGAAACAGGCGGCTATGACGCGGTGCTGCGCTGGTATCTGGAGGATCTGCTCGCGCGGCGGCGGACCCGGTACACGTCGCCGCTACTCATCGCCGAGGCCTACGCGCGCCTCGCGCAGCCCGACGAAATGTTCCGCTGGCTCGAGACGGCGCTGGCCGAGCGCAGTTCGCGGCTATGCGAGTTGCGCACGAATCCATGGTTCGCGCCCTGGCGTCCGACGGGACGCATGCGGCTCATCGAAAAACACATTGGCGGCGGCCCGACACGCTGAGCGATTGGCGCAGATCGCGAGAGCGCGTCGCGTCGCCGTCCTGATACGTGGGTCTCCCTTTTTGACTCAGTTACCGTGATAGAGCCCTTCGTTCAGCGCCTTCTGCTGACCCGATTGCTCGGAGCGCACCAGGTCCTGGTAGACCTGCGCGTGCGTGAGCCCCATCGGCGCGCCCGATGCGCTTGTCGACATCGGTGAGCCGCCCACGTCCTGCGCAGCCGGCGGTGTGCTGGCCTGTTGTGACTGGTCGTCGCTCTGCGATTGCGCCAGCGCGCTACCTGCGAATAAGGCAGCCGCTGCGGCCACCGCGATGCGTACTGTGGTCATCGTGTTCATGACATCGCTCCAGGAAGGTTGCGCATGTTCGGTTCCGTCATGCGCGGGACGGACGACGCGAGGGCGGCACCCGCCGGCGGGCGGACCGGATGGTGGACTGTTTCGCTCGTTGGATCGTGTGGGTATCGTGCTGCCCGCGAGCGCGTTGCGCCATGCACGTAACCTGTAGAAATCGTCAAGAAAAATGGAGGAACAGTGAACGAGATCCGGCGAGAAAAGCTGTTGTTTTCCCAACAGCATTGAAATGCGTGCCGTATGCGTTGTGTCAGGTTTCAGTACAATTCCGCGTTGACTTAAATAAAACGGCTTCGCGCTTCGGCCCGGCGCCGTCCTGCGCCGACCACACGCCATGCCCTTGCCCCTCCTCGCCCTTGCCGTTGCCGCCTTTGGTATCGGTACCACCGAATTCGTCATCATGGGGCTGCTGCCCGACGTCGCGCGTGACCTGAGCGTCTCGATCCCGGCGGCAGGCATGCTCGTCTCGGCCTACGCGCTCGGCGTGACGATCGGCGCGCCCATCGTCGCCATCGCCATTGCCAACGTGCCGCGCAAGCAGGCGCTCATGCGCCTGATCGGCATCTTCATCGTCGGCAACCTGTTGTGTGCGCTCGCGCCGAACTACTCGATCCTGATGGCCGCGCGCATCGTCACCGCGTTCTGCCACGGCGCGTTCTTCGGCATCGGCTCGGTGGTCGCGGCCGGCCTCGTCGCGCCGAACCGCCGCGCCCAGGCCATCGCGCTGATGTTCACGGGCTTGACGCTCGCCAACGTGCTGGGCGTGCCGCTCGGCACGGCGCTCGGTCAGATCGCCGGTTGGCGCACGACGTTCTGGGCCGTGACGGCCATCGGCATCCTCGCGGCGGCGGCGCTGCAGGTATGCCTGCCCGCGAAGATCGAAATGCAGAAGGCGAGCCTCGTGCATGAGTTCGGCGTGCTGAAGAACCCGCAGGTGCTCATGGTGCTCGGCATGAGCGTGCTGGCCTCGGCCAGCCTCTTCGCGGTGTTCACCTACATCACGCCGATTCTCGAAGACGTGACCGGTTTCTCGCCGCATGAAGTCACGTTCGTGCTGCTGCTGTTCGGCCTCGGGCTCACGGTGGGCAGCACGCTGGGCGGCAAGCTCGCCGACTGGAAACTCATGCGCTCGCTGCTCACGTTCCTCGCCATGATTGCCGTCGTGCTCGCCGCGTTCTCGCTGACGATGCACGACCAGATCGCAGCCATGGCGACGATCTTCGTGTGGGGCATTCTCGCGTTCGCGATCGTGCCGCCGTTGCAGATCCTGATCGTCAACCGCGCGAGCGATGCGCCCAACCTCGCCTCTACGCTCAACCAGGGCGCGTTCAATCTCGGCAATGCGGGCGGGGCGTGGATTGGGGGCGTGGCGATCAGCGCGGGCGCGCCGCTCACGGCGCTACCTTGGGTCGGCGTCGTCACCGCTTTCGCGGCGCTCGCGCTCACGCTGGTTTCGGCGCAGATCGACCGGCGCGCGCGCCGCCGCGTCGCGGTTTCCGGGCCGACTTCCTGCGCGTGACGCTTTTCCCGATGCGGGCACGGGCGGGCGCTGAGTTGCACTGAATTGCGCTGAGGCACGCCTGCACCGCGATTTTCGTGCGCACGTAGTAGCATCTCGCCCGATGAAAACCGTCCTAACCCGCGACTTTCTCGCGCTGATCCTGAGCGTGGCCGTGGTTGGCCTCGGCTCCGGCGCGACGCTTCCGCTCACCGCCCTCGCCCTCACCGACGCCGGCTACGGCACCGCCATCGTCGGCTTGCTCACGGCCGCCCAGGCGCTGGGGGGCCTCGCCGTCGTGCCGTTCACGGCATGGATCTCAACACGCTTCGGCTCGCGCCAGGTGATCGTCGGCTCGGTGCTGACCGTCGCCGTCGCGACCGCGCTGATGCAGGCAAGCGACAACCTGTGGCTCTGGGCGCTCCTGCGCATGCTCTGCGGCGCGGCGCTGATGCTGCTCTTCACGATCGGCGAAGCGTGGGTCAACGAACTCGCCGACGACTCGAACCGCGGCCGCGTGGTGGGCATCTACGCAACCACGTTCACGCTGTTCCAGATGTCGGGTCCGGTGCTCGTGAGCCAGATCGCGGGCTATACGGCGTGGCGCTTCGCGATCTGCGGCGCGATCTTTCTCATCGCGCTGCCGATGCTCGCGGCGATCCGCTCGAATCCACAGCAAACCGACATGCACGAGCCGCACGGAAGCTGGCGCCACGTCATGCCAAAGATGCCCGCGCTCATCGTCGCCACCGGGTTTTTCGCGCTGTTCGATACGCTCGCGCTGTCGCTCTTGCCGCTCTTCGCGATGGGTCACGGCATCGACACCGAGGCGGCCGTGCTGTTCGCCTCGGTCGTGCTGCTCGGCGACACGACCATGCAATTCCCCATCGGCTGGCTTGCCGACCGGCTCGGCCGCGAGCGCGTACATGCGCTCATGGGGGTGATCGTCGCGGTGCTGCTGCCGCTGCTGCCGTTCGTCGTCGATACACCCTGGCTGCGCTGGCCGCTCCTCTTCGTGCTGGGCGCGGCGGCGGGCTCCATTTATACGCTCGCTATCGTGGCGTGCGGCGAACGTTTCCAGGGCGTCGCGCTCGTTTCCGCGAGTGCGCTCGTGAGCGCTGCATGGAGCGCGGCGAGCTTCGGCGGCCCGATCGTCACCGGCGCACTGATGGAGCACGCGGGCCACGACGCGATGCTGTGGGTGCTGTTCGCGGGGGCGCTGGTGTTTCTCGGTGCATTGCGGTGGGAGCGTTCGCGCGGTTTGGCGCAAGCGCGCGTGTAACGCGAGCACGAACGAAAAACGGCCGATGCGCCTTCAAAGCGCATCGGCCGTTTTGCTTGTCGCGTAGAGGCGTAATTACTTCAGCGCGGGGAGGATCTTGCCGACGCAGGCACCAAACCCCACGCGATAGCCATCGCCCTTGCACCAGCCCGCGAGCGTGAGTTCGTCGCCGTCTTCGATGAACCCACGCGTGCCGCCGCTCTTCAGTTCGAGCGGATTCTTCGCGTTCCACGTGAGTTCGAGCAGGCTGCCGAACGAGTCCGGCGTCGGGCCCGAGATCGTGCCCGAACCCATCAGGTCGCCCACACGCGTGTTGCACCCCGCCACGGTGTGATGCGCGAGCTGCTGCGCCATCGTCCAGTACATGTGGCGGAAATTCGTGCGCGCGATGGTCGTCGCCTCGGCCGCGCCTTCGGGCTGCATCAGCACTTCGAGCGAAATGTCGAACGCGTGGTCGCCCTCGTGACGCAGGTATTCGAGTGGCTGCGGTTCCTGCACCGGCTGCGCGACGCGGAACGGCTCCAGCGCGTCGAGCGTGACGACCCACGGCGAAATCGTCGAAGCGAAGGTCTTCGCGTTGAACGGCCCGAGCGGCACGTACTCCCATTGCTGGATGTCGCGTGCGCTCCAGTCGTTGAGCAGCACCATCCCGAAGATGTGGTCCTCGGCGTCTTCGCACGCGATCGGCTCGCCGAGCGCATTGCCGCGCCCGACGATGAAGCCCGTTTCCAGCTCGATATCGAGCTTGCGGCACGCGCCGAACAACGGACGCTCCTGATCGGGCAGCTTCAACTGCCCGTTCGGGCGGCGCACCGGCGTGCCGCTCACCACCACCGACGACGCACGGCCGTTATAGCCGATCGGCATCTCGGACCAGTTCGGCAGCAGCGCATTCTTCGGATCGCGGAACATCGAGCCGACGTTTGTCGCATGTTCCTTCGACGAGTAGAAGTCGGTATAGCCGGGAATCTGCACGGGCAGATGCAGTTTCGCGTCGGCGAGCTTCACGAAGGCGCGCTGGCGCAACGCCGCGTCGTCGCGCAGCGTTGCCGTTTCGCGCGCGAGCAGCGATGAAAGCTGCACGCGCACGCTGCGCCACGTCTCGCGGCCAAGCGCGATGAAGTCGTTCAGTGCGGCGCGCGCAAAGACATCTTGCTGCGCGTTCGCGGGCAGACGCAGCAGCCCGGCTTCGTGCAGCACCGCCAGGTCGGCCACGAGGTCGCCGATCGCGACGCCCACGCGCGCTTGTGCATTGCCAGCATCGCTGAACACGCCGAACGGCAGATTCTGAATCGGGAAATCGCACTGCGCGTCGTTCGCGCTCTCGACCCAGCTCTTGCGCTTCGCGTCGAGCGTCGCCTTGAGTTCGTCCGTCATGGTGCTGTTCATTGCTGCTCCGGATTGAAGTGTTTCGTGAGGCCTTGCCAGCACTCGTAGTAATGCGCCTGCAGCTGGCTCGTTTCGAGCGCGTAGCGCGTCGGCCGGATCAGCGTGCGGGTCTCGAACATGAACGCCATCGTGTCGCCGACCTTGTGCGGTTTGGTCGTGTCGGAGTTCGATGCCTTCTCGAAGGTCTCGGCGTCGGGCCCGTGGCCCGACATGCAGTTGTGCAGGCTCGCGCCGCCCGGCACGAAGCCTTCGGCCTTGGCGTCGTACACGCCGTGCACGAGGCCCATGAACTCGCTCGCCACGTTGCGGTGATACCAGGGCGGGCGGAACGTGTTCTCGGCCGCGAGCCAGCGCGGCGGGAAAATCACGAAGTCGATCGCGTCGACCCCCGGCGTGTCGGTAGGCGCGTGCAGCACGAGGAAGATCGAAGGATCGGGATGGTCGTAGCTGATCGAGCCGATGGTGTTGAAGCGGCGCAAGTCGTACTTGTAGGGCGCGTAGTTGCCGTGCCACGCCACCACGTCGAGCGGCGAGTGGCCAATGTCGGCGCGCCAGAGCTGGCCGTTGAGCTTGGTGACGAGTTCGAAATCGCCTTCGCGGTCTTCATACGCGGCGACGGGCGTGAGGAAGTCGCGCGGATTCGCAAGGCCATTCGAGCCGATCACGCCGAGATCCGGCAAACGCAGGAGCGCGCCGAAGTTCTCGCAGATATAGCCGCGTGCTTCGCCATCGGGCAAATCCACCGTGAAGCGCACGCCTCGCGGGATCACGACGATCTCGAAGGGCTCGACGTCGAGCCGGCCCATCTCCGTGCGGATGGCAAGCCGCCCTTGCTGCGGGACGATCAGCAGCTCGCCGTCGGTGTTGTAGAAGTAGCGGTCCACCATCGGCCGGTTCGCCGCGTACAGGTGGATCGCGCAGCCGCTCATCGAGGCCGCCGAGCCGTTGCCCGACATCGTCACCCAGCCGTCGATGAAATCGGTGGGCTCCGTGGGCATCGGCAGCGCGTCCCAGCGCAGCTGGTTGGGCGGCGTGGGCGGCACGTCGCCGAAATCGGCGACGAGGCGCGGCGCGCCATTCACATCGAGGCGCGACGTGACCGGCGCAAACGGCTGATGCACGGCGCCCGGACGGATCCGGTAGAACCACGTGCGGCGGTTGTGCGAGCGCGGCGCGGTGAATGCGGTGCCCGAGAGCTGCTCGGCGTACAGGCCATAGGCGCAGCGCTGCGGCGAGTTCTGGCCTTCGGGCAGCGCGCCCGCCAGTGCCTCGGTCGCGAATTCGTTGGCGAAGCCGCTCATGTAGCCGTGCTGGACTTCGGTTGGGTGCCGCAAAGGTGCGTTCATTGCTGTCTCTCCACGTTCTCGGGCCGTGACATGGCGTCACGCGATTTACGGATGGTAAAACCAATTACGATTAGTGAAATTAGGCGTATACCCTGACAGCTAGTCGGGGAGCTCCAGAATGTGGGCGAACGGTCGATAACGTTATGACCAAACAGTCCATCCGGCGCGGCTGCGGGCTGCTACCATCGGGTCATGCGACCCCGTGTGGGGCTCGCGCTTTTCATCTGCTCCCCGCTACATCGACATGATCGCTCCCACCATTCCCGAGCTCGTTGCCCGCGCCGCCGACCATCCGTTTCTCGGCGAGCACCTGGCGATGGGTACTGGCGCGCACGCCAAAGAGGCCGTGGCGCGGCGGCGCGGCATGGAGCTATTGAGCGCCTACGAGCCGATTTACGACATCAGCGTGCACAGCGGAGCGCAGTCGCTCACCGCGGATCTCGCGATGGCCTCGCGTTTTGGCGACGAACTCGGCTATCAGGCGGTCACGCTTCGCGAGCAGAACGGCCAGCTCGCACCTTGCGACGCATTCAGCGACACGCTCGACGATCCCGACCTCGTCGCGGTCGACCGCATGGTGCGCGCGCTGCACGCCATCAATTTTCTGGGCGGCCAGCAGCACGGGCTGCTCTTCCTGCGCGTGCACGAGCGGCTCCTGAAGAGCGTGAAGTACGACCATGGAAGGCATTTCTCGAACGTGCTGGTGTCGTTCGGGCTGAACCCCGGGCGCATCGTGATCGAGCTGCCGGCGGCGGCGGTCGCGCACCGCACGTTCCTCGGCTATCTCACGAAGAGCTATCAGCGGTACGGGTTCAAGGTGGCGGGCAATCTGCCCAATGCCGGGCAGATTCTTTCGGTGTCGGACGTGCCTCGGCCCGACTTCGTGAAGATGGATGCGGCGTCAGCGCTGCGCGATTCGATGGTGAAGCCGCTCGTGAGCTATGCGGCGCGGCTGCGCATTCCGCTCATTTTCAACCGCGTGACCGATGCGGCGCAGTTCGAGCAGTTGCAGCAATACGACGTGCGCTTCGTGCAGGGGCCGGTGTTCGCGGCCCAGGACAAGGTGGCTTGAGGGTGATGCAGGCGCCGGGCGGCGCCTGAGCGGCCTTAGAGGCTGACGGGTTCCTGCTCCAGCTCCACGCCGAAGCGCGCGCGCACGTCGCGCTGGATCGCTTCTGCGAGTTCGAGAATGTCCGCGCCGGTCGCACCGCCGCGATTGACGAGCACGAGCGCCTGACGCTCATGCACGGCCGCTGCGCGCAGCGCGCGGCCCTTCCAGCCGCACCGGTCGATCATCCAGCCGGCCGCGAGCTTCACGCGCCCGTCTGCCTGCTGATACGAGACGATCTGCGGCTCGCGCACGACGAGCGTATCGAACTGCTGCGCTTCGATCACGGGATTCTTGAAGAAACTGCCCGCATTGCCGAGTTCGAGCGGATCAGGCAGCTTCGCGCGCCGCACCGCGACCACGGCGTTGAACACGGCGCGCGCATGCGGCGCCTCGCCGGCGTTGTGCTGCGCCAGCTCGCGCGCGAGATCGGCATAGCCCGCGTTGGGCTGCCACACCTTCGGCAGGCGGAACGTGACCGCGGTAATGACGAAGCGATCGCGCCCTTCGCGCTTGAAGAAGCTGTCGCGATAGCCGAAGCGGCAGGCGGCCGCGTCGAACTCCACGGCTTTGCCCGTCGACATCTCGACGGCCCGCACGGACACGCAGCGCTCGGCCATCTCGAGCCCGTAGGCGCCGATGTTCTGAATGGGTGCTGCGCCCACCGTGCCCGGAATCAGCGCCAGATTCTCGAGGCCCGGCATGCCCGCTTCGAGCGTCCAGGACACAAAATCGTGCCAGTTCTCGCCCGCAGCCGCTTCCACGTACCAGGCCTGGCTGTCTTCGTGGGCAACGCGCTTGCCGGCCAACGCCATGAGCAGCACGAGACCGTCGAAGTCGCGCGTGAGCACGACATTGCTGCCGCCGCCCAGCACGAGCGTGCGCAAGCCCTGGGCGCGCGGATCGCGCACGGCAGCGGCGAGATCGGCCTCGCTTTCGACCCGGCACGCGTAGCGCGCGCGCACGTCGAAGCCGAACGTGTTGTGCGCGCGCAGCGCAAAGCCGGCGGCGAACCACGTTGTGACGGGCGTTTGGGTGACGGGCATCGAGGAAGAACGGAACATGGACAGCAGACGAAAAATGGCCGGAAAGGCCGCCGGGAGGCACCTGCGCACCGTGGACTCGCCGCCGGGCGACGGCAAGCCGCCTTGGGCAAACGCAACGGCGCCGGTAGAATGGCGTCGGTCCGTGATTATAGCGAGTGCGCGAACCGCTGCCTGAAAATGAAGCAGTGGGCCGTGAAATACGGCTGCGACCCGTGGGCACCTGGCTTGCATAGCTTTTGCATCGCCGTTTGCGCACCTCGTACTTTTTGGAGAAAGCAATGCCATCGTTTGACGTCGTCAGCGAAGCCAACATGATCGAAGTAAAGAACGCCGTGGAGCAATCCAACAAGGAGATCTCTACGCGCTTCGACTTCAAGGGCTCGGATTCGCGCGTCGAGCAAAAGGAGCGCGAGCTGACCGCGTTCGCCGACGACGACTTCAAGCTCGGCCAGGTGAAAGACGTGCTCGTGTCGAAAATGGCCAAGCGCAATGTCGACGTGCGCTTCCTCGACTACGGCAAGATCGAGAAGATCGGCGGCGACAAGGTCAAGCAGGTCATCACCGTGAAGAAGGGTGTGTCGGGCGACCTCGCAAAGAAGATCGTGAGGCTCGTGAAGGACAGCAAGATCAAGGTCCAGGCAAGCATCCAGGGCGACGCCGTGCGCGTGACGGGTGCCAAGCGCGACGACCTGCAAAGCGTGATCGCCATGCTGCGCAAGGACGTGACCGACACGCCGCTCGACTTCAACAACTTCCGCGACTAAAGCGGTAAGTCCAGCGCATTGCGGGGCGGCTCAGGCCGCCCCGTTTCATTTCACACGCCCTGCTTTTCTCGCGCTCAGTCCGCCGTCACCACGAGCGGCATGAGCACCTCGCCGGTTTCCAGCAGTGTCTTGAGATTCGAGAGGATGCGCGGCCAGCCGCCCGACACCTTCTCGATGAAGATCGATCCCGGCCGCGCCATGTGGTGCGTAATCGTGAGCTTGACCGCATGCTCCACGGGCTCGATGTCGATCGTGCAGAGCGAATCGCCCTCGGCATGGAGTTCAGCGAGGAACATGTTGCGCCAGCGCAGCACGAGCCGGCGCGGGGGATCGGATTCGACGACCGCGCCCGAATCCGCGATGCGGCCGTCGGCGAAGCGCAGCGACCAGGGCGAGCCCGTTTGCCAGTCGCACTCGTGATGCATGCCGAACCAGTAGCGCTCGGTGAATTCGCGGCTCGTGAGCGCCGTCCACAACGCTTCCGGCGTCGTGCGGATGAACGTGACATAGACGAATGTCGAGTCGCCGGCGGCACTGCCTTGCGTGTGCTTGTCGCTACTCATGGCTGTCTCCTTCGAGTGATCGCTTGAGGTCGACGAGCGCGCCCACGCGCTCGTGCTCGAACTTGCCGATCCAGCGCGCGGCAATCTCGCCGATGGGCACCGGATTGATGAAATGCCGTTTCTCGCGCCCATGCCGCTGCGTCGCGACGAGATTCGCCTCTTCCAGCACCGCGAGATGCTTCGTGACCGCCTGGCGCGAGATGGTCAGCCCCTCGCATAAATCGGTGAGCGTCTGGCCGTTTTTCGCGTGGAGCCGGTCAAGCAGTAGACGGCGGCTCGCGTCCGCCAGCGCGCGGAATACGGCGTCGTCGTTCATGTCTCAATTATGCAACCATATGGTTGCATGTCAAGATGAGAAAAACGGCGCCGCAACGCCGTCTTCTCGTTTCACCAATGCCAGCGCCTCAATCGAGCCTGAACTGTCCGACCGCGTCCGCGAGGTTAGCGGCCTGGCCGCGCAGCGCCGCCGCGGCCGCCGTCGACTGCTCGACGAGCGCCGCGTTCTGCTGAACCATCTCGTCGAGCTGGCTAACCGCCCGATTCACTTCCTGGATGCCACGCGTCTGCTCACCGGCAGCGTTGGTGACCTCGGCGATGATGGTCGTCACGTTCGAGACATTCGCCACGATCTCATCCATCGTCGCCCCCGCGCGCTGTACGAGCTGCGAGCCCGTGCTCACGCTGGAAACCGTCGATTCGATCAGCGCCTTGATCTCGCGCGCGGCCTGCGCGCTGCGCTGCGCGAGACTGCGCACCTCGCCCGCCACCACGGCGAAACCGCGGCCCTCCTCTCCCGCCCGCGCCGCTTCGACTGCCGCGTTCAGCGCGAGGATGTTGGTCTGAAAAGCAATGCCGTCGATCACGCCGATGATGTCCGCGATCTTCACCGAGGCTTTCTCGATGTCGCTCATCGTATGCACGACGTCGCCGATCACCGAGCCGCCGCGCGAAGCCGCCTGCGAAGCCGTGGCCGCTGTCACGTCCGCCTGCTGCGCCGCGTTCGCCGATTGCGCGACCGTCGCCGTGATCTCCTCCATGGAAGCCGCCGTCTCTTCGAGGCTCGCCGCCGCAGACTCCGTGCGGCCCGAGAGGTCGACGTTGCCCGCCGCGATCTCGTCGCTCGCGGTACGCACCGACTCGCTCGTATCGCGGATGTGGCGCATCACGTCGCGCAGCTTGTCCATGAACGCGTTGAACGAACGCGCGATCTGCGCGACTTCGTCGTTGCCCACGGCGGGCAGGCGTTTCGTGAGATCGCCCTCGCCGGCGCTGATCGCGTCCATCGCATCGCGCACGCGCGACAGGCGCTGAAACGACACGGCGGTGGCGGCAGCCACGATCGCCGCAGCCGCCACCGCGATCACCACGAGCGCGATGAGCGACGCCGTGAGCAACGAGCGCATGGCCGCCGTCGCATCGGCGCGGTCGAAAGCGACGACCACGCGCCAGTCGGTGCCCGGAATCGTTTGCGCACGCATGAGCTTGATGTCGCCCTTCACGTCCACCTTCAACGGCTCGCTCGCCGAGAACAATGCGTTCAGGCGATCGCCGGCGAGTTCGGGCGCGAGTTCCGCGACGGGTTTGAGCGTGAGCTGCGAGTCGGGGTGCGCGACGATCGCGCCGCTCGCGTCGACGAGCATGCCGAAGCTCGCAGGCGTCGGATGAATCGAACGCACGTTGGCGATCACACTGTCCATCGCCACGTCGCCGGAGATGACGCCCTTCACGGCGCCGTCGCGAATCACCGGCTCCGCAAACGCCACTACGAGCTTGCCCGTGCCCACGTCCACATAGGGCGGCGTGACGACCGCCTTGCCCGCCGCAACAGCTTGCTTGTACCAGGGGCGCCCGGTCGGGTCGTAGTCGGGCGGAATGCCGGTGGCGTCGGAGAATTTCGCCGTGCGGTCGGCATAACCCACGTAGACGTTCGTGAAACCGCCCGCTGTCGCGATCTGCTTGAGCGCCGGCACGGGATCTGTCCCGAGCACGGCGTCCTGCAGCGAATCGATCATCCGCTCGTGCGTCGCGACCCAGTCGGCAATGTCTTCGGCGTGGCTCTCTTCGAGCGCCGTGAGCGTGCTGTCGATCGACGCCTTGTTGTGCGAGTCGGCGACGACATAATTGAGCGCCGTATTCGCGGCAAGTGCGCTCACGACAATGACAACGCATAGCGCGACGATGCGCGCGCGGATGGTGGAAAACATGGGGGAATGCCGTGTGGATTGAAGGAGGGAAGCCGCAAAAGCCTGATCTGGAACTATCAGGGATTACGGCAAGCCACACGGTGTTCTTGAGGGTGCAACCGCAGAAGATGCCCCCATGAATCGCTTACTTAACGAAAGATGACAGACGATAAGCGAGATTATCAGACAAATCGATTGCAACAACCTGGCTTGTCAAGCCGGCCTACTTGCCGGCGCCGGCAGCCTTCTTCTCGCCGATACGGCTTTCCTTGCCCGCGATCAGCTTGGAGATGTTCGCGCGATGCCGCCAGAACAGCAGCACGCTCATGGCGAGGATCGCGAGCGCGACGATGCGCGGGCCGAACATGAACACGTAGTAGAGCGGCGCGAACACGGCGGCCGCCAGCGCCGCGAGCGACGAGTAGCGCGTGAAGAACGCGACGATGAGCCAGGTGGCGAGCGTGGCGACACCGAGAATCGGATTCACGGCGAGCAGGACGCCTGCCGCGGTGGCAACGCCCTTGCCGCCCTTGAAGCGGAAGAACACCGGATACAGGTGGCCGAGGAAGACGGCGATCGCGGCGAGCGCGACGGCGGCGTCGCCCAGCCCGTAACGCGGGCCGAAGTGCGCGACGAGCCAGACGGCCAGCCAGCCCTTGAACGCGTCGCCGATCAGCGTGAGGATCGCGGCCTTCTTGTTGCCGCTGCGCAGCACGTTGGTCGCGCCGGGATTGCCGGAGCCGTAGGAGCGCGGATCGTCGAGGCCCATGAAGGCGCTCACGATCACGGCGAACGAAACCGAGCCGATCAGATAGGCGAGAACGGCGACGAACAGGTTGTACATGCACGAAACCCGGAGGAAGTGGAACGATGCGCGCCAGGCGGTAACGACGGTCGTCGCCGCCCGGCAGCGCGCGACGGCGCTCATTCTACCGAAGCGCGGGCGCGCCCTGCCCGCCCAGTCGGCACAACCGCGCACAAACCAGGGTAAATCAGGGAAGCAACGGGAACTGGCCGGAAAGTCCGCTCAGCGGGCGGCGCGCCTTATTTGACCGTTATTCGACGCTCGCGCACTGCACCGGCTTCGCGTTCAGGAGCGTCGTGAGCACCGCGGGGGCAAGGCTCACGAGATAGCCGCGACGGCCCCCGTTGAGCCAGATCTCGTCGAGTTCGAGTATGGTCGATTCGACGTACACGGGCATGGCTTTCTTCGTGCCGAAGGGCGACGTGCCGCCCACGAGGTACCCCGAATGACGGTTCGCGACTTCGGGCTTGCACGGCTCGATGCGCTTCGCGCCGATCTGCCGCGCGAGATTCTTGGTCGACACTTTGCGGTCGCCATGCATGAGGACGATGAGCGGCTTCGCGTGCTCGTCCTCCATCACGAGCGTCTTGACGACGCGATGCTCGTCCACGCCGAGCTGGCGCGCGGATTCTTCCGTGCCGCCATGCTCGACATACTCGTAGGGATGCTCGCCGAACGCGACGCCCGCGCGTCGCAGCATCTGCGTGGCGGGCGTTTCGGACACGTGTTTCGTTTTGCTCATCGGCGCATTGTAATCGCACGGTCCGCAACAACCGCTTCAACCTCACCCGCGCGGATGATGCTTCTCGTGCAACAGGCGCAGCCGCTCGCGCGCGACGTGCGTATAGATCTGCGTGGTGGAAATATCGCTATGGCCGAGCAGAAGCTGCACGACCCGCAAGTCCGCGCCGTGATTGAGCAGGTGCGTGGCAAACGCGTGGCGCATCGTGTGCGGCGAGAGCGGCGCGTGCACACCGGCCGCCGCCGCGTGGCGCTTGATGATGTGCCAGAACTGCTGGCGCGTCATGCCTTCGGCGCGCGCGGTCACGAAGAGCGCGTCGGCCGTGCGTGCACCGAGCAGCGCCGGCCGCGACTCGCGCAGGTAGCGCTCGATCCACGCGTGCGCCTCCTCGCCAAACGGAATGAGCCGCTCTTTCGAGCCCTTGCCGAGCACCCGCACGACGCCTTCGTTCAGGCCCACCTCGACGGTCTTGAGCGTGACGAGTTCGGTCACGCGCAGGCCGCTCGCATACATCAGCTCGAGCATCGTGCGATCGCGAAGGCCGAGCGGCGTCTCGACATCGGGCGCGCCGAGCAGCGCCTCGACCTGCGCCTCGCTCAACGTCGACGGAAAACGCGGCGCCTGCTTTGCCGAGCGGATGCGCACGGTCGGGTCCGAATGCACGCGCTGCTCGCGTAGCGCCCAGCCGTAGTAGCGGCGAAACACCGAAAGGCGCCGGTTTGCCGAGGTGGATTTATCGTCCTTGCGGCGCGCGCTGTAGGCGAGCAAATCGTCCTCGTGGGTCGTGTCGAGCCCATTGGAGCGCTCGTGCGCGAGCCATTGCGCGAAGAGGCGCAAATCGCGCCGGTAGGCGTCGAGCGTGTTGCGCGAGAGGCCGTGCTCGAGCCACATGGCGTCGCAGAACGTGTCGATGGCCGTGAGGCTCGACGCAAGCGCTTCGGCGGCGGCGGGGTCGAGCGCCTGCTCGGCTTCGTCGGCGGCATCGCTTACGGCAAGCGGCGGCGGATTCGTCGTCATCGTCATCGTGTCAGCGCAGTTGAAATCGGTTCGACGTGCATTCGTGGGCGAGCAGCCAGCGCTTCACGTCGCGAAAGAAGCCTTCGCCGCCGTGATGCGCGAAGCCGCCGAGGCCGCTCGCCGACACCACGCGATGACACGGAATCACGAGCGGAAAGGGATTGTCGCCGCACGCCTGGCCCACGGCGCGCGGGCTGACGCCGCCGATGCGCTTCGCGAGTTCGCCGTAGGTGAGGACTTCGCCGGCCTCGATTGCGCAGATGCCGTCCCACACGCGCCGCTGGAATTCGGTGCCGAGCGGTGCGAGCGGCAGGTCGAAGCCGGCGTCGGCGTCCTCGAAATACTGCTCGATCTGAGCGGCCGCGCGAGAAGCAAGCTCACAATCGGGCTCGACGCTCGCCGTCTGTCCCGGCAGATAGACGATCTCACGCAGCGCTGCCCCGACGGTGCGGATGCCGACCTTGCCGAATGGCGCGTCGATCACTGCGTTGAACATCGTCGTCTCCTTCGTGCGCGAACGTTGCACGCCATGGTGCCGCGTTGTTCGCGCGATTTCCAGCGCGCCATCGTTCAGTTTCAGGTCCATGCCAGCCTCTGCCGTTTTCATCCGCATCAAGCCGCTTCGAGTGCCCAAAGCACGTGCTCGCGCACGACCGCCGATTCGTCGTGCTCGCGCTCGCGCAACGCCTTCACGATCGCCGCGCGCGCGGCGTCGCGGGCGCGATCCGCGCCTTCACGCTTTGCACGCAACGCATTGCCCATCGCCACCGCGATATTGCGCGACCAGCTCTCATAGCCGATGCGTCGTATCGCGCTGCCCTGCATGCGCTCGTCGAACTGCGCCGCGCTCCAGCCGAACAGGTCGACGAGGCTCGCGCGATCGAGCCCGTGGCGCACGTCGAAATCCGCGACAGGCGCGGCCTTCGCGAACTTGTTCCATGGGCACACGAGCTGGCAGTCGTCGCAGCCATACACACGATTGCCGATCAGCTCGCGCAGTTCCAGGGGAATACTGCCCTTCAACTCGATCGTGAGATAGGAGATGCAGCGGCGCGCATCCACGCGATACGGGCCGGTGATCGCACCCGTCGGGCACGCGTCGATGCAGCGCGTACAGCTGCCGCAATGCGCGCCGGGCGTTTCGGGCGCGGCACTGGCCGGCTCGTCGGCATCGGTCGGCAGCGGCACGTCCACGTAGATCTCGCCGAGAAAGAAGAGCGAGCCCGCGTCGCGCTGCAGGAGCAGCGTGTGCTTGCCGCGCCAGCCCACGCCCGCCTTCTGCGCAAGCTCGACTTCGAGCACCGGCGCGGAGTCGGTGAACACGCGAAAACCGAACTGGCCGATCTCGGCCTCGATGCGCTCGGCAAGCTGCTGCAGCCGCGCACGCAAGACCTTGTGATAGTCCCGGCCGCGCGCGTAGATCGACACGACGGCGGCATGCGGGTCGGCGAGCCGCGCATGCTCGCGCAGACGCCAGTCGGCGTGAATGCTCTCGTGGGCAACGTCCGTGCCAACGTCGGTGCCAGCGCTCTCGCCGAGATCCGGGCCGCCTTGCGAAGCACTTTCGTGCGTCTTTCCCACTGCATTCGGCGCGAGCGTATCGATGGGCAAATAGGCCATGCGTGCGGTAATCACGCGTCGCGTGCCGGCCACAAGCTCGGCGGGCCGCGCGCGTTTCATCCCATGTTTGGCCATATAATCCATCTCGCCGTGGCAGCCTGCTTCGAGCCACGCGGCGAGGCCCGCCTCGGCATGGGAAAGGTCGGTGTCACTGATACCGATCGCACCGAACCCCAGCTCGCGCCCCCACGTCCGGATGCGCGCCGCGAGCGCGGCGAGCGCCGCCTCATCGAGCAGCGTGGCCTGCTCGACGGCCTGCGCAGACGAATCTTGCGGCGCGTTAGCTTGAGCATGCGCTCGAGCACCCGCCTGAGCGGACGTTGGGTCGAGCGCCTCCGAAGACGCGCGCGCATCCTGCGCGGAGTTGGAAGGGGATTGCGTGGGGTTCATTACGTCATTTTACGAGAATGCCCGACACGCCCGGTCACGACCACGCGCCGTTTTCGCTTGATCCATCCGCCGACGTTCTCCTCGAGCGCCGTTTCGATCTCGCCGGCGCCGACGCCACCGACGCCTTCGGCGCACGCTTTGCGCACGCGCTCGATTCGCTGCGCGCAAAAGTTGCACAAAACAGCGCGCAGAATCACGGCGCACCGCCCTTTCACGGCCTGCATGTGCAGTTGCACGGCGACCTCGGCGCGGGCAAGACCTCGCTCGTGCGCGCCACGTTGCGCGCGCTCGGCCATACGGGCCGCGTGCGCAGCCCCACCTACACGCTCGTCGAACCGTACACGGTCGCAACGCCCTGTGGGGAACTCCAGCTTTATCACTTCGATCTGTACCGTTTCAGCGATCCGGCCGAATGGGCCGACTCGGGCTTTCGCGAATATTTCGCGCAAGATGCGGTGTGCCTCGTCGAATGGCCGCAACGCGCGGGCGGCCTGCTGGGCGTACCCGATCTCGTGTTCTCGCTCGAGCCGGATGCAAGCGGCGAAGGCCGCGTGCTCACCGCATACGCATACAGCGCATCAGGAAAGGCATGTCTAGAAAGATGTTAATCAAACCGTTCCGCTCGATCGAATCGGCCGCCACCGCCACGCACAACTGGCGTCGCCGGCAGATTCTGAAGGCGGGCGCCTCCACGCTCGTGCTCGGTCTTGCCGTGCCGCGCCTCGCGTGGGCCACTTCGGTCGTCGGCGTGCGGGTGTGGCCCGCGCGCGACTACACCCGCGTCACCATCGAATCGGACCAGCCGCTGCAAAATACGCAGCAACTGCTGCAGGGCCCCGATCGTCTCGTCGTCGATCTCACCGGACTCGATCTCGACGACGCGCTCAAGAACCTCGTCTCGAAGATCACGCCGAACGATCCGCAGATCCAGGCCGTGCGCGTGGGCCAGTACCAGCCGCACGTGGTGCGCATGGTGTTCGACCTCAAGGGCGGCGTGAAGCCCCAGGTGTTCACGCTTGCCCCTATCGGCTCGTACAAGTACCGGCTCGTGTTCGACCTCTATCCGGCGGTCGCGCCCGACCCGCTCATGGACCTGCTGGCGCAAACCGAGCGCAAGCAGCAGCAGCTCGACGCGCACGAAGCGATGAAGGACAGCGCGCCGCCTTCCACGCCGCCCACGCTCGCGGGTCCGAACACGCCGCCCGCGCACGACAACAGCGACGCGTTCTTCGAGCGCTACGCGCAGAACGACGCGGGCGCCGCGCCGAGCCCGCCGCGTCCGGCGCCCCCCGTGGTTGCGCCGCGTCCGCCGAAGCCTGCCGCGCCGAGGCCGCCCGTCGTCGCCCAGCGCAACAACGACGACGACAGCGCCAACGCCAGCGCCGACGACAACTACGGCTTCACCACGCCGAAAACCACCAGGGGCGGCACCACGCGCCTGTTGACGGTCGCGATCGATCCGGGCCACGGCGGCGAGGACCCGGGCGCAATCGGCAGCGCAGGCACCTACGAGAAGCACGTCGCGCTCGACATCGCGAAGAAGCTGCGCGCGAAGATCGACGCCCAGCCCAACATGCGCGCGATGATGACGCGCGACGCCGACTTCTTCGTGCCGCTGAACGTGCGCGTGCAGAAGGCGCGCCGCGTGGGCGCGGACCTGTTCGTCTCGATTCACGCCGATGCGTTCACCACGCCCGAAGCGCGCGGCTCGTCGGTGTTCGCGCTTTCCGAGCACGGCGCGACGAGCGCCGCGGCGCGCTGGATGGCGAACAAGGAGAACTCGTCGGACCAGATCGGCGGCATCAGCGTGCAGACGGCCGACGCGGCCGTGAACCGCGCGCTCTTCGACATGTCGACGACGGCGCAGATCCGCGACTCGCTGCGCTACGGCGGCTTCGTGCTCAATGAGGTCGGCGAGATCAACAAGCTGCACAAGGGCTCGGTCGAGCAGGCGGGCTTCGCGGTGCTCAAGGCACCCGACATTCCGTCGATCCTCGTGGAGACGGCCTTCATCAGCAATCCCGAAGAAGAGACCAAGCTCAACGACGACGCCTATCGCGACAAGATGGCGAACGCGATTCTCAAGGGCATCAGGCGCTATTTCGCGGCCAATCCGCCGCTTGCGAAGAGCCGTATGACCTGAGTGCCGCGCGAAGCATCCGGCGGCTTCAAAAGCGCCGCGCAAGCCTTCGGGCTCGCGCGGCGTTTTTCATTGGGAGCGGGATCGTTACGAGCGCGCGGCCCCAAGCCGCTGCTTGACCCAGCCGCCGAACACATTGACGGCAAGGCCGCCCATCACGAGCACGGCGCCGCCGATCTCGGCTGAGGTCAACTGCTCGCCGAGCAGCAGTGACGCCGAGGCGAGTCCGACGATCGGCACGAGCAGCGAGAACGGCGCCACCTGGCTTGCGGGATACTTCGAGAGCAGGCGGCTCCAGAGGCTATAGCCGATGAGCGTCGCGACGAACGCGAGATAGACGATCGCGCCCACCGACGTCATGCCAATGCCCGAGAGCGCGGCCACGATGCGCTGCGGACCTTCCATCCAGTACGAGAGCAGCAGAAACGGCAGCGGCGGCACGAGGCTCGCCCACACCACGAGGCCGACGAGATCGACCTTGCCCACCTTCTTCGTGACGATATTGCCGAGCGCCCACATGCAGGCCGCGCAGAGCGTGAGCACGAAGCCGGCGATGGTCATGCCCTGCGCGCCACCGCCCATCGACTGCACGCCGATCAGCGCGAGACCGCCCGCGGCGATCAACAAGCCGACTACGTTCTGCGCGTGAAAGCGCTCACGCAGAAACACCGCCGCAAAGCCGAGCGTGAAGAACGCCTGCGCCTGCAGCACGACCGAAGCGAGGCCCGCGGGCATGCCTACGTACATTGCCGTGAAGAGAAACGCGAACTGGCCGAGCGAGATGGTCGCGCCGTAGGCCAGCAGCCAGCGCAGCGGCAATTGCGGGCGCTTCACGAACAGCACCGCGGGGAACGCCGCCAGCATGAAGCGCAGCGCGCCGAGCAGGAGCGGCGGCACGCCGTGCAGCCCCACCTTGATCACGACGAAATTCACGCCCCACGCGAGCACCACCACCAGCGCGAGCAACAGATCCTTCGGCGACATCCCCTTTCTCCTCTTTTGCGTCATGCCTGTTCTTCGAAGCGGCGATCTTACCGCCTCGCGCCGCGGCGCGCCGTGCCGCCAGCGCCGGGCCGTTCCGTTAGCCGCACGCCGGGAAAGCCGGCGTTAGAATGAGTGCCAGTCTCGTGCGCGGCTTGCCTGCGCGCCGATTTCGCCCACTAGCTGGCCCACAGCGTGGCCCACAGCGCGTGCCGTACGACCCATCCAGGAAGCATCATGTCCTCATCGATCAAAGCGGTTCTCAAGCCTCATCAACGCGACATCGGCAATCTCTATGTGCGGCGCGTGCTGCCGGCGCTCGCCGCACGCCTCGTCGGCCCGTTCATCTTCTTCGACCACATGGGCCCCGCCACGCTCGCGCCGGGCTCGGGCGTGGATGTGCGTCCGCACCCGCATATCGGGCTCGCCACGGTCACCTATCTCTTCGACGGCGCGCTCATGCATCGCGACAGCATCGGTTCGAGCCAGAAGATCGTGCCCGGCGACGTGAACTGGATGACGGCCGGACGCGGCATCGTCCACTCCGAGCGCACGCCCGACGAGGAGCGCGCCACCGGCCTCGTCATGCACGGCATCCAGACCTGGGTGGCGCTGCCGTTCGATCACGAGGACACGGAGCCGTCGTTCTTCCATCACGCTGCCGCGACGCTGCCCGAGATCGAGCGCAACGGCGTCACGATGCGCGTGATCGCCGGCACGGCGTTCGGCGCGACCTCGCCTGTGGAGACCTTCTCGGGCACGCTCTACGTCGCCGCAGATTTCGCGCCGGGCGGCGCATTCGCGCTCGACGCGGAGCACGAAGAGCGCGGCGTCTATCTCGTGGAAGGCGACCTCGCGATCGACGGCACGCCACTCGAGCAGTACACGATGGCCGTGCTCGTGCCGGGCGAAACCGCCACGCTTTCGAGCACGAACGGGGCGCGTGTGATGCTGCTCGGCGGGGAAAAGCTCGAAGGCGAGCGCTTCATCGAATGGAACTTCGTGGCAAGCTCGCGGGAAAAGATCGAAGCGGCGAAGGAGGCCTGGACGCGCCAGGAAATGGGGCATGTCCCCGGCGAAACGGAATGGATCCCGCTGCCGGAAAAGAAGCCGCGCTAAGGCTCGTCGCTTTCGGAGGATGATTGAAATGCGGGCGTTTCGTCCCCAACTAGCGGCATAACGCATTTCTCAACGAGGACGCAATGGACACCACTCTCGCCACTTTTGAAAAAGACGTGATCGAAGCGTCGGCGCTAGCGCCGGTGCTGGTCGACTTCTGGGCGCCCTGGTGCGGCCCTTGCAAGAGCCTTGGCCCGATGCTCGAAAAGCTCGAGGCCGAATACGCGGGCAAATGGAAGCTCGTGAAGGTGAACGTCGACGAGAACCAGGAGCTCGCCGCGCACTTCGGCGTGCGCAGCATTCCGCACGTCGTGGCGTTCGCGGACCGCCAGGCGGTCGATCAGTTCGTGGGCGTGCTGCCCGAAGGCCAGCTGCGTCAGTTCCTCGACGGCCTGATCCCCGACGGCGCCGACGCCGCGCGCCGCGCCGCACAGGAAGCGCTGGCCGAGGGCCGCCGCGACGAAGCCTATGAAGCGCTGCAGGCCGCGCTCGCGTTCGATCCGGGCAACGACGAAGTGCGCATGGACCTGATCGAGATGCTGCTCGCCGACAACCGCGCCGACGACGCGCAAAAGGAAGTCGAGCTGCTTTCGCCCAAGACCACGCAGGGCATCGACGCGCGCTTCAATGCGCTCAAGACGCGCCTCGACGCGCTCGACGCCGCCGCAGACCTACCACCCACCGACGCGCTCGAAGCCCAGGTCGCCGCCAACCCCGGCGACCTCGAAGCGCGCTTCGATCTGGCGAACGCGCTGATCGCGCGCCGCAAGTACGCGGGCGCGCTCGAGCATCTGCTGGAGATAGTGAAGCGCGACCGCGCCTTCCGCGACGACGTGGGCCGCAAGACCATGCTTTCCGTGTTCGATCTCGCGGCGCATCAACCGCAGCTCGTGAGCGAGTGGCGGCGCAAGCTGAGCGCGACGCTGAATTGATATCGAGCGGCCGAGGACGCCGCGTGCGTCCTCGCCTTGCGTTCAGTTAGCTACGCTTGCTGAACCCGACCGTACTGGTCGTCGAAGCGCACGATGTCGTCCTCGCCGAGATAACAGCCCGACTGCACCTCGATGATCTCGAGCGCCGTCTTGCCCGGATTCTCCAGCCGGTGCGTCATGCCTAGCGGGATATAGGTCGATTCGTTTTCGGAAAGCAGGAGCACCTCCTCACCACGCGTCACGCGCGCCGTTCCGCGCACCACGGTCCAGTGCTCCGCGCGGTGGTGATGCATCTGCAACGAAAGCCGGCCACCTGGCTTTACAACGATGCGCTTGACCTGAAAGCGCTCGCCTTGATCGACCGAGTCGTACCAGCCCCACGGGCGCTCCACGCGCCGGTGCTGCCGCGCCACCTCACTGTGCTGCGCCTTGAGCCTGGTAACCACCGCCTTGACGTCCTGAACGCGGTCCTTCGCGACGACGAGCACGGCGTCCGCTGTCTCGACCACCACCATGCCCCGCACGCCCACGCAGGCAACGAGCCGGCCGTCCGAATGCACGAAGGTATCCGTCGCATCCTCGAACAGCACGCGCCCGCGCGCGACGTTGCCATTCTCGTCCTTCTCCGAGACCTGCCACAGGGCATCCCACGCCCCGACGTCCGACCAGCCCGAACGAAGCGGCACAACCACGCCCGCGAGTCGCGCATTCACGCCAACCGACTCCATCACCGCGTAGTCGATCGAATCGGACGGACAGGCGGCGAGTGCGTCGCGGTTCAAGTGGACGGTGCCGTCAGCGTCGACGGAGGCATTTTCGAAGGCCGCCGCGCACTGCGCCGCGATGAGCGGCCGGCTGTGCGCGATCGCCGAGAGCCAGACCGATGCGCGCACAACGAAAATCCCACTGTTCCAAAGATAGTTCCCCGAAGCAACATAGCTTGCAGCGCGCTCGGCATCCGGCTTCTCCACAAAATGCTCGATGCTGCGCGCGCCGCTGCTGCCAAGCGGCAAACCCGCGCCGATGTAGCCGTAGCCCGTTTCGGCGCGTTGCGGCGGCACGCCGAGTGTGACGATGGCACCGCGCGCCGCGTGCGTCACGGCTTCTTCGAGCGCGGCAGCAAACGCAGCGCCATCGGCGATCAAATGGTCGGCGGGCATGGCAACGAGCACCGGATCGCCGTCGCGGCTGGCGGCAAGCGCCACCGCCGTCAGCGCGGGCGCCGTGTTGCGCGCGAGCGGTTCGAGCACGAAGCGGGCGGCCATGCCGCTGCGGCCAAGACGGTCGGCGGTCAGATGGCGCAAGTCCTCGCTGCTCACGACAAAGGGCGCAGCCTTGCGAACCGCTGCGTGCGCTTCAGGCAGCGAGGCGCCGGCGTGCAGGAAAACGCCATCGAGGCGCCGTACAGTCGCCTCGAGCAGCGACTCGCCATCGAGCAGATCGATCAGTTGCTTGGGACAGTGTTCGCGCGAAAGCGGCCATAACCGCGTGCCTGAACCACCCGCCAGCACGACGGGCTGAACGACGAGTTCGGCGTCACCTTCGCTGATCGCGGCTATCAGGCCGGCAGATGTCACATCGTTGTTCATTCGCGTCACTCCCCCCGAAGTCATGCACCGAGTCTCGTTATTGATTGGCGTACGGGTGACATTTGAACAATACGTATCGCGCGAATCTGTACGCGCAGCCACATTCATCGCACGGCGCGCCATGAATTTTTTCTTTGTGGCGCAGGCGTGGTCGTCGCGCAGTCATCGTTATGTGCGGCAGCGCACGAAGCGCGAAGATGGCCGCGCAAGGTGATGTTTCACATCCGAACGTTTTTGCGACAGTGTCGGTAGCCCCCCAACAGAAACGAATCAAAACCGCGGCGCAGCAAAGGCAGGCGCACAACGCGTACAAGGCGATGGTCCAACGATGTTTCAGCGAGGATTCATTTCCGCGCATCCGTCTGAGGAGCGAAAGTAGCTATATAAATCAAGGCGTTGGCAACATCAAACTCTAGCGATTTCGCAAACGGCGCCGCGCTGGCGCTGTACAAAACTGAAACAATAATGCGACTTTGCGTCGCCCCGGAAATAGCTGGCGCAGCGCCAGGCCGCAAGCTTCCTCACTTTCGCGGCTGCTGGCACAACCCCTGCTAAGTAGAGTTCGCCACACAGGCGTGGATGCCGACAAACGAGATCGCAAAACGCTGATGGGGCTTATGGGGCCGGCGCAACGAACGTATAGCCGAACGGGTAACGGCGATAACAATAAATTCGGCAGCCGGAAACAGAAAAAACAGGAGGCGGCACACGCCGCTTTACGCGAGGACCGATCATGTTGACCCTTCAATCCGATTTGCACGGCAATCATCTGCTTGGCGCACTTCCGTCAAACGAGTGGCAGGCGTTGGCGCCGCATCTTGAACTCGTTCAACTGCGCACTGAACAGCTGCTCTGCGATTGCGGCCAGCGTATTCATCACGTGTACTTTCCGACGACCGCCGTCATCTCGATGCTCACGACAATGGAAGACGGCAGTTCCGTCGAAATTGCAGCGGTGGGCCGGGAAGGCATGACCGGCGTGCCGGTGCTGACCGGTGGCGAAACGATGCCGAACCGCGTGCAGGTGCAAAGTTCGGGCTTCGCGTACCGCATCAGCGCACAGGCGCTCAAGCAGCAGTTTGCGCGCTCGGACCTCCTGCGTCGCGTTACGCTGCTTTACATGCACGCACTGCTCACGCAGATCGCGCAGACGGCCGCCTGCAACCGCCACCACTCGCTGAGCAAGCAGCTGTGCCGGTGGCTGCTGATCGAAGTGGATCGCGTGGATTCCAACGATCTGAGCGTGACGCAGCAACTGATCGCCGACATGCTCGGCGTGCGCCGCGAAGGCGTCACGGAAGCAGCCGGCAAGCTGCATGACGAAGGTCTGATCCATCACAGCCGCGGCAAGATCCGCGTACTCGACCGCACGCGCCTCGAAGCGCGCGCATGCGAGTGCTACGGTCTCGTGCGCCGCGAGTTCGATCGCCTGCTCCCGCGCCTGCACGAAGCGGAAGCGGTCGAATAAGGCGACCGACGCGCGCGGTTCGTTCGCTTTCCACCTCGATAAGAAAGCGTGCCTATCAGGCACGCTTTCTTGCGTTCCTGGCGCTCGCCTTCAACGCCCGCTGGCTTGATGCGCCAACGCGCGCAGCACATACGAAGCCGCCGCGAAACCAAAGCTCGCCGTCACACACACGCTCGAACCAAAGCCCGCGCAGTTCAGCCCCACCGGACCGTGGTGCCCCGGCGACGTCGTGACGTGCTCCGCCTCGGCGTCGATATCGCACACAGCCGCCTCGGGATAGATGAGCGGCTCGTCCGAATACACCGCGCTTACCTTGAACTTCGCCTTTGGCCCGCGCGGAAAACCGTGCTGCTTGCGCAACTGGCCGCGCACCTTGGAGAGCAGCGGGTCCTGGATCGTGAGCGCGAGGTCGTCGATGCGAATCCGCGTGGGGTCGAGCTGCCCACCCGCGCCACCCACCGTGATGAGCGGCACGCGATGCTCCACGCACCAGGCGATCAGCGCGGTCTTGGTGCGCACGCTGTCGATGGCGTCGATCACGTAGTCGAAGCCGCCGCCCAGCAACGCATCAAAGTTCGACGGCTCGACGAAATCCTCGACGAGACGCACGTCGCACGCCGGGTCGATGAGCTTGATGCGCTCGGCCATGGCCTCGACCTTGGGCTTGCCGTAGTTGCCGTCGAGCGCGTGGATCTGGCGGTTGGTGTTGCTCTCGGCCACGTTGTCTAGGTCGATCAGCGTGAGCTTGCCGATCGCGCTGCGCGCGAGCGCCTCGGCGGCCCACGAGCCCACGCCGCCAATGCCGATCACGGCAACGTGGGCGCGCTCGAACGCGTCGAGCGCGGGTGCGCCATAAAGCCGCGCGATTCCGCCGAATCGGCGGGCGCGGTCGGCAACATCGTCGGCAGGGCTCGGGGTAAGATCGACGGAGCCGGCGGCAGGGGAAATCGGGGTACTGGACATGACGGTAGCAATCGTAAGCGGACCGGTCGCACGCTGCTGTCGCGGTCCTGGCAAGACCCGTATTTTGCCTGATCCCGCCGAACGAGGCCGGGCGCCCCTAGCCGGGCGCCCCTGCTTCCTGCCTCTTCGATATACTTGTCCGCATTGAAGCGTCTGCATAAAAGATGACATCCCTCGCCGATCTCCGCAAGACCTACTCGCTCGGCTCGCTCGACGCCGCCGACGTCGATCCCGATCCGATCCGCCAGTTCCAGACCTGGTTCGCCCAGGCGCTCGACGCGAAGCTGCCCGAGCCCAACGCCATGACGGTCGCCACGGTCGACGCACAAGGCCGCCCCGCCGCGCGCATCCTGCTCATCAAGGGCGTGGACGAGCGCGGTTTCGTGTTCTTCACGAACTACGAGAGCCGCAAGGGCCGCGAACTGAGCGCGAATCCGCATGCGGCGCTGCTCTTTCACTGGATCGAGCTGGAGCGCCAGGTCCGCATCGAGGGCAAGGTCGAACTCACGAGCGCCGAGGAAAGCGACGCCTACTTCAACTCGCGCCCGCTCGGCTCGCGCATTGGCGCCTGGGCCTCGGAGCAAAGCACGGTGATCGCGAACCGCGAGACGCTCGAAGCGCGCGAGCGCGAAATCGCCGCGCAGTACGGCGAAACGCCGCCGCGCCCGCCGCACTGGGGCGGCTACCGGCTCGTGCCGGAGGCCATCGAGTTCTGGCAGGGTCGCCCGTCGCGCCTGCACGACCGCATCCGCTACACGCGTGACAGCGCGGGCGCGGCCTGGCGCATCGAGCGTCTCGCGCCCTGAGCGCATGCGCGCGGCGTAACGCCCTTACCGCACTTGCGCCGCGCCAACCGGATTTTCGTCTCACCGCTTTCGTTGCATGTCGTTCAGTATTTCGCTGTTGCCGTAACGCTGTTGCCAAAAAACCTGCATCGCAATTCGCTTTTGTCATTGGGCTTCAATCGTTCATCTGACATGGAGAGAAACGCATGTTCTGGGAGAAAAAACTCGCACAGTGGGCAGAAGAAGTGCGCAGCAAGGCCGACCTGCCCGCCCGCCTCGTGCTCTGGAGCGGGCAGCAATACGACTTCGGCCACTTCGCCGCGCCTCGGGTCACGCTCAAGGTCAACAGCGCGTCGGCGCTGCCGCTTCTTCTCACGCCGAGCCTCGACAATCTCGGCGAGGCCTACGTGAAGGGCAAGATCGACATCGAAGGCAAGCTCGCCGACATCATCAACATCAGCTATTCGCTCGCGCGCAGCACCGTCACGAGCGCCAGCAAGCTCGCCCGCGTGCGCCGCTATTTCACGCACTCGAAGTCCACGGACAAGCAGGCCATCCAGTACCACTACGACGTCTCGAACGAGTTCTACAAGCTCTGGCTCGACGAGAACATGGTCTACTCGTGCGCGTACTTCGAAAACGGCGACGAAGACCTCGCTACCGCCCAGCTCAAGAAAATCGACCATATCCTCACCAAGATCCAGGTGAAGGAAGGTCATAAGCTGCTCGATATCGGCTGCGGATGGGGCGCGCTCGTGCTGCGCGCGGCGCAGAAGTTCGGCGCGCGCTGCGTGGGCGTAACGCTCTCGCAGAACCAGTTCGATCTCGCCACGGCGCGTGTGAAGGCGGCGGGCCTCGAAGACCGCATCGAAATCCGCCTGCAGGACTATCGCGACATACAAGGCCAGTTCGACCGCATCACGAGCGTGGGGATGTTCGAGCACGTCGGGCGCAAGAATCTGCCGGGCTATTTCCGCAAGGTCCACGACCTGCTCGCCGACGACGGCGTCGCCATGAACCACGGCATCACCTCGTCGGACGCCGAATCGGGCGAAACGGCGCTGGGCGGCGGCGAGTTCATCGACCGCTACGTGTTCCCCGACGGCGAGCTGCCGCACATCGGCCTCGCGCTAGAAGCGGCGCAGCGCGGCGGCCTCGAGGCGGTTGACGTGGAAAGCCTGCGCCGTCACTATGCGCACACGCTCGATTTGTGGGCGGAGAATTTCGAGGCGCGCGCCGAGGAGGCGAAACGGCTCGTCGACGACGAGAAGTTCCGCATCTGGCGCGTTTATCTGGCGGGTTGCGCGTACGCGTTCGAGCACGATGACGTGTCGATCTTCCAGATCGTCTGCCGCAAGGCCGGCCGCAGCGCGAGCACGCTGCCGTGGTCGCGCCGGTATATGTACGAGAAGCCGCTCTGACGCAGACGGCGGCGCGGTTCGCCGCGCCGCCCGCGAATCAACTGTTCCCGCAGTTGCGCTCGACTCAGGCGGCTTCGCCCCACGACCGCCATCACGACGCCACTGCGCGACGCCACTGCATGAACGAACGCGACGACGGCCACGACCTCTTTGGCGACAGCACGCTCGGGTCGGCCAACGACTCCGGCACCGACGCGGCCCAACCGGCCGCGCGCGAGGCCGCCCGCGCGGCTGCGCGCCGCAACGCGCCGAAAAGCGAAGCCCGCGCCGAGCCGCAGCCTGACTTGTTCGGCTTCGCGGCGCCGGCGAGCGCGCCCGCGACAAAACCCGCCACGAAGCCCGCCGCCCAGCGCCCTGCCCGCGCCACGCGCGACGACGACGCGGAAATCGAAGCGCGCGAAGACAGCGAGCCGCGTGCAAAACCGCCAAAACCCGCGCCCGGCGCGAACGCCCCGAAACGCCGCGGACGCGGCGTGCTGCCCGCCGTGGCCACGCAAGACACGCTCGACGTCGCCGCCGCACTGCCCGCAAGCGTGCGCCTTGGCACCTCGTCGTGGTCGTTTCCGGGCTGGCGCGGCATTGTCTACGGCGAGGACTACAGCCAGTCGAAGCTTGCCCGCGACGGCCTCTCGGCCTACGGCGCGCATCCGCTGCTGCGCTCGGTGAGCATCGACCGCTCGTTCTACGCGCCGCTCACCGTCACCGATTACCTGCGCTACGCGCAGCAGGTGCCGGACCACTTCCGCTTCATCGTGAAGGCGCCGGCGCTCGTCACCGACGCGAGTGTGCGCGGCGAGCGTGGCGAGCCCGTTTCCGCGAACCCGTGCTTTCTCAACGCGGAGCTGGCAACGCGCGAATTCGTCGAGCCGTGCCTCGCGGGCCTTGGCGGCAAGGCAGGCGCGCTCGTGTTCCAGTTCCCGCCGCTGCCCGATCAGCTGCTGGCCGACCCGGCGGCGTTCGTCGAGCGGCTGACCGCTTTCCTCGCCGCATTGCCGCCGCTGCCCCAATCGACCGATCCCGCCGCAGCCGGCGACGCCCCCTGCTACGCCATCGAGATCCGCGACGCGATCCTGCTCACACCGCGCTTCGTGCGCACGCTGCGCGCCGCGGGCGTGCGCTACTGCGTAGGCCTGCACGCCCGAATGCCGGACCCGCTGCGCCAGGCCGCCGCGCTCGCGCTGATGGACGGCGAAGCCCCGGCCGGCCCGCTGATCGTGCGCTGGAGCCTGCACAGCGGCTTCAAGTACGAGCAGGCGAAGGCGCGCTACGAGCCGTTCGACAAGCTGGTGGACGAAGACCCGCATACGCGCGTCACGCTCGCGGAACTGGCCGCACGCTACGCAATGGCGGGCCAGCCCGTGCTGATCACGACGAATAACAAGGCGGAGGGATCGGCGCCGCTCACGTGCGCGAAGCTCGCGCGGGCGATTGCAGACGAGATGGAACGCTTGCGCGGGGAAATGGCGCTGGACGCCGCGGGCGACGCGACGCCGGACGAAACGCCGCCCGGCGCGCAGGAAGAAGCGGAAAAGGAAGACTGAGGCGCGAAGCGGCAACGAAACCGCCGCGCGCCTTTTGAGGCTTATTCAGCCTTGAGCCGATGCGCGAACTTCTGGCGGAATTTCGCGACCTTCGGTGCCACCACGAACGAGCAATAGCCCTGGTTCGGGTGCTGCGCGAAGTAGTTCTGGTGATACGCCTCGGCGGGGAAATAGTTGCCGTCGAGCGGCAGCACCTGGGTGACGATCTTGCCGTCGTACACGCCTTCAGCGGCCAGCTCGCGAATCGCCTGCTCGGCCGTCTCGCGCTGCGCCTCGGAGTGCGTGAAGATCGCCGAGCGGTACTGCGTGCCCACGTCGTTGCCCTGGCGGTTCAGCTGCGTCGGATCGTGAATCGCGAAAAAGATGTCGAGAATCTCGCGATACGTGATCTTCGCCGGATCGAAGTCCACCTTGACGACCTCAGCGTGGCCGGTGTCGCCGTCGCAGACCTGCTCGTAGCTCGGGTTCGCCACGTGGCCGCCCGCGTAGCCCGACTCCACCGCACTCACACCCTCCACGCGCAGATACACCGCCTCCAGGCACCAGAAGCATCCGCCGCCCAGGGTGGCCGTTTCGACTGTCTGACTCATGCTATTCGCTCCTTAGATCGTGACTGCGGACGCCATCACGGACCTCACTGCTGACACCACTGCGCGGTGCCTCGCACGACCCGCCATCCGCCGCTTCCGCTAAAATTGTGACAATTCGCCGAATTTCCACATGACGTTGATCCCGATTTCCGCTCCCGCCGCCGCGCGCGCGGCCCGTGAAGGCCTGCACCGATGACCCGCCGCGCCAGCCCGCCCAACTTCGACGACGGCGCATTCCGCCGCGCGCTTGGCCAGTTCGCCACCGGCGTGACCGTAATCACGACGCGTGCGCCCGACGGCACGCTCATCGGCATCACGGCCAGCTCGTTCAACTCGGTCTCGCTCAATCCGCCGCTCGTGCTGTGGAGCCTCGCCACGCGCTCGGCGTCCATGCCCGTGTTCCGCTCGAACAGCCATTATGTGATCAATGTGCTCGCCGCGTCGCAGCTCGACCTGTGCAAGCGCTTTGCGACCGTGAAGGGAGACCGTTTCGAGGGCGTCTCGCACGCGGCCGGCGACACCGGCATGCCCGTGCTGGACGGCGCGATCGCGTGGTTCGAGTGCCACAACCGCAGCCGCTACGACGAAGGCGACCACGTGATTTTCGTCGGAGAAGTGGAGCGCTGCGGCGTGCGCGAGGACGGCACGGACGCTTCGCCGCTCGTCTTCCACGGCGGCGCGTTCCACCAGCTCCAGTCGCTCTGATACGGCGGGGCGCGCGCCCTGCCGTTCTCCGCTGTTCCCGTTTATGCCGGCGCGCTCTTCGGCTCGCGCTGCGCGATCAGGTCCACGGGCACGCCCACTTCCACCTTGAGCGTCGTGAGTACGATGTTCGAGCGGATGTCCATCACGCCCGGCGCCTTGTACAGCTTGTTGAGCACGAAGTCCGAGTAGTGCTTGAGGTTGTGCGCGAGCACGCGCAGCAGGTAGTGCGTCTCGCCCGTCACCACATACGCCCCCACCACCTCCGGCCAGTCGCGCAGCGCCGTGACGAAGCGCTCGTGCCAGCTCTCCTGGTCGTTGCGCATCGACACTTGCACGAACGCCTCCATCTCGAAACCGAGAATCTCCCGGTTCAGACTTGCGCGGTAGCGCTCCACCACCCCTTGCTCCTCGAGCAGCCGCAAGCGGCGCAGGCACGCCGATGGCGAAAGCGAAATACGCTCCGCCAGATCGAGATTACTGATCCGCCCCTCGTTCTGCAGCACGGCGAGAATACGGCAATCGGTAGCATCAAGCGAGATTGCGTTCATATTTGGTCTCCATTCCCGTCTTAAGACAAATTATGTGCCAACAACCGAAGTTTGCGGCGTTTTTTTCGCAAGCACATTTCGCGCGGGGTTGCCTATCATTCGAAGCATCAGGAGACGAAACAACTTTGAGATGAGACAAATCAAAGACATTTCCCCGCCGATTCACCCCGAAACGCCCGTCTGGCCCGGCGATACGCCGGTTGGCGTCGAGCGCGTGTGGCGCATGGAGGCGGGCTCGCCGGTCAACGTCGCGCGCGTGACGCTGTCGCCACACACCGGCGCGCACACCGACGCCCCGCTGCACTACGACGCCGACGGCGCGCCGATCGGCGAGGTGCCGCTCGACACGTATATCGGCGCGTGCCGCGTCATTCATTGCGTGGGCGCCGCGCCGCTCGTGCTGCCCGAACATGTGGAAGGCGCGTTGCCCGGCATCCCGCCGCGCGTGCTGCTGCGCACCTACGCGCACGCACCGCAGGACCACTGGGACAGCAAGTTTTGCGCCGTCGCGCCGGAGACGATCGATCTGCTCGCCGCGCACGGCGTGCGTCTCATCGGCATCGACACGCCCTCGCTCGATCCGCAGGAATCGAAAACGATGGACGCGCATCACCGCATCCGCACACATGGCATGGCGATCCTCGAAGGCGTCGTGCTCGACGATGTGGCGCCCGGCGACTACGAACTCATTGCACTACCGCTGAAGTTCGCGACGCTCGACGCCAGCCCCGTACGCGCCGTGCTGCGCGAGTTGCCTTCCGCCGCCAACTGAATCCCCTCCATTAGCCAAACACAGAAACGTAGACATGAACGACCGCAACGAAGCCCTGGCAGCCGATCGCGCCGATCCGCTCGCCGCCCTGCGCGAGCAATTCACGCTCGCGGCCGGCACCATCTATCTCGACGGCAACTCGCTCGGCGTGCCGCCCTCGGCATCGGCCGCGCGCGCGCAGGCCGTGATCGGCGGCGAATGGGGCGAAGGCCTCATCCGCAGCTGGAACACGGCGGGCTGGTTCGCCATGCCCAAGCGCCTGGGCAACAAGCTCGCGAAGCTGATCGGCGCGGCCGACGACGAAGTCGTCGTCACCGACACCATCTCGATCAACCTCTTCAAGGCACTCTCCGCCGCACTGCGCGTGCAGAACGCCCGTGACCCGAAGCGTCGCGTGATCGTTTCCGAGCGCTCGAACTTCCCGAGCGACCTGTACATCGCACAAGGCCTCATCGAGCAGCTCGACCGCGGCTATGAACTGCGCCTCGTCGACGATCCTTCCGAGCTGCGCGCCGCGATCCGCGAAGACGTGGCCGTCGCGATGATCACCCACGTGAACTACCGCACGGGCGAGATGCACGACATGCGCGCGCTCACCGAGCATATTCACGCGCAAGGCGCGCTCGCGCTGTGGGATCTCGCGCATTCGGCGGGCGCCGTGCCCGTGGACCTGAACGGTGCGAACGCCGACTACGCCGTGGGCTGCACGTACAAGTACCTGAACGGCGGCCCCGGTTCGCCCGGTTTCGTTTGGGTGCCCAAGCGCCATCAGGATGCGTTCTCGCAGCCGCTCTCGGGCTGGTGGGGCCACAAGTCGCCGTTCGAGATGAACCCGGTCTATCGTCCGGACAACGGCATCGGCCGCTATCTCTGCGGCACGCAGCCGATCGTGTCGATGGCGCTCGTCGAATGCGGTCTCGACGTGTTCCTGCAAACCGACATGCAGGCGATCCGCCGCAAGTCGCTCGCGCTCACCGACCTTTTCATCGAACTGGTCGAGACGCGCTGCAAGGAATACGGCCTCACGCTCGTCACGCCGCGCGCGCATGCGGAGCGCGGCTCGCACGTGAGCTTCGAGCATCCGCACGGCTATGAGGTGATGCAGGCGTTGATCGCGCGCGGCGTGATCGGCGACTACCGCGAGCCGCGCGTGCTGCGCTTCGGCTTCACGCCGCTGTATCTGCGTTACGTCGATGTGTGGGACGCGGTGGAGACGTTGCGCGACGTGCTCGCCACCGAGTCCTGGCGCAAGCCCGAATTCGCCGAGCGCGGCGCGGTGACCTGAGGAGCGGCAGATGAACGATCACATGCAAATCCCGGGTATGCCCGACGCGGGCGAAACCACGAGTGAGACCCACGGCGCAGCACGTGGCGGCTGCCCGTTCGGACACGGCGCCGCCGTGCCCGCTCCCGCTGCGCAAGCGCCTGAGGCACAAGGCGAAGGCGAAGGCTGGCACGACGCGCAGCTCGACTTCTCGAAGTCGATGAGCTACGGCGACTACCTCGCGCTCGATGCCGTGCTCAACGCGCAGCATCCGCTCTCGCCCGACCACAACGAGATGCTGTTCATCGTGCAGCATCAGACGAGCGAGCTATGGATGAAGCTCGCGCTCTACGAGTTGCGCGCGGCGCTCGCCAACGTGCACCGCGACGCCCTGCCACCCGCTTTCAAGCAGCTCGCGCGCGTCTCGCGCATCATGGAGCAGCTCGTGCAGGCGTGGAACGTCCTCTCGACGCTCACGCCCTCCGAGTACACGGCCATGCGTCCGTATCTGGGCGCGTCGTCAGGCTTCCAGTCGTATCAATACCGGCAGATCGAGTTCCTGCTCGGCAACAAGAACGTGCAGATGCTCAAGCCGCACGAGCATCGGGGCGAGATTTTCGAGCAGGTGAAAGCGACACTCGAAGCACCCTCGTTCTACGACGAAGTCATTCGCCTGCTCGCGCGGCGCGGCTTTGCGATCGCGCCCGAGCGCCTGAACCGCGACTGGACCCTGCCGACCGAACACGACGCGACGGTCGAGGCGGCATGGCTGGAGGTGTACCGCAATCCTTCGGAGTACTGGGACTTGTACGAGATGGCCGAAGAGCTCGTCGATCTCGAAGACGCGTTCCGTCAATGGCGCTTCCGCCACGTGACGACGGTCGAGCGCATCATCGGCTTCAAGCAGGGCACGGGCGGCACGAGTGGCGCGCCGTATCTGCGCAAGATGCTCGATGTCGTGCTGTTTCCGGAGCTTTGGCACGTGCGCACGGTGCTGTAACGCAAACCGCTGCGCTCAAAACAAAAATGCCCGCCATGAATGGCGGGCATTTTTTTGGGCGGAAACGCGTGAGGCTTAGACCACCACGGTCTGTGCTTCGCCTTCCTTGCTTTCGCGCACCACGCCGATCTTCCACACCTGCTCGCCCGCGGCGGCCAGCAGCGAGGCAGCGGCGTCGGCTTGATCCGCCGCCACGACCACGGCCATGCCGATACCGCAGTTGAACACGCGGTGCATTTCCGCATCGGCAACACCGCCGTGCTTTTGCAGCCACGAGAAGAGCGGCGGCAGCGGCCATGCCGCGTGGTTCAGTTCGGCCGTGAGGCCTTCACGCAGCACGCGCGGAATGTTTTCGACGAGACCGCCGCCGGTGATGTGCGCCATGCCCTTCACCGTGATGGTTTCCATCAGCTTGAGCAGCGGCTTCACGTAGATGCGCGTGGGCGCCATCAGAGCGTCGGCGAGCGAACGGCCGTCGAAGTCGGCGGCGAGGTCCGGCTGCGCGCGCTCGATGATCTTGCGAACGAGCGAGAAGCCGTTCGAGTGGATGCCGCTCGAAGCGAGGCCCAGCACTACGTCGCCCGGGGCGATCGTGCTGCCGTCGATGATCTTGCTCTTTTCGACCGCGCCCACCGCGAAGCCGGCGAGATCGTATTCGCCGTCGGGGTACATGCCCGGCATTTCGGCCGTTTCACCGCCGATCAGCGCACAGCCCGACAGCTCGCAGCCTTGCGCGATGCCCTTCACGACCGTGGCCGCCGTGTCGACGTCCAGCTTGCCGCAGGCGAAGTAGTCGAGGAAGAACAGCGGCTCGGCGCCCTGCACGAGGATGTCGTTCACGCTCATCGCGACGAGATCCTGGCCGACCGTGTCGTGTTTGTTCAGATGAAACGCGAGGCGCAGCTTGGTGCCCACGCCGTCGGTGCCCGAAACGAGCACGGGCTCCTTGTACCTCTTCGGCACTTCGAAAAGCGCGCCGAATCCGCCGATGCCGCCCATCACGCCTTCGCGCAGGGTCTTCTTCGCAAACGGCTTGATGCGATCGACGAGCGCGTCGCCCGCGACCATGTCGACGCCAGCGTCGGCGTAGGAGAGGCCTTGGTCCTGCGACTGTGCCTGATTAGCGGGGCCGGATTTCGGTTGATTCATGGGGAAGCGCCAGAAGGTCGGTAAAATGCGATTTTAACCGATTGACGGCGCCCCGCCGCCGCGGGTGGAGCGAGATTTGGAACGCGCCTCGCCTGCGCCCCACAACCGGAAACCGAGTTTTGCCGCACAACACACCGTATTACGCACCGTACCAGCGTCGGGCCGTTATCTGGACCGGGATCGCGCTCGCCCTCGGCAACGTGCTGCGGCGGCCGCGGCCCAGTGATCTCCGCGGTTCTCACGAGAGCACGCTTTACTAGAACCGATTCCGTCCAGACACACCGTGCAGCGACAGTTAACGCTCGATCTCGGCACCCCGCCGCCATCGACCTTCGACAACTTCCATATCGGCGCCAACGCCGAGCTGGTCGCGCGCCTGCGCGGTCTGGATGCGGCGCTCATCGCAGGCCCGATCGCCGATCGCACGTTCTATGTCTGGGGCGAGCCCGGCAATGGGCGCAGCCATCTGCTGCACGCACTCGCCGACGAAGCGCCGCCGGGCCACGTGCGCTATCTGGGCCCGCAAAGCGCGCTGGCGGCCTTTACGTTCGATCCGCGCGTGACGATCTACGCAGTGGACGACTGCGATTCGCTCTCGGGCGCCCAGCAGATTGCGCTCTTCAACCTGTTCAACGAGGTGCGTTCGTACCCCGCCTGCGCGCTCGTCGCGACGGGCAACGCGCCGCCCATGGGTCTCGCCGTGCGCGAGGACCTGCGCACGCGCCTCGGCTGGGGCCTCGTGTTCCACCTCGCGCCGCTCTCCGACGAAGGCAAGGCGGCCATCCTCAAGCTCGCGGCGCGCGAGCGCGGCATTGCGCTCGCCGACGACGTTCCCGCCTACCTGCTCACGCATTTCCGGCGCGACATGCCGAGCCTCATGGGCTTGCTCGACGCGCTCGACCGCTTTTCGCTCGAACAGAAGCGCGCGGTGACGCTGCCGCTGTTGCGCGCGATGCTCGCGAAGGGTGTGGGCGATCTGGTGAGCGTAGCGAGCGCTTTGCCGACGGACGAGGAGCTTTCCGACGGCGCAGAGCCGGCAGAAACCGACGACGCGAGCAACGCGGACGAAGACGAGCCCAGCGACAACGCGGCGGCCCAAACGCCGCCCGCTGAAAGCGACGAAGCGTCCACATCACCGACGCTCTTCTCCAGCGAGCCCGAAGCCCCCGCCGCCGAATCCGACGACGCCCAGCCCTACGAGGCGCCGAAAGCGCCGGCCCTGCAGGCGCGCCCGCCGGCGAGCGTGCCCTTCGACAAGCCGACCGACAACGTCGAAGGCGAATTGGGGGCCAAATATCGTCACGTCGTCCACAAGGAACTGGGCACTGAACTCAAGGGCGAAGTCGAAGCCGACGTGAGCAACGAGATGACCGGCGAGTTGCGCGGCGACCTCGATCCGCCCGCCGGCACCGCCGCACCGGAAGCGAACCCAGCCGAGACGCCGGCACAGACACCGTCAACGCCCGATACGCCGGATACCTCGGATAAGCCACAATCGCAAGAAAACGAAGCGCCCGCCCAGAACGACGCGCCTGCAAGCCCCGAATCCCCCGCGGACCCCGCCGCGCCGACGCCGCCCGGCGGCGGCGGCAACGGCGTCTCCCGCTTCAAGTAAAATGAGCGCCCATGGCTAACCTTGCACTTTTTGACCTCGATCACACCCTGATCCCCACCGACAGCGACCACGAATGGGGCCGCTTCATGGTGAAGCTCGGCATTGTCGACGGCGAGCGTTTTGCGGAGCAAAACGACCGCTTCTACGCCGACTACAAGGCCGGCAAGCTCGACATCCATGCGTACCTCATCGCCATGCTCACGCCGCTCGCGAAATATTCGCGCGCGCAACTCAAGGAATGGCACGACCAGTACATGCACGAAGTGATCAAGCCGACCATCCTGCCGAGCGCGGTCGAGCTCGTGAAAAAGCACAAGGAAGCCGGCGACCTCTGCTGCGTGGTCACGGCGACCAACGAATTCATCACGGCGCCCATCGCCGAGGTGTTCGGCGTAGACAAGCTGATCGCGTGCGAAGTCGAAACCGTGGACGGCCATCCGGCATCCGCCTTCACCGGCCGCCCGACGGGCACGCCGAGCTACCGCGAAGGCAAGATCGTGCGCGTCGAGCAATGGCTCGCCTCGCTCGGCAAGCGCTGGTCGGACTTCGAGCACAGCTACTTCTATAGCGACTCGCACAACGATATTCCGCTGCTCGAAAAAGTCACCGACCCGATCGCCACCAACCCCGACGACACCCTGCGCGCTCACGCGCAACAAGCGGGCTGGCGCATTCTCGATTTGTTCCAAGCCCAGTGATCAAGAAATTCATCCGTAAGCTGTTCGGCCAGGACGACGCCGAAGCGACGCAAGACACCGAAGCCCCCGCCGATCCGGGCACGGCCTCGCATGAAGGCGCGGCTGCCGTCGCCGGCAGCACCCGCGCGCGCCGCAAGCCGGCCAGCGCGCAGAAGACCTCGAAGCCGCGCGGCGGCAAAGGCGCGTCCGACCCGGCCACGCCCGTCATCCTTTCCGCCGACGTCCACGGCATCAATCCCGCGCTCATCTCGCGCAACGCCGTGCGCGTGACCGAAGGCCTGCAGCAAGCAGGCTTCCGGGCGTTCATCGTGGGCGGCGCCGTGCGCGACCTGCTGCTCGGCGTGGCGCCCAAGGACTTCGACGTCGCTACCGACGCCACGCCCGACCAGGTGCAGAAGCTGTTCCGCCGCGCACGCATCATCGGGCGGCGCTTCCAGATCGTGCACGTGCAGTTCGGCCAGGAAATCATCGAGGTCTCGACGTTCCGCGCGCTCGTGGATGCGCCGCCGGCCGACGCCGAAGCGCCCGCTCCGGCGCCCGCAAAGCGCATGCGCCGCGACGAGCTCGACCGCAAGACGCACCACGTCGATGCGAGCGGCCGCGTGCTGCGCGACAACGTCTGGGGCGAGCAGCACGAAGACGCCACGCGCCGCGACTTCACGATCAACGCGATGTACTACGATCCGGCCACGCAAACCGTGCTGGATTACCACAATGGCATGGCCGACATGCGGGCGCGCCTGCTGCGCATGATCGGCGATCCGGCTACGCGTTATCGCGAAGATCCGGTGCGCATGATGCGCGTGGTGCGTTTCGCGGCGAAGCTCGGCTTCGAGATCGAAGAGCACACGCGCGACCCCATCGTGAAGCTCGCGGACCTCATCAACAACGTACCGGCCGCGCGTCTTTTCGACGAAATGCTCAAGCTACTGCTCTCGGGCCACGCGCTCGAGTGCCTCAAGTGGTTGCGCAAGGAAGGGTTGCATCACGGCCTGCTGCCGCTGCTCGACGTGGTGCTCGAACAGCCGCAAGGCGAGCGCTTCATCACGCTCGCGCTGTCGAACACCGACGCGCGCGTGCGTGCAGGCAAGCCCGTGTCCCCGGGCTTCCTGTTCGCGACGCTGCTGTGGCACGACGTGCAGCAACGCTGGCAGCAATACACGGCCGAAGGCGAATTGCCTGTGCCGGCGCTGCATCGCGCGATGGACGACGTCATCGACGCGCAAACGGAAAAGCTGGCGATTCACCGTCGTTTTTCGTCGGATATGCGCGAAATCTGGGGCCTGCAGCTGCGCCTCGAGAAACGTGGCCGTGGCGCGATCAAGCTGCTGGAACACCAAAGATTTAGAGCGGGGTATGATTTCCTCCTGCTGCGCTGCGAATCGGGCGAGCTGGACGCTGAAGTCGGCCAATGGTGGACGGACTTCATTTCCGGCGACAACGCCGAGCGCGAGACGCTTCTCGCGCAGGGCGGCAAGGAACGCTCGCCGCGCAAACGCCGCCGTCGCGGCGGCGCGAAGAGCCGCAGAACGGGCGAAGGTGCTGTATCGGAAGCCGGCACAGCCGGTGACGTGCATGAAGCCAGCAGTGCGGACTATGACGGCCACACCGGTCCGCACGAGGACTGACGCTGTGCGGCGTCGCGGCTTGCCGCGGCGCACACGTGTCGAACCGCAACAAAAGTCGCAGGAAGTGAAGCCATGACGGTTGCCTGGCTGGGAATTGGCGCGAATCTGGGGGATGCGCGCCAGACCCTCAAAGACGCGGTGGTGTGCCTCGCACAACAGCACACCCTCACCGTCGTCGCCAAATCGAGTCTGTACCGCACCGCGCCCATCGACGCGGGCGGCGACGACTATTACAACTGCGTCGTGAAGATCGAGACGAGTCTCGACGTTCACGCGCTGCTCGGCCTGTGCCAGCGCGTGGAGCATCATTTCGGCCGGGAGCGCCCCTTTCGCAACGCGCCCCGCACGCTCGACATCGACATCCTGCTTTATGGCGACGCCACCATCGACGAAACCGATCTCGTCGTGCCGCATCCGCGCATGACGGGCCGCGCGTTCGCGCTCGTGCCACTCGTCGAGATCGATCCCGAACTCGTGATTCCGGGCCTGGGTCCCGCCAGCGCGTTCCTCGCCGCCGTGGCCGACCAGCGCATCGAGAAGGTCAAGCCATTGTGCCAGTGCATGGGCGCGGCACCGGCACCGGACACGCCGCCCTCCGGCTCCGGCAACTGCCGATGAGCACGACACCCCTGCCCGTCGTCAGCGCGCGCGCCACGCGGCCAGCCGCGCTCCAGTACATCGTGATCGAAGGGCCGATCGGCGCGGGCAAGACGACGCTCGCGACGCGTCTGGCCGAACGCTGGTCGATGCAGACGCTGTTCGAATCGAACGCCGAGAATCCGTTTCTGGAGCGCGTGTATCGCGACAGCGCGCCCTCGTCGCATGCGCTCGCGGCGCAGTTGCATATTGCCTTGCAGCGCGAGCAGCTTTCGCGCGAAGTCGCCGCACGCCGCGAAACCGGCGTGCCGCTCGTGACGAATTTCCTTGCCGAACGCAACGATCTGTTCGCACGTCTCACACTCGCCGAAGACGAACTGCCGCTCTACCGCGCGCTCGCCTCGCGTCTTACGTCATCGGCGCCCGCGCCCGACCTCGTCGTCTATCTGCAGGCGAGCCCCGAGGCGCTCTACGCGCGCATCCAGAAGCGCGCATTGCCGCGCGAGCTGCCTATCTCGAGCGCCTTCCTGCGAGCGCTCTGCGACAGCTACAACGATTTTTTCTATCATTACGATCATGCGCCGGTGCTCACCGTCGGCGCGGAGCATCTGGATCTGCCCGATTCCGATGCGGACCTCGCGCTCGTCGTCGAACGTATCGAGACGATGCGCGGCCGCAAGGAATCCTTCGTCAAGGGCACGTCGCTATAAGCGCCCCATCGGCGCAATCAAGCGGCGCAGCCCCTCTTCGTTTTCCCCTTTCCCAACGGATTTCCCCATGACTTACCTGCAGGAAACGAGCCGCAGCGCGGTCACCGTGCCCAAACTCCAGGCCATGCGCGATGCAGGCGAACGCATCGCGATGCTGACGTGCTATGACGCGAGCTTCTCGGCGCTGTGCGACCGCGCGGGCGTCGATACGGTGCTGATCGGCGACTCGCTCGGCAACGTGCTCCAGGGGCACACCACGACGCTGCCCGTCACGATCGACGACATCGCCTATCACACGGCCTGCGTGGCGCGCGCGCAAACCAGGGCGCTGATCATCGCCGATCTGCCGTTCGGCACCTTCGGCACGCCCGAAGACGCGTTTGCGAACTCGGTGAAGCTCATGCGCGCCGGCGCGCAGATGGTGAAGATCGAGGGCGGCGAATGGCTCGCGCCCACGGTGAAGATGCTGGTGGAGCGCGCCGTGCCCGTGTGCGCGCACATCGGCCTCACGCCGCAATCGGTGCATGCGTTCGGCGGCTTCAAGGTGCAGGGCAAGAGCGATGCGGCCGCCACGCAGATGATTCGCGACGCGCTGGCGCTGCAGGACGCAGGCGCGCAACTCGTTGTGATCGAGGCCGTGCCCGCGGCGCTCGGCGCGGAAGTCACGAAGCAGTTGCGCATTCCGACCATCGGCATTGGCGCGGGCGTGGACTGCTCGGGCCAGGTGCTCGTGCTGCACGACATGCTCGGCATTTTCCCCGGCAAGCGGCCGCGCTTCGTGAAGGACTTCATGACGGGTCAGCCCGATATCGAATCGGCCGTGCGCGCGTATGTGCAGGCCGTGAAGGAAGGCACGTTCCCGGGACCCGAGCACGTGTTCTGATCCGGCGGCTTTGCTTCGCAGAATGAAAAAAGCGCGCTACGTTGGGAGCGCGCTTTGTTTTTGTGCTGCGCCTGTGGTGTGCTACGCCAGCTTCATCGAATCAAGCGTGCCGGCACCGCGCCGCGCAGCGCGTTCGTGAGCATCAAGGCTTCGGCGTTGAGCACGTCGTCGCGCGTGAGCACACGCTCCTGTGCACCGAACGCTTCGTCGTCGAGCAGCACGCCGCGCATCACGCCCGGCAGCACGCCCGAGGCGAGCGGCGGCGTGAACCACTTGCCGTCGAGCTTCACGAAGACGTTCGAGCGGCCACCTTCGGTCAGCTCGCCGCGCTCGTTGAAGAACAGCATGTCGAAGCCGCCCTGAGTTTCGGCCTCGCGCCATGCGCGATCGAATTCGGCGCGGCGCGTGGTCTTGCGCAGCAACAGCGCGTCGGCGGATTCGACCGGTGCAAAGCCGTGATCCGGCGCGAGCAGCACGCCCACCGTGTCGTGCGCAAGCGCAGCGAGTGGCGCACTAGTGAGGGTGGCCGCCCCGCTCTTGCCGAGCGCGAGGCGCACACGGTACGGCGCGTTATCGTCTGCAAACGTGGCGCAGGTTTCGTCGATGCGCGTTCGCAACGCTTGAACGTCGCACGGGAAACCGAGCCACACCGCACTCGCGGCGAGCCGCGCCAGATGGCGCTCCGCGTGGCGCACGCCGCCAGCACGCGTCGCGTACATCGTTTCGAAGCATTCGATGCCCGGGTCCGCATCGGTCAGAAAGCGGGCTTTCAAACGGCACTCCTCGTATTCGTCGGCGGCCACGCTGTCGAGCACGATGCCCGCACCGACGCCCATTTCGCCGCGCCGCGTGGCGCCCGTGCCCCTGGACGGCGCGTCGAGCGTCAACGTGCGGATCACGACCGAGAGGCAAAAGTCGCCGCAAGCCTCGCCTGCCGAGGGCGCTTCGAGCCAGCCTATCGTGCCCGTGTAAAGCCCGCGCGGCGCATGCTCGAGCGCTTCGATCAGCTCCATCGTCCGGTGCTTGGGCGCACCCGTGATCGAGCCGCACGGAAAGAGCGCGCGCATGGCGCCGGCGAATGTCGTGCCTACACGCAGCGTCGCTTCCACGGTCGAGGTCATCTGCCAGACGGAAGCGTAGGGCTCCACGCTGAAGAGCGCCGGGACGTGCACCGAGCCGGTTTGCGCGACGCGCGAGAGGTCGTTGCGCAGCAAGTCGACGATCATCACGTTTTCGGCGCGGTTCTTCGGGTCGTTCGCGAGAAAACGCGCGGCGGCGGCGTCCTGCTCCGCATCGGCGCTGCGCGCGGCCGTGCCCTTCATCGGTTTCGCGCGCAACGTTTTGCCGCGCTTCTCCACGAACAGCTCCGGCGAGCACGAGAGCACCCAGCGGTCGCCCGGCAACGCGATCAGCGCGCCGTAACGCACGCGCTGACGCTCGCGCAAGCGCCTGTAAAGCGCAAGCGGCGAACCGTACGCCTCGAAGCCGAGCCGGTAGGTGTAGTTGATCTGATACGAGTCGCCCGCGCGCAAGGCATCCTGCACGGCGGCGATGTCCTGCTCGAAGCGCTCGCGATCGACGCCAATCGTCACGCCCGCCACGCCTGCCGGCGCAGGCGCTTCAGCGCCCTCTTGCGCCGCGAGCCACGCATCGGCTTCCTCGCGCGCGAGCTTTTCGCAGCGTTCGAACAATAAAAAACGCAGCGCGGCGTGGCCGTGCTGCGTTTCGATGGATGAGGTCGTGTCGCGCTTGGCGAATTCGAGCGTGCGCCCGAACTCGTAGTCGCCGATCACGAGGGCGTGCAGTCCCTTGCCCAGTTCGGCATTCGCTTGCGCACACACCGCGTCGAGATCCGCCGCGCGTTGGCACGCAAGCTCGCGCACGAACCCCGTATAGAGGCGGCTCGAGCGGCTAGCCGCCGTCGAGTCGCCGTCGTCGAGCAGCGCGAAGGTCGCGCCGCCAGGATTGACTGCCATTGCGATCACTACCTGCTACTTACCTGCTGCATGGTGACGCCGGAAAAGCGCATCAGTCGAAGAAGCTCTTCACGCGGTCGAACCAGCTCTTGCTTTGCGGGCTGTGGCGCGAACCGCCTTCCACGAGCGACTTTTCGAACTGCTGCAGCATCTCGCGCTGGTGATCGGTGAGCTTGACCGGCGTTTCCACCTGGACGTGCACATACAGATCGCCGGCGATGCTCGAACGCAGGCCCTTGATGCCCTTGCCGCGCAGGCGGAACGTCTTGCCCGACTGCGTGCCTTCGGGCACCGTGAACGATGCGCGGCCCGCGAGCGTCGGCACTTCGATCTCGCCGCCGAGCGCCGCCGTGGTGAACGGAATCGGCATCTGGCAGTGCAGGTCGTCGCCGTCGCGCTCGAACACCGCGTGCTGCTTGATGTGGATCTCGACGTACAGATCGCCCGACGGCCCGCCGTTGATGCCAGGCTCGCCGTTGCCGGCCGAGCGGATGCGCATGCCGTCGTCGATACCCGCCGGAATCTTCACTTCCAGCGTCTTGGTTTCCTTCACCTTGCCTGCGCCGTGGCAGTTCGTGCAGGGTTCAGGAATGTACGAGCCCGTGCCGTGGCACTTCGGGCAGGTCTGCTGGATACTGAAGAAGCCTTGCGACATGCGCACCGAACCCGAACCATGGCAGGTCGGGCAGGTTTCGGGCTTCGTGCCGGGCTTCGCACCCGAGCCGTGGCAGACTTCACAGCCGCTCCAGCCCGGTACGCGGATTTGCGTCTCGTAGCCGTGCGCTGCCTGCTCCAGCGTGATTTCCATGCTGTAGCGCAGGTCCGCGCCGCGATACACCTGCGGGCCGCTGCGCTGGCCACCGCGGCCGCCCGCGGCCTGGCCGAAGATATCGCCGAAGATGTCGCCGAAAGCGTCCGCGAAACCGCCGAAGCCCTGCGCGCCCGCGCCGCCCATGTTCGGATCGACGCCGGCGTGGCCGTACTGGTCGTAAGCGGCGCGCTTTTGCGAGTCCGACAGCATTTCGTAGGCCTCTTTGGCCTCCTTGAAATGCTCTTCCGCATCCTTGTTGTCCGGATTGCGGTCGGGGTGATACTTCATCGCGAGCTTGCGATACGCCTTCTTGATTTCGTCGTCGCTCGCGTTCTTCGCGACGCCCAGAACCTCGTAGTAATCCCGTTTCGCCATATCGGTTCAACGCCGGCCTCGCGCGCTTCACGGCGCGCGCCGGCTCCTCTTGAATGCTGGATCTGGTGACCCGTTTGCCGTTCCTTTGAACATCCGCACGGGCGCTTCTCACGCCGCGGCGGCCCCTGAAAGAGAACGGCCTCCATAAAACAAATGTGCCCGGAGAGCCGGATGGCTCGCCAGGCGCTGCAATGCTGACACGCATCGTAACCGATGCGGCCGCTTTCGTAGCCGCTTTCATCGGATCACGACCGTTCGCTGATCAGACAGAACGGTCATGACCCACACGAACCGACTTAGTCCTTCTTGACTTCCTTGAACTCGGCGTCGACCACGTCGTCGGCGTTGTTCTGCGCGCCTTGCTCGGCAGCACCGGCACCTGCGGCACCCGCGCCGGCTGCACCCGCCGCGCCTGCCTGCTGCGCCTGCATGTCGGCGTACATCTTTTCGCCGAGCTTCTGCGACGCTGCCGACAGCGCCTCGACCTTCGCCTCGATCGTCGCCTTGTCGGCCGACGAGCTCTTCAGCGTTTCTTCGAGGTCCTTCAGTGCGGCTTCGATCGTTTCCTTTTCGCTGGCTTCGATCTTGTCGCCGTACTCGGCCACGGCCTTCTTCGTGCTGTGCACCAGTGCGTCGCCCTGGTTGCGCGCGTCGGCCAGCTCACGCAGACGGTGATCTTCTTCCGCGTTCGCTTCGGCGTCCTTCACCATCTTCTCGATTTCGGCTTCCGACAGACCCGAGTTCGCCTTGATGGTGATCTTGTTTTCCTTGCCGGTGGCCTTGTCCTTCGCGCCCACGTGCAGAATGCCGTTCGCGTCGATGTCGAAGGTCACTTCGATCTGCGGCACGCCGCGCGGTGCGGGCGGAATGCCTTCGAGGTTGAACTCGCCCAGCAGCTTGTTGCCCGCTGCCATTTCGCGCTCGCCCTGGAACACCTTGATCGTCACGGCCGACTGGCTGTCGTCCGCCGTCGAGTAGACCTGTGCGTGCTTGGTCGGGATCGTGGTGTTCTTGTTGATCATCTTCGTCATCACGCCGCCGAGCGTCTCGATACCGAGCGAGAGCGGGGTCACGTCGAGGAGCAGCACGTCCTTGCGGTCGCCCGACAGAACCTGGCCTTGAATCGCGGCGCCAACGGCCACGGCTTCGTCCGGGTTCACGTCACGGCGCGGGTCCTTGCCGAAGAACTCCTTCACCTTCTCCTGCACCTTCGGCATACGCGTCTGGCCGCCGACGAGAATCACGTCGTCGATGTCGCCAACCTTCACGCCTGCGTCCTTGATCGCGACGCGGCACGGCTCGATGGTGCGCTCGATCAGTTCCTCGACCAGCGCTTCCAGCTTGGCGCGCGTGAACTTCAGGTTCAAGTGCTTCGGACCCGACGCATCCGCCGTGATGTACGGCAGGTTGATGTCGGTCTGCTGGCCCGACGACAGTTCGATCTTGGCCTTTTCCGCAGCTTCCTTCAGGCGTTGGAGCGCGAGCACGTCCTTCGAGAGGTCGACGCCCTGCTCTTTCTTGAACTCGCCGATGATGTAATCGATGATGCGCTGGTCGAAGTCTTCGCCGCCGAGGAACGTGTCGCCGTTGGTCGAGAGCACTTCGAACTGCATTTCGCCGTCGACATCAGCGATTTCGATGATCGAGATGTCGAACGTGCCGCCGCCCAGGTCGAACACGGCGATCTTGCGGTCACCCTTTTCGGCCTTGTCCAGACCGAACGCGAGTGCGGCTGCCGTCGGCTCGTTGATGATGCGCTTGACTTCCAGACCGGCGATGCGGCCTGCGTCCTTGGTGGCCTGACGCTGGCTGTCGTTGAAGTACGCGGGAACCGTGATCACGGCTTCGGTGACCGGCTCGCCGAGATAGTCTTCAGCGGTCTTCTTCATCTTGCGCAGCACTTCAGCCGAAACCTGCGAAGGCGCGAGCTTCGAGCCGTGCGCTTCGACCCATGCGTCGCCGTTGTCGTGCTTGACGATCTTGTAGGGCATCAGGCCGATGTCCTTCTGCACTTCCTTCTCTTCGAAGCGGCGGCCGATCAGGCGCTTGACTGCGTACAGCGTGTTCTTCGGGTTCGTGACCGACTGGCGCTTGGCCGGTGCACCGACCAGCACTTCGTTGTCGTCCATGTAGGCGATGATCGAAGGCGTCGTACGGGCGCCTTCCGAGTTCTCGATCACCTTGACCTGATTGCCTTCCATCAGCGCCACGCACGAGTTGGTGGTGCCGAGGTCAATACCAATGATTTTGCCCATTTTTGTCAAATCTCCAGAATTTGGTCGCTGTGCGGACGCCGCTTTCGCGCTGCGCAGGTAACTACATGCTCGAGCCGCGTTTTCCCTTGTGCGCGGCTGGCGTCCACTTCAATACGGAACTGCTGCCCAAATAAGTGCCGTTACGGCGATTTCAAGGGGTTTGGGCTATGCGTTCCATCATTTTTTTCAATCGCGGGGCCCTTTTGGTTCCTTTTGGTTCCTTCAGGCCGCCGCACTGCTTACGTTTTTCTTACTTCGGTGCCGAAACAGTCACGAGCGCCGGACGCAGCACGCGGTCGGCGATCACATAGCCCTTTTGCAGCACGCTGACCACCGTGTTCGCGTCCTGCTCGGACGGCACCATCGAGATGGCCTGGTGACGGTGCGGGTCGAACTTCTCGCCCACGGGGTTGATGGCGAGGACCTTGCCCTTTTCGAGCGCGCCGGTCAGCTGCTTGAGCGTGAGCTCGACGCCTTCGTTGACCTTGGCGAGGTCGTCCGAGTTATGGGCGAGTGCGGCTTCGAGGCTGTCCATCACCGGCAGCAGATGCTCGGCGAAGTTTTCGATCGCGAACTTGTGTGCCTTGGCGACATCTTCCTGCGCGCGGCGGCGCACGTTCTCGGTCTCGGCCTTGGCGCGGACGAAGGCGTCCTGCAATTCGGCGACCTTCGCCTGGGCTTCGGCCAGTGCGGCCTCGGCAAGCGCCGCAGCGTTCTGGTCCACGCCGCCTTGGGCTGCCTGCCCGGCTGCATCAGCCGCCTGGGGCTGGGCTGCCTGCGACGCCTCGTCCGCGGGCGTGGGGTTCTGGCTCGTCGGGTTCTCTTGCGTGTTTTCCATGTCGCTGAACGTCGTTGAATAGTGAAAAAGGGAACAAAGCTTCGGGCGCCACTGCGCGACCCGCTCTACTGCGCCGACCATCGTTGCGCCAACGCGACAGAGGCTTCGTACATTGCGACTGCACATGGGTGCCGGATCGCTTGTTTCAAGAGGCTCTTGCGGCTTTTTTATACAGAAAATCAAGCCGCGAAATCGCCCGTAACAACCATTACTGCAGCGCCGCAAAAATGAAATTGAGTAAGGGACATCCCTGACCTACACTCAGGAACAGGTGCTGCTCATGGCGCGTTTACCCTGAGGCCGGCACCGCACCGAATGGGCCCACGGACAGCACCTTTTTTAGCGGCATCGCCGCACATAAAAACGCTATCCGGGCCTCGAAACTGGCTGTTTTGCTGCGATCCCAAGGGGAGTACCGTGAAACTGACCTTTGCCATATCGGTGGTCGCGCTGGTACTCATCGCCGGGACTACGACCATCTGCATGTCGGGCGCCGTGAACGAAAACACGACGGAATACGGGGGCGTGCACGCTACGATGGAAGCGCTCTTCAACCCTCACGCGAAAATTTGTCGATAGTGCGGCGGTCGCGCTTGGTCGGCCTGCCCTGCAACACGGCAGCCGGTTCGCGAAAGAGCCGGCGCCGGTCCTGCTCCGCCGCGCGCCGCTCGCGCCCGGCTTCGGTTTCCGCATAGAGCGTCTGCGCGATGCTGGCGGGTCCGCGCAACTCGCAAATCCCCAGCACCTGCACTTCCCACACCACGTGTTCGATCTCGATTTCGACGAGGTCGCCCACGCGCACGTCCTTCGACGCCTTCACGACCTCGCCGCCAATGCGCACGCGCCCCTTGCCCACCGCATCGGAGGCGAGCGAGCGCGTCTTGAAGAAGCGCGCCGCCCATAACCATTTATCGATGCGCAGGCGCGCGCCTGGTTCAGTCGAAATCTTGTAGTTCATCAGAAGCTTTCCGGATGCGCCGCTCAGTTCACGCTCAATTCGCTGGATCAGGCGACTGCGCCAGCCGGCGCCGCGGCCTGCACGGGCCAGCCCTGCAGGTGCTGCGCAACAATCTCGCCCAGCGCCGCGATCCACGCCGGCGAGGCATTCAGGCACGCAATGCGGTGAAACTCCTTACCGCCGCCGTGCAGGAATTCGTCGCGCACTTCCATGCCGATTTCCTCGATGGTTTCAAGGCAATCCGCCGTAAAACCGGGGCAGAACACGTCTGCACGGCGCACGCCGCCCGCGCCCAGTTCGCGCAGCGTGGGCGCCGTGTACGGCTGGAGCCACTGCGCCCGCCCAAAGCGCGACTGGAACGTCACCCGGCATTCGACCGGCGTCAGCTCCAGCGCGTGCATGAGCAGCGCGGCCGTTTGCTGGCACTGGTCGTGGTACGGGTCGCCCAGATCGAGCGTCCGGCTCGGCACGCCGTGAAAACTCAGCACGAGCCGGTCGCCCGCCGCGAAATTGGGCTTGCCGTGCGCGTGCCAGTACTGGTGCACCTGGGCCGCGAGCGCCGCGATATACGCCGGATGGTCGTGATAGCCGCGAACCGTGCGGATTTCCGGCTGGTTGCGCATGCGGCGCAGCGCGACGAAAGCCGCGTCGAACGCCGTGGCCGTGGTCGACGCCGAGTACTGCGGGTACATCGGCATGAGCAGGATGCGTTCCGCGCCCGCCAGCTTGAGCTGGTTCAGCATCGCCGGGATATCGGGCGTGCCGTACCGCATCGCGTAGTCGACGAGGACCGTGTAGTCGTTGATCTGCAACAGATGGCGCAGGCCGTCGGTCTGCTTCTGCGTGTGCACGCGCAGCGGCGAGCCCTCGGGCGTCCAGACCGCCGCGTACTTCTTGGCCGACGAACGGCCGCGAAACGGCAGGATCAGCGCGCGCAGGATGACCTGCCAGATCGGCGCCGGAATCTCGACCACGCGCGGATCGGACAGAAACTGCGCGAGATAGCGGCGCACGGCGCGCGGCGTGGGCGCGTCCGGCGTACCCAGGTTGATGAGCAGCACGGCGACGCGATGCGCCGCGGCGGACTGCGAAGGCCGCTCCAGATCGAAACGCATAGGCGATCAGTGACGCCGCGCGAGTGCGCAGCAACGGTTGCACGAAACAAGCATTATAGCGGGCGCCCCTGGCGGGCCAAACCGGACTCGGGCCGCACCGGCGCATCCTGCGTTGGCCATTCGGCCAATGGCGCGCGGCATGCCTTTCAGGGATGATCTTCTGGAAGGCGGGTGTGCCCGGCGCCCGATGCGGCGCTCAGTTCTGGCTGAGTGTGAGCGAAAGCAGGCGCGCCGTGATGTCGACGATCGGGATCACCCGGTTGTACGCCATGCGCGTCGGTCCGATCACGCCGAGCGTACCGACGATCTTGCCGTTCACCTCGTAGGGAGCCGTCACCACGCTCATTTCCTCGATCGGCACGAGTTGCGACTCGCCGCCAATGAAAATCTGGACGCCCTGCGCGTGACTCGAGACGTCAAGCAGCTGCAGGAGGCTGGTTTTCTGGTCGAACACGTCGAAGAGCTTGCGCAGGCGCGCCATGTCCGAGGAAAGGTCGGCCACTTCGAGCAGGTTGCGCTCGCCGGAAATGAGCAAGGTGTCGCCGCCTTCGGGCTCTTCGGTGCTCGCGGTCACGGCCGCGTGCATGAGCGTCGTCATGTCGCCGCGCAGCGCGTCGATTTCCTCGCGCAGGCGGCGGCGGACCTCGTCGAACGACAGGCCTGCGAAGTGCGCGTTGATGTAATTCGAGGCTTCGATGAGTTCGGAAGGCGTGAAGTCGCGCTGCGTCGCCATGATGCGGTTCTGCACGTCGCCTTCTGGCGTCACGATGATGAGCAGGATGCGCTTGTCGGACAGGCGCATGAATTCGATCTGTTTGAACACGTGGCTGCGCCGGGGCGTCAGCACCACACCCGCGAACTGCGAGAGGTTCGAGAGCACGCTGGCCGCCGCCGCCACCACTTTCTGCGGCTCGCCGGGGCGCAGCGTGGTCTTTACCGCCCGCGTAAGCGCGTCGTCGTCGGAGCTGGGCTCGACGGTGAGCATGGTGTCGACGAACAGGCGATAGCCGCGCGGCGTGGGCACGCGCCCGGCCGAGGTATGCGGGCTGGACACGAGACCCAGCTCCTCGAGGTCCGACATGACGTTGCGGATCGTCGCCGGGCTCAGCTCCAGGCCGGAATAGCGCGACAGCGTGCGCGAGCCGACCGGCTGACCTTCGGCGATGTAGCGCTCGATCAGCGTCTTGAGGAGGGTTTGTGCGCGGGGATCTAGCATGACTCAAAATTTTAGCCTAATGGCGTGTTGGCCGCGAGTGCGGCGCCAGGCCGGGCCCGGCGGCCACGCCCGCAGCGCGGGGCGAGCCTGTATCGGCCGCCGTCGTCCGGCATGTTGCACAGCACATCGCCCGGCACATCGCGCGTTGTCATCGCCGTGTCACCGGCTTCGGGCTGGAGGGTGCGGCGCGCAAGGCCTGGCGGGCCGCGCCCGGCTTGCGCCAGGTTCTTTTCGTGACCTGACTATGGTGTAATGCGGGCATGCAGATCCAGAAGATCCAGAGCCAGTTCAAGACTGTTGCGCTCGTTGGGCGCAGCAATACGCCAGGCATCGCCGAGCCGCTGACGGCGCTCGCTCAGACCATTTCGAAGCGCGGCTTCGAGGTCGTGTTCGAAGCGCAGACCGCAGAGGAAATCGGCGCGCAAGGCTATCCCGCGCTGCAGCCTGCCGAAATCGGCGCGCGCGCGGACGTGGCCGTCGTGCTCGGCGGCGACGGCACGATGCTCGGTATCGGCCGCCAGCTCGCGCCCTACCGCACGCCGCTCATCGGCATCAACCACGGGCGGCTCGGCTTCATCACCGACATCGCGTTCTCCGAGATGCAGGAGGTCGTGCCGCAACTGCTCGCGGGCTCGTTCGAGCGCGAGGAACGCTCGCTGCTGGAGTCGCGCATCACGCGCGACGGCGACCCGATCTACCACGCGCTCGCGTTCAACGACGTGGTCGTGAACCGTAGCGGCTTTTCGGGCATGGCCGAACTGCGCGTGAACGTGGATGGCCGCTTCATGTACAACCAGCGCTCCGACGGTTTGATCGTCGCGACGCCCACGGGCTCGACCGCCTACGCGCTCTCGTCGCAGGGGCCGATCCTGCATCCGCAGCTGCAAGGCATCGTGCTCGTGCCGATTGCGCCGCACGCGCTCTCGAACCGCCCGATCGTGCTGCCCGACGACTGCAAGGTGAGCATCCAGATCGTGGCGGGCCGCGATGTCAACGTGAACTTCGACATGCAGTCGTTCACGGCGCTGGAACTGAACGACGTGATCGAGGTGCGCCGCTCGCGCCACACCGTGCCCTTCCTGCACCCGGTCGGCTACAGCTATTACCGCACGCTGCGCAAGAAGCTGCACTGGAACGAGCACCCCTCGCTGCAGGGCGATCCGGAGGACTAAACCCGCGTCTTCGCGCGAAGCGCGCGCGCTGCCATGCAGCCAGCAGTCCCTCGGTAATCAATGCCAACCCAAAAAAGCAGAACCAGACGCCATGCTTCGCCATCTCTCGATTCGCGACTTCGTGATCGTCGCCGCGCTCGACCTCGAATTTGATAGCGGCTTCACCGTGTTTTCCGGCGAGACGGGCGCGGGCAAATCGATCCTGATCGATGCCCTCGCCCTCACGCTCGGCACGCGCGCCGACGCGAGCGTCGTGCGCACCGGCGAGGCACGCGCCGACATCACCGCCGAGTTCGATGTGCCCGCGCATGCGGCGCTCTGGCTCGACGAGCAGGCGCTCACGAACGGCGACGGCGAGCACACGGTCATGATGCGCCGCGTGGTGGACAGCGGGGGGCGCTCACGCGCCTTCATCAACGGGACGCCCGCCACGCTCGCGCAGCTGCGCGAGCTGGGCGAAATGCTCGTGGACATCCACGGCCAGCATGCTCACCAACTGCTCATGCGCCCCGACGCGCAGCGCGAACTGTTCGACACGCACGCAGGCCTCACGGATCTCGCCGCCGCCGTCACGCGCGCCTGGCGCGAGGCACGCGACGCGCGTCTCGCCCTGCAGAGCGCCATGTCGCGCGACCGCGAGTTGCAGCTCGAGCGCGAGCGCCTCGCGTGGCAATTGACCGAACTCGACAAGCTCGCGCCGCAGCCGGGCGAATGGGAAGAAGTGAACGCGGAGCACGTGCGGCTTTCGAACTCGGCCAATCTGATCGAAGGCGTGCAAAGCGCGCTCGCGGCGCTATCGGAATCCGACGAGGCGATGCTCTCGCAGTTGAACTCGATCGTCTCGAAGCTGCGCTCTCTCGCCGAAGTCGACGCCGAACTCAACGACGCGCTCGCTGCGCTCGAACCGGCCGCGATCCAGATCCAGGAAGCGGCCTACTCGCTCTCGCATTACGCGCAACGTCTCGATCTCGATCCGCAACATCTCGCGCAGGTGGAACGGCGCCTCGACGCACTGCATTCGACGGCGCGCAAGTTCCGTCTGCCGGCTGAGACGCTGCCCGAGGAACACGCGTCGCGCCGCCAGCAGCTCGCGGCGCTCGACGCCGCGGCCGATCTCGACGGCCTGCGCGCCGCCGAGCAGAAGGCGCAGGAAGCGTATCTCGCGCAGGCGCGCCAGCTCTCGAAGGCGCGCGCGAAGGCGGCGAAGGCGCTCGGCGCGGCGGTCACGCAAGGCATGCAGGAACTGTCGATGGCGGGCGGCAGCTTCGAAGTCGCGCTCGTGGCGCTCGGCAACAGCTCGACTGGCGAGCCGATCGGCGGCGCGCATGGTCTGGAGCAGATCGAATTCCGCGTCGCAGGCCACGCCGGCGTGCCGCTGCGCCCGCTCGCGAAGATCGCCTCGGGCGGCGAACTCGCGCGCATCAGCCTCGCGCTCGCCGTGATCGCGAGCGCGGCGAGCCCCACGCCCACCCTCATCTTCGACGAAGTCGATACGGGCATTGGCGGGGGCGTGGCCGAAGTGGTGGGGCGTTTGCTGCACCAGCTCGGGCGCGCGCGCCAGGTGCTGTGCGTCACGCACTTGCCGCAGGTCGCTGCACGCGGCGATCACCACTTTCAGGTGGCGAAGTCCGGCGACGGCAACGGCGGCACGGTCTCGGCCGTTACGCCGCTCGACAAGGGCGGCCGGGTGGAAGAAGTCGCGCGCATGCTGGGCGGGCTGGAGATTACCGCGACGACCAGACGGCATGCGAAGGAAATGTTGGCGGCGTGAGCGAGACTGCGCCTCACGTCTGAGGCGCATCGGCCACGCCGGCCATCGACGCCCGGCGCACGCGCCCTAAACCTCCCCGCGCTCCCCAAACACGCGCTTCCACAACGCCAGCACACACTCGCGCTCGCGCTCCACACGCGCCAGATCGACACGCGCCTTCTCCATGCCGTCGAGCCGCAACTGGTGCTGCAGCTTGCGATAGAGCCGGTACGCCGAACCTATCGTCTCGGCCTCCTCCTCGCTCATCAGCCCGAAGCGCGACACCTCGCGCAGCAGCGCGATATTGCCCGTGTTGCGGATCAGTTCGGGGTCCTGCGCCGCGTGCAGCAGCACCCAGTACTGCACGAGAAACTCGATGTCCACCATGCCGCCGCGGTCGTGCTTCAGGTCGAAGAGTTCGGTGCGGTTCGGGTGGCCGTCTTCGACGCGCTGGCGCATCTCCACGATTTCCTTGGCGAGCGGCGCGGCGTCGCGCGGCGTGGTCAGCACCTGCACGCGAATCGCCTCGAAGGCGCTGCCGATCGCCGCGTCCCCGGCCGAGAAGCGCGCACGCGTGAGTGCCTGGTGCTCCCAGACCCACGCCGTGTTCGCCGCGTCGCCCTCGCGCAACTGGTAGCGGCGGAACGCGTCGAGGTCGGTCACGAGCAGGCCCGACTCGCCGTTCGGCCGCAGGCGCAGATCGACGTCGAACAGCGTGCCCGCGCCGGTGGCCGTGGTAAGCCAGGTGATGAGGCGGCGCGCGAAGGTCGCGTAGATTTCCGAGGCGCGCTCGTCCTCGTCTTCGTACAGGAAGATGATGTCGAGGTCCGACGCGTAGCCCAGCTCTTTGCCGCCCAGCTTGCCGTAGGCGATCGCCGCGAAGCGCGGCACCTCGCGATGGCGTTTGGCGAACTGCTTCCACACGGTCTCGATGGTCACGTCGAGCACGGCGTCGGCGAGCTCCGAGAGCCGGTCGCTCACGTGCTCCACCGAGAGCCGCCCGGCCAGGTCGTTGAGCAGAATGCGGAACACCTCGGCCTGGTGCGCGTGGCGCAGCAGGTCCATCTGCTGCTCGACGTCGGCGGCGGCCGCGAGGCGCGCGCGCAATAGACGCGAGAACTCGGGCCAGTCGAACGGCGACGCAACCGCCTCGTCGTCGAGCAGTTCGTCGAGCAGTTGCGGATGGCGGATCAGATAGCCCGCCGCCCAGCGAGAGCCGCCCAGCACCTTGAGCACGCGGCTGAGCGCATCCGGATATTCGCAGAGCAGCGCGAGGTACGCGCCGCGCCGGATCACGGCTTCGAGCAGGTCGAACATGCGCGCGAGCGTGTCGCTGCGGCGCTCGCGCGGCTCGAGCGTGCGCGCGGCTTCGAGCGCGCGCTGCGCGACGCTGTCAAAGCGCTCGCGGCTCTTCTCGGGCAGCCCCGCGTAGCGCGACGACTGCCAGAGTCCTCGCAGCCGCGCGAGCAGCGGCGCCGGGTCGTCGATACCCAGTTCCGTGAGACGTTCGAGCAACGAGTCTTCCGCGCCCTCTTCCATGAGCGCACCGCTCCAGACCCATGCCGCCGCGCCGTCTTCGGAGGCGCCACAGCCGCCCTCGCCGCCCATCTTGTCGGAGAAGATCTGCACGAACTGGCGCTCGACGTTGTCGCGGTGGCCGTCGAGCGTCGTCATCAGCGCGGCGTAGTCAGCAAAGCCCATCGACTTCGCGAGCGCGGCGCGCTCCTCGGCATCGACAGGCATGGCGTGCGTTTGCGCATCGTCGCGGTATTGCAGGCGATGCTCCAGGTCGCGCAGAAAGTTGTAGGCGCGCGTGAGCTCGCCACACACGTCGGGCGCGATCAGTCCGCGCGCGGCGGCGTAGCCGAGCACGGCGAGCGTCGGGCGCACGCGAAAACCCGCATCCTGGCCACCACGAATGAGCTGGAACACCTGGGCGCTGAACTCGATCTCGCGAATCCCGCCGCGCCCGAGCTTGATGTCGTCGGCCTTGTCGGGGCGCATCATGGCGCGCCGCTGCGCTTCCTGGCGAATCTGCACGTGCAGCGAGCGGATCGCGCTGATCACGCCGAAGTCCAGATAGCGCCGGTAGACAAAGGGCTTCACGAGCGAATCGAGCTGGCGTGCAAGACGCAGCGCGCTGTCGCTGTCGCTTTCGGATACGAGCCGCCCCTTGATCCACGCATAGCGCTCCCACTCGCGGCCCTGCACGTAGAAGTACTCTTCAAGCATGCCGAGGCTGCACACGAGCGGCCCGGAGTCGCCGTTCGGGCGCAGGCGCATGTCCACGCGAAACACGAAGCCATCGGCCGTCACATCGCTCAGCGCGGCGATCAGGCGCTTGCCCACGCGCGTGAAGAAGTCCTGCGTGGCGATGGGCGAACGCTGGCCGCCCGTGGTTTCGCCGTCGTCCTCGTAGACGAAGATCAGGTCGATGTCAGACGAAACGTTCAGCTCGCGGCCGCCCAACTTGCCCATACCCACGACGCCGAGCGTGAGGCGCTCGCCGCCCGGGCCGCGCGGCTCGCCGAAGAGCGTCTCGAGGTCAGCGCTCACGCACGCGAGCGCACGCTGGATCGTGACTTCGGCGAGATCGGTCATGCTGCCGGTTACTTCAGCGACGTCAGCCACGCCGCCGAGATCCCGCTCCATCACCGCGCAGATCACTTCCACGCGCAACTGGCGCAGGACCTTCTTCAACTGCTCGTCATTGAGCGCTGCGCCAGGTGCGGCGTTTGCTGCCGCGAGCAGTTGCTCACTCAACGCGTCTAGCCGCGCGACGATGCGTTCGCGCGAGAGCGGCGCGGCGGCCAGTGCCTCGACCTGCTCGGCCAGGCCGGCGCGCGCGGCGTAAGCACGTGCTGCATAGCGGGAATAGCTGGAACTCAGAAGAGGGATGTCGGTCATGAAGTGCTGCTTGCCGGGAAGGCTCGCTGTTCGCCGTTGTTACGTTGCGCGCGCCTGGGTTGATGACGGTGTCGATGCGACGATGCCGATATCGATGGTTCGACCGCGAGGGTTCGCCCCGCGCCACGCATGCACCACCTACCGGTTCTCGCGATTCGTCTCGCCGATGCGTCCGGCATAGCCTGCGCCGCAGTGCAAAAAATCATGCGTGTCACGCGCCGTACGGCCATCCCGGCTTCCCCGGATGGGCGTTCTGGCGGCCCTCTGTGATACATTTCGTCGTTAGAACGCAACGCTACCATACCCCACCCGCCGCAGCATGTCCGAGCGAAACGATCACGCCGGCCTACCCCAATCTGGACATGCCAGCCAGGCTACTGAGCCGGGGGGTCCGCACCATCATCACCCGGTACTGCGCCAGACACTGCGCGTGCTGGCGATCTTCGCGCTCGTCCTGTATTTCCTCGTCTCGGTCCTGCTGCTCGGGCTGCGCTACGTCGTGCTGCCGTACGTGGACAACTTCCGTCCGCGCATCGAGCAACTCGTCTCCTCGAAGATTCACGCCGAATTCCGCATCGGCAAGCTCGCTCCGCACTGGTCGGGCTTCCAGCCCGGCATCGACGTCACTGATCTGACGATTCGCGACCGCCACGGCAACATCGCGCTCGACGTGCCGCATGCCACGGCCTCGGTGTCGTGGCGCTCGGTCGTGCTGCTCGAACCGTTGCTGTCGAGCATCGTGGTCGAGCAGCCCGACGTGCACATCGCGCGCGAGGACGACGGCACGCTCACCGTGGCGGGCGTGCCCGTTCCCACCGCACACACGGGCAACGCCACCTTCACGACCTGGCTCATGCGCCAGCAGGCCATCGTGCTGCGCGGCGGCACGCTGCGCTGGCACGACGCCACGCGCGACGTGCCCGACCTCGCGCTCTCGCACATTCGCCTCGCGATTCTCAACGACGGCTACGATCACCGCCTCGCGCTCCAGGCGCCGGCCGAGGGCACTGTGCTGCACGGCCCGCTCGACTTCCGCGCCCACTTCACGCATGCGCACCATGCGCAGGCCGGCAAGCCCATCAGCTGGACGGGCGACACCTACCTCTCGACCGGCCCCGTCGATCTGCCCACGCTCGCGCGCTACATCAACTTCCCGATCGCCACCTACGCGGGGCGCATCGACAACTCGATCTGGGCGCACTTCTCGAACGGACGCATTCTCGAGGCGAGCGGCGCGCTGGAAGGGGCAAACGTCTCGTTGCGCACGCGGCCCACGCAGCCGCTGCTCGACATGCCGGTCGCCAGCTTCCACTGGAGCCTGGGCATCCAGCCCGACGACTACGCGCTTAAACTGCGCGACTTGCACGCGGAACTGGGCCAGCCGCCGCTCGACGACGGCACGCCGCTCACGCGCTCGCTCGCGCTCACGACGCTCGATGCGCGCTTTCGCCAGCAAACGCTCCAGCACGGCCAGTTGATGAGCGTGCGCGGTGACCGCATCGATCTCGGCATCCTTGCCGAGTTCATGCGCGCGCTGCCGCTGCCCGGGCGCGTGCAGGGCGCGCTCGTGCGCTTCGACCCGCGCGGGCTGGTGGCGAACTACGACCTCTCGCTCGAGCGCGCGAAGCCCGAGTCGGGCGAAGCGGCTGCCGAGCAGCGCTCCACGAGCGTCGAGCCGGTCACCCACTATCGCTTCAAGGGCGACCTGCAGGGCATCAGCATGAATGCGCAGGAGCCGGGGCCGGGCCTCACGCCGCGCGGCCACCCCCGCGCAGGCCTGCCGGGGGTCGAGAATCTCTGGGGGCACATCGACGCCGACGAGTCGCACGGCACCATCGACCTCGACACGAACAGCGTCGCCATCACGCTGCCCGGCGTGTTCGACAATCCCCGCCTCACGTTCGACCGGCTCTCCGGCGCGGCCAAATGGACCGTGGCCGCTGAGCGCGAGCCCGGCAACCGGCTCAAGGCATTCACCGTCGATGTCGCGAACCTGGGCATCGAGAACGCCGACGCGCGCGCGAAGATGACCGCGCACTACACGAACCCCGGCAAGGGACGCGGCTCGCTCGACCTCGTCGCGCATTTCGACGAGGCCAAGGTCAAGGCCATCCCGCGTTACCTGCCCACCGCCATCAGCGAGAAGACGCGCATCTATCTCGGCCACGGCCTGCAGGCGGGCCTGTCGAAGGGCGCGACGATCGAGATCCACGGCGACCTCACCAAATTCCCCTACTCGCGCGACCCCGACGCGGGCCAGTTCCGCATCGTCGCGCCGTTCACGGGCGGGCGCTTCGACCCGTCGCCGTTCCCGCCGCGCAAGATGCGCAACGGCGCGCCGAACGTCTGGCCGGCGTTCGACGGCATCGACGGCGTGTTCAAGTTGCATGAGAACAAGCTGCGTTTCGACGTCGATCGCGGCCACTACCGCAACTTTGTGCTGCGCAACGTGAGCGGGCGCATCGAGGAGCTGGGCATCAAGGGCTCCGATATCGTGATCGAGGGCAGCGGGCGCGGGCCGCTCGCGGACCTGCTCGACTACGCGGACAACAGCTCGATCGGCTACATGTCGAAGCACGCCACCGCGAAGGTAAGTGCGCAAGGGCAGTCCACGCTCGCGCTCAAGCTCACGATCCCGCGCCATCCGATGCCGAAGGTGCTGCTCGCGGGCGCCATCGGCTTCGAGAACAACACGCTCACCGCGAAGAACGTGCCGCCCGTCTCGAACTTAACCGGCCGGGTGCGCTTCACGAACCACAGCGCCAATGTCGACGGGCTCACGGCACGCTTTCTCGGCGGCGATCTGCGCGCAAGCGGCGGCATGCGCGACGACGGGCACTATGCGGTGAACGTGGCGGGCGACGTCGCGGTCGATGCGGCGCGCGGCCTGAACCTGCACGGTATGGCGGCAGCGGCGCTCGGACGCCTCTCGGGCGCGGCGCCCTACTCGCTTTCGGTGGCCGGCCAGCGCGGGCGGCTGCCGGACGTGAAGGCCAACGCCGACCTCACCGGCCTCGCGCTCGACCTGCCCGCGCCGTTCGGCAAGGCGGCCGGCACGCCGATGCCGCTGAACTTCGAATTGCAGCCGGGCACGGGCGCGCCCGCGGAAGCCGCCATCGGCGCCGATGCCAAGGCGGACGACGCCGCGTTCGAACACGCAGAACTCACGCTCGGGCCGCTCGCCGCGCGTTACGTGATGCGCCGTCATCCGGGTCACGTGCCCGAGGTGGTGCGCGGCGCGATCGGCATGAACCGACCCGCCGATCTGCCATCGGAAGGCGTGACGGCCGCCGTCGATCTGCCCACCTTCGACGCCGACGCCTGGCGCGCCGTGGTGCAGCAGTTGCGTGGGACCGTAGCGGCGCAGGCCCAGGGCGCGACTCCTGCGAGCGCGCCGGTGAGCGGTGCCCAGGCGCCGGTTCCCCCGCCGCGAACGGCGGCCGAAAGAGCGGCTGAGCGGATGGCTCGAAACGAGGCTGCGGGCGCGGCCTCGGAGTCGCAAGCGGACAACACCGCCGCTGCTGCTGCGCCGCAAAGCCCCGCATCGGCAACCACAGCAACCACGGCGGCAGCGCCAAGCGCCGCCTCGTCACCGCTCGCGCCCAACGGCGCGGTCGGCCAGTTCCTGCCGTCGCGCTTCGCGGTCCACGTCGGCACGCTCACGTTGCTCAAGCGCCACTGGGAGAACGTCGTGCTCGGCGCGTCGCGCACCGGCGAGCGCGGCAACGAATGGCAGGCCAACGTCGCGTCCAACCAGGTCTCGGGCCACGTCTCGTGGAAGGCGGGCGCCGTGCCGGGCGCGCCTGGCACGCTCGAAGCGCGGCTCGCGCGCCTCACCGTACCCGCCGCCACCGAAAACGACCTGCTCGGCCAGGCGATGTCGCAGCCCGCGCAGAACATGCCGTCGATCGACCTCGTCGTGAACCAGCTCATCGTGCGCGACCGCGATCTCGGCCGCCTCCAGGTGAACGCGCACAACTTCGACGACAACGGCGTGCCGGTCTGGCAGCTCGACCAGCTCGACATCAGCAACCCGGACGCGCACCTCACCGCCACGGAAAACTGGCGCGCGGTGGGCGACACGGCAGCCAACGACGACTCGGCTGCCGCCGGCATGCATACGCCGCGCCGCACGGCGCTCGACTTCCATCTCGACATCAAGGACGCCGGTGCGCTGCTCCAACGCGCCGGCAAGCCGCACGTGCTCAAGAGCGGCTCGGGCACGCTCTCGGGCAACCTCGAGTGGCAAGGCGGCCCCACGCGCATCGACTTCCCCTCGCTCAACGGCAACCTCAATCTCGACCTGCGACACGGCCAGATCCTCAAGGTCGATCCGGGCATTGCAAGGCTGCTCGGCGTGCTGAGCCTGCAAAGCCTCGCGCGCTTCCTCACGACGGACTTCCGCGACATCATCGGCGAAGGCCTGCCCTTCACGAGCGCGACGGCCACCGCGCAGATCCAGAACGGCATTGGCAGCACCAACGACTTCAAGCTCATCACCGCCCCCGGACGCGCGACGATGGCCGGCAGTGTGGACCTCGCGCACGAAACCCAGGACCTGCGCGTGCACGTGGTGCCGACGGTCAGCGCGGGAGCGGGCGTGATCGCAGCGACCATCATCAATCCGCTCTTCGGCCTCGGCGCGCTGATCGGCGACGTCGTGCTCTCGCAAACGCTCGAGCACGCGTTCGCGATGGACTTCGCGATTACGGGCCCATGGGCCAAACCGCACGTCGAGCGACTGCATGGCGATCAGGGTAAGATGGACGCGCAGGCGCCGGCCACCGTGCACTGAATTGCGCACTGAGTTGCCGGCGAGTGCGCATGGGCACGCGGTATGCGCGCCATGCACCCCGAATCCATTCAAGTTCTGCCGATGAGCGCTCCTCCTCTCGACCCGTTTCGCGTCGCCGCGCTGCAGATGGTCAGCACGCCGGATCGCGAGCGCAATCTCGCCGAAGCCGAGCAGTTGATCGCCGAGGCCGCCGCCGCAGGCGCGCGCCTCGTGTTGCTGCCCGAATATTTCTGCTTCATGGGTCACAAGGACAGCGACAAGCTCGCGATCCGCGAGCCGCACGGCGACGGCCCCATCCAGCGTTTTCTCGCCGATGCGGCGAAGCGCCATGGCGTCTGGGTGATCGGCGGCACCTTGCCGCTGAATGCGCCCGAAGAAACCCGCGTGCTCAATACCACGCTCGTGTTCGATCCGAGCGGCGAGGAGCGCGCGCGCTACGACAAGATCCACCTCTTCAATTTCGAAAAAGGCGCCGAATCATTCGACGAAGCGCGCACGATCCGGCCCGGCGCCGAGGTGCGCACGTTCGAGGCGCCGTTTGGCCGTGTCGGCCTGTCGGTCTGCTACGATCTGCGCTTTCCCGAGCTGTACCGGCGCATGGGAGACTGCGCACTGATGGTCGTGCCTTCAGCGTTCACTTACACCACCGGCCGCGCCCACTGGCAGATCCTGCTGCGCGCCCGCGCGATCGAGAACCAGTGCTACGTGCTCGCCGCGGCGCAAGGCGGCACGCACGAGAACGGCCGCCGCACATGGGGTCACAGCATGCTGATCGACCCTTGGGGCGAGATCGTCGACGTGCGCGACGAAGGCGCGGGGGTGGTGGCCGGCGACATCGACCTCGAACGCATCGCGAGCGTGCGCGCGAGCCTTCCGGCGTGGCGGCACCGCGTGCTCGACTGCGCGTGACGCACGCAAGGCCTGTAGCGCACGCGACGACCCGTACCCCGCGAATGAACACCATCGAATTCCACGCGAGTTCTACGTTTAAGGCGCTTGATTTCGCAGCACCGCGCCCGAATCTTTATTGACAGACTTTATCGTTGATCCCACAGAGCGCATGAACATCATCGAACCCGGCATCCGCAATCTGGCGACCGCGAAGGACCTGCTCCTCACGCCCTACGGCCTCGACGAGGCAGTGCTCACGCGCACGCTCGGCGAGATCTTCACGCATCGCATCGACTACGCCGACCTCTACTTCCAGACCACGCGCAGCGAGGCCTGGAGCCTCGAGGAAGGCATCGTCAAGTCGGGCAGCTTCAGCATCGACCAGGGTGTAGGCGTGCGCGCCGTGTCCGGCGAGCGCACCGCTTTCGCCTACTCCGACGACCTCTCGCCCGAAGCGATCCGCCAGGCCGCCATCGCCACGCGCTCGATCGCGAAATCCGGCGGCGGCAAGCAGAAAATTCAGGTGGCGAAGTCGCTCACGGGCATTGCGGGCCGCGATCTGTACCTGCCCTCCGACCCGTTGAGTTCGCTCGACGCCACCGAAAAAGTGAAGCTGCTCGAGCGCATCGAGGAGATGGCGCGTGGGCGCGATCCGCGCATCACGCAAGTCATGGCCGCGCTCGCAGGCGAGTACGACGTGGTGCTCGTCGCACGCAGCGACGGCGCGCTCGCCGCGGACATCCGCCCGCTCGTGCGCGTTTCGGTCACGGTGATCGCCGAGCAGAACGGCCGCCGCGAAATCGGCAACGGCGGCGGCGGCGGCCGTTACGACTACGGCTATTTCACCGACGACATTCTCTCGAAGTACGTGGACGACGCCGTGCACGCCGCGCTCGTGAACCTGGAAGCACGCCCGGCGCCCGCCGGCGCGATGACTGTCGTGCTCGGCCCGGGCTGGCCCGGCGTGCTGCTGCACGAAGCGATCGGCCACGGCCTCGAAGGCGACTTCAACCGCAAGGGCTCGTCGGCGTTCGCAGGGCGCATTGGCGAGCGCGTGGCCGCGAAGGGCGTGACCGTGGTCGACGACGGCACGCTACCCAACCGCCGCGGCTCGCTCAATATCGACGACGAAGGCAACCCAACGCAGTGCACGACGCTGATCGAAGACGGCATTCTCAAGGGCTACATTCAGGACTCGCTGAACGCGCGCCTCATGAAGATGCCCGTGACGGGCAACGCGCGCCGCGAGTCGTACGCAGCGCTCCCCATGCCGCGCATGACCAACACGTACATGCTCAACGGCGACAAGGACCCGCAGGAAATCATCGCTTCGGTGAAGAACGGCCTGTATGCCGTGAACTTCGGCGGCGGCCAGGTGGACATCACGAACGGCAAGTTCGTGTTCTCGGCATCCGAAGCCTACATGATCGAGAACGGCAAGATCAGCTACCCCGTGAAGGGCGCGACGCTCATTGGCAGCGGCCCGGAATCGCTCAAGTATGTGAGCATGATCGGGAACGACATGCGCCTCGACTCGGGCGTGGGCGTGTGCGGCAAGGAGGGTCAGAGCGTGCCGGTGGGCGTGGGTCAGCCGACGCTGCGCATCGACCGCATGACGGTCGGCGGCACGGTTTAAGGTGCGTATTCCATGCACAGTGATGCGGAATTTCCGCATCGCTGCGCGGATTTTCTGCACATGAGTCATTTTTTGCGCAGATAATCCGCTTTTTTACCGCACCCTGCTTGCCAGCCATGAGAAGGCCGGGGTATAAAGGCAATCAACCTTTCGACGTAACGAACGTTCAGACACGACCGCCATGTTCGCCACGAAGTTTTATTTTTACTTCTTTTGGTATCTCAGACCGCTGGCGGATCGAGAGGGTTGATAGTACGCGCAGGACCCCGAACACACGAGAAACCGCCAGCCAAGCCTGGCGGTTTTTTTTCGCCCCGCAGTTTCGACAACAGTTACGAGCCGCACCTTCATCTAACCGAATTTGAAGCACCGTCCGCACGACGCACGCTACGCACAGGATCAGGAGAAAACGACCATGCCCCCGCACAACACCGACGATGTCCGCATCCGCGAACTCAAGGAACTCACGCCGCCCGCTCACCTGATCCGCGAATTCCCCTGCTCGGAAGCCGCCTCCACGCTGATCTTCGAATCGCGTCGCGCCATGCACCGCATCCTGCACGGCATGGACGACCGCCTGATCGTCATCGTCGGGCCGTGCTCGATTCACGACACCAAGGCCGCGGTCGACTACGCGAAGAAGCTCGTCGAAGAGCGCAAGCGCTTCAAGAACGAGCTCGAGATCGTGATGCGCGTGTACTTCGAGAAGCCGCGCACGACGGTGGGCTGGAAGGGCCTCATCAACGACCCGTACCTCGACAACAGCTTCAAGATCAACGACGGTCTGCGTACCGCGCGCGAGTTGCTCGTCTCAATCAACGAGTTGGGCCTGCCCGCCGGCACCGAATATCTCGACATGATCAGCCCGCAGTACATCGCCGATCTGATCTCGTGGGGCGCGATCGGTGCGCGCACAACGGAATCGCAGGTGCACCGCGAGCTGGCTTCGGGCCTGTCGTGCCCGGTCGGCTTCAAGAACGGCACGGACGGCAACGTGAAGATCGCCGTGGACGCGATCAAGGCCGCGTCGCAGCCGCACCATTTCCTCTCGGTGACGAAGGGCGGCCACTCGGCCATCGTCTCGACTGCAGGTAATGAGGACTGCCATGTGATTCTGCGTGGCGGCAAGACGCCGAACTACGATGCGGATAGCGTGAACGCCGCATGCAGCGATATCGGCAAGGCGGGTCTCGCCGCGCGCCTCATGATCGACGCGAGCCACGCGAACAGCTCGAAGAAGCACGAGAACCAGATTCCGGTGTGTGCCGACATCGGCCGCCAGATTGCGGGTGGCGACGAGCGCATCGTGGGCGTGATGGTGGAATCGCACCTCGTGGCGGGCCGCCAGGACCTGAAGGAAGGCTGCGAGCTGACCTATGGCCAGAGCATCACCGACGCGTGCATCGGCTGGGACGAAAGCGTGGGCGTGCTCGAAGGGCTCGCGCAAGCTGTGAAGCAGCGCCGCATTGCGCGCGGTTCGGGCAACTGAGAGCCGCACGCATCGGAGCGCGCGGTGCGGCCATTTGAGCCGCGCCGCGCGTGAATTACAGCCGCTCCGCGCGCTCGGGCCGCACTGCGCCGATGCACAGATCGGCAATCCCGATCACGTTGCCGATGAGCCTGCCGCGCCGGTCGAGGTGCGCCTCCGGGCGCACCGACTTCACGCAGTTCATGCTTAGCGCGCGCAGGATGTTGCTGGTCGCTTCCTTGCGCGACATCACGCCCTTGTTGCACAGGTACATCGCGTTGACCACCTGCGAATAGCCGAAGCGCCGGCCCGATACGCGCCCGCCTCGCAGCCCGAGGTGGACACCCAGCAGATAGTCGCAGTACACGACCCCGCCACGGCGCGCGAGGCGCCGCGAGAAGTCCTTGTCTTCCAGCCAGCCGTACAGCACGAGACGCTCGTCGAAGCGCAGATCGGCGATAGCCTGCGCGCGGCACGCCATGTTGCAGCCATACAGTTCCACGCAGGGCCGCAGCAGCGGACGCCGCATCACTTCGGCTTGCGCACCGTCCACGAGCGCGATGGCTTCTTCCCATGCGATCGGTTGCGTGTTCGCACCGTCGCGCAGCGTGCGGCCCGAAAAGCCCACGAGATTCGCGTCGCTCTCGAACAGTTCCACGCAAAGCTCGATCCAGTGACACTCGGGCGCGAAGTCGTCGTCGAGGAAAATGACGACGTCGATGTCGGGCGCAAGCGCGTCGAGCGCGCGATTGCGTTGCACGCTCGAACCCGCCGTGCCGATGATTTCGTTCACGCGCAAACCGTTGGCGTCGTAAGGTCCGATGTCGTCTGCACTGCTGCCCGAAAGGATGATTTGATCCGGCCGCACCGTTTGCCGCGCGAGCAGACGCACGACCCATGCGGTCGCTGTTGGCCGCCCCTTGGTCGCGATCACCACCGCTACGCGCATGCGCGCCTTCGCGCCGTTCGGGGCCGCCATGGAAGATGCGAGATCATCGGTGGCGAGCGTTGTCATCGGTTTCTCCGCATTCCGGTGGTCGTTTCGACTCGAATCGAGGTTAGCACGAGGCACTCGCCCTCCCAGTCGGGCCGGATTGAAGTTGTCCGAAACGATCTATTCAACGACTGATTCCAACTGTTTGTGAACGAGCATGCGTTGGGTAACGCACTGTGCGCGGCAACTGTACCGCTCGCGCATTGACGCACCTTTTACCGCCTCTCTTCTTCCATTCAATTAACTCCGCATTTATTGCACCTTTTTGCGCATTTATCGATTACGCATCGCCCATAGCGCGGCACCGTCCGGTAGATTCGTTCAATAGCAATTTTCGGATTCCTCTTTTGATAAGACTCGACTACAACTGCTAAAAGAGATTTGCGAAAATATGACCGACTAACCCGCCCCCCCGGAAAGTTCCTCTCAACATGACTGCGTCGACGCGTCGGAGCCAGCCAGTGGAACAAGAGATCCTCTCTTCCGGGACAACGGTTTGCGAAAACGGATCCTGCGCGCGGCTCAAACGCCCGGTAGTCTTCTACGTTCAGCCATTGATCGCGCGCTATCGCATCGAAGTCATCGAGTCGCTCAACCGCCTTTTCTCCGTCAAGGTGTTCGCGTGCTCCGAGGGCGTGGAAGCCAACGGCTTTTCGCGCGAGAAGCCCGCCTGCGACGAATTCGTCGAAACACATATCGCGAGTTTCGCGGGTCTGCCCTCGCGGCATATTCGCATGCAAAGCCGCGTGTTGAGCCGTATCGTTTTCGAACGTCCCGATGCGGTCCTGATCTTTGCAGACGTTCGCTATCTCTCGCTGTGGCTCGCGCTCCTCGCCGGGCGCGTGATGCGCGTGCCCGTGCTGATTCACGGCCAGGGGCTCTACCGGCACGAGTCCGCGGGATTCATGCGCACGGTCTGCTACCGCCTCGCGGTCGCGCTCGCCGTGCGCTACGTCTGCTATACCGAGGCGTCGCGGCGCTCGCTCGTGGCCATCGGCTGCCCGCTCGCGAAGCTCGTCGTCGCGAACAACGCACTCACTGTCTCGTGCGGCGTGGAGCCCGCCACCAAGACGGGCGCCGAGAGCGGCGTCCTCTTCATCGGCAGGCTGCGCGAAGGTTCGGAGATCGAGCCGCTCATCGACGTGGTCGGGCAGCTTCATGCGGAAGGCAGCGACATCACGCTCCACGTGATCGGCGACGGCGAGCACGGCGAGCGCCTCAAGCGCAAGTACAGCGATCGCAGTTACGTGGTCTGGTATGGCGCGGTGTTCGACGACGACGCCATCGCGACTATCAGCCGGCGCTGCCGTGTGGGCTGCTATCCGGGCTCGGCGGGCTTGAGCGTCGTGCACATGTTCGCGTTGAGCCTGCCGCCCATCGTGCACGACCGTCTGCCGCTGCACATGGGCCCTGAGCCGGGCTACGTCGAGGATGGCCGCACCGGCTTTTTCTTCGGACGCGACGGCGGCACAGAAGCGCTCGCCGCAACGCTGCGGCGCATCTGGTCCATGCCGCCCGATGAAATGCGCGCGGCAGCCGCCGCCGCGCATGGGCTCTACTGTCAGCTCAACTCGCCCACGTTGGGACATCAGCTCGCCGAGATCGTCGAAGCGGCGCTGCGCGCCTGAATCCTCGCTCGAATCCCCGCTTGAATCCCTTTGCACTCCGGCTTATTTCTGCCGCGAGACGCGATACAGCATCCATGCCGCGCACGAGGTCAGGCCGACGGTCATCGACCATGCCACGCCTGTCACGCCCCACATGTGCAATGAAGGCGGCACGGACAGGATAAGCGCCACGACCTGGAGCAGCGACGCGACCGTGACGGCACGCGCATCGCCAACGGCGCGCAGATACGAGGCGAGCACCGAGTTCAGCGCGCTGATCGCCATGTTGATGACGAAGATGCGAAAGAGCGGCACGGCCGACAGCCACGCGGCGCCGAGCACGAGCGAAAAGAGCGGCTCGGCGGCGAAGCGCAGCACGACCACCACGCACGCGAGCCCCGCCACGGCCACCATGAGATACATCCGGAACAGGCGCGCGGCCGATTGCGGGCCGCCACGATGATGCGCGGCGAACGTGGGGAAGAGATACTGCGACAGCGCGAGCGCGGCGTCGGCGAGCAGCATTTGCGCGAGCTTCGAGGACATCTGCCAGGCGCCCAGCTGCGTCGGCCCGAGCAGCTTGCCCACCACCACCTTGTCGAACTGGTTGGTGATGAGAATGATCACGCTGCTCGCCCAGATCCAGCGGCTGAAGCCCACGTAATGGCCGATGCCCGACCAGCGCAGCCGGATCGGCGGACGCGGCGAAAGCGCGATCCATGTGACGACGCTCTTGAAGGCCTCGCCGATCATCATGCCGAGCAAGAGCGAGTACGGACCCGCACCCGCGAGTGCGAGCCCAATGCCGAAGGCGCAGTCGAGACACGAGGACGAGATTTCGATTGCCGCGATATGCTGGAAGTGGCGCTCGCGCTGCGTGATGAAATACGCAGGCGAGGCGAGCCCGCGCAAGAGCGGCAGCAGCGCGGCGAGCTGCACGAGCCCGATGGCGCCGCCCAGGTGGAACTGCGCGTCCATGAGCGGCGCGCTCGCGACCAGCAGCAAGCCGATCAGCACGCCCCGCGTGGCGAGCGTGGTCCAGACGGCACCGGCCTCGGCGCGCGTTGGCGGCGACTGGCCCTGAATGACGGCTTGCGCGAGCCCGGTATCGGAGAGCGCTTCGGCAATCGCGACCGCGAGCAGCGCGACGCTCGCGAGACCGATTGCGGACGGCCCGAGAATGCGCCCGATGACGAGGAACTTGACGGCCACGAGGCCGCGCACGACGACCTGCTGCAACAACACCCAGGTCGCTGCGCCGGGTCCGAAACCTGCTTTGATCGGTATTGCTGGCAGCCGCATTACGCGCAAAATGCATCTCCTGTTGTCGATCCCTGAGTCGGAGCTTTAGCCCCGTTTCCCAGTTCCCTTCAAGCATGTTTGGGAACGCGTTTTCGTCACCCGTTCTGGACCTTACCGCGCCGCAGCGCCCACGACGCGCCATCTACCAGGCGGAATCGGACGGGTCAGGCGGCCGTCCGTGAGGGAGCTTGCGTTGGGCGATCCGCGAGGCGGCAAATCATGAATCTTCAAGCGATCGGCATATCCCCAGGCTTTTTCGGCCACCCTGCCCCGCAATCTGGCGCATGCCGCTTGCGCACCACTGCTATTTTGTTCGTAATAATGCTCATCGGGCCTCCCGCATGGAAAACGTGTCGATCGCCAGATATCGCAATGCCGACCCTCACACCCCGGACGCCGCAGCACTGTCCGACGTCGAGGCCGACACACTCGTGACGTCCGAGCCTCTCGGCACACGCGCATCGGTGGGCGGCGACTGGATCGCCATCATCGAGCCGAACTTCACAGGCCACCGCTGGCGCTACGTCGAGTGGATCGCGCAGGCATGCGTGGAAGCCGGGCACCGTTGCCTCGTCGTCACCGATACCGAGTACGCGGACCATCCGCTCTCGCAGCGCATCGTGCGCGAAGCGCGGCCCGACCTGCGCCTCGTGCTGCTCGACCTGCACACCGTTCCCTTCGGCCCGCATTTCGCCGCGAGCGTGTACATGCGCTTTCGCAACTTCTATGCGCGGGCGTTCCGTCAGGTGAGCAAAACGATGCACGTGCGGCTCGTCATCGCGCCCTACGCCGACTACTTCTTCTACACGCTCGCGGGGTTCGACTCGCCATTTCGCGAGACGCCATGGATCGCCATCGTCATGGGCATGACGTTTCATCAGGCGCGCATCGGCCTGCGCACGCCGCGCCGGCGTTTCGTCGACCTGGCCAAGTCGGCGCTGTTTCGCCGCGCCATGCGCTCGCGCGGGCTGCGCGAACTCTTCACGATCGACCCGACGCTGCCCGACTGGTTCGCGACCACGAAGCCCCAGCGCGCCGCACCGCTCAGCTATCTGGCCGACCCGTTTCCCGAAATCGAAGGCATGGACCCCGCGCTCGCGCGCGAGAAGCTGAAGCTCGATGCGCAGACGCGTTATCTGCTCGTGTATGGCGCGATCGGTGAACGCAAGGGCATTCGCGAACTGATGCTAGCGCTCGAGCAAAAACCCGACGCACCGTGCCTCGTAATCGCGGGCCAGCAGGACGACGAAACGCGCGCGTTCATCGACGCCCACGCGCCGCTACTCGCGAGCGCGCCGGTGATCTTCAATCAGTTCATTTCCGACGAGATGGAGCGCGAACTCTTTTCCGCGTGCGATGCCGTGTGGCTCGGCTACAAGCAGCACTACGGTATGAGTGGCGTGCTCGTGCAGGCGTACCGCTTCGGCAAGCCTGTGGTGGCCAGCGCCGACGGTCTGATCGGCTGGTATTGCCGCGACGGCGCCCTCGGCCCCCTGCTCGACGACCTCGAGCCCGCCACGATCGCGCACGCGCTCGATACGCTCGCCGAGCGTTGGCGCACAGGCTCGAATGCCGCGCAGCCAACGGGCGACCACCTCCTGTCGTGCAACACGCTCGAACAGTTCAAGCGCACGCTGCAGGCCGCGATGACATGAACACTCGCAACGTCCGCTCGCAACTTCAATCAATATTGAGCAACCCGAATTAGTTCGACCCGGTCACACAGGATCACGCAACGCCTTCGACCTTGTTGTCCGCGGCGCCCGTGTTGGGTCGCTCGGCAGGAACGGCCCCGCGCATGTCGGGGAACATCGCTTCGCGCAGGCGCAGGAACGGGAACTCGACAGCGCGCGTGGTGACATAGCCCAGTACCGCGGCGATAAAGAACTGCGCGACGATCACGACGGGCCAGGCGGCAAGCGGCGCCACGCCGAGCGCGCTCGCCTTGTGGATCAGATAGTCGCCCGGCGCGAGCGCGAGCGAATGCCAGAGGTAAATGCCGTACGAGTACACGCCGAGCCACGCAAGCCCGCGGTACAGCCACGTCGAGCGCAATCTGCCCGAATGTTCGAGCACGAGCATGATGAGCGCGCAGAAGCCGACGGCCTGAATCGTGTAGCCAACGCTCTCGTCGAGCGCGGCGTCGGGCGTCGCGAAAATCAACCAGGCGAGGAGCAGCCCCACCACGCCGAACAGCCAGCGCTTCTTCGCGACGAGCACGCTCCAGAGTTCAGGCTTCATCCAGTAAACAGTGGCGAGTATGACGCCGATGAGCAGGCTGTCCATGCGGTACTGCGTGTAATTGAACGCCCCGACGAGATCGCCGTGCGATACGGCGATGCAACGCGCGGTCAAGACGATCGCGCAGAGGCTGACCATCACGGCGATCAGCGCATTCGCGCGCAACCGGAAGTGCGAGAGCAGGATCAACAGCGCGGGCAGGAACAGATAGAAGTGCTCTTCGACAGCGAGGCTCCACGTTTGCGCAATGGAGGTGCCGAAGTAATTCTGCATGTGTGTGAGGTTCTGCCAGAGGAAGGTATCGGGCCGATGGCGGCCGGCAAGCAGGTGAAAAAAAATCAGCGCGTAGTACGCGGGCCAGATCTTGAAGATCCGGCGCACGATGAAACGGCGCGCGCCGATGTGGCCCGTTTGCGCGTATTGGCGCAGCAGCAGGCCGCCCACCAGAAAGCCGCTTAGTGTGAAGAAAAGATTCACCCCTTCGTGACCGAAGCTTTTCAGCGGGTACTCGATCACGCTCACCCACGGATGGCCGGTGCGCACCGTGTGGAAGTGGTAGCCCATCACGACAAAGATCGCAATGCCACGCACGAAGTCGAGCTCGACGGAACGCGCTTTCGTCGGCAGTCTCACTCCGTGTAGTAGCTTCATGACCTTTCCCTCGCTTCGTCCATGCCGCCGGATTCATGCGCAAGGCAGACGATGAAAAACTTACTCCTGCCGGCCCCATCATGGACACAGGCGCCGTGCCGCGTGCGCCAAGTTCCCGCCGTTCTCAGCCAGGTGTGTGCGGGAAACCACACGCCAAATCAGAATTTTTTTCCTGCCGCCACAACCCTGCCGCTTCCCGCCACGCGCATGCGCAAGCCACTTGCGGCGTTTTATATTGAGTCGAGCCAACACGTGCGGCGCGCATGTATTTTGCGCAACGTATGCAATCCAATGCACCGCACCGGGAGAAACGCCGATGCGAAACAAACATGCTGTCATATGGCTCTGGGTGTGTCTCGTGCCTCTCGCTTTCGACTATAAGGCACCGGACTCCCAGTTTGGCCATAGCGCGCAATGGCTGGCCGTCATTCCTGCCCTTGCCGGCGCGCTTGTTCTTGCGATGATCGGCCCGCGTTTCGCGCGGCCGATCCAGTTGCGCTCGTTCATAACGGGCGCGCTGGTGGCGAGCCTCGTCGGCAGCCTCATTGCGCAAGTGCTGCAACACAATCCGATTGGCCAGTACCTGCGTGTAATGTTGCCGTTCCTGTTGTTCGCGCTCGGCTATGCGGCCATGTGCCGGCCGTGGCACATCATTCGCATCGTGCAGATGCAGCGTGCGCTCTATTACGCGAACGTGCTGGGCCTCGTGTTTACGTTCTTCTTCGGCATACTGGCAGTCGGCGGGCCGCTCGCCGATATACGTTTTCGCATCGTCTCGCCGACCATGCTCGCGCTGCAGGCCATGCTGCTGCACCAGTTCATCGTTGCGCGGCGCTTCAACATGACGATGGTACTCGTGTTCCTCGCCACGCTCGTCGTCGAATTGTTGAGCGTCACGCGTAGTTTGCTGATCGCGACGATCCTGCTCGCCATGTTCGCGGCGTGGCTCGCCTCGCCGTCGTTGAGCCACCTGATCAAGTCGTTCTTCCGCACGGGTATCGCGCTGTCGTTCGTCGTGGCGCTCGGTGTCGGAACGGCGTGGCTCTTCCCGTCCATCACGGAACACTGGACGCAGCGCGTAACAGCCGCGCAGAACGCGGATTCCGACCGCGATCCGACCACGGTCACGCGTATTGCGGAGATGCGCGACCAGTACGACCAGGTCACCGAATCGGTCGAATCGGTACTGTTCGGCAAGGGTTACGGCCACCTCTACCGCTACTCGCCCATTTACTACCAGTACGTGAACCAGACCTTCAGCAAGGACGATTACTTCAACACCAGCGACTGGGTGGCGGGCCACAATTTCTGGGTGTACCAGCTCTATGCCGAAGGTATCGTGTTCGGGGGCTGCATGCCGATTGCGGTGATCGTCGCGCTCATCGTCGGCGGCCGCGCATTCAGACGATGGCACCGCATCGCGCCGCGTCACCCGATGCTCATGCCGCTCAGCATGGCGCTGCTCGTGCTCGCCGCGCTGCCGGGCGCGTCGATCGGCGGCAATCCGCTCGGTACGCGCTTCTCGGGCCTCGTGTACGGCCTCGCGCTCGGGCTCATCGTCGCACTGTATTCGCAGCTTCATTACCGCATCGACCTGCAACGCAAGCGCCAGCGCCTGCACCCTGCCTACGGGCGCGAGCCTGCCTTCCGACCCACGGCGCCCGCGGCGGCGCCGGTGCCGCTTAACACGTATGCGACTCCGGAGCCCCGATGAAAATCCTGCACCTCGTTTCCACGGTCGACCCCCGCTCGGGCGGCCCGATTGAGGGCGTTCGCCAGAGCGGTCTCGCGATGACGGCGCTCAATCACCAGATTGAAGTGGCGTCGCTCGACCCGATCGACGCGCCTTATGTGCGCGAATTTCCTCTCCCGCTGCACGCGCTGGGCCCCGGCCGCGGGCACTACGGATACTGCGCGGGCTACGTGCCGTGGCTGCGCGCGAACGCGAGGCGCTTCGACGCGGCGATCGTGCACGGGCTCTGGCAATACCATGGCTTCGGCGCGTGGCGCGCGTTGCGCCACGCCCAGGTGCCGTACTACGTGTACACGCACGGCATGCTCGATCCGTGGTTCAAGGCCACCTATCCGGTCAAGCATCTGAAGAAATGGGCTTACTGGCCATGGGCCGATTTCCGCGTGCTGCGCGACGCCTCCGCCGTGATCTTCACGACCGACGAAGAACGCCTGCTCGCGCGCGAATCGTTCTGGCTCTACCGCGCGAACGAGCGCGTCGTGCCGTTCGGCACCAATGCGCCGCACGAAGACCCGGACACGCTGCGCGAAGCCTTCCTGCAAGAGTCGCCGCATTTGCGCAACAAGCGCATCGTGCTGTTTCTCGGGCGTCTGCATCCGAAAAAGGGTTGCGACGTGCTGGTTCACGCGTTCGCCGAACATGCGCGCGAAACGCCGGATGCGCATCTGGTGATGGCGGGCCCCGACCAGGGCAACTGGCAACCCGCGCTGCAAGCGATGGCGCAGTCGCACGGCATTACGCACCGCATCAGCTGGCCGGGCATGCTGCAAGGCAACCTGAAGTGGGGCGCGTTTTTTGCTAGCGACGTCTTCGTGCTGCCGTCACACCAGGAGAACTTCGGCGTTTCCGTGGCGGAGGCGCTGGCGTGCGGGCTGCCCGCACTGGTCTCGGACAAGGTGGGCGTCTGGCGCGAGATCGACGAGGACGGCGCAGGATTCGTTGCGCCCGATACGGTCGCCGGCACGCAGCGGAACTTCGCGTCGTGGCGGGCACTCGACGAGCGCGCGCGCGACGCGATGCGCTCTCAGGCGCGGCGCACGTTCGACGCGCGCTTCGCGATGGACGGCATGGTGCGATCGCTGCTGGGCTTGCTGCAGGAACATCCGGCGCACGCTGGCGCGCGATTTCGCCGCGGGCGTCCGATGAGCGCCATGGCGCAGGGCGAACCCGCGGAGCAGACTGAATAAATTGAAAAAGGCGGCATCAAATTCAGATAGCGGAAATGGTAGGGATTGGCAGGGGTGACGAAGCAACGCAGCTGAAGCGTCATAACGAGTCGAACGATGAGCCCGCGTTGCACTTTCGTGGCGATGTGCGAATCCTGTTAGTAAGGGGGCAACACTATGTTAAACAGCATACCTGATTGTTCTGGCGGCGAGACCGTCGACGTAACCGCGCAGCAGAGCGCGCGTAGTTTGCGCGGATTATCGTTGGGCCGCGCACGGGCGGCCCTGGCGGCGATGGCAACCATGGTGACGACCGCGGCCCTGCTTGCAGGCTGTGGGCTATCGCCTGGGATGCAGGCGCCTTCGAGCGTCACGCAGGCGAAGGCAGCGACCGGCGCCGCGCGCACGAGCGGCAGCGGCGATCAACCACCACCGGGTGCACTTATTGAGATCAACAACGATCTGGTCGCGAAGGAAGCGGCATCGAGACCGACGACCGTCCCGGCAAACGTCGAGACGCTGTTCGGCACGCCCAAGCCCTACACGCTCGGGCCCGGCGACGTGCTCAGCATCGTCGTGTGGGATCACCCTGAGATGAACCTGCCGACAAACGGTAGCGGTGGCAGCAACGGCGCGCAGGATCAGAGCGCGAGCCAGGTGCAGTCGGGCTATACCGTCGACTCGTCGGGCGCGATCCAGGTGGCCTACGTGGGTCCGATCCACGTGGCAGGGCTCACCGAGATGGAAGCGCGCGACCTGGTGTCGAAAAAGCTCGCCTACTACCTGAACAAGCCCCAGGTGACGCTGCGCATCGAGTCGTACCGCAGCCGGCGCGTGTATGTGGACGGAGAAGTGCGCACGCCGGGCCTCATGGTGCTCAACGACATGACGATGTCGCTGCCCGAGGCGATCAACCGCGCGGGCGGCTTCACGGCGGCGGGCGACCGCTCGCGGGTTAGTGTCACGCGCGGCGACAAGACGATCATGGTGAACATTCCGGACATGATCAAGAAAGGCGTGAATCCGGACAAAATCCTGCTGCAGAACGGCGACCTCGTGCGCGTGTATTCGGCGAACGAAAGCCGCGTGTTCGTGCTGGGCGAAGTCGGACACCCGGGGCCCTTGCCGTTCGATAACGGCCACCTCTCGCTGAACGACGCGCTAGGCAACGCAGGCGGTGTCAGCCAGGGTTCGGGCGACGCCTCGCAAGTGTACGTGGTGCGCGGGCAGAAGGAAGGGCAGCGTAAGGTCTTCCATCTCGACGCGTCGTCGCCGGAAGCCATGGCGACGGCCGACGAGTTCGAGTTGCAGCCGAACGATGTCGTGTTCGTCGATGCGTCGGCGCTCGTGAAGTGGAGCCGCGTCATCAACCTGATCCTGCCGAGTACGCAGGCAGCCGCAGCGGGCCGGGCGGTGGGTTACGGCGGGTACTAGCCGGTGGAGTGATGAGTATGAGCAGGCCTTCGGGCCTGCTCATATGTTGAATGAGTCTGCTTGAAACGAGCCAGCCTCGCGCCGCCCTTATGCCTTGGGCGGCTTGCTTTCCTCGAAGCGCCAGCGGATAAAGCGGCACGGATTGCCGCCATACACACCGCCGGCTTCCAGCGAGCGATGCACGACCGAGAGCGGCGTGACGACCGCCGAGCGTCCGATCGTCACGCCCATCTGCACCACGCATTTCGACGAGACCCACGCACCGTCCTCGATCACGATCGGCGCGACGTGCAGGTCCATGTTCGTGCGCATGTCGTGTGAGCCGGCGCTCAGAAACGCGCCCTGCGAAAGGCAGACGTTCGAGCCGATGCGGATGGGCGCCTGGTTGTAAATCCACACGTCCACGCCAATCCAGCAGTTGTCGCCCATTTCCAGATTCCACGGCGCCTTCACGCGCATGGGGTGTACGAGACGGCAGCCCTGGCCGACCTTCGCGCCGAACAGGCGCAGCAGGCCCACGCGCAGCGCGGAAAGCGGCAGCAGACGATTGTCGAGCACGCAGGTCTCGACCAGATACCACGCGGCCTGCACGAACTTGCCCCGGCGCGCGACGAAGTTGCCCTTGCCCGCACGGCTCAAATCGATCACGCGGGTTTCCGCGGCTCGTGCGTCATTGGCGGCTTGCGGCGGCACGACACCCGCAGGCGGCGCTTCGCCCGTCCCATCCCTGCGCCCAGCCGCGCTGGCGCTCCCTTTGAGTGTCCCTAGACCTTCGACCGCTTCCGTCATGAACGCTCCTTGCCCATCCGGGTCGGTTCCCTATTGGCTTCCTGCTAGTTACAGGCTGGCGCGCGGCCCCCATAACGGGACGCATCGAGCCACGATTTCATTATCGGGCGGCCACCGCATCGCCTCGCGCGCGTGGCCGACACGGCAGGGGTTTTGGCGCAGCGGCGCGACGCGTCGTGGGCAACATGAAGGCTTGAGGCCGCATGGTTCGCGGCGCGCGGGATCAATGCCATGTCCAGTTTTTCTCGTCATCGATTTACGCCTTATGTGCTCGCCGCCGCGCTGCAGGCCGCGTGCGCCGCATGGCCGTGCGCGGTGATTGCGCAGAACGCCCCGTACGGCGCCGGCTCCGGCGGCTCCCCCGCTGCCGCGAGTGACCAGAGTAGCCAGGGCGACACCCACTCCAGCGCCGTGCAGCGCCAGCAACAAGACGAACAGCGCCTGCTCGGCGGTCCGGGCAGTTCGGACAACCCGTACAGCGTGACCCCGTACAGCAGCAACGGCGCTTCGCCAGACGACGCGCGAGACGCGCTCACGAACGAAAAGCACATGCACGTCGTGACGCCTGGGGATTACGCCGCGAGCGCGGCGAGCGCCAACGGTGGCAGGGGCGACAGGAGCGGCGCTTCGGGCGGAGGCGGGAGCGCCGCGAATCACAGCAGGATCGCCGCAAACGGCATGTCGCGCGCCGGCAATGCGGTGGCGAGGAGCACCGGCGGGAGCGGCGGCGGTAGCGGTGCGGGACGCAATCGCTCGACAGCCGGCTATGACTACGGCGCCAGCCAAACCTCTCCGACCGCCCAGGTCTACGGCAATCCGTATGCGAGCCCGTACGGGTCGCCGGACCAGTCCAACTCGGAACTCTACAAGTCGCCCTGGTAAGTTCTTTCTGCTAGCGCTGCGAAACAGCCCAAGGCAGCAATCGCGGCCTTGGGCGCTGGCGATCAAACATCGGACTGCTCGACCTCCGGCAACGTCGAACCGCCTTTGCCCGCTTGAGGCGCAGGTTGATTCGCACCTTGCTGCGCCGAAGCAGCACCACTTGCCGCGGTCTGCGGCTCGACCCGCGTCTGACCCGCCGGCTCGGCAATCCCACCCGCTAGCGCGGCAAGCTTCGCTTCGAGCACATCGAAGATCGCTTGCGGTGACAGCATGCGCTTCGCGTAGCGCCGTGCGGCGTGGCCAAGCTCGGCGCGGCGCGCGGGGTCGCCGGCCATATCGACGATCGCCGCAGCGAGCGCTGCGCTATCCTCGGGCGGCACCACGATCCCGTGGTCCGAGACCACATCGAAGAGACTCGTACCCGGCCGCGCCATGGCGACCACCGCACGGCCGCTCGCGAGCATGCCGGTGAGTTTCGAGGGCATCACGAGGTCAGCGGCGTCGGCGCGCTGCGGCAGCACGTGGATATCGGCCACGTTCAGCAGTTCGTTGAGCATCGAGGACGGCTGCAGCGGCAACACGTGACAGTTCGAGAGTGGCTCGCAACGCGCCATCAGCTCGCGCTTGGCCGCGCCGTCGCCGCAGAAGACGAAGCTGATATCGGGCCGCGCGGTGAGCGCCGTTGCGACGTCCGCGAGGATCTCGATACCCTGCTTCGCCCCCATGTTTCCCGAGTAGAGCACGACGGTGTTGTCCTGCGGGATGCCGAGGCGACGCCGGAACGCGCTCGGATACGGCAGCGGGAAGATCGCCTCGGTGTCGACCCAGTTCGGCAGGCACACGGCGCGCGAGGCGCTCACGCCCTTGTCGATGGCGCGCTCGACCATGCGCGCGGAAATCGACGAGACGACGTCGAAGCGCCGCAGCAGCCAGCGTTCGCCGGCGAGAGCCATGCGCCCGAGACGCGAACCCTGGCCGCCGCGCAGCAGCCCTAGATCGAATGCCGCGTCGACTTCGAAGTCCTGAATATGCAGCCAGCTGCTCGCGCCGATGGTGCGCGCGAGCATGAGTGCTCCAGGCGCGCAGAAGAGTGTCGGCACGATCAGCATGACGGCCTGGGGCCGCCACGCCGCGAGCCGTGCAAGAAGCGGCAGCGACGAGAGCGCGAAGCTCGCCAGATGCACGATGCGTTTCAAGCCGCCCTGCTGTGCGGGCACCCACAGCGGCGCACGCCAGATGCTCACGCCGCGCAGCGTTTCGCGTTGGTAACGCCCCGCGCGATAGCCTTCATGCACGCGCCATTGCGGGTAGTAAGGCGGCGCGCAGATCACGCGCACGTCATGGCCGTGGGCCGCGAGCAGCTCCGCCATTTCGGCTGTGTATTTGCCGACGCCTGTGACTTCGGGCGCGTAATTCAGTCCGTAGATCAGGATTCTCATTGCGTCGCTTCCGTCCCTGAACTGCTTTTGAGCGGCTTGTCTACCGCTTTTAATCGTCTCGCGCGCCGAGCGAAAAAAAGCGGGCGTCGTGCATCCGGTCCGCGCACGACGCCCACCACCAACCAGACGCCTATTCCCTTCGTCCTTTTGAGCCGATCGTTTGAAAGCCATCGGTCCCGTCAGGCCACGTCAAACCCGCATGCCCGCCTCGTACGCCGGCGCGGCCTGAGTTTGAAGAAAGTCGTCGTAAGTGCGGGCAAGCCCCTCCTGGAGGCCGATGTGCGCGTGCCAGCCCAGATCGCCCAGGCGCGACACGTCGAGCAGCTTGCGCGGCGTGCCATCGGGCTTGGTCGAGTCGAATACCAGTTCGCCTTCGAAGCCCACGACGTCGCACACGCGCTGCGCGAGGTCGCGGATCGACAGGTCTTCGCCAACGCCGACGTTGTACACGCCGTCGCCGGTCTCGTGCTCCAGCACGAAGATCGTCGCATCGGCGAGATCGTCGACGTGCAGGAACTCGCGGCGCGGCCTGCCCGAACCCCAGACGGTCAGCGTGCGCTGGCCGTTCCTGCGCGCCTCGTGCGCCTTGCGGATCAGCGCGGGCAGCACATGGCTGCTGCCGAGGTCGTAATTATCGTTGGGGCCGTACAGGTTGGTCGGCATCAGCGAGACGAAATGCGTGCCGTACTGGCGGTTGTACGCTTCGCAGAGCTTCAGGCCCGCGATCTTCGCGATCGCGTAGGCCTCGTTGGTCGGCTCGAGCGGCGAGGTGAGCAGATAGGTCTCGCGGATCGGCTGCGGACATTCGCGCGGATAAATGCACGACGAGCCGAAGAACACGAGGCGCTGCACGCCCGCGTTGTACGACGCCCGGATCACGTTGGTCTCGATCGCCAGGTTGTCCCAGGCGAACTGTGCGGGCTGCGTCGAATTCGCGAGGATGCCGCCCACGCGCGCGGCCGCGAGCAGCACCGCGTCGATGTGTTCGCCTTCGAAGAAGCTGTTCACCGCGGCCTGGTCGGTTAGGTCCAGTTCGGCATGTGTGCGCGTGACGAGGTTCGAGTAGCCATTCGCCTGCAACGCGCGCACGAGCGCCGAGCCCACCATGCCCCGGTGGCCAGCCACGAAGATTCGGGAGTTCTTGTCCATGCGTTCACTCGTGATGTTCGAGGGCCCTGAAGCCGGCCAGCTTGACGAGCGCGTCGCGCCGCGCAGCCTGATAGTCGGCTCGCACCATTTCCTTGACGAGCGCCTGGAACGTGGTGACCGGCTTCCAGCCCAGCTTTTCCTGGGCCTTCGAGGCATCGCCGAGCAGCGTTTCGACCTCGGTCGGGCGGAAGTAGCGCGGATCCACGCGCACGATCACGTCGCCCGGTTCGAGGCGCATGTCGCGCGATTCCACATGGTCGACAATGCCGACTTCGTCCACGCCGGTGCCCTCAAAACGCACGGTGATTCCCAGTTCCTCAGCGGCCGCACGCACGAAGTCGCGTACGCTGTACTGCACCCCCGTTGCGATCACGAAGTCTTCGGGCTGCTCCTGCTGGAGCATGCGCCACTGCATGTCGACATAATCGCGCGCGTGCCCCCAGTCGCGCATGGCGGAGAGGTTGCCGAGATAGAGCATCTTCTGCAGGCCGACCGCGATGCGCGCGATGGCGCGCGTGATCTTGCGCGTGACGAACGTCTCGCCGCGCTGCGGCGACTCGTGGTTGAAGAGGATGCCGTTGCACGCGAAGATGCCATGCGCCTCGCGGTAATTGACCGTGGTCCAGTACGCGAACAGCTTCGCCACCGCATACGGACTGCGCGGATAGAACGGCGTAGTTTCACGCTGGGGCACTTCCTGCACGAGCCCGTACAGTTCGGAGGTCGATGCCTGATAGAAGCGCGTTTTCAGCGTGAGGCCGAGAATGCGGATCGCCTCCAGAATGCGCAGCGTGCCGAGGCCATCCGCGTTCGCGGTGTATTCGGGTTCCTCGAACGACACCGCCACATGGCTTTGCGCGGCGAGGTTGTAGATTTCATCGGGTGCAACGCGCTGGATCACGCGCAGCAAGGCCGTGGAATCGGTCAGCTCGCCGTGATGCAGCTGGATGCCGGGTTCCGGGTCGTGCACGTCGCGATACAGGTGATCGATGCGGTCCGTGTTGAAGAGCGACGAGCGCCGCTTGATGCCGTGCACTTCGTAGCCTTTGTTCAATAGCAGTTCTGCCAGATACGAACCGTCCTGACCGGTGATACCGGTGATCAACGCAACCTTGCGAGCCATCGCCATCGTTCTCTCCTCGCGTGAGCGAAATGGGATTCGGTGGTTCCACTATCCGCGGCGGCCCCCCGGCCAACCGCGAATCTGCTGTCAACCTGCTGTTACCCTGCTGCTACCCTGAAACGCTTTCGTAACCGTAGTACCCGCCGCGATACCCGCCACCGATGAACGCGCCCGTCTTCGGCACGTCGGTGAGCAGCACGCCACGCAGATTCACGCCGCCAATGCGCAGGCGCTTGACCGTTTCCTCGAGCTCCGAGATCGGGTGGCGGCCATGGCGGATCGCGAGAAGCGTCGTACCGGCGTAGCGCCCGATCACCGTCGAGTCGGTCACCGCGAGCACCGGCGGCGTATCGACGATCACGAGGTCATACCTCGCCCCCAGTTCTTCGAGCAGCGCCTCGAAGCGCGGGCTCATCAGCAGCTCGGACGGATGCGAATGCAGCGAGCCCTTGGCCAGTACGTCGAGTCCAGGCAGCACCTCGTGCTGGATCGCCTGTTCCAGATCGGCGCCGAGCAGCACGTCGGAGAGACCCGGCTGGTGCTTGATGCCGAAGTGCGAGTGCACATCGCCGCGCCGCATGTCGCCGTCGACGATCAGCACGCGCTTGTTCACCGAGGCGACCAGCGCGGAGAGATTGACCGACAGGAACGATTTGCCGATATCGGGGCGCGAGCCCGTGAGCATCACGATGTTGTTGCGCGCGTCGTTGAGCGTGAGCTGCAGCGAGGTGCGCAGGCTGCGCACACCTTCCACGGCGACGTCCTGCGGATTCTGCTGTGCGAGCACGTGCAGCCCGCGCCGGCGCAACGTAACGTGATGCTGCAGGCGCAATTGCTGCGGGCTGCGCGGGACCACTGCGAAGACCGGTACGCCGAGCGCGGCTTCGAGTTCGTCCGGACGCTCCACGCCGCCGTACAGCGACTTGCGTACGAACGCGACGAGCACGCCCAGCACGAGCCCCGCACCGATCGCGAGCGCGATCACGAGCAGCTTCTTCGGACGCACGGGATCATCCGGCGCTTCGGCGAAGTCGACCACGCGCACGTCGCCCACCTGTCCCGCGCGCGCCACACGCAGTTGCTGCGCGCTGTTCAGGAGGCTCGTGTAAAGCTCCGTGCTCACATGCACGTCGCGCAAGAGGCGCACGGCGGACTGTTCCGTATCCGGCAGTTGCGCCACGTTACGCGTGAGCTGCGACTGCGCGGCTTGCAGCGTGCCGATCTGCGCGTCGAGCGCCTGAACGGCCGGGTGATGCTCAGTGAAACGCTGTGCGAGTTCCGCGCGTTGCTGGCGCAGATCTTCGAGGCGGATCTTGTTGTCGCTCACCTGCTGGAGCAGCAGCCGGCTTTCTTCGCCGAGATCGACCGTGCCGTGCTCGTTACGGAACTTGTTGTACTTCTGCTCGGCCGCGTCGACCTGCGCGCGCAGTTGCGGCAGCTGGTCGTCGAGGAATGCGAGCATGTGTTCCGCTTCCGCCGAACGGCTTGCGATGTCCTGCTTGATGAACTCGTGCGCCACATTGTTGAGGATCGCGGCCGTCATCTTGCTGTTATGGCCTTCGAGACTCGCGCGGATCACGCCGGACTGCAGCCCGACCTCCTGGATCTGCAGCGAATTCTCGAGCCGGTCGACGGTCGTGAGCGTCGAGGCGCGCGTGAGCAGGAACGGCGTTCCGGGCGGCCCGCTCAAGCTATCCACGTGCAGTGCGATCGGCCCGACCGATGTGTTGGCGCTCACGTCCTCGCCCACGCGGCCCTGCAGGAGCGGAATGCCGTCGGGGTCGCGCAGCGTGAAGGTGCCGGGCTCTTCACCGGCGACGATCGTGAAGTCGCGCTCATACATCGCTTCGGGCGTATCGAAGCGCGACACCTTGATGTCGCCGCCGCCCCATGCATAGCCGGACGGCCGCATGAACCCGGGCAGGTGCTGCGCCCAGGGCGCGCTCATGATGCCCGAGAGCATGCCGCCAATCACGGGCATTTCGCGCGGCCGCGCCGAAATATCGAGGTGCAGCTTGCGCACCGTTTCCTCGGTCACGTTGCGCGACTTCAGCATTTCGATCACGCCATTCGCGGTCGACTTCTCGTCGAACATGCCCGTGAGCGGCGGCAGGCTGCTGTCCTTCTTGCTGGCGTCGCCCTTGTCGACGAGGTGGAACAGCACGTCGGCCCGATAGGTCGGCGTGGCGAGAAACGCATAGGCCGCGCCCAGCAGCGTGACGGCAAGCGTCACGATCGCGATGGCGCGCCAGTTCGCCACCATCGTTTGCAGGTAGTCGCCTAGGTATCGCTCGTCGGCGCCTGCTGCGCCATAGTAAGCGCCGTCATAATTCATCGCCATCTTGCTTCTCCCGAAACCTGGTGTTGCTTGCTGGTGATGCTTGCTCGAATGCGCCTCAGCGCTCAATACGCGTTACGGCCGACCAGTCCGTGAATGATCGTGGCCGCGATGATGCGCATGTCGAGCCAGAACGACCAATGGCCGAGGTAATACAAATCGTGCGCTACGCGCATTTCCATCTTCTCGAGGCGATCGGTCTCGCCGCGAAATCCGTTGACCTGCGCCCAGCCGGTAATGCCGGGCTTGATGCGATAGCGGTGGATGTACCCCTTCACCACGCTCTGATAGAGATCGTCGTGCTCGAGCGCATGCGGACGCGGTCCGACCACCGACATGTCGCCGCGCAGCACGTTGTAGAACTGCGGCAATTCATCGAGGCTCGTGCGGCGCAGGAACGCGCCGAGACGCGTCACGCGCGGATCATGGCGCGTCGCCTGACTCACCGTCCCGGGCGCCTCCTTGTGCTCGCGCATCGTACGGAACTTGTAGATCGTGAACACGCGGCCATCGGCACCCTTGCGTCGCTGCCTGAACAGCACCGGCCCCGGTGAGGAAAACTTCACCGCAATCGCAATGCCGATGAGAAGCGGCATGAGGCTCACGAGCGCAAGCGCTGCGAACACGCGATCGAACAGCGCCTTCTTGAGCTGTGCGCTCGCGGGCAGCGGCGAGGCGACGAGATTGATCGCGGGCACGCCGAGCAGCTCGATCACCGTACTGGTGTCGAACAGAGCCAGTGAGCGCACGTCTGGAATGAAGCGGATGTTCACAAGATCGTTGCGAAACTCGCTGACGAGCCGAACCACCGTGCGCTCCTCCGCAAGCGAAAGGGCGAGCCACAACTCGTGCACGTCATGCTCGCGGATGTGCTGCGCGAAAGCCTCGATCGTGTCGCACACCGGCGCGTCCTTCTCGCACGCGGGCCGCGCCGCTTGCGGCATGGTGTTATAGAGCGCGCTCGCACGAAAGCCGGAGCCCGGCTCCGCATCAATGCGCCGCACGATCTCGTCGCACTGCGAGGCGGAACCCGCAATGGCGACCTGATGGAGATTCATGCCCGCGCGGCGCATATGCGACAGCACGCCGTGGGCGAGGACACGCCATGTGATGAGCAAGCCGCCGGCAACGGCGGTCCAGTACGCGAACCACAGGCGCGAGACAACATCAACGTGATGCATCGTCGAGTACATCGAGATCAGTGCGCAACCTTGCACCACGAGCCAGGCAAGCGACACCTGGCCCGCGAGCAACGCTTTGGAGCGGCCGCGCCACGACTGGTAAAGCTCGAACGCCGGAAAGATCACGAGCGCGAAGGCTGCCGAGAGCAGCACGAAGGCTTCGTTCACGCCACGCGGCACGATATCTTCGAAGCGAATCTCCGAAGCCACGCTTGCGCCGATCATTACGGCAGATACGTCGAGCACTCTCGCCATCAGATTTTGTAGCTCGCGCATGCTTTCTCCCTTTTTTTCTCCCTGCAGTCCGTGCCGCTGCGTTCAACTGCAGCGGCCATACGTATCGTCGAGACGGACGATGTCGTCCTCTCCCAGATACGCTCCCGACTGAACCTCGATGATTTCAAGCGGCACCTTGCCCGGGTTTTCCAGCCGGTGACGCACACCGAGCGGAATGTAAGTGGATTCGTTTTCCGTCATAAGAAAGGATTCCTCACCACGAGTGACGAGCGCGGTACCGCGCACAACCGTCCAGTGTTCGGCGCGATGGTGATGCAGTTGCAGCGAAAGCCGCGCGCCCGGCGTGACGACGATGCGCTTGACCTGGAAGCGCTCGCCAGAATCGATCGAATCGTAGAAGCCCCACGGACGTTGCACCTTGCGATGCGAAGCCGCCTCGGGCGCGCGTTCCGCCTTGATGCGCGCAACGAGCCCCTTCACGTCCTGCACTTTCGAGCGATCGGCGACGAGCACCGCATCCGCCGTTTCGACCACCACGAGATTCGAAGTACCCACGCAAGCCACGAGCCTGCCGTCGGAATGCGCGTAAGTCGCCACAGCGCCTTCGAACACCACGCGCCCGCGTCCGACGTTACCGTCTTCGTCCTTTTCCATCGCGGCCCACACGGCGTCCCACGAGCCGAGATCGGACCAGCCCGCGTCGAGCGCGACCACCACGCCCTCCGGCGTCCAGCCGTTGCTGCCCGATAGCCGCTCCATGACCGCGTAATCGATCGAGTCGGACGGAGCGCCCTTGAAGGCTTCCGCGGCCGGCCGGAACACGGGGCCATCCTGCTGGCCATCGACGAACGCGGCAAGGCACGCTGCGTGCATGTCGGGCTGCAGCGCGCGCAGCGAATCGAGCCAGACGCTCGCACGCATCACGAAGATGCCGCTGTTCCACCAATAGCCGCCCTGCGCGATGTACTGCGTGGCAAGTTCGGGCGCAGGCTTTTCAACGAAGCCGTCAATACGGTGCGCGCCATCGGCAATCTCTTCGCCGACGCGGATGTAACCAAACCCTGTTTCGGGCGATCGCGGCGGCACGCCGAGCGTGACGATCGCGCCGCGCTGCGCATGGCGCGCTGCGCATTCGAGCGCGCGCTGCAGGGCGTCCTGGTCGGCGATCGCATGGTCGGATGGCATCACGATGAGAATCGCGTCGTCGCCGTTCGCGCACGCGAGCGCCGCGCCGAGTGTAAGCGCCGGCGCCGTGTCGCGCCGCGCAGGCTCCACCACGAGCCGAGCGTCCATGCCGCACGCACGCAACTGATCGACGATCACGAAGCGGTGTTCTTCACCACATACGACGATTGGCGAACTCGCGACCTGCCACTCTGACGAAAAGCCGTCAAGGCGATGTACGGTTGCCTGCAGCAGTGTATCGCTGCCCACCACACCAATTAGCTGCTTAGGGAATTGCTCGCGCGACATCGGCCACAAACGCGTACCGGAACCTCCTGCCAGCACCACAGGCACGATGCGCGTGCAAGGCGTTGTGTCCTGGCGCGCTGTACCTGGCTCGCTTTCTGCACGGGACTGACTTTGTCCTTCATGAATCGATGACCTTTCATTCATCTTCGGACTCCTTCATATCGGGCAGGATCACCTCGGCTCGCGAATAGCGACCCCGTTTGTAACGAAGTGCGACCGTTGTTACCGCGGCGTTACGAGACAGCTACGCCGGCCTCGCGGCGGCTTTGCTCGCGGTATTCGGTGGGCGAAATCATCATGCGCTTGCGAAAGATCTTGGCGAGGCGATCGCCATTGCCCATGCCGGTGCGGCGCGCGATCTTGTCGACCGGCAACTCCGAATCGGTGAGCAGGCTGCAGGTAATCGCAAGGCGCGCATGCAGTAAGTAATCAGATGGCGTGATGCCCATCTCCAGCTTGAAGCGGCGCAGAAAGTTACGCTCGCTCATCGCGGCGACCTGTGCCGCGTCCGCTATCGAAATAGCCCGCTGACAGTTTTCCTGCAGCCAGCGCGCCGCTGCACGCACTTTGTCAGCCGGTGCGCTGCCAAGCGCATCGCCGAGAAACGGCAACAGGTTGCCGCCCGAATCGGGCATGAGCCGCTCTGTCACAGCGCGCGCAACATCCACGCCCAGGTCGCGCTTGACGAGCGTGAGCGCGCTCTTCATCGACTCGAGCCGGTCGCCGGCGTCGCCGCCTGCTTCTTCGCGTCCCGTTTGCATCGCATACGAACTGAACTCGTGCTGCGTGCGCTGGCCGCACAGACTCGCTGCCTCGAGCAATGAACGGCCTTCACCAATCGGACGAATGGTGCCGGTATTCGCATGCACGCGACGCAGCCATGCGACGAGACGTTCGTCGTTGGCGGCCGCGAAGGCGCCCTTTCCACCCGCCACGAACAGCGCGTCGAAACCGACGTAGTGGCGTGCATCGAGTCCATCTGTCCAGACCCGTACCGACGACGAGCACGTTACGTTGCCACCATCGGCCGAAAGGATACTTACATCGTAAGGTGAACTGCGAGCGGTGTCTGTCGAGAGTTCATTCGCTACATGAAACACTTCAGCCACGATACCGGCGCCGAGGAGCGAACAACCGTCGAACAGCAGAATTGCGATATGACGCACCTCTCGACTGATGCCCGCGGTCACTAGGTGCGGGCGACTGAACGACGGCAAATCCAGACTTGCGTACGCCATGCTTTTCCCCTAAACAATCCCCCGTACCAAGCGAAAAGTCCCGGTAATAGCATTTCGATAGCATTCCATGTGCAGTGCATCATATGCAGAGAAAAATTCCCGCAACGACGACTGACCGAAACTGGCGAGACATTGGCGCATTTAGTCCGGTCGAGGACCGATTAGAAGGTTTGGCGCCAAGCTAAATGACAAAAAAGCAAACTACGTGAAAGGCGATTGGTTCGATTACATCGAATCGGCAATAGTGCCGGATAACCGTTGCAGGCAGGTATTTTCGCCTTTGTTACTACAAAATCATTCGACGCCTTCCGATCGATGCGTACGCATGGGATGGAAGCGAAACGGGCAATTAAAGACTGCTAGTCGATTCGTCTGATTAAATGATGTTTAAGAAGCCTTGTGCTCAGAATTCGAGCATGCGAAGCGCATTTTAAACCTGTTAAATCCTGTTTGCGCCGCACAATAAAAAAATTCACAAAAACCCGCTTTATATGATTGGACTCCGCGAGCACTGCACAACTCTCTTGGGCGGCTTCGAGGGAAAATTGCGCGAAAAGCCTGGAGGCTGGCGTCAGATGACTTGCTCGAGCAACTAGTCTTACCCTTTCATGCTGTGAGGAACTTGCCAATGACAATGCGCCCAGCCCTTGCATCCGCACTTGTGAACCCTCCTCCCGCGCGCAGTTCGCGCGCTATTTCATCGGTGCTGGCCGCAACGCTCGCGCTCGTCGTTTTCGGCGTGCTGCTCCCGGCAATGAGTTGCCGCGCCGCCGACGCGCCCGTTTGCAGGAGCGTCGCCGGCCGTGCGGCGACAGACGCAGGCGACGATCCCATCACCGCCGATACGCCCGGCAGCGACGGAACACGCCTCTTTGCGCGCGGCAAGAGCGTGCGCATCGACGTGACCACGCGCGCGACGCACGACGACAAGGTGCAATGGCAGATCACGGATACGTGGAGTCGCCCGCAGGCAAGCGGCAACTTTGCGGTGGCAGCGGGTCCGCGCGTCACGTCGCTCACCTGCACGATGCCGCAGGCGGGCTACTTCGCGTTTTCGGCGTCGCTCGCTTCGCAACCCTCTACGGGTTTGCCCCAGCGCGGCACCCGGCCGGCCGGCATCACCACGTTCGGCGTGCTGCCCGACGTAAGCGCAGCACTTCCCGCACCCACCTTCGCGCGCCAGGACCTGCACCGCTTCGGCGGGCAAGGCTCAGCATATATCGCGCCCGGACAGCACTGTTGCGGCGGCGACGGCTTGCGTCCGCTCTACACGGACCTCGGTCTTGCGTGGGCCAACGACAAGCGGGGCTGGTACGCCATGGAGCCGAAAGGTCCGAATACGTTCGACGCTGCCACCTCCGAGCTCGATCTCCAGTTCAAGCCCGGCGACATCATGCGCTTGATCACGGTCGACGGCTTCCCCGGGTGGGCCAGTCCGGGCGGCCAGGAAACCCATAGCTACGTGCCTTCGTCACTGGCCCAGTTGCGCGATTACATGTCGCGCGTAGGCAAGGAGTCCGCACGCATCCGTGCGCGCGTCTTCCCGCACCAGGCGCACAACTACTATCAGGTCACATGGGAGCCCGACAAGGACGGCGGGCTGCCATGGAAAGACACGGACGCGCATTTCGTCGATCTCTACAAGACCGTCTACGAGGGCATACACTCCACTGACCCGTCGGCGATCGTGATGGGCCCGACCTATGCAGGCGTACAGGGCAACACAGAGTGGCTCAAGAAGTTCGCACCGCTTGGCATTGCTAAATATCTCGATGGCGTGACGATCCACGGTTACTACGATTTCGGCACGAGCCCTTCGCATCCGCCGGAGCGGCTGTACGGCGCGCCCGAAAAAGGCACGCTTTCGCTGCCCGAAGCCATGCGCGAACTACGCACGACGATGCGCGACGTACTCAAGCCGGGCGCCCCGCTCTTCGTGACCGAAACGGGTATCAGTTACGACATCGGCACGAATTACGCAGCCAACTATCCCGATGCACAAACGCTCTACGCGCAGGGCGCGGTCGTCGCGCGCTCGCATCTCATCCTGCTCGGCGAAGGCGCGGACACCACGTTCATCTTCTATGGCGCAGACATGCCGGAGACGACGCCAGGCTATGGCGTGTTCTTCGAACTCGAGCATCCGAAGGGCATGTACGGCGCGTCGAACATCAGCCCGAAGCCGGCCGCGCTCGCGGTAGCGACCATGACGCGGTTGATCGACGGTACGTATACACTCGGGCCGCTACGCGGCACGCCCGCGGGCGTCTACGCCTACGCGTTCGCACGTCCGGGCGGAGGCAAGGTGATTACGGCGTTGTGGAGCCACGACAACGCACGCTGGAGCGCGAAGACCGGCTTCGATGCCACGCGCGCAACGAACTACACGCTTCAGGTGGACGCGCGCGGGCGCGCGGGCCAGGTGAGCGTGTTCGACATGATGGGCAACCCGACCAGCATGACTTACAACGACGGCATGCTCCCGCTGCGCCTGACCGAATCGCCTGTATACGTGGTATCGGACAACGTCGAGGTCGCCAGATCGAACGCCGTGACGCCCGCGGGCTACGTCGCGCCGAAGCCTTGAGCGCGAGGGTCACGGTTCGCATCTTGGCCCACGATAGCGAGACTTAGGCGGCTCTGGACAGTGCAACGCGTTTTTGACCCGCCTAGACTGCTGATGAACGTGCCGCGTGCTTCACACGCGCCGTGTGCGCAGCGACTGCGCTTCGGACCATCTAATCGAAACGACCGACACCCCGCGGATACGCTCGTCCATGCTGTCGCCTACAGAATTCCTGGAGGTGGTGCGGCTCGCACCGCTCATCGCGATGGACCTGATCGTCGCCGACGCCGACGGCCGCGTGCTTGTGGGCCAGCGACGCAACCGCCCCGCACGCGGCACCTGGTTCGTTCCCGGCGGACGCATCCGCAAAGACGAACGGCTAGACGCCGCGTTCACCCGCATCGTCGAAACGGAACTCGGCATTGCGAGCATGCAGCGCTCCGCGGCGCGCTTTGTCGGCGTGTACGAACATCACTATCCCGACAACTTCGCGGCAGAGAACGGCATCGGCACACACTATGTAGTGCTTGCCTATGCGTTCATGCTGGACAGCACGGTGCCCGTCGGGCGCTTTGACCAGCATAGCCAGTACGCGTGGCTCTGGCCCGAAGAGCTACTCACGCGCGACGACGTGCACAACAATACGAAACAATATTTCTGCTGAAAACGCCGAGCTGACAGGCATGCGCGCGCCTCATGCATTGTCCGCACGGCTTTCATTAAGCTCACGCTAGACGCCTGTATGGGCCCGCGGCGCCGGATGCATCGCTGCGCCAGGGCCGCGCCGCCTTGCCCAGCATACCGAGCCATTCTGCCAACTTCTCGGCATTTTCAGACTGCGGCGTGCGCCAGCAGCCCACCGGCCTATCATGAATCCCGAGAGCGTGATGTGACCGCATGTAACAGCCCGACACAGCCGGATCAGGGCGCGCGGCGCAAAAAACGCAACGTACTCCTGCGAATCCTTTCTGCGCGAGGAACCGGCCATGTACATCGATAGGGTGGTCTGCCGGCAAGCTGCTTTCCAGCCGCGCGGCGCTCACTTGAAGTTCGGACACGTGGCCAAACGCATAGGCATCCTGGTTTTCGAGGGCTTCCCGCTCGGGGACGTGACCTTGCTCGCCGATGTGTTTCGTCTCGCCAACGACGCCTGCGCCGATACGCTTCCTGCTTATTCGATCGTTATGCTTTCCGAGCCTGGCGGCAACGTGGCCAGCGGCTGCGGCCTGCGCATATGGTCCGAGAGCCTGCATGGCCCGCTGCGCAGCGGCTTCGACACACTATTCATCGCCGGCGGCCCCGGTGCGATGGAGGCACGCGATAATGCGCGACTCATCACCCGGCTGCAGACGCTCGCACCGAAAGTGCGCATCATCCGTGCACTGGGCGAAGGACGCGCCGTACTCGCCGCTGCCGATGTGCCCTTCCTGCGCACGGGCGGCAATACGGCCAGCTCCGCGCAACGGCTGCGCCGGGCGCTGGAAGCGCGCAATGCCGGTGCTTCGGTCGTGACGCCTTCCGAGGCGCTCGTCGCCGCGCTCAAGGTGGTCAAGCGCAATCACGGCGTCGCGCTCGCACAGCGCGTGTCCGAGGACTCGATGCCGGGCTCGTGGGAACGGCTCGGCCCCATGCTCGACGATGGCGAAGCGGACAGCGCAAATGGCAAGATCAACTCGGCCGCGCACTGGCTGCGCGAGAACTACCATCAGCCGATCTCGGTGGCCGATGCGGCGCGCGTTGCGCAGATGAGCATGCGAAATTTCCTGCGCCACTTCAAGACGCAAACGGGCCTCACGCCGTCCGAATATCTGCTGCGTACCCGGCTCGACGCTAGCTGCCTGCTGCTCGCGCAAACGAATCTTCCCATCGACGAGATCGCACAACGCTGCGGCGTGCCGCGCGGCGAACGCCTCGCGCGGATCTTCCGGCGCAGGCTCTCGATTTCGCCATCGGGGTATCGCGCCGTGAACCGGCGGGCTTCGGGCGAGTGATGCCGGTCGCAATTCGATACATGTTTTACGGCTGCATACGCAAAACGCCGCGCTCTCGCGCGGCGTTTTTTCGTTCGGCATACTCAGTTTGTAATTTCAGCGTGCCAGATGTGCAACGTTACAGCATGCCGGAGCCGAAGATCTCCGTGTGGATGCGCGAAGCATCGACGCCGCGGGCAATCAGCGCCTCGCGCTGTTCGCGCATGAACGCCACGGGGCCGCACAAGTAATAGTCGGCGTCGGGCAGCAGCACATCCGCTTCGACGCGGCCGATATCGATGCGCCCTTCGAAGTCGTAGTCCACGCCCTGGCGGTCGTTTGCGCCGACTTCTTCGTAGAACACCGCGCGCTTGACGTTCGGGTACTCGGAGACCGCGTGACGCAGGAAGTCGCGGAATGCGTGCACCTGCGCGTTACGGCATGCGTGCACGAAGGTCACCTTGCGCTCGCTGCGCTCGGCGATCAGCGTGGAGAGCATCGACTTCATCGGCGTGATGCCCACGCCGCCGCTCATCAGCACGACTGGCGACGTCTTCTTGCGATCGAGCGTGAATTCGCCCATCGGCGCGCTCACGTGCACCACCGTGCCCTCTTCCACGCCGTCATGCATGATGTTCGACACGTGGCCCGGCTGCGCGTCGCCGCGGCCAGTTTCCCGCTTCACCGAGATGCGCAGCCACTTGCCGTGGGGCGCGTCCGAGAGGCTGTACTGACGCGGCTGGTCCACGCCGAGCTTGTCGACGAAACGCGTCACGCTCACGTACTGGCCCGGCTCGAAGCCGCCTGCGGATGCACCGTCGGCCGGCGCGAGATAGAACGAGGTGATCTCGTCGCTTTCGACTTGCTTGCGCATCACCTTGAACGGACGGAAGCCGCTCCACGAAGCGCCCTCGTACAGCTTCGCCTCGGTGCCGATCATGATGTTCGCGAGTTGCTCGTAGGCTACGGCCCAGGCGTCGAGCGTGGGCTGGTCCACTGCGTCGCCGAGCACGTCCACGACTGCGCCGAGAAGATGGCGGCCGACGATCGGATAGTGCTCCGGACGGATGTTCAGGCTCGCGTGCTTGTGCGCGATGTGCGTGACCGCGCCGCCGAGCGCGCCCAGATTGTCGATGTTCGCCGCGTAGGCATACACCGCGCGGGCGAGCGTTTCGGGCTGGCTGCCGCTTTGCTGATGCGTCTGGTTGAAGATGTTCTTGAGCTCGGGGTGCGCGGCGAACATCCGCTTGTAGAAATGCTTGGTGATCGTGGCGCCGTGCTCGGCGAAAACGGGCGCAGTGGCCTTCACGCGGGCCATCTGGTCGGCGGTGAGCGCAGTCATTTACGGCTTCTCCGTGGTAAAGATGCACACAAGATACATCTTTAATGCGACAGGCCGACCCAGGCATTTTGTCGCACCCCAGCAATTTCCGGATTGCGCCAGCCGTGAATGCGCGGCGGATGGCCGCCGCGCGGGCTTCGGAGGAGCTTTTGCGATGCGGGAAACAGTCTTTTTCGGACGAGGGCGGCGCTTGCTCACGCCCTTTTATGTCTTACGCGCCCTTGCCCGTGCCCCGGTCGTGCCGCCAGAGCACGTCGCTGCCGCCCGCGGCCCGGTTGAGCACGCGAGCGAGCACGAACAGCAGGTCGGAAAGCCGGTTGACATAACGGCGCGGCGTATCGGCGAGCGGCGGGCCTGAGTTCGCCGAAGCACCCAATGCGACGACCGCGCGCTCGGCACGCCGGCATACGGTGCGGCACACATGCGCGAGCGCCGCCGCCCGCGAGCCGCCCGGGAGGATGAATTCCTTGAGCGGCGGCAGCGTGGCGTTGTAGTGCTCGAGCCAGCCGTCGAGCCGCGCGAGGTGTTCGTCGGTCACGAGCGTGTGGCCCGGTATGCACAGCTCGCCGCCCAGATCGAACAGGTCGTGCTGGATCGCGACGAGCGCCTCGCGCACGTCGTCGGGGAGCGTTTCGCACAGCAGTACGCCGATCTGCGAGTTCAGCTCGTCGACGTCGCCAATCGCGGCGATGCGCGCGTCGTCCTTGCGCACGCGGCTGCCGTCGCCGAGTCCGGTCGAGCCGTCGTCGCCGGTGCGCGTTGCAATCTTGCTCAGGCGATTGCCCATGTTGTGCTCTCCGAAGCTGTAAATACGCGCATGTCGCGCATCACGTGCGCCCGGCGCCGTGCGAGGCGCCCACGGCTGCCGGCCCCATTATAGGTTTCGTGCACCGCAGCAAAAGGAGCGCGGCTTTGCGGCGCGAACGTTCAGCGTAAAATGGATCGAGCCAGAAGTCATACCCATACGAAGGAGACACCCGCGTGAATCACCCCGCGCCGCCGGCCCTCGCACGCCGCCCGTTCCCCACTGAACTCCTCGATCAACTGCGCAGCGCGTTCGGCGAACGCGTGTCCACCTCCGAAGCCGTACGCGCCCATCACGGCCGCGACGAATCGCCCTTCGACCCGCAACTGCCCGACGCCGTGGTGTTCGCGCAGAGCACCGAGGATATCCAGACCATCGTGAAGCTGTGCGCCCGTCATGGCGTACCGATCATTCCCTACGGCAACGGCTCGTCGCTCGAAGGTCACTTGCTGGCCGTGCAGGGCGGCGTCTCGATCGACCTCTCGCAAATGAACCGCGTGCTCTCGATCAACGCCGAAGATCTCACCGTGACCGTCGAGCCTGGCATATCGCGCAAGCAGCTCAATGAGGCGCTGCGCGACACGGGTCTGTTCTTCCCGATCGACCCGGGCGCCGATGCGAGCATCGGCGGCATGACGGCCACGCGCGCCTCGGGCACCAATGCCGTGCGCTACGGCACGATGCGCGAGAACGTGCTCGGCCTGACCGCCGTGCTCGCCGACGGCCGCGTGGTCAAAACCGGCACGCGCGCACGCAAGTCGTCGGCGGGCTACGACCTCACACGCCTTTTCGTCGGCTCGGAAGGCACGCTCGGCGTGATCACCGAAATCACGGTGCGACTCTATCCGCAGCCCGAGGCAGTCTCGGCCGCGGTGTGCGCGTTCCCTTCGATGGCAGAGGCCGTGCGCACGGTGATCGAGACGATCCAGATCGGCGTGCCGATCGCGCGCGTGGAGTTCATCGACTCGCTCGCGGTGCGCGCGATCAACAAACATTCGAACCTCACGCTGCGCGAAAAGCACACGCTTTTCTTCGAATTTCACGGCACCGAGGCCGGTGTCGCTGAGCAGGCGCAACTCGTACAGGAGCTTGCCGCGCAGCACGGCGGCGAAGGCTTCGAGTGGGCCACACGCCCCGAAGACCGCAGCCGCCTGTGGAACGCGCGCCACAACGCTTACTTCGCGATGCTGCAGCTCAAACCCGGCTGCCGCGCCGTGACGACCGACGTGTGCGTGCCGATCTCGCGTCTCGCCGAATGCGTGATCGAGACGGAAACCGATCTCAAAGCCTCGCCGCTGCCCTGCCCGATCGTCGGCCACGTGGGCGACGGCAACTTCCACGTGGCGATCCTGATCGACCCAGACAAGCCCGAGGAAATCGACGAGGCCGAGCGCCTGAATCACCGCATCGTGCAGCGTGCGATCGCGATGGACGGCACCTGCACGGGCGAACACGGCGTAGGCCTGCACAAGATGGATTTCCTCGTGGAAGAGCACGGCGCGGACACCATCGACACGATGCGCGCAATCAAGCACGCACTCGATCCGCACAACCTGATGAACCCGGGCAAGATCTTCAGCTGGGCGGTGTAACCGACAAGCGCTGAGAAGCGCACACAAGCGCAACAGACGGGAGGAGAGATGAACGCACCAGAGGCGAACTTGCCCGAGCTGAGCCCGGAAGCGCTCGCGCAACGTCAGCGCGAGGTAGTCCAGGCGCTGATGGCCGTGCTGCCGGCGCATTGCCTGCTGCATCGCGAGGAGGACACCGTCGCCTACGAGTGCGACGGCCTTGCCGCGTACCGTCGGCTGCCGCTCGCCGTGGCGCTGCCGGAAACCGAGTCGCAAGTGCAACGCATCGTGCAGATCTGCCGGCGCCTCGACGTGCCGGTCGTGCCGCGCGGCGCGGGCACCGGCCTCTCGGGCGGCGCCATGCCGATCCGGCACGGCATTGTGCTTTCGCTCGCGCGCTTCAAGCGCATCCTCGAAGTCGATCCCTACGCGCGCACGGCGACCGTGCAGCCCGGCGTGCGCAATCTGGCCGTTTCCGAAGCGGCGGCGCCCTTCGGCCTTTACTACGCGCCAGACCCTTCGTCGCAGATCGCTTGCACGATAGGCGGCAACGTTTCGGAGAATTCGGGCGGGGTCCATTGCCTCAAGTACGGCCTCACGGTGCACAACGTGCTGCGCGTACGCGCAGTGACGATGGACGGCGAGATCGTCGAATTCGGCTCGCTCGCGCCCGATGCACCGGGCCTCGATCTGCTCGCGGTAATGATCGGCAGCGAAGGCATGTTCGCGATCGTGACCGAAGTGACCGTCAAGCTGATTCCGCGCCCGCAAACCGCGCAAGTCATCATGGCGAGCTTCGACGACGTCGTGAAAGGCGGCGATGCCGTGGCGGGCATCATTGCCTCGGGCATCATACCGGCCGGCCTCGAAATGATGGACAAGCCGGCCACGCGCGCCGTGGAAGAGTTCGTGAACGCGGGCTACGACCTCGACGCCGCCGCGATCCTGCTGTGCGAAGCCGACGGCACGCCCGAGGAAGTCGCCGACGAGATCGCGCGCACGACCACGGTGCTGCGCGAGCATGGCGCCACGCGCATCCAGATCTCGCGCACCGAGGAAGAACGCCTGCGCTTCTGGTCGGGCCGCAAGAATGCGTTTCCGGCGGCGGGCCGCATCTCGCCCGACTACTACTGCATGGACGGCACTGTGCCGCGCCGCGCGATCGGGCCGCTGCTTGCGCGCATCCACGAAATGGAAAAGCAGTATGGACTGCGCTGCATCAACGTCTTCCATGCCGGCGACGGCAACATGCACCCGCTCATTCTCTTCAACGGCAACGACCTCGACGAATGGCACCGCGCAGAGGCCTTCGGCTCGGACATTCTCGAGACCTGCGTCGAACTGGGTGGCACCGTGACGGGCGAGCACGGCGTGGGCATCGAAAAGATCAATTCGATGTGCGTGCAATTCTCGCCTCAGGAGCGCGACGCGTTTCATGCGGTAAAACACGCGTTCGACCCGGCCAGGTTGCTCAACCCCGACAAGGGCATCCCCACCCGTGCGCGCTGCGCCGAGTACGGGCGCATGCACGTGCGGGGGAATCTGCTGCCACACCCCGAGTTGCCGCGGTTCTGACAGACGCGCAAACACCCACCCGGCACCGCGCAGTCTATGCATATCGCGTGACCCGCATGAGGGTCCGCTCCGGGTTGTCAGGAGAGGTTCGCTCAGTACAATCGAACGAACCATATAACGAACGAGCGCGACCATCACGACATGGAAGAGGACGACATCGTCTCGGACTGGTCCGAACGCATCCGGGCGGCGAGCGCCGATGGCCGGGCGCTGCGCATTCGCGGCGGGGGCACGAAGGACTGGTACGGCCAGTCGCTCGAAGGCGAGATTCTCGACACGCGCGCGCACCGCGGCATCACCGCGTACGACCCGGCAGAACTGGTGATCACGGCGCGCGCCGGCACACCGCTTGCGGAAATCGAAACGGCGCTCGCGGCCCACAGCCAGATGCTCGCGTTCGAGCCGCCGCACTTCGGCGCACAGGCCACCCTGGGCGGCTGCATTGCCGCAGGCATTGCCGGGCCGCGGCGGGCGAGCGCGGGCGCACCGCGCGACTTCGTGCTGGGCGCGGTGCTCATGAACGGCCACGGCGAGGTGCTGCATTTCGGCGGCCAGGTCGTGAAGAACGTCGCGGGCTACGACGTTTCGCGGCTCATGGCGGGGTCGCTCGGCACGCTCGGCCTGCTGCTGGAGCTTTCGGTGAAGGTGCTGCCGGTACCGCAAGCGGAAACCACGCTCAAGTTCGACATGAACGGCACCGACGCCGTGCGCAAGCTCAACGAATGGGGCGGCCGCCCGCTGCCGATGACGGCGAGCGCCTGGCGCAACGGCACGCTCGCGGTCCGCCTCGCGGGCGCGGAAGCCGCGGTGAAGACGGCCCGCGCGAGCCTGGGCGGCGAAGTGGTGGACGCTGTGGAGGCCGAGCGCTTCTGGGCGGGCCTGCGCGAGCAGACCGATCCGTTCTTTGCGTCGATTGCGCCCAACGCGGCGCTGTGGCGGCTCGCGCTGCCCTCGATCGCCGAGCCCCTGCAGTTGCCGGGCGCGCAGCTCATGGAATGGGGCGGCGCGCAGCGCTGGTGGATCACGGAAACCGACGCGCAAACGGTGCGTATCAGCGCGAAGCAAGCCGGCGGTCACGCCACGATGTTCCGCACAGGGCGCGACTACGACCGCAGCGCGGGGGTCTTCACGCCTTTGCCCGCGCCGCTCATGAAGATCCATCGCGGCCTGAAGGCCGCCTTCGACCCGGCCCGCATCTTCAATCGCGGCCGGCTGTATTCCGACTTCTGACGACACCCACACGCGGCAATGCAGACGAACCTCGCGGACTTCATACGCAACACCCCCGACGGCGACGAAGCCGACGCGATCCTGCGCAAGTGCGTGCATTGCGGCTTCTGCACCGCGACCTGCCCAACCTATCAGTTGCTCGGCGACGAGCTGGACGGCCCGCGCGGGCGCATCTATCTCATGAAGCAGATGGTGGAAGGCGCGCCAGTCACGAAGAGCACGCTCACGCACCTCGACCGCTGCCTCACCTGCCGCAGTTGCGAGACCACCTGCCCTTCCGGCGTGCAATACGGGCGCCTCGTGGAAGTGGGCCGCAAGCATGCCGAACAGATGGTGAAGCGTCCGCTGCGCCAGCGCGTCATGCGCCGCCTGCTCGCGGGCGTGCTGCCGCGCCGCGCCCTCTTCACGCCGGCCATGCGCCTCGGCCAGCAGGTGCGGCCGCTTCTGCCCAAACGCCTGCGCGACAAGGTGCCGGTGCGCCAGCGCTCGCTCGCGTGGCCCACGGCGAAGCACACGCGCAAGATGCTGATGCTGCAAGGCTGCGTGCAGCCCTCGATGATGCCCAACATCAATACCGCGACCGCGCGCGTGCTGGACGCCCTTGGCATCGAAACGATCGTCGCGCCGCAATCGGGCTGCTGCGGCGCGATTCGCCTGCATATGGGCTACGCCGACGATGCGCTCGACGATGTGCGCGCGAACATCGACGCCTGGTGGCCCTACATCGAGCAAGGCGCGGAAGCGATCGTGATGAACGCCTCGGGCTGCGGCGCGACGGTGAAGGAATACGCGCACCTGCTGCGCGACGATCCGGCCTATGTGGAAAAAGCGCGCCGCGTGGTCGAGCTCACACGCGATCTTTCGGAGCTGCTGCCCGCATTCGAGGAACAGCTCGTGGCCGCGACGAGGCGGCGCGGCATCAAGACGGTAGCCTGGCATCCGCCCTGCACGCTTCAGCATGGCCAGCAGTTGCGTGGTGGCGTGGAACGGCTGCTCACCGCGCTCGGACTCGACGTGCGACTGCCCGCCGACAGCCATCTCTGCTGCGGCTCTGCGGGCACGTATTCGATCATGCAGCCGCGCCTTTCCTACACGCTGCGCAACCAGAAAGTGGACCGGCTGCAGGCGCTGGAGCCGCAATTGATCGTCTCCGCCAACATCGGCTGCATCACGCACCTGCAAAGCGGCACGGCGATTCCGGTCACGCACTGGATTGAGCTGGTCGAACATATGCTGGTGACGAATTGAACCGATCGGGAACGGAACCAGCGTAACAAGACGCGCGGCGCGCCAACAGTCGGCCATTCGGTATAGCCTTTCTGGCCAGTGTTTCGCGCCGTGCGCAGTCCGTATAATGGCCGTCGTTCTGTTCGTTTTGGATCCAAAAGCGGCGCCCGGCATTTCACGCGCCAGCCTTCAGCCCCGATGACCGATCTCTCCCACAATCTCGAAGCTGTCCGCGAGCGCATCGCCGCCGCCGCCCGCAACGCCGGCCGCGACCCGAAAAGCGTGGAGTTGCTCGCGGTTTCGAAAACATTTCCCGCGCAGGACGTGCGCGCCGCTCACGCCGCTGGCCAGCGTGCGTTCGGCGAGAACTACGTGCAGGAATCCGTGGACAAGATCGAGGCGCTCGCCGACTTGCGCGCGAGCATCGAATGGCATTTCATCGGGCCGCTCCAATCGAACAAGACACGCCCCGTAGCCGAGCGCTTCGACTGGGTCCATTCGGTCGATCGTCTGAAGATTGCCGAACGCCTGTCGGCGCAACGTCCCGCCGGCATGGCGCCGCTCAACGTCTGCCTCCAGGTCAACGTGAGCGGCGAGGCCAGCAAGAGCGGCGTCACCCCGCAAGAAGCGCAGCAGGTCGCGCGCCAGATCGCCGCCCTGCCCAACCTGCGCCTGCGCGGGCTCATGTCGATTCCCGAGCCGGAAACCTCGCTCGAGGCGCAACGCGCGCCGCACCGCCAACTGCGCGAGCTGTTCGACGCGCTACGCGCAGAAGGCCTCGCGCTCGACACGCTCTCCATGGGCATGTCGGCCGACCTCGAAGCCGCGGTGCTCGAAGGCGCGACGATCGTGCGCGTCGGCACCGCGATTTTCGGCGCGCGCGACTACTCTCACTGATTCACTGAACGATTCCATCACCATGAAAATTGCCTTCATCGGCGGCGGCAACATGGCCGCCGCACTCATCGGCGGCCTGATCCGCAAGGGCGTTCCCGCCGACAACCTCTACGCGATCGATCCGAACGAGGACGCCCGCAAGCGCAGCGCCGAGCAGTTCGGCGTGCGCACCGGCGCTGCGGCGGACTCCGCGCTCGCTTCTTACGACGCGGTTCTGATCGCCGTGAAGCCGCAAATCGCCAAGGCCGTGGCCGAAGGCATCGCCCCGCACCTGGGCGCCAATCAGGTCGTCATCAGCATCATGGCCGGCATTCGCATCGACGACCTCTCGCGTTGGCTGGGTGGCCACGCGCGCGTCGTGCGCACGATGCCGAACACGCCCGCGCTGATCGGCATGGGCGCAACCGGCCTCGTCGCGAGCAGCGGCGTGGACGCAGCGGGCCGCCAGCTCGCTTCGGATGTGCTCGGCGCAGTCGGCCAAACGGTCTGGTTCGACGACGAAGCGAAGATCGACGCGGTCACGGGCATCTCGGGCAGCGGCCCAGCCTACGTCTTCTACTTCATCGAAGCGCTCGAAGAAGCGGCGCGCCAGCTCGGCATGGACGAGCAGCAAGGCCGCGCGCTCGCCATCGCCACGTTCACGGGCGCGGCGCAACTCGCGCTGCAATCGGACGAGCCGCCCGCCGTGCTGCGCGAGCGTGTGACCTCCAAGGGCGGCACGACCGCTGCGGCGCTGGCGTCGTTCGACGCGTCGGGCGTGAAGGCCGCCATCGTCAAGGGCGCGCTCGCGGCCGATGCACGTGCGAAGGAAATGGGCGAGGAATTCGGCAAGCAGTAAACCTGCTGCAGCGTCCAGATAAAAAAAGCGCCGGGTGTGTCATGCACCCGGCGCTTTTTTCATCGATCTGGCCTCAGAGTCCCGCGACGGCGTAGTGGGCCGCAATCCCGACGAACAGCACGCCGCCCAGCCAGTTGTTATGGCGGAACGCGGCGAAGCACGGCATGCGCTCGCGGTTCTTGATGAGCGTGTAATGGTAGATGGCGCAGCCCACGGCGGCCGCCCAGCCGAGCCAGTAGAGCCAGCCGAAGCCCAGCGTCACGCCCACCCACACGTAAATGCCGAGCGTGGCCGCATAGCAGAGCATGATCGCGAGCACGTCGAAGCGGCCGAACGTGAGCGCCGAGGTGCGAATGCCGATCTTGATGTCGTCGTCGCGATCGACCATCGCGTACTCGGTGTCGTAGGCCACGGACCAGAACACGTTCGCGCACAGCATGATCCACGCGAGCGCCGGCACGTGATCCTGCACGGCGGCGAAGGCCATAGGAATGCCGAAGCCGAACGCAATGCCCAGATACGCCTGCGGAATCGCGAAAAAGCGCTTGGTGAACGGATACGACGCCGCCACGAACAGCGCCACGACCGAAAGCTGCTTCGTCAGCGCATTGAGCGGCAGGATCAACAGGAACGACACGAGCGCGAGGCCCGCGGCAATCGCCACCGCTTCCCAGGCGCGAATGCGACCCGACGTGATGGGGCGTTCGGCCGTGCGTTTCACGTGGCGGTCGAAGTCGCGGTCGGCGTAGTCGTTGATCGCGCAGCCCGCCGAGCGCATCAGCACGGTGCCGACCGTGAAAATGATCAGCAGCGAGAGGGGCGGATGGCCGTCCGAGGCGATCCATAGCGCGTTGAGCGTCGGCCACAGCAGCAGCAGGCTGCCGATCGGCTTGTCCATGCGGACGAGCCGCAAATAGAGCGGGAGTCGGGCGAACATGATCGGGGCGGGAAAAGCGATGCCGCTATTGTAGGCCACGGCGGCACGCCGTCGCCGCGAGCCGCACCCGCGCAAAAACAAAGGCCCGCCGGACATCCGGCGGGCCTTTCATCGTGCTAATCGTGCTTCAGGTGCAGCGCCCAGGCGCTGCATCGGCATCAGGCCAGCAGCGAGCGCAGCATCCACGCGGTCTTTTCGTGCGTCTGCATGCGTTGCGTGAGCAGGTCGGCGGTCGGTTCGTCGTTGGCCGCTTCCGTCGACGGGAAAATTGCGCGCGCGGTGCGCACCACGGCTTCCTGGCCTTCCACCAATTGGCGAATCATGTCTTCCGCGGCCGGCACGCCGTCCGCTTCGGGAATCGACGAGAGCTTCGCGAATTCCTTGTAGCTGCCCGGCGCATGCACGCCCAACGCACGAATACGCTCGGCGATGGCGTCCACGGCCAGTGCGAGTTCGTTGTACTGCCCTTCGAACATCAGGTGGAGCGTGTTGAACATCGGCCCCGTGACGTTCCAGTGGAAGTTGTGCGTCTTCAGATACAGCGTGTAGGTGTCCGCGAGCAGGCGCGAGAGACCGTCCGCGATCTTCTTGCGATCCTTGTCGCTGATACCGATATTCACGTGCTGTACGGTTGCTTTTTTGGCCATGACGACTCCTTGTGTAGCAGTGAGACTACGCGTGCTTGACGATCCTGTTGCGCCGCCTGCGCCTTGAAAAACTGGCGCGCGAGCGCTCGATCGGTCGTCAGTGTAGCCTGGAAATATCAGAAAGCCCGCTCATCCGACCCTACTGTGCAGCAACGTGCCCGGCTCGTTCAGTGCCCCGCCAGGTGTGCGAAGGCTTGCGTGGCGATCGCCACGAAACCGCTCGCCACGATCGCGAAGCCCACCACCCGGCGCACGATCTCCGTGCCTTGCGCGCGCGTGCGCGCCATCGCGGTCGCATTTCCTGGGCCCATGGTCTTGAGGGTCATCGTCATCGTTCGGGTCATGATCGTGCTCCTGTGGTGTTTCCTCGAAGTCCTGCTTCGGGCGCGGCTCGCTGTCTCAAGGTTGTGACAACAAACCGCGCCCGCGTCCTTACTTCGCCAGCTTCGCGATCGCGTCGATCACGCCTTGCGCATACGCCGGATCGGCGCGGCGGAAGTGCTCGATCTGGCGCTCCACGATCTCCGCCGGCACGCCGTTGATATGCCGGGCGATGTTCGCGAAAAGCCGCTCGCGCTGGCGCGCATCGAACAGCCGGAACAACGCGCCCGGCTGGCTGTAGTAATCGTCGTCTTCGCGGTGATCGTAGTGATCGACCGCACCGGCCGCGAGCGGCGGCTCACCCGCCTGCGGACGCTGCGCGAAGTCGCCGAAACGGCTCGGTTCGTAGTTCACGTTGCCGCCCAGGTTGCCGTCAGTGCGCATCGCGCCGTCGCGATGGAACGAGTGGAACGGGCAGCGCGGCGCGTTCACCGGAATCTGGTGATGGTTCACACCGAGGCGATAGCGCTGCGTGTCGCCATACGAGAACAGACGCCCCTGCAACAAGCGATCCGGCGAGAAACCGATGCCCGGCACCACGTTCGCCGGCGTGAAAGCGGCCTGCTCGACATCGGCGAAATAGTTCTCCGGATTGCGGTTCAGCTCGATCGTGCCCACGTCGATCAGCGGATAGTCCTTGTGCGGCCAGATCTTCGTGATGTCGAACGGGTTGTACGGCACCTTCGCGGCATCGGCCTCTGGCATCACCTGAATGCGGAAATGCCACTTCGGGAAATTGCCCTTGTCGATCTCGTTGAAGAGATCGCGCTGCGCCGATTCGCGGTCCTGAGCAATCACTTGCGCGGCTTCGGCATCGCTGTAGTTCTCCACGCCCTGCGCCGACTTGAAGTGGAACTTCACGTAGAAGCGCTCGTTATTCGCGTTGATGAACGAGAACGTGTGCGAGCCGAAACCGTGCTGCTGGCGATAGTTCTTCGGAATGCCGCGATCGCTCATGAGGATCGTCACCTGATGCAGCGACTCCGGATGACGCGACCAGAAGTCCCACGCCGCCACGTTGTTGCGCATGTTGGTGCGCGGATCACGTTTTTGCGTGTGGATGAAGTCCGGGAACTTGAGCGGATCGCGAATAAAGAACACCGGCGTGTTATTGCCGACGATGTCCCAGTTGCCCTCTTCCGTGTAGAACTTGATCGAGAAGCCGCGCACGTCGCGCTCGGCGTCGGCCGCACCGCGCTCGCCCGCCACGGTCGAGAAGCGGATGAAGAGCGGCGTTTCCTTGCCGACCTCGCCGAACACTTTCGCCTTCGTATAGCGCGAGATGTCGTGCGTGACCTTGAGCGTGCCGAACGCGCCCGAGCCCTTCGCGTGCACGCGGCGTTCGGGAATCACTTCGCGGTCGAAGTGCGCGAGCTTTTCGAGGAGCCACACGTCCTGCAGCATCACCGGGCCGCGCCGACCGGCGGTGAGCGAGTTCTGGTTATCGACGACGGGCGCGCCGGCTGCCGAGGTGAGAGTACGGTCGGTCATGCTGGATTCCTTCCTTGCTTGCGTGTGTGTTCTGGAATTCGGTGATATTTGCTTCGGGATGGCGCGTGGCCGTCAGGCGGACAGCGCTCGGTCGACGAGCAGCGAGAACCACACGGTGCGAAGGCCAGAATGGGCGCGTGCCGACGTGCTGGGAGTGTTCGGGGTGGTGGTTTGCATCGCTTCCTCCAGGGGTTTCCGGTTGGGATCGGTTAGAGGAAACTTTATCAATGACTATCGATATCTGTAATTTGATTTATTCAATCTATCGAATAGACGTTGATTATTGGGGTCGCAAGAAACGTAAGACTGGGGAATGGTGGCGCGGACGAATGCCGCGCCGGAGAGGCAAACGCGCCGCGCAGCCCGAAAGCGCACGGCGCGATGTACGTCAGGCCGCTTCGGCAGGCGCCTCGATCTTCTTCACACCGGGCAGATCGCAGGCGTGAATGGCGTCGACGATCGCCTCGATCGCCGGCATGCGCGTGAAGCTCTTGCGCCATGCGAGGACCACGCGGCGGTCCGGCACGGGTTCGTCGAACGGCACATAGGAAAGCAGCCCGGAATCCACGCCGCCCGCGTGCGGCTTCACCTCGGTCACCGACATGCGCGGCAGCACGGTAATGCCCACGCCGCTCGCGACCATATGACGAATCGTCTCCAGCGACGAGCCTTCGAACGTTTTCTGGATGCCGTCGGCGTTCTGCGAGAAGCGCATCAGTTCCGGGCACACGCCCAGCACGTGGTCGCGGAAGCAATGACCGCTGCCGAGCAGCAGCATGGTTTCCTGCTTGAGGTCGTCCGGGTCGATCTTCGGACGTTGTTCCCAAGCATGGCCCGACGGCAGCGCCACGACGAACGGTTCGTCATAGAGCGGCCGCAGCGTGAGGCCGGTTTCGGGGAACGGCAGCGCCATGATCGCCACGTCGATCTCGCCCTGCTTGAGCAGCTCGATGAGCTTGAGCGTGTAGTTCTCCTGCAGCATGAGCGGCATTTGCGGCACGCGCTTGATCATCTGCTTGACGAGCGTGGGCAGCAGGTAGGGCCCGATCGTATAGATCACGCCAAGGCGCAGCGGCCCCACGAGCGGGTCCTTGCCCTGCTTGGCGATTTCCTTGATCGCGAGCGTCTGTTCGAGCACGCGCTGCGCTTGCGTGACGATCTGCTCGCCGATGGGCGTCACGCTCACCTCGCTCGTGCCGCGCTCGAAGATCTGCACGTTCAGTTCGTCTTCGAGCTTCTTGATCGCGACCGAAAGGGTCGGCTGGCTCACGAAGCAGGCTTCCGCTGCCCGTCCGAAGTGGCGCTCTCGAGCTACCGCGACAATATATTTCAGTTCAGTGAGCGTCATTCGGGGACCAATCAAAAAAGGTGAATCAATAGCTTGTAGTTATACACCTATGGCGGTGATTCGCCAATAATCAACACCCCTATGCGGGGCGTGATCAGCGCAAAAGGGTCAGACGGCGTAGGCGCGCGCAGGTTCCGCGCAATGGACTCGCAGTTGGACTATTTAGGCTTTCAGGTACTGCTCGCGGGCGCCGAGCCAACGGTTCAAATGCTGCGTGACGACGAGCGGAAACTCGTGCAGCAGACGATCGGCTGCGCCGCGCGCCGGCTCGATGAGCCACGCGTCGGTCTCGAGGTTCGCGAAGCGCAACATCGCCGCGCCAGATTGACGCGCGCCCAGGAATTCGCCGGGGCCGCGGATTTCGAGGTCTTTGCGCGCGATCTCGAAGCCGTCGGTGGTCTCGCGCATCGTTTGCAGGCGTGCGCGCCCCGTGAGCGACAACGGCCCGGTATAGAGCAGCACGCACACCGAAGCGGCGCTGCCCCGCCCCACGCGCCCGCGCAACTGGTGCAATTGCGCGAGGCCGAAGCGCTCGGCATGCTCGATCACCATCAGCGACGCGTTGGGCACGTCCACGCCCACTTCGATGACCGTCGTCGCCACGAGCAGTTGCACCTCGTTGCGTGAGAACGCATCCATGACGGCGGCCTTGTCCGTGGAAGCGAGGCGCCCGTGCACGAGGCCCACGGTGAGTTCCGGCAACGCAGCCACGAGCGTTTCGTAAGTCTCGACGGCCGTTTGCAGCTGCAGCGTCTCGCTTTCCTCGATCAGCGGACATACCCAGTACACCTGACGACCCGTGAGCGCCGCCGCGCGCACGCGCGCGATCACTTCCTCGCGGCGCGCGTCGGAAATGAGCTTCGTAAGGATCGGCGTGCGGCCGGGCGGCAGTTCGTCGATGGTGGAGACGTCGAGATCCGCGTAGTACGTCATGGCGAGCGTGCGCGGGATCGGCGTAGCCGACATCATCAGTTGATGCGGCTGAAACTCGCGATGCGTGTCTCCAGGCGCCTTCGCATTCTGCGCCTTGGCGCGCAGCGCGAGCCGCTGCTCGACGCCGAAGCGATGCTGCTCGTCGACGATCACGAGGCCAAGGCGCGCGAATTCCACGGCCTCCTGAATGATCGCGTGCGTGCCGATCACGAGCTGCGCCGTGCCGAGCGCCGCGGCTTCGAGCGCCGCGCGCTTTTCCTTCGCCTTGAGGCTGCCCGCGAGCCACGCCACCTGCACGCCGAGCGGCTCGAGCCAGCCGCGCAGCTTGCGCGCGTGCTGTTCCGCGAGGATTTCGGTGGGCGCCATGAGCGCGGCCTGGTAGCCCGCGTCGATGGCCTGCGCAGCCGCGAGCGCCGCGACCACGGTCTTGCCGCTGCCCACGTCCCCTTGCAGCAGGCGCTGCATGGGGTGCGGCTGTTCGAGATCGTGCGCGATTTCGGCCACCACGCGCTCCTGCGCGCCGGTGAGCGTGAACGGCAGCGCGCCGCGCAGCCGCGCGAGCAGCGTCTCATCGCTCTTGCGGCCCGCGATGTGGCGCGCCATCGCCGGCGCGGCGCGCGTGCGGCGCTCTTCGTGCGCACGCTTGAGCGACAGTTGCTGCGCGAGCAGTTCCTCGAATTTGATGCGCGTCCACGCGGGATGCGTGCCGTCGATCAGCTCATGCTCGTCGGCGTTCACGGGCGGGTGGTGCAGCGTCTTCACTGCGTCCATCAAGGGCGGCAGATTCAGCGGCTCCATGAACTCGTGCGCCACCGCATCCGGTAGCAGTTCTGGCAGATGCGCACGCGAAAGCGCGTTGTCGATCGCCTTGCGCAGATACGCCTGGCTCACGCCCGCCGTGGACGGATACACCGGCGTGAGCGCCTGCGGCAGCGGCGCGTCGCCCTCCACGACCTTCACCGCCGGATGCACCATCTCCATGCCGAAGAAGCCGCCACGCACGTCGCCGCGCACGCGCAGGCGCTTGCCGATCGCCATCTGTGTGACCTGCGAGCCGTAGAAGTTCAGGAAGCGCAAATGAAGCTGGTCGCCGTTGTGATCCTCCAGCTTCACGAGGAGCTGGCGGCGCGGCCGGTAGGCGATCTCGTTGTCGAACACCACGCCTTCGGTTTGCGCGATGCCGCCCGGCAGCAGCTCGCCGATGGGCGTGAGCGTGGTTTCGTCCTCGTAGCGCATCGGCAGATGCAGCACGAGATCGATATCGCTACGCAGGCCGAGTTTGGCGAGGCGGTCGGCGGTTTTAGTGAGCTTGGGCTTGTCTTTGGCTGCGGCTTTTTCTACGGCGTCTTCCACGGCCTTGTCTGCGGACTTTTTCGCGGCGCGTTTGCGCGCGGGCGCTGCGGCCCCTTGCGTCGCGTCCGTTTGCCGCTTGCGCGCGCCGTCCTCGGGCGTGCGCGCGTCGTCGGGCGCGTCGCTCGCGGAATCGGCTTCGGACATCAATCGGCTAACGGATGGGGGCATGGGCAGCTTCGCAAGTACAATATCGGCTTTCCGGCATGGCGCGCCGCGTGCGGCGCAAGGCCTCTGCCATCGGGCGCGTCGCACGCATCGCTATCGCGCACGTCCCGCAATCATAGCCTTTCGTCACGCACGAACGGCCATTGCAGCCGCTTTTTGGGGCACAACCGTTCGACGGTTCGGCTCCGCAAAGCCGCCGCGCGCCGGGCCTCCGGCGCATTTCCGTTATTTCAGGCCGCATGTTCAAGCTTTCCGATTTCGATTTCGACCTCCCCGAGGAACTGATCGCGCAGACCGCCCTGCCCGAGCGCAGCGCGAGCCGCTTGCTCGAGGTCGACAACACGACGCAGTTGCCAGGCCAACCCGCGCGTCTGACCGATCGCCGCTTTTCCGACCTGCCCGCGTGCATCGCGGCGGGCGACCTGCTCGTCTTCAACGATACCAAGGTGCTGAAGGCGCGTTTCTTCGGCCAGAAGGCGAGCGGCGGCAAGATCGAGGTGCTCGTGGAGCGCCTGACCGGCGCGCGCACGGCGCTCGCGCAGATCCGCGCGAGCAAGAGCCCCGGCCCCGGCACGGTGCTGCGCCTCGCCGATGCGTTCGAAGTGACGGTGGGCGAGCGCGTCGATCAGTTCTACACACTGCACTTCCCCGACGACTGCCTCACGCTGATCGAGCAGCACGGCCGTCTGCCGCTGCCGCCCTACATCACGCACGACGCCGACGCGAGCGACGAAACGCGCTATCAAACGGTGTTCGCGCAGAATCCGGGCGCGGTGGCCGCGCCCACGGCGGGCCTGCACTTCGACGACGCCTTGCTCGCGCAACTCGACGCGCAAGGCGTGGAGCGCGCCACGCTCACGCTGCACGTGGGTGCGGGCACGTTCCAGCCGGTGCGCGTGGAGAACATCGCCGAGCACAAGATGCATAGCGAGTGGTACGAACTGCCGCAATCGCTCGTCGACAAGATCGCGGCCACGCGTGCGCGCGGCGGCCGTGTGATCGCCGTGGGCACGACCTCGATGCGCGCGCTCGAAGCCGCTGCGCGCGACGCCGACCGCGAAGGCCGCGCGCTTGCGGCAACGCAGGCGGAAACCGATATCTTCATCACGCCTGGCTACCAGTTCCGTGTGGTGGACCGGCTCGTGACGAACTTCCACCTGCCGAAGTCCACGCTCCTGATGCTCGTTTCGGCGTTCGCGGGCATCGAAACGATACGCGCTGCGTATCGTCACGCGATTGCGGAACGCTATCGCTTCTTCAGTTACGGTGACGCGATGCTGCTGACCCGAACCGACGACGCGCTCAACAAGTAACACGCACCTTTCCCAAGCCGTCGCGCGATACATCGAACGCGCGGCGGCGTTTCACCATCTGCGCCGGACTGTTTTCCGGTTGCACAGGAGTCAACCGCATGACCGACGGTCATCAAAGCAACGCACGCGCCGAACACGGCGCCTATCTGGGTGAACGCCCGCAAAACGGCCTGAAATTCGAACTGCTCGGCACCGACGGCCTCGCCCGCCGTGGCCGCGTCACGCTCAATCACGGCGTGGTCGAGACGCCGATCTTCATGCCCGTGGGCACGTACGGCACCGTGAAGGCCACGCAGCCTCGCGAGCTCGAAGAGATGAAGGCGCAGATCATTCTCGGCAACACCTTCCACCTCTGGCTGCGCCCGGGCCTGGAAACAATCGAGGCGCACGGCGGCCTGCATCGCTTCATGGGCTGGAACCGGCCGATCCTCACGGATTCGGGCGGCTTCCAGGTGTTCTCGCTCGGCGACCTGCGCAAGATCTCGGAAGACGGCGTGCGCTTCGCCTCGCCCGTCAACGGCGACAAGCTGTTCCTCTCGCCCGAAGTGTCGATGCAGATCCAGAAGGTGCTGAACTCGGACATCGTCATGCAGTTCGACGAGTGCACGCCCTACGCGACCAACGGCGTGCCCACCACGCACAAGGAAGCCGCGGATTCGATGCGCATGTCGATGCGCTGGGCGCAGCGCTCGATCGACGAGTTCAACCGTCTCGGCAACCCGAATGCACTGTTCGGCATCGTGCAGGGCGGCATGTTCGAGGACCTGCGCGACGAATCACTCGCCGGCCTCTCGCAGATGCCGTTCCACGGCTATGCGATCGGCGGTCTTTCGGTGGGCGAACCGAAGGAAGACATGATGCGCGTGCTGGAACACATCGCGCCGAAGCTGCCGGCCGACAAGCCGCACTACCTGATGGGCGTAGGCACGCCGGAAGACCTGGTGGCGGGCGTGGCCTCGGGCGTCGACATGTTCGACTGCGTGATGCCCACGCGCAACGCGCGCAATGGCTGGATCTTCACGCGCTTTGGCGACATCAAGATCCGCAACGCCGTGCACCGCAACTCGCTGCGCCCGCTCGACGAACAATGCGGCTGCTACACCTGCCGCAACTTCACGCGCGGCTACCTGCACCACCTGCACCGCGTGGGAGAGATCCTCGGCGCGCAGCTCAACACGATCCACAATCTGCACTACTACCTGGAGCTGATGAGCGAGATGCGCGCGGCGATCGAGACGAAGACGTTCGCGGCGTTCCGCCAGCGCTTCGCCGAGCAGCGCGCACGCGGCGTGGACTAACGCCGGACGCCAAACATTACAATATCCTTTCGTGACGATGGCGCGGGCAAGGCATGCGGTCCGCTCGCACCGCCCCGGTTTTCGCGCACACACATGCCGCGCCGGGGCGGGATCCGGGATAAGCACTTGATCGCAAAGCCTATTTTGCGTCATCGTCGCGATGAATGCCGGTGGTAGAATAACCGGCTCGCTTTTTGATCGTAAAAAACGGAGAGACCAACGTGTCGTTCATTTCCAATGCCTTCGCGCAAGGCAGTGCAGCAGGTGGTGCCGAATCGAGCCTCATGAGCTTCCTGCCGCTCATTCTGATGTTCGCTGTGCTGTACTTCATCATGATCCGTCCGCAGATGAAGCGTCAGAAGGAACATCGCAACATGCTCGCGGCCATGGCCAAGGGCGACGAAGTGATCACGAGCGGCGGCATCGTCGGCAAGGTGACCAAGGTCAGCGAAGCCTACGTCGGCGTCGAAATCGCGGACGGCACGGAAATCACCGTGCAGAAGTCGTCGGTCTCGACCATCCTGCCGAAGGGCACGATCAAGTCGCTGTAAAGCTTCACGGTTTCCCCGAGGCCGTTGCCATCAAAAGAACGGCCTCGCGCATCCGGCCCGCCCTCGCAGCCACTGACCAGCAAACGTCAATGCAGGTACGCCCCGAAGGCAACGCCGGACGCGCACGCAGCGCTTAAGGCCATTCCCCTCCCCCGTTGGGTCAACCAATGAACCGTTATCCCCTCTGGAAATATGTCGTGATGCTGGTGGCGCTCGTCATCGGCTTCGTGTACACATTGCCCAATTTCTTCGGCGAAGCGCCCGCGGTCCAGGTGTCGAGCGGTAAAGCCACCGTCAAGCTCGACTCGGGCACGCTCGCCCAGGTCGAAGCCGCGGTCGCCGCGAACAATATCCGCGCGACCGACGTGACGTTCGACAACTCGACGATGAACGCGAATATCCGCGTGCGCGTCGCCGACACGGACACGCAGCTGCGCCTGAAAGACGCGCTGAACAAGGCGCTGAACGCCGACCTGAACGACCCGCAGTACATCGTCGCCCTGAACCTGCAGAGCGCGTCGCCGCGCTGGCTCACGTCGCTGCACGCGCTGCCGATGTACCTCGGCCTCGACCTGCGTGGCGGCGTGCACTTCCTGCTCCAGGTCGACATGAACGGCGCGCTCAACAAGAAGCTCGACTCCGACGCTTCGGACGTGCGCACGCTCCTGCGCGACAAGAACATCCGCGACGGCGGCGTGAACCGCGTGAACCAGTCGGTGGTCGTCAATTTCGCCGACGCCGATACGGCCGAGCAGGCGCGCAAGGTCCTCGCGGGCTCGGGCGGCATCACCGAACTGCAGTGGGCCTCCCAGAACAACCCCGAAGGCGGCGTACAGCTCGTCGGCACGTTCACGCCGGCCGTGAAGACGGCGGTTCAGCAAGCCGCGCTCAAGCAGAACATCCAGACGCTGCACAACCGCGTGAACGAGCTTGGCGTGGCCGAGCCCGTGATCCAGCAGCAAGGCGACGACCGTATCGTGGTCGAGCTGCCGGGCGTGCAGGACACCGCCAAGGCGAAGGACATCATCGGCCGCACGGCGACGCTCGAAGCGCGCCTCGCCGACCCGATGGGCCTGCATCCGGACGTGAATGCGCCGGTGCCGCCGGGCGACGAGCTCTTCACGCAAGGCAACGCCGCGCCGGTGCTGCTGCGCAAGCAGGTGATCTTCACCGGCGACCGCATCATCGACGCCTCGGCGGGCTTTGACGAGCATCAACGTCCGTCGGTCAACATCCGCCTCGACTCGGCGGGCGGCCGCGCGGTGCGCGCCGTCTCGCGCGACAACATCGGCAAGCCGATGGCGATGGTGCTGTTCGAAAAGGGCAAGGGCGAAGTGCTGACGGTGGCGACCATCCAGTCGGAACTGGGCGACCGCTTCCAGATCACGGGCCAGCCCACGCCGCAGGCCGCCGCCGACCTTGCGCTGCTGCTGCGCGCAGGCTCGCTCGCCGCGCCGATGGACATCATCGAGGAACGCACGGTCGGCCCGAGCCTTGGCGCGGACAACATTCGCAAGGGCTTCGACTCAGTGATCTACGGCTTCGCCGCCATCGCCGTGTTCATGATCGCGTACTACATGCTGTTCGGCGCGATCTCGATGATCGGCCTGTCGGTGAACCTGCTGCTGCTCGTGGCCGTGCTCTCCATGCTGCAGGCCACGCTCACGCTGCCGGGTATCGCGGCTATTGCGCTGGCGCTCGGTATGGCGATCGACGCGAACGTGCTGATCAACGAGCGCGTGCGCGAAGAACTGCGCAATGGCGCGCCGCCGCAGCTGGCCATCCAGAACGGCTACGCACACGCCTGGGCGACGATTCTCGACTCGAACGTGACCACGCTCATCGCCGGTCTCGCGCTGCTCGCGTTCGGTTCGGGCCCGGTGCGCGGCTTTGCGATCGTGCACTGTATCGGCATTCTGACGTCGATGTTCTCGGCCGTGTTCTTCTCGCGCGGTCTCGTGAACCTCTGGTACGGCGGCAAGAAGAAGCTCAAGTCGCTTGCAGTGGGTCAAGTCTGGCGTCCGGAGCCGGATGAAGGCCCGCCCGCGCTCGCCGGCGCCGATGCTGGCACCGACACGGGCCGCGCCGTTGCGGCCACCACCGGCACCGCCCGGCGCGAACCGGCCAAGGCCGGCGCGAAGGGCGCCACGCGCGCCAAACCGGTCGTGCGCCGCCGCGATGCCCAGGGCGGCACCGGCGGCTCCGGCAACAACACCGGCTCGTCCCGCTGATACGGAGTCACGAACATGGAATTTTTCCGCATCCGCAAGGACATCCCGTTCATGAAGCACGCGTTGATCTTCAACGCGATCTCGCTTCTTACCTTCATCGCGGCGGTGTTCTTCCTCTTCCACCGCGGCCTGCACCTGTCGATCGAATTCACGGGCGGCACGGTCATTGAAGTGCAGTATCCGCAGGCGGTGCCGCTCGAGCCGCTGCGCGACTCGCTCACGAAAATCGGCTACGGCGACGCCCAGGTGCAGAACTTCGGCACCTCGCGCGACGTGTTGATCCGCCTGCCGATCAAGCAGGGCCTGAGCTCCGCGCAGCAGAGCGACCAGGTGATGTCCACGCTCAAGGCGGCTGACCCGCAGGTGCAGCTGCAGCGCGTGGAGTTCGTCGGTCCGCAGGTCGGCAAGGAACTCGCGACAGACGGCCTGCTCGCGCTCGCCTGTGTGGTGGCGGGTATCGTCATCTACCTGTCGTTCCGCTTCGAATGGAAGTACGCCGTGGCCGGCGTGATCGCGAACTTGCACGACGTCGTGATCATTCTGGGCTTCTTCGCGTTCTTCCAGTGGGAGTTCTCGCTCTCGGTGCTCGCGGCGGTGCTCGCCGTGCTCGGCTACTCGGTGAACGAGTCGGTCGTTATCTTCGACCGGATTCGCGAGACCTTCCGGCGCGAGCGCAAGATGAGCGTGACCGAAGTCATCAACCACGCGATCACCAGCACGATGTCGCGAACCATCATCACCCACGGCTGTACGCAGATGATGGTGCTCTCGATGTTCTTCTTCGGCGGCCCGACGCTGCACTACTTCGCGCTGGCGCTGACGGTGGGTATTCTCTTCGGCATCTACTCGTCGGTGTTCGTTGCCGCGGCACTCGCCATGTGGCTTGGCGTGAAGCGCGAAGACCTCATCAAGGACAAGAAGGAAAAGTTCGATCCGAACGATCCGAACGCGGGCGCGCAGGTTTAAGCGGCGCACCAGCAAAAAAGCCGGTTCTTACGAACCGGCTTTTTTTTCGTGCCTACGCAACGCAACGGCCTTCGCCGTGCCGCCGCTCTGACCTACTGCTTGATCCCTTCGGCCTGGATATGCAGCGTGGTCTTCATCTTGAAGCCGTACTTCTTGCCCGAGTCCATGCCGAAGTCGTCACGGTTGAATGCGGCCTCGGCCTCCACGCCGCACACCTCGCGCTTGAGCACGGGGTGTTGGATGCACTTGAACGACAGGATCTCGAGCTTGAGCGGCCGCGTCACGCCGTGCAGCGTGAAGTCGCCGATCACCTCCTTGGGCGTGTCTCCATTGAAGACGATGCGTGTGCCCTTGTAGGTGGCCGTGGGGTACTTCGCGACATCGAGAAAGTCGTCGCCCACCAGATGCTGGTCGAGCTGCGGATTGCCGGTCTGGATCGACGCCGGATCGATCGTCACGTCCACGGTGCCCGTTTTCGCCGCGCGGTCGAGCGTGACCGTGCCCGTGGTCTTCGTGAACTTGCCACGCCACGTGGAAAGACCGCCGAAGTGGTCGGCCTCGAAGCTCGGAAACGTGTGGTTCGGATCGAGCTGGTAAGTATCGGCGGCGTGAGCGGCTTGCGTCACCAGGGCGGCGAGCGACACGGCGCTGCCTGCGGCCATCAGTACGAGCTTGTTCAAAAGCGCCTCCTCGGAATCGTCGATCTACTTGTGCGCGACGACGATATGAAATTTGATGAGCACTTCGTCGGCGACGATCGAGGTGTCCTTCCACTCGCCGGTGCCGATTTCGAAGGCGAGCCGGTGAATCGGCAGCGTGCCGTCGAAGGTCTGCGTCCCGCCCTGCTGCGTGAGCACGACGGGGACGGCCACGTTCTGCGTGTGCCCCTTGATCGTCAGTTTGCCGCTCACGCTGTACTGGTTCGTGCCGGTCGGCGCGATGGCGGTCGAGACGAACGTTGCCTGCGGGAACGTCTTCGCGTCGAACCATTCGGGCCCGTGCACGGAATCGTTGTAGGTCGGGTCTCCCAGATCATAGCTCGCCGTGTCGACCGTGATCTTCGCGCTGCCGCTCGCGGGCTTCGCCGGATCGAAGGCGATCTGCGCGTCGAACTTCGTGAAGCTGCCCTGAACCGGCACGTTCATCTGGCGCGAGACGGCGACGATCGTGCTCTTCGCCGCGTCGAGCTGCGCGTGGGCGGCCCCACCCGCGAGCAGCGCCGCCGCGGCGCCGGCCCACACCGCCGCGGCCCCGACCGCCGGGCTCCAACGATAAGAACGAATCCACCTCGACAAGGCTTCCATGATCGTCTCGCTTTGATTGCGTAGTCATTGGCTTCGTGGATGGGCAGCGGCCATCTTCCACAGCCATGCATGCGCCATGCCCGAAAGATAATCCAAATTGTGTGACAGCAAACATCTGGAGATAAGGGCCGGGGCCCAGCCGCGCTCGCACACGCTTACGGCACAAACGTGGCACACTCGCAGCCCGTTCGTCGCGCGCGCAAGCGGCGACTTGCCCCGCGGCAGCCCCTGAGGCCGCCCCGTCGGGGCTCCGCGGCTCGTTCCGGCACATCGGCGGGCGCGTTTGGTAACATGGCGCGAGGCGCTGTCGGCACCTTCCGACATGTGTGCGGCCGCAGCGCGTCCTTCGTTCACGTCGTTTTGCGTCACCTGCCCGCATGGCCCAGGACAAACTAATCGCGTGTCACGATTGCGACGCGCTCTACCGCAAACCGCGCCTGCTCGGCCGCCAGTCAGCGCGCTGCTCGCGCTGCGGCGCCACGCTCTACAGCAGCGCCGCGTCCCAGCTCGACCGCATCTGCGCCATCACGGTTGCGGCGCTGGTCACCTTCATCATCGCCCAGTCATTCCCGATCATCGAACTCGATGCGAACGGTATCACTACGGAGTCGAGCCTGTTCGGCGCCCTCGTGGTGCTGTGGCACGAGGACATGGAGATCATCGCGGTGATCGTGTTCTGCGCAACCATCCTCTTTCCGCTCACGGAGATGGTCGCGCTGCTCTACGTCCTGCTGCCGGTGCGGCGCGGCTTCATTCCACCGGGCTTCGACTACGTGCTGCGCTGTATCCAGTTCGTACGGCCCTGGGGCATGCTCGAGGTCTTCATGCTGGGCGTGCTCATCACCATCGTGAAAATGGTGAGCCTCGCGCGCGTGATCCCCGAAACCGCGCTCTTCGCCTTCGGCGCGCTCACGCTGATGTTCACCGTGGTCGTCACATTCGATGCGCGCACGCTCTGGGACATCGCCGACGGCCTGCGCGACGCCGCCCGCGCGGCGCGCGAGGGCGGCGCGGGTCCGGGCGGACCGCACTCGCCCGTCTCGCCGTCGCCGGCACCGGCACCGGCACCGGCACCGGCGCACCCGCTCTCCGAGCCCGAGATCCGCGAGCCCGGTGCAAACGCGCAAGACCCGGCGGCGCCGCGCGGCCGCCCGCTCCCCAAGGGGCCCCGATGAAATACCAGACCGCCAGCGACGCCGGCTACATCTCCTGCCACGCCTGCGGGCACGTGCAGCCGCATGTGCGCGCGCATGGCCACGTGCGCTGCGCACGCTGCGGCTCGCCCATGCACGAGCGCAACCCGGACAGCATCATGCGCACGTGGGCGCTCCTGATTGCCGCGGCGCTGCTCTACATCCCCGCGAACCTGCTGCCTGTGATGCATACGACCTCGCTCGTCGGCGACGAGGACGACACCATCATGAGCGGCGTGGTCTACTTCTGGACCTCGGGCGACTGGCCGCTCGCCGTGATCGTATTCATCGCCAGTATTCTCGTGCCCATGCTGAAGCTCTCGGTGCTCGCGCTGCTCGCGTTCACCTCGCAGCGCGGCTCGACATGGCGGCCCGTGGAGCGCACGAAGCTCTACCGGCTCGTCGAATTCATCGGGCGCTGGTCGATGCTGGACGTGTTCGTTGTCACGCTGACCGTGGCGCTGGTACGCTTCCAGTCGCTTGCGGTCATCACGGCGGGCCCTGGCGCGATCGCGTTCGGCTCGGTCGTGATCCTGACGATGATCGCCTCGATGCAGTTCGATCCGCGCTTGATCTGGGATCCGGTGGACGAAGACAAACACAAACCTGCGCAACACACACAGGATCAACCCCATGAATAGTCCGAAAGGACCGACCCCGCCCAATCTGCCGGAGCCGGAGATCGTCAAGCCGCGGCGCTGGCTGCCCTCGCTCGTCTGGATCGTGCCGATCGTCGCGGCGCTGATCGGCGTGGCGCTCGTCGTGAAGTCGGTCGCCACGCGCGGCCCGACCATCACGATCAGCTTCGTGAGCGCCGAAGGACTCGAGCCCGGCAAGACCAAGGTCAAGTACAAGGACGTGGACATCGGCTCGGTGCGCGCGATCAAGCTCTCGCCCAACCTTTCGCATGTGATCGTCACGGTCGAGCTCACCAAGGACGCTGAACGCTTCGCCGTGAAGGACAGCCGCTTCTGGGTCGTGCGCCCGCGCGTGGGCGCAAGCGGCGTCTCGGGCCTCACCACGCTGCTCTCGGGCTCGTATATCGGCGCGGACGCCGGCCGCTCGCAGGAGTCGCAGAGCGACTTCGTCGGGCTGGAGGCGCCGCCTGCCGTGACCATCGACGAGAAGGGGCATCGCTATACCCTGCACAGTTCGACGCTCGGCTCACTCGACATCGGCACGCCGATCTTCTTCCGGCGCATCCAGGTCGGCCAGGTGACGGGTTATTCGCTCGACAAGGACGGCACCGGCGTGACGGTGCAGGTCTTCGTGAGCGCACCCTTCGACCAGTACGTGGGCACCAATACGCGCTGGTGGCACGCGAGCGGCGTGAACGTGCAGCTCGATTCGAGCGGCATCAAGGTCAATACGCAGTCGCTCGCCACCATCGTGGTGGGCGGCCTCGCGTTCCAGGCGCCGCCCGGCCAGTCCATGGGCCCGCAGGCGCCCGACACCGCCACGTTCGCGCTCGCCTCCGACGAGACCGAGGCGATGCGCGAGCCGGACGGCGCGCCGCAACGCGTGGTCATGTACTTCAACCAGTCGTTGCGCGGCCTTTCGGTCGGCGCGCCGGTCGACTTCCGCGGCATCGTGCTCGGCCAGGTGACCGATATCGGCATCGAGTACGACCCGAAGCAGCACAACTTCACGATGCCCGTGACGATCGACCTCTACCCGCTGCGCCTGTCGCGCCGCATCCGCGGCGAGACGCCCGCGCCGCATACGCCGGAAAGCCAGGAGCTGATCAGGCGGCTCGTCGCACGCGGGCTGCGCGGCCAGCTGCGCACCGGCAACCTGATCACCGGGCAGCTTTACGTCGCGCTCGATATCTTCCCGAAGGCGGGCACCGCGACGGTCGATTTCAACCACGATCCGCTCGAACTGCCCACGGTGCCGAACTCGCTCGAAGAGCTGCAGCTGCAAGTCGCGGACATTGCGAAGAAGCTCGATCAGATTCCGTTCGACAAGATCGGCAACAACCTGAACGACTCGCTCAAGAACGCGAACCAGCTGTTCGGCAAGGTGAACGACCAGATCCTGCCGCAGCTGCAAGGCACGCTCGACCAGGCGCAGAAGACCTTCAACGCCGCGCAGTCCACGCTGCAGCAGGATTCGCCGCTGCAGTCAGACGTGCACCAGGCGATGCAGGAACTCACGCGTACGCTGCAATCGCTCAACGCGCTCTCCGACTATCTGGAGCGCCATCCCGAATCGCTGCTGCGCGGCAAATCTGGAGACAAGCCATGACGTTCCGACGCGTCCCCGCCCTTGCCGCGCTCGGCGCGCTGGTCATAGCCGCCGCGTTGACGGGCTGCAGTTCGCCCGCCAGCCGGTTCTACACGCTGAGCCCGAGCGACGACACGGCACGCACCGCCGCCGCCGCGCCGAGCGCGGGCAACGCCCCGTGGCTGATCGAGCTAGCGCCCGTCGATGTGCCGCCGCAGGTGGCGAAGGCACAGTTCGTCGTGCAAACCGACGCGAACCAGGTGCGCGTACTCGAGCAGGAGCGCTGGTCCTCGATGCCCGGCGACGAGATCCGTCGGGCGCTCTCGGGCGACCTCACGCAGCAGCTCGGCACCATCGACGTCTACGGCTCGCCGCATCCCGAAGGCGTGCCCGTCTATCGCGTGAGCGTGAACGTGCAGCGCTTCGAATCGTGGCCGGGCTCGCATGCGCTCATCGACGCCGTGTGGAGCGTGCGCGCGCTCGACACCCAAACGGTCCTGACCTGCCGCAGCGTGCTCAACGAGAAGGTAGGCGACGGCTATGACGCACTCGTCATCGGCCACCGCCAGGCGGTCGAGGCGCTCTCGCAGTCGATCGCGAGCGGCGTGCGCGCGCTCGCGGCCGCGCCGCGCGTGAGCGTGGCGGCGAATGGTGGGAAGGCTGGCATGCGCGCGAAGCCGGCGCCGAGCATCGCGTGTCCGCAGATGGCGGCCGCCGGCAGCTGAGCCGGCGGTTTTTCGCTGAGGCGGCGCTGCAGCGTCGCTGATCTCCACGCCCCGATGTCGATCCGGAGCCAATAAAGGCCCGCGCGCGGCGCTCTCGGAGGAGGCGCCAGGGACAGGGCAATTGGCGGGCATCAAGCGGGTCTCCGGCGGCGCAGGCGGCATGGACGTCTGGCCGCTCCCGCAACCCGCGTACAATAGCGCCTTCCCCGCAGCGTCCCATCCTCCTTCATGTCTTTCGATTTCTTTGCCCCCTGCCCGCGCGGCCTCGAAGCCGCACTCGCCGCCGAACTGGCCGAAACCGCCCAACGGCGCCTGCCGCCCGGCGCACTCGAGGTCGGCGCCGAGGTGCCCGGCGGCGTGCATTTCCGCGGCAACTGGGCCGGCGGCATCGCCGCCAACCTCCATTCGCGCATAGCGAGCCGCGTGCTCCTGAAGATCGCCCAGCGCCCGTATCGCAGCGAACAGGACATCTATGCGCTCGCGCGCGAGCAGCAGTGGGAGAAGTGGTTCTCGGCGAACGAGACGATTCGCATCGACATCACCGCGATCAAGTCGCCGCTGCGCAGCCTCGAATTCGCCACGCTGCGCGTGAAGGACGCGATCTGCGACCGCATGCGCGACAAGGCCGGTGCGCGTCCGAGCGTCGATACCGCCTATCCCGATGTGCGCGTCTTCGCCTTCCTCACGGCGAACGAATGCACGCTCTATCTCGACACCTCGGGCGAGCCGCTCTTCAAGCGCGGCTGGCGACTGGACAAGGGCGCCGCCCCGCTGCGCGAGAACCTCGCCGCGGGCATCCTGCGCCTCACGGGCTGGACGCCCGGCACGCCGCTCTATGACCCGATGTGCGGCAGCGGCACCTTCCTCGCGGAAGCCGCGCAAGTCGCGCTCGACATCGCGCCGGGGCTCGATCGCCGCTTCGGCTTCGAGTCGCTCAAGCAGGCCGACATGGCCGCGTGGCGTCACCTCAAGAGCGAGGCGAACACGGCGCGCAATCTCGCGCAAAGCAAGACCAGCGATCTGCTGATCTACGGCAGCGACATCTCCGACGTCATGCTGGAAAAGGCGCGAGCGAACTTCAAGCGCGCGGGCTTCGGCAGCGTGACGCTCAAGCAGCTCGACGCGCGCAACATGACGCCGCCCTCGGCTGCACCCGGCATTCTCGTGGCGAATCCGCCGTACGGCGAGCGTATCGAAGTGCGCGGCCGCAACGCGCGCGGCGAGGCGCGCCCGACGGCGCGCGAGCTGCGCGGCGACGATGACGAAGGCTTCCGCCGCGCCAAGGACGAGGCGCCCGACGCCGAGTTCTTCCAGGCGCTCGGCGACGCGCTCAAGCAGCGCTTCACGGGCTGGCGCGCGTTCGTCCTCACCTCGGACCGCAAGCTGCCGGGCCAGTTGCGCCTGCGCGAAGCCGCCAAGACGCCGCTCTACAACGGCGCGCTCGAATGCCGCCTGTTCCGCTTCGACCTGATCGCGGGCAGCGTGCGCCAGCGTCCGGCCAGCAGCGGCGCGAACCCCGCCGCCGGCAACGACGACGCCAGCTGACATTGGCAAACGCGCACGGCGGGTGACTTTCCCACCCGCCGCCGCGCCGCGCGTGGCTCAGTTCTGCGCCACCGACAACGAACGCCCTTCGTACTCCAGAACCCTCTTCGACAGCGTGCATGCCGTCATCGCATCGCGCAAATCGCTTCGAAATTGCCGCCGAAACTCGCGCGGCACGCCGCGACAAACCTACTGACAACACGCTGTCAGCAGCCCCCTGGCACACTGCTTCTACGCCATCCGGCGAGGCCGCCGCCGCCTGGCTGCCGCCATTCAACGTCCGCCGTTGTCTTCGAGGAGCTGCACCGTGTCTACCGATCTGTCCCGTGTGATCTCGTGGTTTGAAATTCCCGCGCACGACCTGGAGCGTGCCGCCCGTTTTTACGAAACCGCCTTCGACACCGCGCTGCAGCGCGACGTGGTCGGCGGCGTGCCGATGGCGCTGTTCGCTCACACCGATACGGAAACCGGCGGCTGCATCGTGTTCAATCCGCATGACGCCAAGCCCGACCCGAAGGGCGTGCTCGTGTATCTGAACGCGCAGCCATCGGTCACGGCCGTGCTCGACCGCGTGGAAAAAGCCGGCGGCAAGCAGCAAGGGCCAGCGGTGGAGTTGCCGAACAATTACGGCTATATCGGCTTCTTCATCGATACCGAAGGCAACCGCGTCGGTCTGCACGCGCCGAAGCTCGGTTAAGCCACGGCCGGGCGCCGCGCGCGCCCGGCGCTATCATCTGTGCTTATCCCAGTCACCGCGCCCGCCTACGCGACTGCCCTGCCATGACCCGTCGTGCCGACCGCCTTTTTCGCATCGCCGAACTGCTGCGCGGCCGGCGTCTCACCACCGCGCAGCAACTCGCAGAATGGCTCGAAGTTTCGCCGCGCACGGTCTATCGCGACGTGCGCGACCTGCAGCTCTCGGGCGTGCCGATCGAGGGCGAGGCGGGCATTGGCTACCGGCTCGCGCGCACGGCGAGTCTGCCGCCGCTCACCTTCACCGCCGACGAACTCACCGCGCTCGCGGTAGGCGCGCGCATGGCCGAGTCGTGGGGCGGCGCGGCGCTCGCGAGCGGCGCACGCGGCGCGCTCGCGAAGGTCGCCGCCGCGATGCCCGCGGAAAAGCGCGCCGTGCTGGAACGGCTCGCCGTGTTCGCGCCGGCGTATCACATGGATCACGCGTTCTCGGACAAGCTCGACGCGCTGCATCGCGCCGTCGACACGCGGCTCGTCGTGCGCTTCGCGTATTGCGACCGCATCGGCGCGCATACGGAGCGGCGCATCTGGCCGCTTGGGCTCGTGTACTGGGGCGCGCAATGGACCGTGGGCGCGTGGTGCGAAATGCGCGAGGACTTCCGCAACTTCAACATCGCGCGCATGGAAAACGTGGAAGTGCTCGAGCAGTTTCCCGATGTGAGCGGGCGGCGCCTGGCCGACTATTTGCGCCGCGTGAATGCGCCTTCGCTGTGAGCGCTCAGCACAGCCGCAATTAAAAAAGGCGCGCATCGCTGCGCGCCTTTCGCGTGGGTCTGATGGGCGCCGCGCTTACTCCACCGCCTTCACCATCTCCTCGATCACCTTCTTCGCGTCGCCGAACACCATCATGGTTTTATCCATGTAGAAGAGTTCGTTGTCGAGGCCTGCGTAGCCCGCCGCCATTGAGCGCTTGTTCACGATGATCGTGCGCGCCTTGTACGCCTCGATGATCGGCATGCCCGCGATCGGCGACTTCGGATCGTTCTTCGCCGCCGGATTCACCACGTCGTTCGCGCCGAGCACGAGCACGACATCGGTCTGGCCGAACTCGTTATTGATGTCCTCCATCTCGAACACGAGGTCGTAGGGCACCTCGGCTTCCGCGAGCAGCACGTTCATGTGGCCCGGCATGCGGCCCGCCACCGGATGGATCGCGTAGCGCACATCCACGCCCTTCTCCACGAGCTTGTCGGTGAGTTCCTTCAACGCATGCTGCGCGCGCGCCACGGCGAGACCATAACCCGGCACGATCACGACGCTTTCTGCATTGCCGAGCATGAACGCGGCATCGTCAGCCGAACCCGACTTCACCGGACGCTGTTCCTGCGAGCCGCCTGCTGCCGCCGCACCCGCTTCGCCGCCAAAGCCACCCAGCAGCACGTTGAAGAACGAGCGGTTCATCGCGTGGCACATGATGTACGACAGGATCGCGCCGGAAGAGCCCACCAGCGAGCCCGCGATGATCAGCATCGCGTTGTTCAGCGAGAAGCCGATGCCCGCCGCCGCCCAGCCCGAGTACGAGTTCAGCATCGAGACGACCACGGGCATGTCCGCGCCGCCGATCGGGATGATGATCAGCACGCCCAGCGCGAACGCGATCGCCGTCATGATGATGAACGGCAGCCACGACTGCGTGAGGAAGAACAGGATGCCGAAGCCGATCATGCCGAGCGCGAGCATCAGGTTGATCAGATGCTGGCCAGGATAAACAACTGGCGCGCCCTGGAACAGGCGGAACTTGTACTTGCCCGAAAGCTTGCCGAATGCGATTACGGAACCTGAGAACGTGATCGCCCCGACGAACGTACCGATAAAGAGTTCGATACGGTTGCCGTACGGCAGGAAGCCCGGATACGGCGCGTCTTCAGCGACCAGCCCGAATGCAGCCGGTTCAGAGACGACCGCATACGCGATGCACACCGCCGCGAGACCGATCAGCGAGTGCATGGCCGCGACGAGTTCGGGCATCTTCGTCATCTCGACGCGCGCGGCGACATAGGCACCCAGGCCGCCACCCACCACGAGCGCACCAAAGAGCAAGCCAAGACCGAGCCCGAGATTCGAGCCGAACTGTGCGGACTCCTTCACGATCAGGGCAAGGGTCGTGAGAATGGCGATGGCCATGCCGACCATGCCGAACACGTTGCCGGCGCGCGCGCTCTTCGGATTCGACAGCCCCTTGAGCGCCTGGATGAAGCAGACCGACGCCACCAGATAAAGCAGCGTAACGACGTTCATGCTCATTTACGCGCCCTCCTTGCTGCCGGGGGCGGAGAGCTTCTTTGGCTCCTTCTTGCGGAACATCTCCAGCATTCGCCGCGTGACGAGGAACCCGCCGAACACGTTCACGGCCGCGAGCAGCACGGCGAACGTGCCGAAGAATTTGCCCGGTCCGCCCACGGTCAGGCCCGTGGCGAGCATCGCGCCGACGATCACGATCGCGGAAATCGCATTGGTCACGGCCATGAGCGGCGTATGCAGCGCGGGCGTGACGTTCCAGACCACGTGATAGCCCACATACACGGCCAGCACGAAGATGATCAGGTTGATGACGGTATGGTTGATGACTTCCATTCTTGTTCTCCTCCTCGTCATGCCTTACGCGTGACCTGGCCGTCGCGGGCCAGCAGCGTGGCCGCGACGATGTCGTCCGCGAGATCGATGTTGAGCGTGCCTTCCTTCGTGACAATGAGCTTCAGGAAGTCGAACAGATTGCGCGCATAGAGCGCGGAGGCGTCGGCGGCGACCATCGAGGCGAGGTTCGTGTAGCCGCAGATCTGCACGCCGTGGTGCGTCACCACCGTGTCGGCCTCGGTGAGCGGGCAGTTGCCGCCGCGTCGCCCGCTCGCCTCGTCCGCCACAGGACCGCGTCCTGCCGCGAGGTCGATGACGACCGATCCCGGCTTCATCGCCTGCACGGTTTCCGAAGGCAGCAGCGTCGGTGCGTCGCGGCCGGGAATCAGCGCGGTCGAGATGACGATGTCCGCCTGCTTCGCGCGCTCGTGCACCAGCGCCGACTGGCGTGCCAGCCACGATGGCGGCATCGGCCGGGCATAGCCGCCCACGCCGACGGCCGCTTCGCGCTCCTCATCGGTTTCGTAGGGCACGTCGAGGAATTTGCCCCCGAGCGACTCGATCTGCTCCTTCACGGCGGGACGCACGTCCGAAGCCTCGATCACCGCGCCCAGACGCCGCGCCGTGGCGATGGCCTGCAGGCCCGCCACGCCCGCGCCGAGAATCAGCACGCGCGCGGCTTTCACCGTACCGGCGGCGGTCATGAGCATCGGCATGAAGCGCGGATAGAGGTTCGACGCCACGAGCACCGCCTTGTACCCGGCGATATTGGCCTGCGAAGAAAGCACGTCGAGGCTCTGTGCGCGCGTGGTGCGCGGCGCGGCTTCGAGCGCGAACGCCGTCACGCCTGCCTCGGCGAGTTTCGCGGCGTTTTCCGCATTAAAGGGATCGAGCATGCCGACCAGCACCGCGCCGCGCTTCATGAACGGCAATTCGCTGACCGTGGGCGACTGGACCTTGAGCACGAGGTCCGCGCCGAAGGCCGTGGCCGCATCGGCGACCTGTGCGCCCACGGCCGTGTAGGCCTCGTCGGGATAGCTCGCGCCGACGCCCGCGCCGGCCTGGATCGTGACCGTGTGGCCCTGGGCGACGTATTTCTTGACTGTCTCCGGCGTCGCGGCCACGCGGCTTTCGTTCGCCCGCGTCTCTGCAGGCACTCCGATATGCATCGTTGTTTCCTCCTCGACCTTCTTGTTCTAGCTGTTCTGGCTCGAATCGAGCGAAGGGAGGCCGACAAACGGCGTTCAAGCGCCGGCATCCATTGCAACGGCAAACGACGGCACCACTTTAACCGAAAGCAGCGGCGGCTTTGTAGCGGGAATTGCCCGTTTTTGTGCGATGCACACAACACGCTGCGTCGTCCGACCGGACGGTCGGCAGTGCCAGGCGAGCCAGGCAAGCGCCCCTGTGGGGCCCGATCCGGCCCCGGGCAGCGTTCGCGCCGTCCCGGTAAAATACCGGCCCATGAATGAGGAAACCTGGGCACCCCACGTCACCGTGGCCGCGATCGTCGAGCGCGACGGGCGTTTTCTGCTCGTCGAGGAACACACGAGCGCCGGGCTGCGCCTGAACCAGCCCGCCGGCCATCTGGAGGCGGGCGAAACGCTGCACGAGGCCGTGGTCCGCGAAACGCTCGAGGAAACCGCACATGCGTTCACGCCTGAAGCGCTGGTCGGGGTGTACATGACGCACTTCGGCAAACCCGGCGAGAGCGGTGCGACGTACGTGCGCTTCACGTACTGCGGCAGTGTCGCAGCCGAGGCGGAAGACCGCGCGCTCGATCCGGATATCGTCCGCACGGTGTGGATGAGCGTGGACGAGTTGCGCGCGGCGAGCGAGCGCCATCGCACGCCGCTCGTGATGCGCTGTGTCGACGATTACCTCGCTGGCAAGCGCGTGCCGCTGGATTTCATCCAGACGCACGCGACGGCACCGAAGGTTGGACAAAGCGCGGCGCCCAAGGCAGCACCCAAGATGAATTAAGGCAGCAACGAAATGAGCAAACGTAAGGTCGTGGTAGGCATGTCGGGCGGCGTCGATTCGTCGGTTACCGCATGGCTGCTCAAGGAGCAGGGATTCGACGTCGTCGGTCTCTTCATGAAGAACTGGGAAGACGACGACGACGGCGAGTACTGCTCGACGCGCCAGGACTGGATCGACGTGGTGTCGGTTGCGGACCTGATCGGCATCGACGTCGAAGCCGTGAACTTCGCCGCCGAGTACAAGGACCGCGTGTTCGCGGAGTTCCTGCGCGAGTATTCCGCAGGGCGCACACCGAACCCGGACGTGCTCTGCAACGCCGAGATCAAGTTCAAGGCCTTTCTGGACCACGCCATGTCGCTCGGCGCGGAAACGATCGCCACGGGCCACTATGCGCGCGTGCGCCAGAACGAGAGCAACGGACGCTTCGAACTGCTGAAGGCGCTCGATCACACGAAAGATCAGTCGTACTTCCTGCATCGCCTGAACCAGGCGCAGCTTTCGAAGACGATGTTCCCGCTCGGCGAAATCCCCAAGACGAAGGTGCGCGAGATCGCCGAAAAGATCGGCCTGCCGAACGCGAAAAAGAAGGATTCCACAGGAATCTGCTTCATCGGCGAGCGGCCGTTCCGCGACTTCCTCAACCGCTATCTGCCGACCAAACCCGGCCCGATGATGACGCCCGACGGCAAGATTGTCGGTGAACATATCGGCCTCGCGTTCTACACATTCGGGCAGCGCAAGGGCATTGGCCTTGGCGGCAGCAAGGACGGCAGCGGCGATCCGTGGTTCGTGGCAGGCAAGGACATGGCCTCGAACACGCTCTACGTCGTGCAGGGCCACGATCATCCGTGGCTGCTCGCGCACGAGCTGCGCGCAGGCAACGTGAGCTGGGTGGCGGGCGAACCGCCGGCGCAGGACCACGCATGCGGCGCGAAAACGCGCTATCGCCAGGCCGATGCGCCCTGCTCGTTCCATACCGCAGACGAATTCGGCGCGGGCCAGTTCACGCTGCGCTTTCCCGACGCGCAGTGGGCCGTGACGCCCGGCCAGTCGGCGGTGCTCTACGACGGCGACGTGTGCCTGGGCGGCGGCATCATCGAAGCGGTGACGACGCTCGCGCCGCACGTGCCCGCCGTGCTGCCGCCCGAAGCGCCGAAGAAAAAGAAGCGCGTCCCGCGCAAGAAGCCCGCTACGGCGACGGTCGCGTGACGCAAGCTGCGTCAGGCAAAACGTAAGAAAACACCACGCGGCGCCCACGGCGCCGCGTTTTTTTATCCGACTCTCGACGCCTCCCACAGGCCGCTCGAACGACACTGCCCGCTTGCCTGCCAGTTTCACGAACTTGCGGCATCATTCCCGCAAGCCGCGCCCAGCAACCGCGCGGCTCACGCGCGCCGCCCCTTCACAAGAGGAGAGCCAGGGCGCGTATTAAATCAAGTTCGAGGAGTTCCCCCAATGTTTTCCCGACGTTATCTCGCCATGTGGGGCGCGGTGCTGCTGCTCGCAGCCTGTGCCGCCGCAGCCGCGCTCCATCACCTGTCGTGGTACTGCGTGATCGTGCCCGCGCTGCTCGTCGCGCTCGGCCTCTACGACATGTTCCAGGAGCGCCACGCGATCCTGCGCAACTACCCGATCTGGGGTCATCTGCGCTTCCTGTTCGAGTTCGTGCGGCCCGAGATCCGCCAGTACTTCGTCGAGGACGACACCGACGAAAAGCCGTTCTCGCTCGCCCAGCGCAGCCTCGTCTACCAGCGCGCGAAGAACGCGGTGGACAGCCGCCCGTACGGCACTGAACTCGACGTGAAGGCCGTGGGCCACGAGTGGATCAGCCATTCGCTCGCGCCCACGAAGCTCGCAGGCAGCGACTTCCGCGTGCTCGTGGGCGGCGACCGCGCGCAACCGTACTCGATGTCGATCTTCAACATCTCGGCGATGAGCTTCGGCGCGCTTTCCGCGAACGCCATCCGCGCGCTCAACATGGGCGCGAAGAAAGGCGGCTTCGCGCACGACACCGGCGAAGGCTCGATGTCGAAGTATCACCGCGAGAATGGCGGCGACATCATCTGGGAGATCGCCTCGGGCTACTTCGGCTGCCGCAACGACGACGGCACCTTCAGCGCCGATAAATTCCAGCGCCTCGCGAACGAGCCGCAGGTGAAGATGATCGAGGTGAAGCTCTCGCAAGGCGCGAAACCTGGCCACGGCGGCATGCTGCTCGCGGCCAAGGTCACGCCCGAGATCGCCGAAACGCGCGGCATTCCCATCGGCAAGGATTGCGTCTCGCCCGCGCGCCACTCGGAGTTCTCCACCCCGCGCGGCCTGCTCGAATTCGTCGACCGCCTGCGCAAGCTCTCGGGCGGCAAACCCACGGGCTTCAAGCTGTGCATCGGCCATCCGTGGGAGTTTTTCGGCATCGCCAAGGCGATGCTGGAAACCGGCATCCTGCCCGACTTCATCGTCGTGGACGGCGCGGAAGGCGGCACGGGCGCAGCGCCGCTCGAATTCACCGACCACATCGGCACGCCGCTGCAGGAAGGGCTGCTTCTCGTGCACAACACGCTCGTCGGTATCGGCCTGCGCGACAAGATCAAGATCGGTGCGAGCGGCAAGATCATCACCGCGTTCGATATCGCGCGCACGCTCGCAATCGGCGCGGACTGGGTGAATTCGGCGCGCGGCTTCATGTTCGCCGTGGGCTGCATCCAGGCGCAGAAGTGCCACTCGGACCGCTGCCCCACCGGCGTCGCCACGCAAGACCCGGTGCGCCAGCGCGCGCTGAACGTGCCGGACAAGGGCGAGCGCGTCTTCAACTTCCACCACAACACGCTGCATGCGCTGCAGGAGCTGATTCAGGCCGCCGGTCTCGCTAGCCCTTCGGATCTGCGCGCGCATCACATCGTGCGTCGCGTGTCGTCGTATGAAGTGAAGCTGATGTCGGAACTGCTCAAGTACCTGAAGCCCGGCGATCTGCTCGAAGGCCGCTATCGCTATCAGCTGTATGAGAAGTGGTGGCCGGTCGCGCGCAGCGATTCGTTCGCGCCGGCCGAGGAAAAGATCGTCTGAGGAAGTCGATCCGCGACTCACACGAAAAACGCCCGACGGCACGCGATGCCGTCGGGCGTTTTGTTTTAGTCACATCAGCTGCAGATCAGCCGGATGTCAGCCTTGCGGTACCGTGTCGACAAACGACTGACGCTGCGAGAGCTTCTCGAAGTGGCGCGCGAGATTGGGATGCGCCTCGCGCCAGTTCAGCTCCGGCATGCGGAAGTCGAGATAGCCGAGCGCGCAGCCCACGGCGATATCCGCGATCGTGTAGCGGTTGCCCGCGCACCACGGGTTGCCGTCGAGCCCCTTGGCCATCGCGGTCAGGCTTTCGTGGATCTTGCGCTCCTGGCGCTTCACCCACAACTCGTTGCGCTGCTCCGGCGTGCGCTGCGTGCCTTCGAGGCGAATCAAGACGGTCGCGTCGAGCATGCCGTCGGCGAGCGCCTCCCAGCAACGCACTTCGATACGCTCACGTCCTGCGGGCGGAATGAGCTTGGCCACGGGCGAGAGCATGTCGACGTACTCGCAGATCACGCGCGAGTCGAACACGGCCTCGCCGTCGTCCATCACGAGACACGGAACCTTGCCGAGCGGGTTGAAATCGTGAATCGCCGTTTCCTCGCCCCACACGTTTTCGAGCACCAGCCTGTAGTCGATTTTCTTTTCGGCGAGCGTGATCCGCGCCTTGCGGACATACGGGCTGCCGAGCGAACCGATAAGTTTCATACCACCTGCCTTTTCTGGAATCCGGCCGAAGTATACGTTGGATTCGCTATTTTCTGACGCGCCGCCTGTTGCAGTGCAGGATTTTTCCTACAAATAATGTCAGCTAGAGACAACACCCGGCCACGGCGGCTCGTGGGTGGGGTCACCGCGAGCCAGCGCGTCCGTTTGTAGCCAGCGCTACAATCTCACGATGGACTCGACCCTCAAGCAAAGCGCCCCGGCCGCCTCGAGCGAAGCCCACCCTGCGGCCAGCGTGGCCGACGCAGCCGACATGCAGCGCGGCCCCGACGGCGGCGCGGCGCTCTATCGCGCGCGCCGCGAGCGTGTGCTTGCGGCGCTGCGTGCGCAAGGCGGCGGTGTCGCGCTTGTGCCGACCGCGCCCGAAGCGCTGCGCAATCGCGACGCCGACTATCCCTATCGGCACGACAGCTACTTCTACTACCTCACCGGCTTCACGGAGCCCGAGGCGCTGCTCGTGCTCGACGCGAACGCGGGCGAGAATCAGCCCGCCGCGATCCTGTTCTGCCGCGCGAAGAACGTCGAGCGCGAAACGTGGGAAGGCTTCCGCTTCGGTCCGGACGCCGCGCGCGAAGCGTTCGGCTTCGACGCCGCGTTTCCTGCCGACGAACTCGATGCGCGCATCCCGCAGCTCATCGCCAACCGCCCGGCGCTGCACTATGCGCTCGCGGCCTCCGATCGCTTCGACGCGCAGGTGAAGCGCTGGATCGACGCGGTGCGCGCGCAGGGGCGCAGCGGCGTCACTGCGCCGGCCGCCGCGTACGACCTGCTGCCGCTGCTCGACGACATGCGCGTGTTCAAGGATGCGCACGAACTCGACACGATGCGCCGCGCCGCGAAGATCTCGGCGCTCGCGCACGTTCGCGCGATGCAGACATGCCGGCCCGGCATGCGCGAATACGAGATCGAGGCGGAGTTGCTCTACACGTTCCGCAAGCACGGCGCGCAGGCGCCCGCCTACGGCTCGATCGTCGCGGCAGGCGCGAACGCGTGCGTGCTGCACTACCCCGCGGGCAACGCGGTGGCGCGCGAGGGCGACCTCGTGCTGATCGACGCCGCGTGCGAGTTGAACGGCTACGCCTCCGACATCACCCGCACGTTCCCGGCGAGCGGCCGCTTCACGAGCGCGCAGCGCGAGCTGTACGACATCGTGCTCGCCGCGCAGCAGGCCGCTATCGACGCCACGCGCGCCGGCGTGAATTTCGAGGCGCCGCACGACGCCGCGGTGCGCGTGCTCGCGCAGGGGCTGCTCGATACCGGCATCATCGACCGGCAGCGCTTTGCGAGCGTCGACGACGTGATCGCCGAGCGCGCCTATGCGCGCTTCTATATGCATCGCACTGGGCACTGGCTCGGTATGGATGTGCACGACGCGGGCGACTATCGTGAGCGCGGCGAACGTGGCGTTGCGGCCGGCGCCGACAAACCCGCCGCCCCGCCGCCGTGGCGCACGCTGCGCCCCGGCATGACGCTCACGATCGAGCCGGGCCTCTACATCCGCGCTGCCGAGGACGTGCCCGAGCGCTACTGGGACATCGGCATCCGCATCGAGGACGACGCAATAGTCACCGAAACGGGCTGCGAGTTGATTACGCGCGGCGTGCCCGTTTCCGCCGATGAAATCGAAGCGCTCATGCAGGCCGCGCAACGCAGCGCTTGATGCCGACGGCAGACGCAGACGCGAAGACTCCACACGAAGCGAAGCAAACGACATGAACGCAGTTTCCGGCAGCGCGAACGACACTCTCACCGGCGCGAACGCGCCCGCCCACTTCGACCACGACGTGACGATCGTCGGCGCGGGGCCGGTGGGTCTCGCGCTCGCGGGTTGGCTCGCGCGGCGCAGCGCCACGCAAGGGCTCTCGATTGCGCTGATCGACGCGCGCGAACCCGAGGACAGCGCCGGCGACCCGCGCGCCATTGCCGTTTCGCAGGGTAGCCGCACGCTGCTCGAAGCGCTCGCGTGGCCGCACGACGCCACGCCCATCGAACGCATCCATGTTTCGCAGCGCGGCCATTTCGGGCGCACGCTGATCGACCGCCACGACTACGACTTGCCCGCGCTCGGCTACGTGGCGCGCTACGGCGCGATCGTGCAGGCGCTCGCGCACGCCGTGCGCGGCACGCAGGTGCACTGGCTGCATCACACGCAGGCGCACGACCCCGTCGTGGAGCACGACGGCGTGACGCTGCCGGTCGTGAGCGCGGGCGTCGAGCGGCATCTGCGCACGCGCATCCTCGTGAACGCCGAAGGCGGCCTGTATCGCACGCCGCCGCCACGCGACGCGCAAGACGATAGCGACGAAGCCGACGCGAAGGCCGCACTGCCGGCCGCCGAAACCAAACGCACGCGCGACTACGGGCAAACGGCGCTGGTCGGCGTGGTGACGCTCGCGGCCCCGCAGCCGCACGTCGCGTGGGAGCGCTTCACGAACGAAGGCCCGATCGCACTCCTGCCGATGGGCGGCGTGCGCGGCGCCGATTACGCTCTGGTGTGGTGCTGCTCCCCTGCCCAGGCCGAGCGCCGCGCGCAGCTTTCAGACACCGATTTCCTCGCCGAACTCGGCGTGGCGTTCGGCGCGCGCATGGGCCGCTTCACGCAGATTCACGCTCGCGCGGCCTTTCCACTCGGCCTGAACGCGCTCGACGCCCTCGTTTCCGGCCACGGCCGCATCGCGGCGGTCGGCAATGCGGCGCAAACACTGCATCCGGTGGCGGGCCAGGGCCTCAATCTCGGTCTGCGCGACGCCCACGCCCTCGCCGATTCGCTTGCGCAGCACGGCGCCACGCCGCGCGCGCTCGCCGAGTTCGCGGGCCGCCGCGCATTCGACCGGCGCATGACGATCGGCGCGACGGACACGCTCGCACGCCTGTTCACCGTCGATTTCGGCCCGCTCGCCACGCTGCGCGGGCTCGCGCTCACGGCGCTCGAATTCGCACCGCCCGTGAAAACGGCACTCGCGCGGCAGATGATGTTCGGACAGCGGACTTGAGGCAGAACGCCAAAGGCCACTAAGGGTCGCATCGTTTTTCTTTGAACGCTGCCACGCTGTGCCGGGACAAGACCAGGGTCCGCGCTGCGCGACCTCGCATCCCGCTTACGCTAAAATACGCGTTTCCCCTTTTTCAAATTCACGCCGATCGCCGCGCCGGCCGGATTGCCATCCGGGTCGCGGTACCGGCCTTGCCCGCGCGTCATGTTCACTATCGGCCGTCACACCTTGCGTAATAACCTGTTCGTCGCCCCCATGGCGGGTGTCACGGACAGGCCGTTCCGCCAGCTGTGCAAGCGCCTCGGCGCGGGCTATGCGGTGTCCGAAATGGTCGCGTCCAACGCGCAGCTCTGGAAGAGCGAAAAGACCATGCGCCGCGCGAATCACGCGGGTGAAGTGGAACCCATCTCTGTGCAGATCGCGGGCGCCGATCCGGAAATGATGGCCGAAGCCGCGCGCTACAACGTCGCGAACGGCGCGCAGATCATCGACATCAACATGGGCTGCCCGGCCAAGAAGGTCTGTAACGTCGCGGCCGGCTCGGCGCTTTTGCAGAACGAACCGCTCGTCGCGCGCATCGTCAAGGCCGTGGTCGACGCCGTAGGCGTGGGCCCCGACGCCGTGCCCGTCACGCTCAAGATCCGCACGGGCTGGGACCGCGACAACCGCAACGCGCTCACCATTGCGCGTATTGCCGAAGAAAGCGGCATTGCCATGCTCACCGTGCACGGCCGCACGCGCGCCGATCTCTATCACGGTGAAGCGGAGTACGAAACGATTGCTGCAGTAAAAGCCGCCGCACGCATTCCGGTGGTCGCGAACGGCGACATTACGTCGCCGCAAAAGGCGCGCGAGGTCCTCGCGCTCACGGGCGCCGACGCCATCATGATCGGCCGCGCGGCGCAGGGGCGCCCGTGGCTGTTCCGCGAAATCGAGCATTTCCTGGCGACGGGCGAGCTGCTGCCGCCCCCGCGCGTAGACGAAATCCAGTCGATCATGAACGAGCATCTGGAGGACCACTACGCTTTTTACGGTGAATTTACGGGCGTGCGTACTGCGCGCAAGCATATCGGCTGGTACACTCGCGGCCTTTGCGGCGCCAATACGTTCCGGCACCGCATGAATACGCTGGACACCACGCGCGAGCAGCTCGTCGCCGTCAACCAGTTCTTCGACGAACAGAAGGCGCGCTCCGAGCGCCTCGTCTACGTCGACGACGAGAACAACGACAGCGACGGCAGCGACGAATCAACCGATCGACTGGCAGCATGAGCAAGCACAACATCGAACAATCCGTCCGCGAGAGCCTTGGCATCTACTTCCAGGACCTCGACGGCAGCAACCCGCACGACGTCTACGAAATGGTGATGGCGTGCGTCGAAAAACCGATGCTCGAGGTGGTGCTCGAGCAGGCAGGTGGCAATCAGTCGCTCGCCGCCGAGTATCTCGGCATCAACCGCAACACGCTGCGCAAGAAGCTCCAGCAGCACGGCCTGCTGTAACGCCGCTGCGTTTTTCTGGACCTTCGGCGCAGACCCCTCGATCTCTCGGCAATCTACCTCGTTACCCATCATGATCAGGCAAGCGCTCATCTCCGTTTCCGATAAGGCCGGCATCGTCGACTTCGCGAAGTCGCTGTCGGACCTCGGCGTCAAGATCCTCTCGACCGGCGGCACCGCGAAACTGCTCGCGGACGCGGGCCTTTCCGTCACCGAAGTGGCCGACTACACCGGCTTCCCGGAAATGCTCGATGGGCGCGTGAAAACGCTGCACCCGAAGGTGCACGGCGGCATCCTCGCGCGCCGCGACCTGCCCGAGCACATGGCCGCGCTCGAAAGGCACGACATCCCGACGATCGACCTGCTGGTCGTGAACCTCTACCCGTTCGTCCAGACGATCTCGAAGGAAGAGTGCTCGCTCGAAGACGCGATCGAGAACATCGATATCGGCGGCCCGACCATGCTGCGCTCGGCGGCGAAGAACCATCGCGACGTGACCGTGGTGGTCGATCCGGCCGACTACGCGAAGGTGCTGGAAGAGATGCGCGCGAACGGCAACACCGTGAGCTACGCCACGAACTTCCGCCTCGCGACCAAGGTGTTCTCGCACACGGCGCAGTACGACGGCGCGATCACGAACTACCTCACGAGCCTCACCGAAGCGCTCGAGCACAAGTCGCGCAACACCTACCCGGCCGTGCTGAACCTCGCGTTCGACAAGGTCCAGGACCTGCGCTACGGCGAAAACCCGCATCAGAGCGCCGCGTTCTACCGCGACCTCACGACGCCCGCCGGCGCGCTCGCGAACTACACGCAGCTTCAGGGCAAGGAACTGTCGTACAACAACATCGCCGACTCTGACGCGGCATGGGAATGCGTGAAGACGTTCGACGCCCCGGCCTGCGTGATCATCAAGCACGCGAATCCGTGCGGCGTGGCGATCGGCGCGAACGCGCTCGAAGCCTACTCGAAGGCGTTCCAGACCGACCCGACCTCGGCGTTCGGCGGCATCATCGCGTTCAACCGCGAAGTGGACGAAGCCGCGGCGCAGGCTGTGGCCAAGCAGTTCGTCGAAGTGCTGATCGCGCCGTCGTTCTCGGAAGCCGCGAAGGCCGTGTTCGCCGCTAAGCAGAACGTGCGTCTGCTCAAAATCGCGCTGGGCGATGGCCATAACGCATTCGATCTGAAGCGCGTGGGCGGCGGCCTGCTCGTGCAATCGCTCGACGCGAAGAACGTGCAGCCGCACGAACTGCGCGTGGTGACGAAGCGCCACCCGACGCCGAAGGAAATGGACGATCTGCTGTTCGCATGGCGCGTCGCGAAGTTCGTGAAGTCGAACGCCATCGTGTTCTGCGCGAACGGCATGACCATGGGCGTGGGCGCGGGCCAGATGAGCCGCGTGGACTCGGCGCGCATCGCCAGCATCAAGGCCGAAAACGCGGGCCTCAAGCTCGCGGGCACGGCAGTGGCGTCGGACGCGTTCTTCCCGTTCCGCGACGGCCTCGACGTGGTGGTGAACGCGGGCGCGACCTGCGTGATCCAGCCGGGCGGCTCGATGCGCGACGACGAAGTGATCGCCGCCGCCGACGAGCACAACATCGCGATGGTGATGACGGGCATCCGCCACTTCCGTCACTGATCTTCGTCGCACTGGTTGCGTGCGGCGCGTGACCTGCACGTGACGCGCCGCTTGTGCAAAGCCCGCCAGACTTGCGTCTCGCGGGCTTTTTCTTTGCGCCGCGCGCCTCGTTCGCTCGCGCCTTCAAGGCTCGCGGCATCTGTGCCGTTCGTTGTACCATCGCAGGCACATCTGTCTTTCCCGCATTTCATGAGAATTCTCGGCATCGACCCCGGCTTGCGCGTCACCGGCTTCGGCGTGATCGAACGTCACGGCCATCAGCTCACGTACGTCGCAAGCGGCGTCATCCGCACCGCCGATGCCGATCTGCCCACGCGCCTCGGCACCATCTTCGAGGGCGTTTCCACGCTGATCCGCCAGCACGCGCCCGACCAGGCGGCGATCGAAAAGGTCTTCGTCAACGTCAATCCGCAGTCGACCCTCCTGCTCGGCCAGGCGCGCGGCGCAGCCATCTGCGGGCTGGTTTCGGGCGGCGTGCCGGTGGCCGAGTACACCGCACTGCAGCTCAAGCAGGCCGTGGTGGGCTATGGGCGCGCGACCAAGGAGCAGATGCAGCAGATGGTCGTGCGCCTGCTCGCCCTCACCGGCACGCCCGGCACCGACGCCGCCGACGCGCTCGGCATGGCGATCTGCCACGCACACGGCGGCGACGCGCTCGCCACGCTCGGCGGCCTCGCGCCTGCGCTCGCGAAGAAGGGCATGCGGGTACGCCGCGGACGGTTGATCGGCTGAATGCGTGGCCAATGCGGCCGGCTGCGCGGCCAACGTTCCGGCCGCGCGCTCCGTACAGCCCTGCCCTCCGCTACACTCTTGAGCTTTCCCTCATCACAGAACCCGCCATGATCGGTCGCATTGCCGGCGTATTGCTGGAAAAGAACCCGCCGCACCTGCTCGTCGACTGCAACGGTGTCGGCTACGAAGTCGACGTGCCGATGAGCACGTTCTACAACCTGCCCGGCACCGGCGAAAAAATCGTGTTGCTCACGCAGATGATCGTGCGCGAAGACGCGCATCTGCTCTTCGGCTTCGGCACGCAGGAGGAACGCTCGACCTTTCGCGAGCTGCTCAAGATCAGCGGCATCGGCGCACGCATGGCGCTCGCCGTGCTCTCGGGCATGAGCGTGAATGACCTGGCGCAAGCCGTCACGCAGCAGGACGCGGCGCGCCTCACGCGCGTGCCCGGCATCGGCAAGAAAACGGCCGAGCGCCTGCTGCTCGAACTCAAGGGCAAGCTCGGTGCGGACCTCGGCGCAATGGCCGCCGCCGCATCGCCCTCCGACCACGCGAACGACATCCTCAATGCGCTGCTCGCGCTCGGCTATTCGGAGAAGGAAGGGCTCGCCGCGATCAAGAACGTGCCCGCAGGCACCGGCGTTTCGGAAGGCATCAAGCTCGCACTCAAGGTGCTTTCAAAGGCCTGATCGCCCGCGCGTACGCCCGAGGCGGGCTGTTAGTTGCGGCGCCATCGTGATGCCTGGGACAGCCCTGCCATCGCATAGTCTGCGCGGTACAATCGCTGCATGATCGAAACCGACAAACTCGCCGCCAACCACGCCGGCGCCGACCGCGTGATCGCCGCGACGCCCGCCTCGACCCATGAGGAAGCGTTCGAACGCGCATTGCGCCCGCGCCAGCTCGACGAATATGTCGGCCAGGAAAAGGTGCGCGGGCAGCTCGAGATCTTCATCGAGGCTGCGAAGCGCCGTTCCGAACCGCTCGACCACGTGCTGTTGTTCGGACCGCCGGGCCTCGGCAAGACCACCCTCGCGCACATCATCGCGCGTGAAATGGGGGTCAATCTGCGGCAGACGTCGGGGCCCGTGCTGGAGCGCGCGGGCGATCTGGCGGCGCTGCTCACCAATCTCGAAGCCAACGACGTGCTCTTCATCGACGAAATTCACCGGCTCTCGCCGGTCGTCGAGGAAATCCTGTATCCGGCGCTCGAGGACTACCAGATCGACATCATGATCGGCGAAGGGCCTGCCGCGCGCAGCGTGAAGCTCGACCTCCAGCCGTTCACACTCGTGGGCGCGACCACGCGCGCGGGCATGCTCACGAACCCGCTGCGCGACCGCTTCGGCATCGTCTCGCGCCTCGAGTTCTACAACGCAGGCGAGCTCTCGCGCATCGTGCAGCGCTCGGCTTCGCTGCTCGGCGCACAGATCCACCCGGACGGCGCGCTCGAAATCGCACGCCGCTCGCGCGGCACGCCGCGTATCGCGAACCGCCTGCTGCGCCGCGTGCGCGACTACGCGGAAGTGAAGGCAGACGGCGCGATCACCGCGAAGGTCGCCGACGCCGCGCTGCGCATGCTCGACGTCGATCCCGTGGGCTTCGACCTGATGGACCGCAAGTTGCTCGAAGCCATCCTGCACAAGTTCGACGGCGGTCCGGTGGGCGTGGACAACCTTGCCGCCGCAATCGGCGAGGAACGCGACACTATCGAGGACGTGCTCGAACCGTACCTGATCCAGCAAGGCTATCTGCAGCGCACGCCGCGCGGGCGCGTAGCCACGCAACTGAGCTACCGCCACTTCGGCCTCACGGTGCCGGACGACGCATCGACGGGCGGCGACTGGGAACCGGACGCGTCCTAAGGCGCGCAGGCCTCAACGCAGCGCGAGCGAGAGCACGATGTCCGATCACGCCGGCCTCCCTCCGAACGCTCCGGAACCGACCGGCCTTGCCGGTCAGCTCGTGCGCCGCCTGCGTATGACGCTCGCCGAAAACATCACGCATCTCACCACGGGCAGCGGCCCGAAACTCGATTATTCGAATCCGCCGGGCGACCCGGGCCTCTTCGGCCCCGACGCCGTTTGCTGGAAGGTCCATGCCGATTTCGCCGCGATGATGGCGGGCGGCGTCAGCGCGCTGCTGCTGCAGGCGTTGCATCCTCTGGCGCTCGCCGGTGTGTGGGACCATTCGACCTTTCGCATCGACATCCTCGGGCGGCTGCGGCGCACCGCGACCTTCATCGCCGGCACGACTTACGGCAGCCGCGCCGACGCGCTGGCGCTGATCGAACGCGTCAAGCGGATCCACCTCGCCGTGATGGGCACCGCACCCGATGGCCGTCCCTATCGCGCGAGCGATCCCGCGTTGCTGACCTGGGTGCACGTGGCCGAGGTTTCGAGCTTCCTCGGCGCGTATTTGCGCTTCGTGAATCCCGCGCTGCCCGGTGAGATGCAGGATCAGTACTACGCCGAAGTCGCGCGTATTGCCGAGCTGCTCGGCGCTGCGAATGTGCCGCGCTCGCGCGCCGAAATCGCCGCGTATCTGCAGTCGATGCAGCCCGAACTCGTCGCGAGCGACCGCACGTTCGAAGTGGTGCGCGTGCTCATGGAAGCGCCTGCGCCGCGCCCGGGGATGCGCCCCGCCGGCGCGCTGATCAGGAACGCGGGCATCGATCTGTTGCCGCCGTTCGCGCAGCAGATGCTCGGCTTCGACTCGTTCGCCTTCGCGCGCCGCGCGATGGTGCAGCCCGGCATGCTCGCCGTCGCGCCGGTATTGCGCTGGGCGCTCGTCAACGGCGTATCGAAACGCGCGCGGCGGCGGGCTGCGGCACAACCCGCGAAATAAGCGCTACGGAATAAAAAACGGCCAACCCGCTCGGCAGGTTGGCCGTTTCATTTGTGATGCGCCGAAGCGGCTGCGCGTGCTTACATCTTCACCACGTCGAGCAGCGTCTTCTTGCCGCCCTTGTAGTTGTAGAGCGAGATCACGCCGTGCTTGAGGTCACCCTTCGAATCGAAGGTCGTCTCGCCGATCACGCCCTTGTAGTCCGTGCTCGGGATCTGCGCGAGGATCTTCGCGTGGTCGGTGGAGTTCGCGCGCTTCATCGCGTCGACGATGATGTACACCGCGTCATACGTGAACGGCGCATCGAATTCGATCGGATGACCGAAGCGCTTCTCGTACTTCGCCGCGAACGCTGCGCCGCCATTCATACGCTCGACCGCCATGCCGGCCTGCGAGCAGACGATATTGTCCGTCGCCGCGCCCGCGAGTTCCGCGAGGCTTTCCGTGCACACGCCGTCGCCCGACAGCACTTTCGCGCGCAAGCCGAGCTGGCGAGCCTGCTTCGCGAACGGGCCGCCCGTGGCGTCCATGCCGCCGTACATGATGGCGTCGGGGTTCTCGCCCTTGATCTTCGTGAGGATCGCGCGGAAATCGACGGCCTTGTCGTTGGTCGCGTCGTGCGAGAGCACCTTCATGCCGAGCGACTTCGCCGTCTTCTCGAACTCGTTCGCGAGGCCCTGGCCATAGGCGGTCGAGTCGTCGACCACGGCCACGGTCTTCACGTTCAGGCTCTTGGCCGCGTAGTCGGCGAGCGCGGGGCCTTGCTGGGCGTCAGTCGCGACCACGCGGTACGTGGTCTTGAAGCCCTGCTGCGTGTACGAAGGATTGGTCGACGACGGCGAGATCTGCACGATCCCGGCGTCGCTGTAGATCTTCGATGCCGGGATCGATGCGCCCGAGTTCAGATGGCCGATCACGGCCACGACCTTGTCGTCTACCAGCTTCTGCGCGACCTGGGTGGCCTGGCGCGGGTCGGCGGCATCGTCCTGTGCGTCGAGCGCGAGCGTGACCTTCTGGCCGTCGATCGTCAGGCCCTTGGCGTTGATTTCCTCGATGGCGAGGCGCGCGCCGTTCTCGTTGTCCTTGCCGAGGTGGGCCGAACCGCCCGTGAGCGGCCCGACGTGGCCGATCTTGACGACCTGGTCGGCCGACGCCGTATTGCTGGCCGACAGCGCTGCGAGCGCCATGACCGCTGCGCTCACCGGCAGCAGCTTGTGAAGCTTGAACGTCATTGAACTTTCTCCTGCGTGTTTTTCTGGGAATACCCGTTCGTATAGCAACCCTGGGCACGCGGCCTCACGCTTGTCATGCGCGCGCGTCCCTCTTCAACGCAGGGCCGGGCCTAAAGCCCGGTCGCCGGCGCACCCAAAGGTCGGACAAATGTTAGCAGGCCGCTTAACTTTGTGGTTGGGCTTTGGAAAGAACCCGCAAGCGAGTGGAAAGAAAATAGATGGGGACGCAGCGTCGGCGAGACACGGGAACGGCGCAGGAAGGGGGAAAGGCAGGAAGAGCAGGACAGCGCGGCTGGGCGCCGCGCTGTCCGAGACGACAGGTTAGCGTCCCGCCTCGGGCGTGCGCTTGAAGCCGTCGTCGGCGCTGATGCCGCCAAGGTGCGTCACATCGCCCCATGCGACGACGCGCGCCTGCGTCACGTAATCATCGCGTTCGAAATCGACGAAGTTCACGCTCGTGTTGAGCAGTGGCCACGCGCGCGGCGCGTCGAGCGCGAGGCCGTTCGCAAAGCGGTACACGCAGTCGAGCACGCCGCCGTGCGCGACACACGCAATACGGCCGCCCGGGTGCTTAGCCAGGATCGGCTCGAGCGCGTGCAGCACACGGTGGTAGAACTCGCGCTGCGACTCCCCTTCGGGCGGAGCGAAGCCAGGGTCGCGCGTTTGCCAGTGCGCGTACTCGTCCGGAAAGCGCTCGGAGATTTCGTCGCTGTCGTGGCCCTGAAACGCGCCATAGTTGCGCTCGCGCAGGCCTTCAGTGAGCTGAATCGGCAGACCCAGGGCTTCGGCAATGGGCTGCGCAGTCTGTTGCGCACGCAACAAATCGCTCGACCAGATTGCGTCGAGCCGCGCGCCCGACTGCACGTCTTGCGCGAGCCGCGCGCCGAGTTGCTGGGCCTGCGCCACGCCACTTTTTGCGAGCGGAATGTCGATGTGTCCCTGGATGCGCTTGATGCGGTTCCAGTCCGTTTCGCCGTGGCGGATAAAGAGAATTTGCGTGTTCATAGTCAGTAGCGCATGGTTCAGTTGCGCACTTGCAGCCAGAACGTGACGGGGCCGTCGTTGACGAGCGACACCTGCATGTCGGCGCCGAACTCGCCCGTCTCGACGCTCGTATGCTTCTCGCGCGCGGCGGCGACGAAATAATCGAATAGACGCCGGCCCTCTTCGGGCGGCGCGGCCGGCGTAAAACTCGGGCGCAGACCGCTGTTCGTGTCGGCCGCCAGCGTGAACTGCGAGACGAGCAGCAGGCCGCCAGCGGTGCCGTCGCCGTCGATGTTCTGCACGCTCAGGTTCATCTTGCCCGCTGCGTCGCTGAACACACGATAGCCGAGCAGCTTCGCGAGCAGCTTGTCGGCGCTGGCCTCGGTGTCGCCACGCTCGGCGCAAACCAGCGCGAGCAGCCCCTGGCCGATCGCGCCGGTCACGCGCTCGCCGCCGCCGTCCGCCACGCGCACTTCGGCGCGGCGCACGCGCTGGATCAGCGCAATCATGCCGTGAGCGTCACGCGCGCAAAGCGGCGCTTGCCCACCTGCACGACGAACTCGCCCGCTTCGACCTTGAGGCCCTTGTCGGAGACGGTGGCGCCGTCGATCTTCACACCGCCCTGCTCGATGTTGCGCAGCGCTTCGCTCGTGGACGGCACGAGCCCCGCCTGCTTGAGCAACTGGCCAATGGCGAGGGGCGCGCCCGCGAGCGTGATCGACGGAATGTCGTCCGGCACGCCGCCCTTGGCGCGATGGTTGAAGTCTTCGAGCGCGCGCTCGGCGTCGGCCTGCGAGTGAAAGCGCGCGACGATTTCCTGTGCGAGCAGCACCTTGAAGTCGCGCGGGTTGCGGCCCGCTTCGATTTCGCGCTTGAATCCTTCGATTTCGTCCATCGGACGGAAAGACAGCAGCGTGAAGTAACGCCACATCAGCACGTCGGAAATGCTCATCAGCTTGCCGAACATGTCGTTGGGCTTCTCGCTGATGCCGATGTAGTTGTTCTTCGACTTCGACATCTTCTCGACGCCGTCGAGGCCTTCGAGCAGCGGCATCGTGAGAATGCACTGCTGCTCCTGGCCATACTGCTTTTGCAGTTCGCGGCCAACGAGCAGGTTGAACTTCTGGTCCGTGCCGCCGAGTTCGAGGTCCGCATTGAGCGCGACCGAGTCGTAGCCCTGCATGAGCGGATACAGGAATTCGTGGATCGAAATGGGCACGCCGCTCTGGAAGCGCTTGGTGAAGTCCTCGCGCTCCAGAATACGGGCCACCGTGTAGCGCGACGCGAGCTTGATCATGCCGTCGGCGCCGAGCGGCATCGACCATTCGCTGTTGTAGCGAATTTCGGTCTTTTCGCGGTCGAGCACGAGCGCGGCCTGCTCGAAGTACGTTTTCGCGTTCGATTCGATCTGCTCGCGCGTGAGCGGCGGGCGCGTGGCGTTGCGGCCCGACGGGTCGCCGATGAGCGAAGTGAAGTCGCCGATCAGAAAGATCACGTTGTGGCCGAGATCCTGCAGCTGGCGCATCTTGTTGAGCACGACCGTATGGCCGATGTGGATGTCGGGCGCGGTCGGGTCGAGGCCGAGCTTGATGCGCAGCGGCTTGCCGGTGGCCGCGCTGCGGGCGAGCTTCTGCTCGAATTCTTCTTCGATCAGCAGTTCGTCCACGCCGCGCTTCGTGACGGCGAGTGCGTGACGGACTTCGTCGGTGACCGGAAAGGCGTCTTTTGCGCCGGTGCTGGCGCCGTTGGAGTTGGACTCGTTGCTCATGCTTCGATCGGTTCTGTCGTTAAGTCTGGGTCTAGTGCGCAATTTTACGTGATTCGACTCGCCGGGCCGAGGTTTGCGGTTTGCGCGCGCGAAGCCATGCTGTACCGAGCCCTCGGACCGGAATTAGGTGCCAGACTCACCCGCGCCGGTGCGCAGTCAGCCTTTCGGCTTACGCTCGCACGGCATTGCGCCGATAATTCCCTCGCAGGGCACTGAATTGCATTGATAAAGGAGCACAAAGTGGCGCCACGCGACGCACGAAACGAGAGCGCACACGCCGCCGACGGCGTGTATTTCGGCCTGATGTCGGGCACGAGCATGGATGGCGTGGACGGCATTGCCGTGCGCTTCGAGGCTGGCCAGCGGCCAGTGGTGCTGGCCGAGGCGTTCGTCGGCTTCGCCCAGGGGCTGCGCGAGGCGCTCTTTTCGTTGCAGCAGCCAGGCGAAAACGAGATCGAGCGCGAGGCGCTCGCCGGCAACGCGCTGGCTGCCCGCTATGCGGTGTGCTGCCACGAGTTGCTGCGCGGGAGCAACGTTGCCCCCGCCGAGGTGCGCGCAATCGGCGCGCACGGCCAGACTGTGCGGCATCGGCCGGAGAAGGGCTACACAGTGCAGATCCAGAACCCGGCGCTGCTCGCGGAACTCACGCATATCGACGTGATCGCCGACTTCCGAAGCCGCGACGTCGCCTCGGGCGGCCAAGGTGCGCCGCTCGTGCCCGCGTTCCACGCGACGCTGTTCGGCTCGCAGGAAGAAACGCGCGTGGTCTGCAACCTGGGCGGCATCAGCAACATCACCGTGCTCTCGGCGACGGGCGCCGTGCGTGGCTTCGACTGCGGGCCAGCAAACGCCCTGCTCGACTTGTGGGCCGAACGGCACCTGGGCAAGCCCTACGACGAGAACGGCAAGTTCGCCGCAAGCGGCAATCTGCATCAGCCGCTACTGAATGCCCTGCTGGACGAACCGTTTTTCGAGCAGCCACCGCCCAAGAGCACCGGCCGCGATCTTTTCAACGCCCAGTGGCTCGACGACAAGCTCAAGGGCTTCGAGTCGCTCACGCCCGCCGACGTGCAGGCTACGCTCGTCGCACTGACCGCCGTGAGCGTGGCGCGCGAAATCGAACGTCACGCGAGTGATTGCCGCGCCGTGTATGTCTGCGGCGGCGGCGCACGCAATGCGGCATTGATGGCGGCGCTGCAAAAGGCGCTCGAAACGGGTGGTGTAGCGGGCGTGCCGGTCACAACCACCGAAGCGCTCGGCGTCCCGCCGCATCAGGTAGAGCCGCTTGCCTTCGCGTGGCTCGCCATGCGCTGCGTGGCACGCGAGCCGGGCAATCTCGCGGCTGTGACCGGCGCTGCCGGCGAGCGCGTGCTGGGCGCAATTTATCCACGCTGAGCAAGCGCGCACCAATAAAAAACGGGGCCGAAGCCCCGTTTTTTATTACAGCAAATGCAAATCGATCAAACCGAGAACGACGAGCCGCAACCGCAGGTGGTGGTCGCGTTCGGGTTCTTGATGACGAATTGCGCGCCGTTCAGATCGTCCTTGTAGTCGATCTCGGCGCCGACGAGGTACTGATAGCTCATCGAGTCGATCAGAAGCTGGACGCCGTTGCGGTTCATCACGGTGTCGTCTTCGTTGACCGTTTCGTCAAACGTGAATCCGTACTGGAAGCCCGAGCAGCCGCCGCCCTGCACGAATACGCGCAGCTTCAGCTCCGGGTTGCCTTCCTCGTCGATCAGTTGCTTGACCTTGTCAGCCGCTGCTTCGGTGAAAACGAAGGGACCGGGCATTTCGGTCGCGGTAGTTTCGGTGACAGCGCTCATTCGAACTCTCCAAAAAAGCTTCTAGCCGCTATTGTAGGGCTCTTCCCGATATCGTGCTTAAGCCCACGAAATCAAGGGGTTTCTCCAGATTGTCGCAGCTTGCGCGCCAGACGTGCGGCGCGCCGACGAAAACGAAAAAAACAAACGAAAAAGCCGCCCGGCGCACGAAGCGCGGACGGCTTTTGCAGCAGCGCCGCACCCCGCGAGGGGCGCAGGCGCAAAGCGCCAATGTGAAATTAACGCTTCGAGAACTGCTTGCGGCGACGTGCCTTGTGGAAACCGACCTTCTTACGTTCCACTTCACGTGCGTCACGCGTAACGAAGCCAGCTTGCGACAGTGCCGGCTTGAGCGTTGCGTCGTAGTCCATCAGCGCGCGCGTGATGCCGTGGCGAACTGCGCCAGCCTGGCCGGTTTCGCCACCGCCCGTCACGTTCACCTTGATGTCGAACGTCGTACCGTGGTTCGTGAGTTCCAGCGGTTGACGCACGATCATCAGCGACGTTTCGCGCGAGAAGTAGTCAGCGATGGGCTTGCCGTTGACGACGATTTCGCCCTTGCCCGACTTGATGAAGACACGAGCGACGGCGCTCTTGCGGCGGCCCGTACCGTAATTCCAGTTACCGATCATGTGGGCTCCCCTTAGATCTCGAGCGCCTTCGGCTGTTGTGCCGAGTGCGGGTGCGTTGCGTCTGCGTAGACCTTCAGCTTCTTGATCATCGCGTAGCCGAGCGGGCCCTTCGGCAGCATGCCCTTCACGGCCTTCTCGAGCGCGCGGCCCGGGAAGCGTTCTTGCATCTTGCCGAACGTCGTTTCGTAGATACCGCCCGGGTAGCCCGAGTGACGGTAGTACTTCTTGTCGGTGGTCTTGTTGCCCGTGACCTTCAGCTTGCCGGCGTTGATGATGATGATGAAATCACCAGTGTCGACGTGCGGGGTGAACTCAGGCTTGTGCTTGCCGCGAAGACGGCGTGCCACTTCGCTGGCGACACGGCCGAGAACCTTATCCGTCGCGTCAATCACGTACCATTCGCGCTGCACTTCATGTGCCTTGGCGGAAAAAGTCTTCATGATCGATCCAAAAAAAATGCTGTGCCCTGTTTTGGTCCTGCTTGTGTAGTGACGCTCGTTGACGTCGGCGCAGGCTCTCCCTGGTTCGAGTTTCCCCGACTCCGCGCGGACATGGATGCGGAGAACCTACGATTATAAGAGGAAATTTGGCCGTGAGTCAAAAATTTGCTTGCGGCGCGGTACAGGCGGGGCAAACCGGGGACGGCAGACGAAAAAAAGCCCGAACGCGTTTGTTCGGGCTTAATCCACTCTTTGGAGGAGGGTGGAGGAGACATGCTGAGGTGTCGTGAAGCACGACAACCAATGAGATGAATTATACGGATGGGCCTTGTGCGGCGCAAGGACATTTGCATTGCGAAATTTAACACCACAATATGAAATCGCATCGAATCGATGTAGCGGACGAGAATTTCTTAAAAATCAGTGAGTTGAAAATCCAGCACGCGAAAAGCATGCAGGACAGCTAGAGCGAAACCCCTAATTGCGTCAGGGAAATCCGCCTTGTCGATAGGATGTCGCGACGCAACATTCAAGCACGTGGCATAAGGCGCGCGCCGCCGTGTCCCCCCGGACATACCAGTAAGGCGCGGGCTACAATGCCGTCTGAATCAAGAAACCGGGCAGAGGCATACGCATATGGAATGCAAAGTTAGCTGGATGGGTCAGGACGGCATGGCGTTCGCAGCCGAAACGGGCAGCGGCCATCTCGTCAACATGGACGGCGCACCGGAAGGCGGCGGCCACAACCTCGCGCCGCGGCCGATGGAAATGGTGCTGCTCGGCACGGGCGGCTGCACGGCCTACGACGTGGTGCTGATCCTCAAGAAGAGCCGCCAGGAAGTGAGCGGCTGCAGCGTGACGCTCAAGGCCGAGCGCGCGAGCGAAGATCCCAAGGTCTTCACGAAGATCCACTTCCACTTCACTGTGACCGGCAAGAACCTGAACCCGGCCACCGTGGAGCGCGCGATCAACCTCTCGCACGACAAGTACTGCTCGGCGTCGATCATGATCGGCAAGACCGCCGAGATCACGCATACGTTCGAGATCGTCGCGGCTTAATATCTGCGGCAAAAATCGGCGGCAAAAGAAAAAGCCGGCGCGGTTCTTCGAAGAACCGCGCCGGCTTTTTGCATGAATGAGGCTGCAAAGCAGGCCGATAAGCCGGATTCTGTGCACACGCCGCGTCCGAAGACGCGCCGCGCGTGGCAGCCATTCCTCTAGGCGCGCCATTGCTGACGCGCTCAAGCTTCCTACCCGCAGACGGAATGGGGGCCCCATCCTGCATCCCGAAGATGCGCGCCTGCCTACTTGGAATTGCTCCGGGTGGAGGTTACCGTGCCGTCTACGTCACCGCAGACGCGGTGCGCTCTTACCGCACCGTTTCACCCTTACCTGATCCCGACCGAAATCGGGCCATCGGCGGTCTGTTCTCTGTTGCCCTGTTCCGCGTGTCGCCACGGATGGCCGTTAGCCATCACCCTGCCCTGTGGAGTCCGGACTTTCCTCGCCTCTTTGGCCGAAACCTCGGAGCCGCGACTGCCTGGCCTGCTTTGCGAGGCGCGATCTTAGCACGTGCAGGCGCGCCGCGCCGGGGGCCTGATCGAATGCCGCCCGCCTGGTTTTCAGCGGGTTCGTCGGCCGGTGCGGAAGACTGTGCTGTCGTCGTAGAACGACGGGTCCTCGTTTTGCGCCCACCAGCCTGGAATGCCGAGCACCGGCAGCGGCGCGAAGCTGCGCCCATTGAGCGCTTCATGCGTGGCATCGGCGGCAAGTGTGACGCTCACTGTCTCGTCCAGATACGCGTCGCGTTGCGCGCGCGGCCACGTGAAATACGCTTGCGGCACCTCGACCACCCAGGCGTGCGCCGTGCACGCCGCATAAGGCGAAATCATCTTTTCGAGCAGCGCGTGGCCGAATACGCGGACTTCGCAGCGCGCCACGCCGATCGTCTCCCCGAAAGCCGCTTCCCATGCTGCTCGCTGGGCCACGAACAGCGTGCGCCAGTCGAAGCCGCGCAACGCCGCTACCAGCGTCGCATCCGATGACGCATAGAGCACCGCGTTCTCGTCGAACAGCGTGAGCGCGTCGCGCACGTCGCCGCGCGTGGGGCCCACGCCCAGCACGTCGATCGCCGCGGCCTGGCGTGCGTTCAGCGTCGCCTTGATGCGCGGGAACGCGAACCAGGCGAGCGCGTTGAAGAAGTCGTGGAGGTTGTGGCGCGTCGGCACGCAGCCCGTCGCCGCGATATGCGCCTCGTAGGCCGAGCCTTCGGGCAAGTCGTCCTGGGCTATGAAGCGGAGCGGCTGGCCGCGACCCGTGCTTTGGGCGGTGGCCAGCGCATCGGCGTTCAGTTCATCCAGGTAAGCCGCGTATCCCGCCAGCGCCGCCTGCTGCCAGCGCCTGCCGCGCGCTTCGTGCTGCGCGAACCACGGACGGCCCCAGTCGATATCGGTGAAACTGCCCAGCGGCATGGTCCGGCGCGGGGCACGCGCGGGCATCGGTGCGGGCGCATCGACTGCCCCGATCGAGCCGATCGTTGCGCCCGCAGCCACGCCCTGCCCCGCCTCGTTCAAGCGAGTTTCCAGCCGATCGTCTCGCCACCGCGCAGCGGCACGACAGGCGTGCCGCCTGCCTCGACTTCGGCGGGCAGCGTCCAGCTTTCGCGGCGCAGCGTGACCGTTTCGGTCGCGCGCGGCAGGCCGTAGAAGTCGGCGCCGTAAAAGCTCGCGAAGCCCTCGAGCTTGTCGAGCGCGCCCGCGTTGTCGAACGCTTCGGCGTACAGCTCGAGCGCGTGCAGCGCCGTGTAGCAGCCCGCGCAGCCGCATGCGTGCTCTTTCAGGCCCTTCGGGTGCGGCGCGCTGTCGGTGCCGAGGAAGAAGCGATGATCGCCCGAAGTCGCCGCCTCCACGAGCGCCACGCGATGCGTCTCGCGCTTGAGCACCGGCAGGCAGTAGTAGTGCGGACGAATGCCGCCCTGGAAGATCGCGTTGCGGTTGTAGAGCAGGTGATGCGCGGTGATCGTCGCGCCGAGCAGGCCGGGCGCCGCGTGATCGGCGCGGATGTAGTCGACGGCGTCCTTCGTCGTGATGTGCTCGAACACCACCTTGAGGCCCGGAAAATCGCGGCGCGTCGGGATCATCACGCGGTCGATGAAGACCTTCTCGCGGTCGAACAGGTCGATGTCGGCGCTCGTCACTTCACCGTGCACGAGCAGCGGCATGCCCACTTCCTGCATGGCTTCGAGCGTTTTCGCACACTTGCGGATGTCGGTCACGCCGGCGTCCGAATTCGTCGTCGCGCCCGCCGGATACAGCTTCACACCGTGCACGAAGCCGCTCGCCTTCGCGCGGCGGATTTCCTCGGGCGGCGTGTTGTCGGTGAGATAGAGCGTCATCAGCGGCTCGAAGGTCGAGCCCGCCGGCAGCGCCGCGAGAATGCGCTCGCGGTAGGCGGCGGCCTGCTCGGTCGTCGTGACCGGCGGCTTGAGGTTCGGCATGATGATCGCGCGGCCGAACTGGCGCGCCGTATGCGGCAGCACGGCCGCGAGCATCGCGCCGTCGCGCACGTGCAGGTGCCAGTCGTCGGGGCGGGCGAGCGTGAGAGTCGAGGGGGAAGAGGCGTTCATGGCAAGAGTCAGGCGCGGTAGTGAACCAACAGCGGTATGAATGAACGGCGGCAAGTTCGCTTGGAACGCGCTCAGGCTGCCGGAAATTCCGGGCATATCACGGGAAAAGCTCGGCGTCGATCGATGCGGATCGATGCAAGTTCAACGCGCACGCATTGCCCGCACCGTCGCGTGCACACGACAATTCGCGCTGCATCGACGCCGGCACGCGCCCTTCTACGCGAGCCTGCAATGCATCCGACAAAATTCGTATTGGCGACCCGCAGGCCGGTGATATGCTTGGAAAATCATTATTGTAACGGGTCGACGGCGGGTCCCGCCTGCCACTGCAGCAGCCGCCTCAGCCGTCCCAGTCGCATTACGCACCATCAGTACCATGTGCCAACTTCTCGGAATGAATTGCGCCGCGCCGACAGACGTCACGTTCTCCTTCACAGGATTCGCGGCGCGCGGCGGCGCCACCGATCACCACGCCGACGGCTGGGGTATCGCGTTCTTCGAGGACAAGGCCTGCCGCCTCTTCATCGACAACGAGGCCTCGGCACGTTCGCCGATCGCCGAGATGGTCAAGCACTACCCCATCAAGTCGCGCAACACCATCGCCCACATCCGCAAGGCCACACAAGGCAACTGCGCGCTCGAGAACAGTCACCCGTTCCAGCGCGAGCTGTGGGGCCGTCACTGGATCTTCGCGCACAACGGCGACCTTCAGGACTTCAATCCGGTGATGTCGGGCGTCTACCAGCCGGTTGGCACGACCGATAGCGAGCGCGCGTTCTGCCTGCTGCTGCAAGGCTTGCGCAAGGCGTTCCCCGGTGCACAGCCGCCGCTCGCCGAGCTGTTCGCCGCACTGGAGTCGCTCACGCGCGAGGTCACGCAGTTCGGCGTCTTCAACTTTCTGATGTCGAACGGCCAGGCGCTGTTCGCACACTGCTCGACGCATCTCTACTATCTCGTGCGACGCTGGCCGTTTTCGACGGCCCATCTCGTCGACGCCGATGTCTCCATCGACTTCGCCAAGTACACGACGCCTGAAGACCGCGTGGCCGTGATCGCCACCGCGCCGCTCACCGACAACGAGGTCTGGACGCGCTTCGCCCCCGGCGACCTGCTGATGTTCCAGCACGGCGACGTGATCGCCCAGGCGAGCGTCCCGGTGCCGCAAAAGGTGCTCGACAAGCTCGCCAACCCTTCGCTCGATGCGTCGGCCAGCGCACCGTGCGCCGGGCAGCCGCGCGAGATCGACCCGGAAGCCGTGGACGCACTGCAAACCTGGGGCGAGTAAGCCGGGCGACGCCCAAAACGAAAAAAGCCGCGCATCGAGCGCGGCTTTTTTTTCGAAGCGTGCAAAGCGTCAGTGCAGGATCTTCGCGAGGAAGTCCTTGGCGCGATCCGACTTCGGGCTCGCAAAGAAGGCTTCCTTCTGGTCGTCTTCCACAATGGCGCCCTTGTCCATGAAGATCACGCGGTGCGCGACCTTCTTCGCAAAGCCCATTTCGTGCGTCACGCACATCATGGTCATGCCTTCCTGGGCCAGCTCCACCATCACGTCGAGCACCTCGTTGATCATCTCGGGGTCGAGCGCCGAGGTCGGCTCGTCGAACAGCATGGCGATGGGGTCCATCGACAATGCACGTGCAATCGCCACGCGCTGCTGCTGGCCGCCCGAGAGCTGACCCGGGAATTTGTCGGCATGCGCGCGCAGGCCCACGCGGTCGAGCAGTTTCAGGCCCTTTTGCATGGCCTCGTCCTTGCCGCGGCCGAGCACCTTGATCTGCGCGAGCGTGAGATTCTCGGTAATCGACAGATGCGGGAACAGCTCGAAGTGCTGAAACACCATGCCCACCTTCGAGCGCAGCTTCGAGAGATTGGTGCGCTTGTCGCCCACCGACTCGCCGTTCACGAGGATCTCGCCCTGCTGGAACGGTTCGAGCCCGTTGACGGTCTTGATGAGCGTGGACTTGCCCGAGCCCGAGGGCCCGCACACCACCACCACCTCACCCTTCTTCACTTCCGTCGTGCAGTCGGCCAGCACCTGGAACTGGCCGTACCACTTCGAAACGTTCTTAATTGAAATCATCTTGCGACCTTTTTCTGAAGACCTTTCACGAGGCTCGACGCGATCACGCAAATCACGAAATAGCACGCGCCCGCGAACAGTACCATTTCGACCATCGTCCCGTCACGGTCGCCAATATTGGTGGAAGTACGGAAGAAGTCGGCGAGGCTGATCACGTACACGAGCGAGGTGTCCTGAAACAGCACGATGGCCTGTGTAAGCAACAGCGGCACCATCGCGCGGAACGCCTGCGGCAGCACCACGTATTGCATGGCCTGGCCATAACGCATGCCGAGCGCGAACGCAGCGTTCACCTGCCCGCGCGGCACCGCCTGAATGCCCGCACGAATGATCTCCGAATAATACGCGGCCTCGAACAGCGAGAACGCGATCATCGCGGACGCGAGGCGAATGTCGATGTCGGGCGAGAGACCCAGCACGTTTTGCAGCACCTGCGGCACGATCAGGAAGAACCACAGCAGGACCATCACGAGCGGGATCGAGCGGAAGATCGTGACGTAGCCCTTGGCGAACCATTCGAGCGGCTTCACGCTGGAAAGCCGCATGAGCGCGAGCAGCGTGCCCCAGAGAATGCCGACCACGATCGCGCACAGCGTGATCTTGAACGTAATGATCGCGCCCGTCCACAGCGTAGGCAGCGCGCCCGGAATGCCGCTCCAGTCGAAGTGATGCATCACTTGCCTCCGATGTAGCCGGGCAGACGCGACTTCGCCTCGACCCAGCGCATGAGCGTCATGACGACGAGGTTGATGATCACGTAAGCAAGCGTGACGGCGATGAACGACTCATAGGTCTGCGCCGTGTAGTCGACGAGCTGACGCGCCTGGGCCGACAGATCGAGCAGGCCGATCGTCGAAGCGACCGCCGAGTTCTTGAAGATGTTGAGGAACTCGGAGGTGAGCGGCGGCACGATGATGCGATACGCCACCGGCAGCAGCACGTAGCGGTACGTCTGCCACTGCGTGAAGCCCATGGCGAGGCCGGCTGCGCGCTGGCCGCGCGGCAGCGCGTTGATGCCCGAGCGCACCTGTTCGCACACGCGCGCCGCGGTAAAGAGTCCGAGACACACGACCGACGCCGAGAAGAACTGCACGCCCGGCGGCGATTGCTTGAACGCATTGCCGAGCGCTTGCGGCACGATTTCCGGCAACACGAAGTACCAGATGAAGAACTGAGCGATAAGCGGAATATTGCGGAAGATCGCCACATAAACTGTGCCGACGCCCGCGAGAAACTTGTTCGGCACCGTGCGCAGCACGCCGAAGAACGACCCGACGATGAGCGCGATCACCCACGCGCACAGCGACACCGAGACCGTCACCCAGAGGCCGGAAAGAATCCAGCCGAGGTACGTGGTGGGTTCGCCCGTCGAGACCGGGCTGAGCAGAATGCCCCAGTTCCAGTGATAGGACATCAAGAGACTCCAAGAAAAAGAACGGAAGAAGCGGCGCTTCTTCCGTTCCGTGCTAAACGCTAAATGCGGGTCGAACGGCCGGGGCCGTGTTAATCGATCGCCTTGTCGTTCGGATTCTTGAACAGCGCCTTCATGTCGTCGCTCATCGGGAAGTTCAGGTTGAGACCCTTCGGCGGAATCGGCGACTCGAACCACTTGTGGTAGATCGCAGTTGCTTCGCTCGAGGTCTGCACCTTGGCGATGGCGTCGTCGGCGACCTTCTTGAACTCAGGATCGTTCTTGCGCATCATGCAGCCGTACGCCTCACGCGACTGCGGCTGGCCGACGATCACGAAGTCGCCCGGATTGTTCGACTTGGCGCGCTCGCCCGCGAGCAGCGCGTCGTCCATCATGAACGCCACTGCGCGGCCCGTCGAGAGCGTCATGAACGACTCGCCGTGGTCCTTCGCGCTGATGATGTTCATGCCCATGCTCTTCTCCTGGTTCATCTTGCGCAGGAGGCGCTCGGACGTCGTGCCCGCCGTCGTCACGACGGTCTTGCCCTTGAGGTCGGCGAAGTCCTTGATGCCCGAATCCTTCTTCGTCATGAGGCGCGTGCCGATCACGAAGATCGTGTTCGTGAAGGCGGCCTGCTGCTGACGTTCGGCATTGTTCGTGGTCGAGCCGCATTCGATGTCCACCGTGCCGTTCTGCACGAGCGGAATGCGGTTCTGCGACGTGATGGGCACCATCTTGACCTTCAGGTTAGGCATGTTCAGCTTCTGCTTGACTGCCTCGACGATCTTCATCGCGTAGTCTTGCGAGTAGCCGATCACATTCTGCTTGTCGTCGTAGTACGAAAAAGGAATGGACGACTCGCGGTGCCCCAGCGAGATGACGCCCGTGTCCTTGATCTTCTTGAGTGTGCCTGCGTCCTGCGCGAAAGCGCTGGTGGCGACGAAACCAAGGAGTGCGAGCAGAGCGGCGGTCTTTTTGATTTGCATTGTTTTCTCCGGTACAAGAACCGCCGCCAGTTTATCAAAGTAATTTTTTTGAAAGAATCAAGAGTGACCCTGGCGCAACGCCTGAATGTGCGAAGGCGGACGCCCCCTTGTGGAGGACGTCCGCCTTCTATGCGCCTTGATGTGCAGCGCAAAAACTTGTCACGGCAAAGTCACTGATTCGTCACTTCGCTGCGCCTGCAAACCGGGTGCGATCAGGGATACAGACCGCGCATCTCGCGCGCCATCAGGATGCGCTTACATGCCACGATGAACGCCGCGGTACGCATCGAGACCTTCTGCTCGCTCGACACTTGCCACACGGCCGTGAAGGCTTCGCGCATCACGCGTTCGAGACGTTCGTTAATTTCGTGCTCGGTCCAGAAGAAGCTCGAGAAGTCCTGCACCCACTCGAAGTACGAAACCGTCACGCCGCCCGCGTTCGCCACCACGTCGGGGATCACGAGCACGCCCTTGTCGTGCAGGATGTCGTCGGCTGCCGTCGTGGTCGGGCCGTTCGCGCCTTCCACGATGATCTTCGTGCGGATCTTGCCCGCGTTCTTCTCGGTGATCTGGTTTTCCAGCGCGGCCGGAATCAGGATGTCGGTTTCGACGGTCCAGAATTCCTCGTTCGCCATCACTTCGGCGCCCGCGAAGCCTGCCACGCCGCCCGTCTTCGCAACGTGCTCGAGCAGCGCTTCCGCGTTCATGCCGCTCGAGTTGTAGAGCGAGCCGGTATGGTCTTGCACGGCGACGATCTTCGAGCCGGCTTCCTGGAACAGGCGCGCGGCGATGCCGCCCACGTTGCCGAAGCCCTGCACGGCAATGCGTGCGCCGTCGATCGAGAGACCCGTGCGGCGGGCAGCCTCGCAACCGACCACGAACACGCCGCGGCCCGTGGCTTCGCGGCGGCCGAGCGAGCCGCCGAGCGAGATGGGCTTGCCCGTCACGACGCCCGTGGCCGTCTGGCCCTGGTTCATCGAGTAGGTGTCCATCATCCACGCCATGATCTGCTCGTTCGTGTTGACGTCCGGCGCAGGAATGTCGGTGTTCGGTCCGATGATGATGCCGATTTCGCTGGTGTAGCGGCGCGTCACGCGCTCGAGCTCACCACGCGACAGCGTACGCGGATCGACGCGGATACCGCCCTTCGCACCGCCGTACGGCACGTTCACTGCAGCGTTCTTCACCGACATCCACGCGGACAGCGCCATTACTTCGGAGAGCGTAACGTCCTGGTGATAACGCACGCCGCCCTTGCCGGGACCACGCGAAACGTTGTGCTGGACACGATAGCCTTCGAAGTGCGCAACGGTGCCGTTATCGAGTTCGATGGGGCAGTCGACGATCAGGATACGCTTCGGACGCTTGAGCGTTTCGAGCCAGCGCGAAAGCGAGCCGAGGTACGGCGCCACGCGGTCGACCTGACGAAGATAGTTGCCCCAGGGGCCGAGATCATCGGCGTGGAGATAAGAAGGAACCGACTGCAGTTGGGATGACATGAACGCTCCGATCGAACAAGTGGTGCCATTGTCAGAAAACGCCCACGTGAAATCCAATGCCGTTTGATCATCCCGTTATGCTTTTCGTGCATAACGTCCCCGAAGTCGAAAAAACGTGTCGCGGCCTCCGCGCCTCAGGCCTTACAGACTGAAATAGCCTGACTGTTTGTGTACCCCGTTGTGAGCGCCGATTGCCGCTTCGTCAGCGCTTGCCCTGCGCAAGTTCCTCGCTGACCGCCTCCCACAGCTCGCGCACGAGCGCCTGGCGCGCATCGTCTCCCTGCGTCGCGAGCTTGTCGCGATAGAGGCGGATCTCCATGTCTAGCGTGAACTGGCCCTCCGGCACGCCGCGCGTACCGCGGTCGAGGCGAATCAGCTCGCCCTGGGCCACGGCGTCTTCCACCGCGCTGTGCGGCAAAAAGGCGATGCCGTGACCGGCCAGCGTCATCGCCTTGAGCCCTTCTGCCATGTCCGTTTCGTACACGCGGTCCAGATAGAGGCGCGCCGGTGCGTTGGCAACGATCACCTCGGTCATGCGGCCGAGATACGCGTTGGGCGTATAGGAGAGGTACGGTGTGGGCGCATCGGGCGTGCCGGGCAGCGTGTAGCGCGCACGCCCCGCGCGCTGCGGCGCCGAATACGGGCTGATCGACTCGATGCCGAGCGTCAGCGTGTCGTAGCGCGCGGGGTCGAGCGTGACGGGGTGGCTGGGATGGTGATAGCCCATCACGAGGTCGCAGCCGCCCTCCACGAGTGACAGCACGGCATCGTGCACGTTCAGCGCGCGCAGCCGCGTGTGGATGCGGCCGAGTTTCGCCTCGATGCGCTGCAGCCAGCGCGGAAAGTACGTGAGCGAAAGCGTGTGCGGCACCGCGAACTCGATCGTCGCCGCGGGCGTGGCCGTATGGCCGCGCAACAGGGTGCGCGCCTCGTGGAACTGCGAAAGCATCGCGAGCGCCTGCTCGTAGAACACCTGGCCCGCGGCCGTGAGGCGCGTCGGATAAACCGAGCGATCGATCAGCTCGGTGCCGAGCCACGCTTCGAGGGCCTGGATGCGGCGCGAGAAAGCCGGCTGCGTCACGTGGCGCAGTTCGGCCGAGCGACTGAAACTATGCGTCTCCGCGAGCGAGACGAAGTCTTCGAGCCATTTGAGTTCCATGCGGACCAGCGTGCGGATGAGAAGTCCGCATTCTAGGCCCGTGGCCGCGCGCCTGGGCGCCTGCGCGGCGAAATTCGCGCGGCGCGCGGGCCGGATGCCTTAGCGGGACGCCCCGCAAAGCGCGCTTTCCAGTTCGGCGACCACGCCGCGCCAGTCGCCGAGCGAGGACTGGCGGAACACGCGCGCCGACGGATACCAGGCCGAATCGGCGCGATCCTTGCCCCAGCGCCAGTCGGACTGCGCGGCGAGCAGCACCCATACGGGCTTGCCGAGCGCCCCGGCGAGGTGCGCGACCGACGTATCGACGGTGATGACGAGGTCGAGCGCCTCGATGAGCGCCGCCGTCGCCGCGAAGTCGTGCAGATCGTCGCCGAGCGCGTCGATCGGCCAGCGGAGCGCGACCGACGCAAGCTGCGCGGCCGACGGGCCTTTCTGGAGCGAGAACCAGGCGTTGCCGGCGAGCGCGGACAGCGGCACCAGCGACTCGAGCCGCACGGAGCGGAAGGCGTCGAAATGGTGGCGCGGGTTGCCGGCCCAGACGAGCCCGATACGGCGCTGCGCGGCGCCGGCCAGCGCGTTCACGCGTGCGCGCCAGGTGGCGGCCTGCGCGGTATCGGCTCGCATATACGGCATGCCGGCGTAGATCGGCCGGCCCGGAAACTTCAGCGGCAGGCTCATCACGTCGCACCAGTAGTCGTAATCCGTGGCGATGGCTTCGTCGCTCGGCGCGGCGTCGAGCACGCGTGCGACACCCGGCACCGTCGCTGCGAGCGACGCCAGTTCCGGCGCGACCCACGCGTGAACCTGCGCGCCCATCTGGGCCAGCAGGCCCGCATAGCGCAGGAACTGGATCTGATCGCCCACGCCCTGCTCGCGGCAGATCAGGAAGCGCTTGCCTTCCAGCGGCTCGCCCCGCCACTCGGGGCACGGCAGCTTGCGGTAGTTGGCCCTGGCAGTCGCGGTGAGCTTGCGGTTCTCGAAGAGCGGCCAGCCGCCGGCGTAGTCTTCGCGCCTCAGCAATAACATGCCGAGCTGAAAGCGCGATTCGGGCAGGTCGGGGTTCAGCGCCAGTGCGCGTCGATAGTCAATTTCCGCTTCGTCGTAGCGCGCCAGCGCGGTCAGCGCGAAGGCGAGATTGTTGATGATGGCCGCCCCATCGGGCTTGAGTTCCGCGGCACGCCGGTATAGCGGGATCGCCGCTTCGTAGCGGTGCATCGCGTCGTACGCGTAGCCGAGTTCGAAGAGCGCGAGCACGTTCTCAGGCTCGCGTGCGATCACGGCCTCGAAGCAGGCGGCCGCTTCGGCGTGCTTCTCCATCGAGCGCATCAGCCGGCCCATATGGATCAGCGTCTTCAGATCACGCGGGTCGAGCGCCGCAGCAGTGCGGAACTGCACAAGTGCGGCGTATTTTTCGCTGTTGGCTTCGAGTGCGCGTCCGAGATTGAACGCGAAGTGCGCGGATTGCGGCTCCAGCGAACGCGCACGCCGATAGTGCTGCGCGGCGCCGGCGATATCGCCGAGTTCCATCAGCGCATTGCCGAGATTGTTGTGCGCGTTAGCGAAGTCGGGGGCGAGCGCCAGCGCCTTGCGCTGCCAGGCGGCCGCGACCGCATGGTCGCCAAGGCGGCTTGTGGCTACGCCGCGGTTGGCCAGATATTCGGCGTTGTCGGGCGTCTGCGCGAGCGCACGGTCCATCAGCGCGGCGGCTTCCCTCAACTGGCCGCGGCCGAGCGCAATCACGCCCAGGTAGTGCAGTGCGCCGGGTTCTTCGGGGTGCGCCGCGAGCGCGGACTGATAGTAAGCGTGGGCGTCGTCGATCCGGCCTGCGCGGTGGCAAGCAAGACCGGCTTCGATGAGGACATCGGCCTGGCCGGTAGCAAGGATGGGAGCATCGGGAGTCATGGCAGCAAATATTTGATTAAGCGCAAACTTTTGACGTGCCCGCACTCTATATCCGTCTCAAAACGCCCGATCCCGTTAAGCGGCCGGCGCGACGGAACGCCTCAGAGCGCGTCACGGGTCACCGTTCAGCCGTTGCTGGCAGCGCCGGTCTCGGCCCCTGTCGGCAAGGTGATAAAATCTTGGGTTCCCGCCGTCTCGAATCTGACTGCAACCGACTGCCAACTGAGCGTAACGCCCTACGTTACGTCCCCATCATGTCCGACACTCGTCCCGATACCCTCTTCGCGCTCAACGCGCTCTCCCCGCTCGACGGCCGCTACGCCTCGAAAACCGAAGCGCTGCGCGACTGGCTCTCGGAAGCCGCGTTCATGCGCAACCGCGTGACCGTGGAAATCCACTGGCTGATCGCGCTCTCGCAGGCCGGTTTCGCGGAAGTGCCGCGCTTCTCGGCAGCCTCGGAGCAATTCCTGCTCAAGCTCGCCGAGAACTTCACGGCGCACGACGCCGCGCGCATCAAGGACATCGAGCGCGTGACGAACCACGACGTGAAGGCCGTCGAGTACTGGCTCAAGGAGTCGGTGAAGGGTCAGCCGGAACTGGAGCGCGCAAGCGAGTTCATCCACTTCGCCTGCACCTCGGAAGACATCAACAACACGTCGCACGGCCTGATGCTCGCGGGCGCACGCGAGCACGTGATCCTGCCGGCGCTGCGCTCGGTGCATCAACGTCTCGTCACGCTCGCGCACACGCACGCCGAACAGCCGATGCTCTCGCGCACGCACGGCCAGCCGGCCAGCCCCACGACGCTCGGCAAGGAAATCGCCAACGTCGCGGCGCGTCTCGCGCGTGCGATCCAGCGCATCGAGAAGGTCGAACTGCTCGGCAAGATGAATGGCGCGGTCGGCAACTTCAACGCGCATCTCTCGGCGTATCCGGAGTTCGACTGGGAAGCCTTCTCGAAGGAAGTCGTCGAGCAGCGCCTGAAGCTCACGTTCAACCCGTACACGATCCAGATCGAGCCGCACGACTACATGGCGGAGCTGTTCGACGCCGTCGCGCGCGCGAACACGATCCTGCTCGACCTCGACCGCGACGTCTGGGGCTATATCTCCCTCGGCTACTTCAAGCAGAAGACGAAGGCCGGTGAAATCGGCTCGTCGACCATGCCGCACAAGGTCAACCCGATCGACTTCGAGAACTCGGAAGGCAACCTGGGCCTCGCGAACGCCACGCTGCGCCACCTCGCCGACAAGCTGCCCGTTTCGCGCTGGCAGCGCGACCTCACCGACTCGACGGTGCTGCGCAACATCGGCGTCGCATTCGGCTACTCGCTGCTCGCGTACGACGCGCTGATCCGCGGTCTGGACAAGCTCGAAGTGAACCCGCAGCGCCTGAATGACGACCTGGACGCCACGTGGGAAGTGCTGGCCGAGCCGGTGCAGACGGTCATGCGCCGCTACGGCATCGAGAACCCGTACGAGCAGTTGAAGGAACTCACACGCGGCAAGGGCATTACGCGCGAAGCGCTGCAGACGTTCGTCAGCGGTCTGGCGATTCCTGAAGACGCGAAGAAGCGTCTCCTGGAGATGACGCCTGCGTCGTACGTCGGCAAGGCTGTGGAACTGGCGAAGCGCATTTCGTAATCGCGATACCGCCACGCCATAAAAAAAGCGCTCGATTGAATCGAGCGCTTTTTTGTTTACCGCCGCACGATCGAGTGATCGCGTGCGGCCGCGAAATCAGGAGGCCTGATTGCGGCGCGCGTCCATCTGCTTCATCACCTCGTCGACGATCTGCTCGGGCGTAAGCTCGATGCTCACCTCGATCGCCTCATCGGCGCCTGGCTCTTCGAGCGTGTCGAGCTGGCTTTGCAGCAGCGACGGATCGAAGAAGTGGCCGGTACGCGAAGCAAGACGCTCGTGCAGCACTTCGAACGAGCCCTTCAGGTAGACGAAGCACACGTCGTGGTCGTTGCCGCGCAGGATGTCGCGATACGAGCGCTTGAGCGACGAGCAGGTGAACACGGCCGTTTCGTGGGCGCGCTGCTTCTCCTCGATCGCCGCGCGAATCGTGCGCAGCCACGGCCAGCGGTCGTCGTCGGTGAGGGGAATGCCGTCGTGCATCTTCTTCTTGTTGGCTTCGCTGTGGAAGGCGTCGCCGTCGGTGAAGGTGCACTTGAGGCGCTCGGCGAGCAATTCGCCGATGCGTGTCTTGCCTGCGCCCGACACGCCCATCGCTATCAAAATCATTTACTGCTCCTGTCGAACGGAGTTAGCGCTTTAGCGCCTGCTCCGGTCCCATGCAACATAGTTGCGCGTTACACCACCGCTGCGAGGGCGAAGGTAAGCCCGAGGCCCAGCAGCGAAATAATGGTCTCCAGCAACGACCAGGTCTTGAACGTTTGACCCACGGTCATGCCGAAATATTCCTTGATCAGCCAGAATCCGCCGTCGTTGACGTGCGAGAAGATCAGCGAGCCCGAGCCCGTGGCGAGCACGAGCAGTTCCGGCTTCACAGTCATGGCGCTAGCCGATGCAATGGGCGCGACGATGCCGCATGCCGTGGTCATCGCCACTGTGGCCGAGCCGGTTGCGAGACGGATCAGAGCGGCGACCATCCAGCCGAGCAAAAGCGGCGAGAGATGCTCATTCTGCGCCAGTTCGACGATCTGCTTCGAGACACCGCTGTCCATCAGCACACGGCCGAAGCCGCCGCCCGCGCCCACGATCAGCGTGATGCCCGCGATCGGCGCAAGACAGTCGCCGCAGAACTTCTGGATCTGCTCGCGCGTGAAGCCGCGTTGCGCGCCGAAGGTCCAGAAGCTTACCAGCACGGCGATCAGCAGCGCGACGTCCGAGGTGCCGATAAAGTGCAACAAGTTGTTCGGCAGCGTTTTCGGCTCGAATACGAGATCGGCCCAGCTGCCGATCAGCATGAGGATCACGGGCAGCAGGATCGTGAAGAGCGTGATGCCGAAGCCCGGCAACTCGCTATCGGGCTTGGGGTCGGCCTTGCTCACGAACTGCTCGGAAAGCGGATTGCTCTCGGGCAGTTTGATGTAGCGGTGAATGAAGAGCGCGAAGAGCGGCCCGGCGATGATGGCCGTGGGCACGCCCACGAGCAGGCCGTAAGCGATGGTCCTGCCGATGTCGGCGTGATACGCCTGCACGGCGAGGAGCGCGGCCGGGTGCGGCGGAATCAGCCCGTGCACGACCGAAAGGCCTGCCACCATCGGCAGGCCGATCAGCAGCAGCGACTTGCCCGTGCGCTTGGCGACGTTGAATGCGATCGGAATGAGCAGCACGAAGCCGACTTCGAAGAACACCGGCAAGCCGACGATGATCGCGACGACCATCATCGCCCAGTGAATGTTCTTCTCGCCGAACCAGCGAATGAGCGTCGTGGCAATGCGCTCGGCGCCGCCCGACTCCGCCATCATCTTGCCGAGCATCGTGCCGAGGCCCACCACGATGGCGATGTGGCCGAGCGTGTTGCCGTTACCGGTTTCGAACGACTTGACGATCTGATCCATCGGCATGCCGACGGCGAGGCCGAGCAGCAGCGAAACGATGATCAGGACGAGAAACGGATAAACCTTGAAGCGCGTGATCAGCAGGATCAGCGCGGCAATCGCGACGAGCGCGTAAATCAGCAGCATGCTGCCGTGGGCCACTCCCATGAGGCTCCTCTCCAGGTAGTTGTTCGAAGTCCTTTTGCCCTGTGCGGCGACGGATGCGCGCGGCAGCGGCCCACGCGGGACAAAAGCCGGCCGTCGCCGGGCCGGGGATTGTAGAGCTTATAACGACTTTTGGTGCAGCGTACTTAAAAGACACGCGAGCCGCGCAAAGCGCGCCCCTGTCAGGCGGCATTTGCGCGGCTCGTTGCACGCCCCTCGTACACGCGGGGCGCGGCATTCCGGTCTTCGTTGCGCCGCAACACGCGGCGCGTCACAGCATCGAGCAGAAGCGCGCGATTAGCGCACCGGACGCGACAGCTCGCTTGCGGCGTGCGCAAGGCGCGTGACTTCGTCCCAGTTCTGCGCGGCGATGGCCGCCTTCGGCGTGAGCCACGAGCCACCCACGCACACCACGTTGGGCAGCGCGAGGAAGGTCGGCGCGGATTCGGCGCTGATACCGCCCGTCGGGCAGAACTTGAGCGTCGGGAACGGGCCGTGGAAGGCCTGCAGCATATTCAGGCCACCGGCCGGAACCGCCGGGAAGAACTTGACGATCTCGTAGCCCAGTTCCATCGCGACGATGATGTCGGTCGGCGTCATCACGCCCGGCAGCAGCGGCAGGCCCGCGTCGAGCGAAGCCTGATGGATCTCGCGCGTGAGGCCCGGCGAAACGCCAAACTGTGCGCCGGCCTTCTTCGCGAGCGCGCAGTGCTCGGGCTTCGTGATCGTGCCCACGCCCACGACGATGTCCGGCGCGATCTTCGCGGCGCGCTCGATGGCTTCGAGGCCGGCCTTCGTGCGCAGCGTGATTTCGAGCACCTTCACGCCGCCCGCGTGGAGCGCGCGGGAAACGTGCTCGCCCTGCTCCGGCGTATCGAATGCGAGCACCGGGATAACGGGACCGAGGCGAACGATGTCGGCGACTGTGCTATTTGCCATGTTCAGGCTCCTTGATGATGAATTTAGTTCGCGGCGTGGGCCGGCGCATGGGCGGCAGCCGCGGCCGGTGCGGGCGCGGCCTGCTCGCCCACGAGCGGACCGAACACCGTGGCGCCCAGCTCCGCCGGCGCGGCGGTGGCGCGGAACACGCCGAACAGCTCGCGGCCAAAGCCCACTTCATTGAGTTCCTGGTGCGCGGGCTGCGCGACCGGGCGGGCGTCCCACTCAGCGGCATCCACTTCGACGTCGAGCACGCCTTCCACCGCGTCGATCACGATCGTATCGCCGTCGCGTACCTTGCCGATCGGGCCGTGCAGCAGCGTTTCCGGCGAAACGTGGATGACCGCGGGCACCTTGCCCGACGCGCCCGACATGCGCCCGTCAGTCACGAGCGCCACGTGAAAGCCCTTGTCCTGCATCACGCCGAGCAACGGCGTGAGGCGGTGCAGCTCCGGCATGCCATTGGCGCGCGCGCCCTGGAAGCGCACCACGGCCACGAAATCGCGCTCGAGTTCGCCGCGGTCGAACGCTTCCTGCACGGCTTCCTGCGAATCGAACACGATGGCAGGCGCACGCACCTTGCGGCGCTCCGGCGCGACAGCGGAGACCTTGATGACGCCACGGCCGAGACGCCCCTGCATCAGACGCAGGCCGCCGTCCGGCTGGAACGGCGTCGGGAGCGGACGCAGCACGGTCTCGTCGGCGCTCTTCTCGACCGCCGGCACCCAGGTGAGCTTGCCGTCGATGAGCTTCGGCTCCTCGGTGTAATGACGCAGCCCACGGCCCGCAACGGTATTCACGTCTTCGTGCAGCAGCCCGCCGTCGAGCAGTTCGCGCACGAGGAAGGCGATGCCGCCTGCCGCGTGGAAATGATTCACGTCGGCCTTGCCGTTCGGATAGACGCGCGCGAGCAGCGGCACGGCGTCCGAAAGCACGTCGAAGTCGTTCCAGTCGATGATGATGCCCGCCGCCCGCGCCATCGCCACGAGGTGCAGCGTATGGTTGGTCGAGCCGCCCGTCGCCATCAGCGCGACGATGCCGTTGATCACGGCCTTCTCGTCGACCACGTGGCCGATCGGCGTGTAATTGCCGCGTTCGACGGTGAGCTCAAGCACGCGGCGCGCCGCAGCGGCGGTGAGTTCGTCGCGCAACGGCGTATGCGGATGGATGAAGGCCGAACCCGGCAGATGCAGGCCCATGATTTCCATGAGCATCTGGTTGCTGTTGGCCGTGCCGTAGAACGTGCAGGTGCCGTGGCCGTGATACGCGGCGGCTTCGGATTCGAGCAGCGCCGCGCGATCGCATTGGCCGGTGGCGAACTGCTGGCGCACCTTGGCCTTGTCGTCGTTCGTGATGCCGCTCGTCATCGGGCCGGCGGGCACGAAAATGGTCGGCAGATGGCCGAATTGCAGCGCGCCGATCAAGAGGCCCGGCACGATCTTGTCGCACACGCCGAGGCACAGCGCCGCATCGAACATGTTGTGCGTGAGCGCAACGGCCGTGCTCATCGCGATCACTTCACGCGAAAAGAGCGACAGCTCCATGCCGGCGTTGCCTTGCGTCACGCCATCGCACATCGCCGGCACGCCGCCCGCGAACTGCGCGACGCCGCCGCCTTCGCGGGCCGCCTTCTTGATGATGTCGGGGAAATCCTTGTAGGGCGCGTGAGCCGAGAGCATCTCGTTGTATGCCGAGACGATGCCGATATTGGGCTCGCGAATCGACTTGATCGAGATCTTGTCGCGGCCTTCAAGGCCGGCGAAACCGTGGGCCAGATTCGCGCATGAGAGTGCGCCGCGCGCCGGGAACCGGTCCTGAGCCGCCGCGATGCGCGCCAGATAGGCCTCGCGCGTGGGCTTGCTGCGCTCGATCACGCGCTGCGTGACCTTCATCAATTGAGAATGCGGGGAAACCATCGAATCTCCTTCCTTCTTGTCACGGCGGGGACGCTCGGGGCCAGATCAGGCGCACTTTGGGCGCACCAGACAGCGATGGCGCGATGTTAGTAGAAAAACTACAAGACGACAATCCCGGTAAGACCCTGGGAGCGCAACGTTAAACGAACGCCTAGTCTCATTATCTACAGGCCTTGCGCGTTGATGCGCGCAGGAACCGGAAAGAAGCAAAAGGCGATCCTGTAGTTTTTGTACATAACGTCTGATCCGTTATAGTCCACGGATCTTTCAGCATAGTGCGAGTTTCTAGATGCTGCTGTCCCAGGTGAAAGCCATGCGCGAGCAATTGCGCCCTTCGGAGCGCAAGCTCGCCGATTACGTGATTCAGGCTCCGCGCGAGGTGCTCGATCTGTCGATGACCGAGGTTGCCGAGCGCGCGGGCGTGAGCCAGCCGACCATCGCGCGGTTCTGCCATGCGTTGGGATTCTCGGGATTCCGGGAGTTCAAGATTCGGCTCGCGCAGGCCGTTGCCGCGGATCTGCCGACCGAGCATCCGGCCGTGTACCGCGACGTGAGACCGGACGAGCCCGTGCCTGGCGTCGCAGCCAAGGTGCTCGAGCGCACCATCGGCGCGCTCGTGCAGGTGCGCAACAACCTCTCCACGGACTCGCTCGCCGCGGCGATCGGCCTGCTCGCACATGCGGCGCGTATCGAGTTCTACGGCGCGGGCGGCTCGGGCATCGCCGCACAGGACATGCAGCACAAGTTCTTTCGCCTCGGCATGCCGAGCGTGGCGTATTCAGACCCGCATACGTTCCTGATGTCGGCAGCGTTACTGGGACCCGGCGATGTGGTCGTGGCGATCTCGAACACGGGGCGCACGCGCGACATCGTGGACGCCGCGCGCACGGCGCTCGATCGCGGCGCGAAGGTAATCGCCATTACGCATGGCACTTCGCCGCTCGCGCGTCTTGCGAGCGTCGGCCTGCACGCGAACGTGGATGAGGACACCGACGTCTTCTCACCGATGACTTCGCGGACTTCACATCTCGCGATCGGCGACATTCTCGCGGTCGGTGTCGCGCTGCAGCGCGGTCCGGAGCTTGCGGAGAAACTCGCCGATGCGAAGGAGATCATCGCGCGAAGAAGGCTGGACGCGAACAGTTGAACATCAGCGCCTTACGTCGCTCGGCAGAGCCTGGTGTTTCAGCCTGACGCGGATTGGGAGAGGACGGAGGATATCGAGCGTCAGAACGGCTTGATGACGGCGAGCGCCACCGCCGCCAGCATGCCGAGCACGGGAAGCTCGTTGAACATGCGGTACCACTTGTCGGAGCGGCGGTTCTCGCCGCGTTCGAAGGTCTTCAGCAAACGACCGCAGTACGCGTGATAGACGATGAGCAGCACCACCACGCCCACTTTCGCGTGGATCCAGCCCTGGCCGCGCCCGATGCCCACCACGAGCCACAGCCACAGCCCGCACAAGAGCGCGGGCACGGCGATCATCGTCATGAATCGGTAGAGCTTGCGCGCCATGATCAGCAGGCGCTTGACGGCCGCCGGCTCAGTTTCCATCGCGAGGTTCACGAAGATGCGCGGCAGGTAGAACAGGCCCGCGAACCACGAGGCGATGAGCACGATGTGAAACGTCTTGACCCAGAGCATCGACATTATTTTTTCTTCTTCGTGAGCGATTGTGCAACGAGGCGGCGCGTCACGCCGTGCTCCGCCCCGTGCGATGCGTGACTATTGACGGCCTTCGCCGTGGCCGAGGACCACGTACTTCAGCGAAGTCAGCCCTTCCAGGCCGACCGGGCCGCGCGCATGCAGCTTGTCGTTCGAAATGCCGATCTCCGCACCCAGACCGAACTCGAATCCGTCGGCAAAGCGCGTCGAGGCGTTGACCATCACGCTCGCCGAGTCGACTTCGCGCAGGAAACGCATGGCGCGGTCGTGATCTTCGGTGACGATCGCATCCGTGTGGTGCGAGCCGTAGGCGTTGATGTGCTCGATCGCGTCGTCGAGCGTATCGACCACCTTCACCGCCAGCACGGGCGCGAGGTACTCGGTACGCCAGTCCTCTTCGGTCGCATCCACCAGCGGACCCACGCCCGCGTCGGCGAGAATCGAGCGCGCCGCGGCATCGACGCGCAGTTCGACTTCCTTCTCGCGATACAGGCGGCCAAGCGGCGGCAGCACGTCGTGCGCGATGCCGCGCGCCACGAGCAGCGTCTCCATCGTGTTGCAGGTGCCGTAGCGGTGCGTCTTGGCGTTGTCGCACACGGTCAGCGCTTTCGCGAGATCGGCTCGGTCGTCCACGTAGACATGGCAGATGCCGTCGAGGTGCTTGATCATCGGCACGCGTGCTTCGGCCATCAGGCGCTCAATCAGGCTCTTGCCGCCGCGCGGCACGATCACATCCACGTATTCCGTCATCGTGATGAGCTTGCCGACGGCCGCGCGGTCAGCGGTCTCGACCACTTGCACCGCATCCTGCGGCAATCCCGCCGCAGCCAGCCCTTCGCCAATCAGCTTCGCGAGCGCTGTATTGCATTCGAGCGCCTCGGAGCCGCCGCGCAGAATTGTCGCGTTGCCCGACTTCAGGCACAACGCGGCCGCGTCGATCGTCACGTTGGGCCGCGACTCGTAGATGATGCCGATCACGCCCAGCGGCACGCGCATCTGACCCACCTGAATGCCGCTCGGACGGAACTTGAGGTTGCTGATCTCGCCGATCGGGTCGGGCAGCGCCATCACCTGGCGCAGGCCTTCAACCATGGTCTTGAGCGCCTTGTCCGACAGCGTGAGGCGGTCGATGAAGGCCGCGTCGTGGCCCTTTTCCTTCGCGCGCGCGAGGTCGCGTGCGTTCGCATCCTTTAATTGCTGCGCGTCGCGCTCGATGGCTTGCGCCACCGCTTCGAGCGCCGCGTTCTTTGCGGCGGTCGTGGCTCGTGCCATCGCGCGCGAAGCGTTGCGTGCGCGGCGGCCGAGGTCGGTCATGTACTGGTCGATATCCATGGTGTCTTTCGTCATGCGGCGCGTGAGGCGCAGTCAGATGAGCTGCCCAAGCGCGGTTCGATTCAAAGCGGTTCAGCCCGATTTTAAGGCGAGCCACCAAGGTTTGCTGGAGATGGCCGGGCGGCTCGGCAGGTGCACCGGCCGTGCGGCGGGCGGAAAGCAGGCGCCGAAGGCCGGTTCAGGCAAGCGCGAAACGCTTCAGCCTGGCCGGCGCGACGGCCCTGCGGTGCGCGGTCGGGCTGCAGCCGCTGCGGCGGCTGCAGCCGCGGCTGGGCCAGTTGGCTGAGCACCCGGCTGTGCGCGCCCAGGCGCCGCCGCGCCGCGCGCACCGGCGGCGGCGCGCGCCTGCGGTGCACCGTCGCGAGGGGCGGCCACGGTCATGGCGAGTTCGAACAGGCCGTCCCAGGCATCGGGCGGCAGCGCATTACGCCAGTCGGCGCGCGATTGACCCGACAGCCCCTTGACCTGGCGGTCGAGGCGCGCCGCGAGCGCGAGACCGCGCTCCAGCGTCGCTTCACTCAGGCGCGACAGCGCCGGCCCGATGAGCCGCTCGCGCGGCCCCCACACGCGGTTCTCGCGCAGCAGCATGGCGAGCGGCTTGCCCGCCGCCACGCCGCGCTTGATGCGCAACAGCGTGCGGATTTCCTCGACCACGGCCCACAGCACCAGCACCGAAGCCTCGCCTTCGCCCTGCAGCCCGTCGAGCATGCGCGCGAGACGGCCAACGTCACCTGTAAGCATCGCTTCGTTGAGCTTGAATACGTCGTAGCGCGCGACGTTGAGCACGGCGTCGTGAATCTGCTCGAAGCTCAGCACACCTTGCGGATACAGCAGCCCAAGCTTCTGGATTTCCTGATGCGCCGCCAGCAGGTTGCCTTCCACCCGCTCCGCCACGAATTGCAGCGCGCGCCGGCCGTCCTCGCCGGGCGCCACGCGCTGGCCTTGCAGCGCCAGACGCTGGCCGATCCAGTTCGGCAGCGCCGCGCGCTCGACGGGATCGATCTTCAGCGCGACACCGCTCTCGGCCAGCGCCGTGAACCACGCAGACTTCTGCGTGGCAGCGTCGAGGCGCGGCAGCGTGACGAGCATCAGCACATCGGGATTCGAGGCGGCGGCGAGCGTCTTGAGCGCGTCCGCGCCTTCCTTGCCGGGCTTGCCCGACGGAATGCGCAACTCCACCAGTTGGCGATCGCCGAACAGCGACATCGACTGGCTCGCGCCGAGCAGCGAACTCCAGTCGAAGCCGCGCTCGACGGTGAACACCGAGCGGTCGGTAAAGCCCGCCGCGCGCGCAGCCGCGCGGATGCGGTCGCACGCCTCCTGGGCGAGCAGGTGTTCGTCGCCATAGACGACGTACAGGCCGGCCAGCCCTCTCGCGAGGTGCGGTTCGAGTGCGTCGGGTCGCAGTTGCATGTCGCTCGGTCGAAGGTCGCTCAGAAGATGGAAACAGTGCGCATTACAGCGGCGGCGGCGGCAGCGGTGCGCGCGGGGCGACACCCGGCACGACCTGATCGGGCGTCGGGTTGATCGATTTCAGCACGGCAAGGCGCCGCATGAGCTGGTCGACGGCGTCGTTCTGCATGTCGGTGAACAGCAGTTCGGCTTCCTGCGACTTGGCGGTCGAGTACTGATCGCTATAAGTCATCGCTCGGTTCAGCGAAATCGCGCTCGGCTGGATCAGCACGGTTCCGTCCGGTCTCGTCAACGTATAGCTCAGCGAATAGTTGACCTGATATTCCACGACCGCGCCGAGCGAATTGAGCGTGAGTGTGCTGAAACTGCGCCCTTCGGACAAGTGCAGCACGGCGTCGGCATTGGCCACCGAGTCGACCACCACCGAATCGCTGCCGCCTTCGACCATACGCGAGAGGCGCCCGGCGAGCGGCGGCGGCGCGCCGACCACGGCGAGGCGCTTGAAGGCGAAGTTCTCCTCGCCGCGCAGCTGGAAGCCGCACGCCGAGAGGGCCAGCGCGCTGCCCGCGACGAGCGGGAACAACCTGAGAAACGATCTGCGAATCACATGGACTCCCTGGGTTCGCGACAGAGTCGCCGGTGTCGGCTGAGCGGCGCCGCACGTGCTTCGCGCGCTACGCCGCTCGACATGGCCTTGGTTTGCCTCGTTAGACCACGACGTTCACGAGGCGTCCCGGCACGACGATGATCTTCTTCGGTGCGCGGCCTTCCGCGAACTTGACGAACATCTCGTGCGCGAGGGCGGCCGCTTCGATCGCGTCCTTCGGTGCGTCCTTGGCCACCGTCACGGCGCCGCGCACCTTGCCGTTCACCTGCAGCACGAGTTCGATCTCGGCCTGCTCCAGCGCCTTTTCGTCGACCTTCGGCCACGGTGCGTCGAGCAGCGTGCCGTATTCGTCGCCGTAACCGAGCGCCTTCCAGAGTTCGAACGCGATGTGCGGCACGACCGGGTACAGCACGCGCAGCAGCACGCCGAACGTTTCGCGCTGCACGCCCGCACCGGCACCCTTGGCGCCGTCGATGGCGTTGAGCATCTTCATCGCCGCCGAAACCACGGTGTTGTACTGCAGGCGCTGGTAGTCGAAGTCGGCCTGCTTGAGCACGCTATAGACTTCGCGGCGCAGCGTCTTTTCGACGTCCGTGAGCGCGGCCGCGTCGAACGCGGCGCGCGACTTGATCGCTTCGGCGTTCGCATGGCCGAAGGCCCACACACGGCGCAGGAATCGGCTCGCGCCTTCCACACCGGCGCCCGACCATTCGAGCTGCTGCTCGGGAGGCGCCGCAAACATCGTGAACAGACGCGCCGTGTCTGCGCCGTACTGGTCGATCAGCACCTGCGGGTCGACGCCGTTGTTCTTCGACTTCGACATCTTCTCCACGCCGCCCAGCACCACGGACTGGCCGTCGCTGTTGAGCGTCGCGCCGATCGGGCGGCCCTTGTCGTCGTGCGTGACGGTCACGTCGGCCGGGTTGTACCAGGTCTTCTTGCCCGCAGCGTCTTCGCGGTAGAAGGTTTCGTTGAGCACCATGCCCTGCGTGAGCAGGTTCTTGGCCGGCTCGCCGAACTTCACGAGGCCGAGGTCGCGCGAAACCTTCGCCCAGAAGCGCGAGTACAAGAGGTGAAGAATGGCGTGCTCGATACCGCCGATGTACTGGTCCATCGGCATCCAGTAATCGGTGCGCTCGTCGACCATGTTCACGGCATCCGGCGCGGCGTAGCGATAGAAGTACCACGACGAGTCGACGAAGGTGTCCATCGTGTCGGTTTCGCGCTTCGCGTCAGCGCCGCACGTCGGGCACTTGCAGTTCAGGAAGGCTTCCGACTTCGCGAGCGGGTTGCCCGTGCCGTCCGGCACGAGGTCTTCCGGCAGCACGACCGGCAGATCCTTTTCGGGCACCGGCACGTCGCCGCAACTCGGGCAGTGGATGATCGGAATCGGCGTGCCCCAATAGCGCTGGCGCGAAATGCCCCAGTCGCGCAGGCGCCACGTGACCTGCTTGTCGCCGAGGTCGAGCGCCTTGAGGTCGGCAGCGACGGCATCTACCGCCGCCGTGTAGGCGAGGCCGTCGTACTTGCCGCTGTTCACGCAGACGGCGCGCTCCTTGTCGCCGTACCATTCCTGCCAGCCGTCGAGCGAGTACGTCTCGCCTTCTGCTGCGATGACCTGCTTGATCGGCAGGTTGTACTTCTGCGCGAACGCGAAATCGCGCTCGTCGTGGCCCGGCACGCCCATCACGGCGCCTTCGCCATAGCTCATCAGCACGTAGTTGCCGATCCACACCTCGACCTTCTCTTGCGTCAGCGGATGCGTGACGAAGAAGCCCGTAGCCATGCCCTTCTTTTCCATCGTGGCCATGTCGGCTTCGGCCACGCCGCCGCGCTTGCATTCGTCGATGAACGGCAGCAGCTCCGGCTTTTCCTGCGCAAGACGCGTGGCGAGCGGATGCTCGGCGGCAATCGCGCAGAAAGTCACGCCCATGATCGTGTCGGCGCGCGTGGTGAAAACGCGCAGCAGCTTCTTCTCGCCGTCCAGTTCGTACGGGAAGCCGAAGTTCACGCCGAAGCTCTTGCCGATCCAGTTCTGCTGCATGATCTTCACGCGCTCGGGCCAGCCGAGGCCGTCGAGGTCGTTCAGCAGTTCATCGGCGTACTGCGTGATGCGCAGGTAGTACATCGGGATTTCGCGCTTTTCCACGAGCGCGCCCGAGCGCCAGCCGCGCCCGTCGATCACCTGCTCGTTGGCGAGCACGGTCTGATCGACCGGGTCCCAGTTCACCGTGCCGGTCTTCTTGTAGGCGATGCCCTTCTCGAGCATCTTCAGGAAGAACCACTGGTTCCACTTGTAGTAGTCGGGCTTGCAGGTGGCGATTTCACGCGACCAGTCGATGGCGAGACCCATCGACTGCATCTGGCCCTTCATGTACTCGATATTGTCGTACGTCCACTTGGCCGGCGGCACGTTATTGGCCATCGCGGCGTTTTCGGCGGGCATGCCGAACGCGTCCCAGCCCATCGGCATCAACGTGTTGTAGCCGTTCATGCGCAGGTAACGGTACATCACGTCGTTGATCGTGTAGTTCCGCACGTGACCCATGTGCAGCTTGCCCGACGGATACGGCAGCATCGAGACGCAGTAGAACTTGGGCTTGTCGGCCTTCTCGGCCGTCCGGTAAGCGTCGGTGGCGCGCCATTCGCCTTGCGCGGCGGATTCGACGTCGGAGGGAACGTATTTTTCGAGCATGGTGTGGATGGTGAACGCTGGAAACGGGCCGTTTCGGTGCCGGATGCACCGGGCCGGCCGTTCACGATACCGGCAGATTGCGGCGGTTTCGCTGGGCCCGTTTTTAAAGGAAACGTTGATTATACCGTTGACTGGCGCGCGCTCAGCGGCGTGCGCAGTGGCGTCTTCAATGAGCGCCGGCGGGCGGCTCGGTCACGAAGCCGAGGCGCGTGAGACCGGCCTGCTGCGCGGCGCCCATCACCTGGGCGATCACGTCGTAGCGCGTCTCGCGCGCGGCGCGCAGTTGCAGCTCGGGCTGCTGCGACTCGGGCTGTTTGCCCGCTGCCGTGAAGCGCGCGCGCAGTTCGTCGAGCGTGATGGGCTGGGCGTTCCAGTAGAGCTTGCCGGCGGCGTCGATGGAGAGCGTGACGGTTTGCGCCGTTTGCTGCGCGGGTTCGGCGGCGACTTTCGGCAAATCGAGCCGGATCGCGTGCGTGAAGAGCGGCGCGGTAATGATGAAAATGACGAGCAGCACGAGCATGACGTCGATGAGCGGCGTCATGTTGATCTCCGACATCGGTGCCGTATCGCGCTTCTTTTCGAGTCCGCCGAATGCCATACGCGTTGCCTCCTACGACTCGGCGCGCGCGCCTTCGCGCAGCGCACCCTGCGCACCTTCGCGGCGCAGCGGCGCGCCTTCCGGCGCGCAGGCATAGGCGTGCAGATCGTGGGCGAAGCCGTCGAGATCGTCGCAAAGCTGGCGCACGAGACGACCCAGCACGTTGTAGGCGAGCACCGCCGGAATCGCGACGACGAGACCGAAGGCCGTCATGATGAGCGCCTCGCCCACCGGGCCGGCCACATTCTCGATCATCGCCTGGCCGCTTGCGGCGATGCTGCCGAGCGCGTGGTAGATGCCCCAGACGGTGCCGAGCAGGCCGACGAACGGCGCCGTGCTGCCCACCGAGGCGAGCAGGACCTGCCCGAATTCGAGGCGGCGCTGCGACGCCTGCAGCGCGCCGCGCAGCGCGCGCAGCACGCGCTCGCCGCGGTCCACGCGTGCGAGCATCATGCCGGGCGTGTCGGCTTCCTCTGCGGCGAGCGCCGCCTGAGCCAACGGCAGGAACACGCGCTCGCGGTCGACCGGACGCATGGCGGCAACGCCGTCGGCGAGCGTGCGCGCCTGCCAGAAGCGCGCAATGGCGCGCGGCCCCTGGCGCTTCGCGCGCAAGAGGATCCAGCTCTTGATGATGAGGAAACACCAGCTCGCGACCGACATGGCGAGCAATACCCACGCAACCGCGTGGGTGACCGCGTCGCCCGTCTGCAGATAGTGAATGACTCCGGAACTCGCTGCCATCGGACCTCGCTCACTGTCCGTCCGGCGCAGGCGCCGGACCGTAGGGGGAACGCTCAGCGCAGGCCGAGCACGTCCTGCATATCGTACAGGCCATGGGCCTTGTCCTGCAGAAAGCGCGCGGCGCGCACGCTGCCTTGCGCGTAGGAAAGGCGGCTCGAGGACTTGTGCGTGATCTCGATGCGCTCGCCGATGCCCGCGAACAGCACCGTATGATCGCCGACGATATCGCCGCCGCGAATCGCCGAAAACCCGATCGTCGACGGGTCGCGCTCGCCCGTCACGCCTTCGCGGCCATACACGGCGCATTCGTCGAGATTACGGCCGAGTGCGTGCGCCACGGCCTCGCCCATCGCAAGCGCGGTGCCCGAAGGTGCGTCCACCTTGTGGCGATGGTGCGCCTCGATGATCTCGATGTCATAGCCGGTTTCGAAAAAGCGCGCCGCATATTCGAGCAGCTTCAGCGTGACGTTCACGCCCACGCTCATGTTGGCCGCGAACACGACGCCGACCTTCTGCGCGGCCGCGCCGAGCTGCGCCTTTTGCTGGGCGTCGAAGCCGGTCGTGCCGATCACCATCTTCACGCCGTGGCGCTGCGCGGCCTCGAGGTGCACGAGCGTGCCTTCGGGGCGCGTGAAATCGATCAGGCAGTCGCTTTGCGCGAAAACCTGCTCAATGTCGTCGGTGATGCGCACGCCAGTGTCCTTGCCGAGGAACGCGCCGGCGTCCTGTCCGATGGCGGCCGAGCCCTTGCGCACGAGCGCGCCCGAAAGCGTGACGTCGGGCGAATTCAGGACGGTTTCGATGAGCATGCGGCCCATGCGGCCCGATGCCCCGGCGATTGCGATTTTCATGAGTCTTCCTGGCAATGTGTCGCTGGCCGCGGTGCCGGGTGCCACCAGGCGCCACGCAGCGCCGCCGCCAAAAAACGCGGCGGCCGGTGGTAGTGACACCCCGGCCGCCGAATCGAAGCGTGGCGCGCCTCGCGCACCACGCCCTGCTTGTGTTACCGGCTGGGTTAGCCGATCAGTTGCTCGGAGCCGCAGCAGCCCCCGAGGCCGGCACCGTGGGCGGCGCGGCGAGCGACGAATCCCGTGCGGGGCCCGAAGGCGCCGCATTGGTGTCGCCGGTACCTTGCGCGCCGGCGGTCGGCCCGACCGGGTTGCTCGGCGGCACGCCCTGGATTTGCGGCTGCGGCTGACGATGCAGCTGAACCTGCGAGGGCATCGTGCCGACGTTCTGCGGCAGCGCCGACGACTGCGGATTACCCGCGCGCACCGACGGCGTGAGGCCCGTCGGCGTTTGCACGGCTTCCGTGGCGCGGTTCGCGGCGGCGGCCGCCTGCGCGTTGGCGTCCTGCGGCAGCGCGTTGGTGGCGGTGCCGACTTCGGACGACGGCGTGCGCGCCGTGTCGCCAACAGTCGGGCCGGTCGCGCTCGAAGCCTGGTCAGGCGCGCTCGCTGCAGCCGCCACCGGCGCCGAAGCGCCCGACGCCGGTGCAGCTGCGACGGCCTTTTTCTTGCCGCTGCGGTCACCGTCGATTTCTGCGAGCAGTTCGAGGTTCGAGGGCAGGTCTTCACCGCCCGACCAACTCGCTACGCGGTCGCCTTCGAACAGCACGACGAAGTCACGCTGCTGGACCACGGCCGTCGAGCCGCGCTTGAAGTAGAAGATGTAGTCCCAGCGGTTCGCATGGAACATGTCGGTAAGGAGCGGCGTACCGAGCAGCTGCTTGACTTCGGCGCGCGACATGCCCACCTTCATCTGCGCCGCGGCTTCCGCCGAGACGAAGTTGCCTTGCACAATGGTAATGCGGTAAGGCGTGATGCTCTGGGCAACACTCTGCGTCACGCTGTTGTAGGTGGAACAGCCGGCGAGCGCCGCGAACGCGGCCGCAGCCAGCAGGGTGCACGCCAGGCGGCCGCCGTGCATGCGCCGGCCGATCGTTGTGAATTCTGGAATCATTTCCCTCACCGTGCGGGCTTTTCGCGAAGCCGCGCGTATTCTGTAGAAGATCGTTCGAAGTTCTGGCGAAAATGCCCGGAACGGCAAAAACGCATTAACATAACAACCTAGCATTGTACTCCAGGGACTTATCGTCATGACCAATCCAACCGATCTCAAGAACATCGGCCTCAAGGCGACGCTGCCTCGCCTCAAGATCCTGGAGATTTTTCAGCACAGCCCTGTGCGCCATCTGACCGCCGAAGACGTCTACCGGAACCTGCTGAACGAGGAGCTCGACATCGGCCTCGCCACGGTCTACCGGGTCCTCACGCAGTTCGAGCAGGCCGGGTTGCTCACGCGCAGCAACTTCGAATCGGGCAAGGCGGTGTTCGAGCTGAACGAGGGTAGTCACCACGACCACCTCGTGTGCCTCGACTGCGGCATCGTCGAAGAATTCTTCGACCCCGAAATCGAAAAACGCCAGCAGATGATCGCCACGGAGCGCGGCTTTAAGCTCCAGGAGCATGCACTCGCCCTGTACGGCGCCTGCACGAAGGAAAATTGCCCGCACCGCAAGCACTGACCGCTTGCGGCTTGCAGGCTGCAGAAAAGGAAACGCCACGGCAGATCTGCCGTGGCGTTTTCGCTTGGGCGCCGGTCTTCGGGGAAAACCGATCCGGACCTCAGGCGGGCACGAGCGACGTGTCGGCTTGCGCGAGCCGCCAGGGCCGTGCGAGCGCGATCTCGTCGCAGTTCGGCTGCGTACCGCCGCGGTCGATCACCACGAAGTCGCTCACGCGCCCGAACGCGAGCAACGGGTGATGCCACACGCCTTTGGCGTAGTTGACGCCCTGCCCGCGCCCGGCCCAGAACGCCCGCAGCCCGGCCGGATCGAACTCGCCCGCGGGCGCGACCACCACCGCATAGCTCACGTCGCCAAGCGGCACGAACGCCTGGCTGCCTAGCGGATGCCGCTCCATCATCGCGATCTCGACAGGCCACGTACGCGGCTGGGCGCGAAACACGCTGACGATGGGCCGGCCGCCCGCCTCGTTCACGTCGATGGCGGCGAGATCGTGAAAGCGCTCGGTCGTGCCGCCGTTGATCGGAAAATGGCGCGCGCCGTCGAGTTCGATGACGTCGCCGAACGGCGCGAACGCCTCGCGCGTCAAGGGTTCCATGTGCAGGATCTGCATCGCGGCTCCTCGCTTAAGCCAGTTCGCCCCACAGGCGCAGGCGCGAGACGCCGCCGTCCGGGAAGATGTTGAAACGCACGTGCGTGACCGGGCCGAGCGCCGCGATCCCGCTCTCGAACACGTGCTGCTTGTCCATTTCGAGCTTCTGCTTGCCGAGCAGTGCCGGCCAGAACATCGCCTGGGTAACGAGCGAATCGTCGGTGCCGCCCGTCACGCTCGCCGCTTGCAGGGAACAGCGGTCCGGGTAATTGCCCTTGAAGTGCGCCGTGTCGACTTCGATCTTGCGGATGATGCCGGGCCGCGCGAGCGCCACGATCGCCCAGTCGTTGCCGGGTTCGCGGCGGCGGCGCGTTTCCCAGCCGTCGCCCATGTTCACGCCGCGGCCGGGCATCAGGATCGTGGAAGCGAGCCCGAAGTGCTGATTGTTGGCCGCGACCAGATAAGCGCCGTTTTCGATCGCCGCGAGATCGACGAGGCTGCCGCGCTCCAGCGTGCTCCAGTCGCGCCGGGGCTGACCGTACACGCGCAGACGCGCGAGGCCGCCGTCGGGATAGAGATTCACGCGCAAATGCGTGAACGCGCGCGTATCGCTCACTTCGACGTAGTGGTGCTGGTTGCCCTGCAAGGTCGTCGCCGGGACGATGGTCTGCCAGTCGGCGTTGTCACCGGGCGTTTCGTCGTCGCCCAACTGCGCGTAGCACGCCTCGATCGAAGCGGCCGGCGGAAAGTTGCCCGTGAAATGGCTCGTATCGAGATCCAGGCCGTAAATCACGCCCGGTCGCGCGAGACGCACGATGCAGAAGTCGTGGCCGGTCGTGCGCTTGCGGCGCGTTTCCCAGCCGTCCATCCACTTGCCGTGGTCGTCGTACTTGCCGGGGATGAAGACCGCGGGCTGCGGATCGAGCATGCGCTCCTTCGGCGCGAAGAACTCGTCGCTCGCGTGGAGCGCACGGGCGCCCAGACGCGGATCGGCGAGGTTCATGTAGCGGCGCGTGAAGGCGGGGGCGTTGGGGTCGAGAGTCGGAATGGCCATGATGGTGTCGAACGCTTAGGTTTTCAGTTGATCGAAGGAAAATGTCTGCAGATGCGGTGTGAAAGTTCAGGCGTGCGCGTGCTTGCCGCCGAGTGCGCCGTCTTCGCCATGCGCCGTGTCGGCATCGCTGTCGCCGGCCGGCACGTAGAGAAAGCCTTCGTCGAGGTTCAGCACGCGCGTGGCGCGCGCCTTGTCGATGTCGTGCTCCCACACCGCGACCACCACCGTCGCGACGCAGTTGCCGATCAGGTTGGTGAGCGCGCGGGCGATGCCGACGAACCAGTCCACCGGCAGGATCAGCACGAGGCCGAGCACGGGAATCGCGGGAATGGCGGAGAGCGTGGCGGCGAGAATCACGATCGCCGAGCCGGGAATGCCGTGCGCGCCTTTCGACGTGATGAGCGAAACCAGCACGACCACGATGAGGTCGTGCATCGACAGCGGAGTGTTGGTCGCCTGCGCGATGAAGATCACGGCGAGCGTGAGGTAGATCGAAAAGCCGTCGAGATTGAACGAGTAGCCCGTCGGGATCACGAGTCCCACTGTGGAATCCTTCACGCCCATCCATTCGAGCTTGCGCATGATCTGCGGCAGCACGGCGTCGGAAGAAGCGGTGCCGAGCACGATCGAGAGTTCTTCGCGCAGGTAGCGGATCAGCTTGAACACGTTGAAGCCCGCGAGACGCATGACGATGCCGAGCACGACCGCAACGAACACGATGCAGCTGGCGTAGAACACGATCACGAGCAGCCCGAGTTGCTTGAGCGAAGCGACGCCGTACGTACCGGTCGTGAACGCGATCGCGCCGAGCACGCCGAGCGGCGCGAGCTTGATGATGAAGCCCATCACGCGGAAGAACACCTGCGAGAGTTCGTCGATCAGGCTGTTCACGCGCTGCGCCTTCGGGCCGAGCAGCGAGAGTGCGCTGCCGAACAGCACCGAGAACACGAGGATCTGCAGGATATCGCCCTTCGCGAAGGCGTCGAAGGCGGTGTCGGGGATGATCTTCAGCAGGAAGGCGGCGGTGTCCTTCAGGCTCTTGGCGTGCTCGGTGTAGGTCGCGAGCGACGCGGCATCGAGCGAGTGCAGATCCACGTTCATGCCCGCGCCCGGACGCGTGACATACGCGAGCACGGCGCCGATCACGAGCGCGATGGTCGTCATCGCCTCGAAGTACACCACCGATTTCAGGCCGACGCGGCCCACCTTCTTCAGGTCGCCCGCGTGCGCCATGCCGCTCACGACCACGCAGAACACGATAGGCCCGATCACCATCTTGATGAGCTTGAGAAAGCCGTCGCCGAGCGGACGCAGCGACTGGGCGAAATGGGGAAACACCGCACCTACCACGATGCCCAGTACGAGGGCGATCACTACGCGGCCAAACAGCGAATTGAAGAACTTCGTCACGACTGTCTCCTTGATCGATAGGACCCGGCGCTTCAGGGCCTGGTCCCATCCCATGCAAAACCATGAAGGGGAAGCAACTGTTCTGACTGGTCTGACCAGCACTGTTATGGCGGATAGTAGGAAGCCGATATACCGGAGTCAAGGTTGGGAAGCGCGGTGTTTACCCTTGCGCGGTCTGACCAGTTTGCGGGCCAGAGCGCCACGCCTTATCCCGCGGCACGCGGGCGTTGACGCGACGCACCATGCGGGTGCGCCGGACGGGACTACAATACCGGTCAGACCACGCGAAAGCTGCACGCGCCATCCGATGAAGAACGTTCCGCACACCGTCACCGACGCCGCCATCGCCACGATCCGCGAACGGATCGAGGGCGGTCTGTATCCGGTCGGCAGCCTGCTGCCCGCGCAGCGGCAGCTTTCCGAGGAACTGGCGATCAGCCGCGCGTCGCTGCGCGAAGCGCTCTCGACGCTCGAAGCGCTCGGCATGCTGTCGATCCGCGCCGGCAAGGGTGTGTACGTGACGAGCGCGCAGGCCACCAACGCTCATCCGTGGCGTTTCGCCGATCAGTCGTCGCTGCCCGACACCTACCAGATGCGCTACGCGCTCGAAGGCTTCGCCGCGCGCATGGCGGCGCTCGCCATCGGCGACGCCGACGTGGCGTGGCTCGAAGCGAACACCGAGGCCCTGCACAGCGCCCTCGCCTGCGAAGAACTCGACGAAGCCGCTCAGCTCGACTTCGAATTCCACATGCGTATCGTGAATCTCGCGGGCAATGCGGCGATCGAATCGATCCTGCGCAGCAGCGCCGACATCATGAAAGAGAGCCAGCGCATGCCGTTCTACCGGCGCGAGCGCGTGCTCTCCACGCATCGCGAGCACGGCCTGATCGTGGTGGCGCTGAAGGCGCGCGACTCGGCGGCGGCCGGCGAGGCGATCGAGGCTCACATCGCCAATGCTGCACAGCGCGCGGGCGTGTACTTCCCCACTCCGCCCGCGTTCGCAGGCGCCTCCCAGAGCGCCATCGAAAAGTAAGGACGAAAAAAAACCGCCCCGAAGGGCGGTTTTTTCATGCAGCGCAGAGCGTGCTTACTTCGCGTTCGCGAGAGCCACAGCCGTGTCCAGCATGCGGTTCGAGAAGCCCCACTCGTTGTCGTACCAGCTCGACACCTTCACGAGACGGCCCGAGACCTTCGTGAGCGTGGCGTCGAACGTCGACGATGCCGGGTTGTGGTTGAAGTCGATCGACACCAGCGGTGCGTCGTTGTAGCCCAGGATGCCCTTGAGCGCGCCTTCCGAAGCTTCCTTCATGATGGCGTTGACTTCTTCAACCGTCGTGTCGCGCTTGGCGATGAACGACAGGTCGACGATCGACACGTTGATGGTCGGGACGCGGATAGCGTAGCCGTCCAGCTTGCCGTTCAGTTCCGGCAGCACGAGGCCGACAGCCGAAGCCGCGCCCGTCTTCGTCGGGATCTGGCTGTGCGTGGCCGAGCGCGCGCGGCGCAGGTCTTCGTGGTACACGTCGGTCAGGACCTGGTCGTTCGTGTACGCGTGAATCGTCGTCATCAGGCCGGTTTCGAGGCCGATCTTGTCGTTCAGCGGCTTGACGAGCGGTGCCAGGCAGTTCGTCGTGCACGATGCGTTCGAGATGACCGTGTGTTCGGCCTTCAGCACGTTGTGGTTCACGCCGTAGACGATGGTCGCGTCGACGTCCTTACCGCCCGGCGCCGAGATGATGACCTTCTTCGCGCCACCCTTGATGTGCGCGCTTGCCTTTTCCTTGGTCGTGAAGAAACCCGTGCACTCCATCACGACGTCGACGCCCAGCTCGCCCCACGGCAGTTCGGCCGGGTTGCGGTTGGCCAGCACGCGGATCTTGTCGCCGTTCACGACGAGGTAGTCGCCGTCGACCGTCACTTCACCGGGGAACTTGCCGTGTGCCGTGTCGTATTGCGTCAGATGCGCGTTCGTCTTCGCGTCACCCAGGTCGTTGATCGCAACGATCTGGATGTCGTGCTTCTTGCCGTTCTCGTAGAACGCGCGAAGCGTGTTACGGCCGATGCGGCCGTAGCCATTGATAGCGACGCGAATGGTCATGGTTTATCTCCTAAGGGCTGAAAAATTCTGAAACCAGTGCTGCGCTGGCGTCGACGCCTGGCTGGGGCGGCCCGGCGGGGCGCTCAAGGCAGCGGGCCCGCCAGATCTTGCCGATCAGGCGGGCCCGTTACGCATGCTTAGTTGTCGAGCGCGGCCTTGGCCGTCGCGACGACATGATCGACCGTGAAGCCGAAGTGCTTGAACAGCACGCCAGCCGGGGCCGATTCGCCGAACGTGTCGATGCCGACCACGCCGCCTTCGAGGCCCACGTACTTGCGCCAGAAGTCGGTCACACCGGCTTCGATCGCGACGCGGCGCACGCCCTTGGGCAGCACGCGCTCGCGGTATTCGGCGTCCTGCTTGTCGAACACGTTGGTCGACGGCATGGACACCACACGGGCGCCGATGCCTTCGCGTTGCAGCGCTTCGACGGCCTTCATCGCCAGTTCGACTTCAGAGCCCGTGGCGATCAGGATGATCTTGCGGCTCGGGATGTCGTCGTTCCAGTCCTTGAGGACGTAACCGCCCTTGGCGATGTTCGCGATCTGCGCGTCCGTGCGCTCGTTGAACTGCAGGTTCTGGCGGCTGAAGATCAGCGACGAAGGACCGTGATGCGAGATCGACTCGGTCCAGGCCACCGCGGTTTCCACGGTGTCAGCCGGACGCCAGAGCGTCATGTTCGGGATCAGGCGCAGGCTTGCGACCTGTTCGATCGACTGGTGCGTCGGGCCGTCTTCGCCGAGACCGATCGAGTCGTGCGTGAACACGAAGATCGACGGGCACTTCATCAGCGCGGCCACGCGCAGCGCGTTGCGGCTGTAGTCCGAGAACGTGAGGAACGTGCCGCCGAACGCCTTGTAGCCGCCGTGCAGGTTAAGGCCGTTGAGCGCCGCGCTCATGCCGAACTCGCGCACGCCGTAGTTGATGTGGTTGCCCCACTGGATGCCGGTTTCGCCGGCCTTCGCGGCGCGCACCGGCTTCGAAGCCTTCCAGTTCGTGAGGTTCGAGCCGGTCAGGTCGGCCGAGCCGCCCAGCAGTTCGGGCAGTGCCGCGGCGAGGCCTTCGATGGCCTGCTGCGAAGCCTTGCGCGTGGCGACCGTTTCCTTGCGCGAATCCGCGCCAGCGACGATTGCCGCGGCCTTCTGCGCCCAGTCGGCGGGCAGCTTGTGCGCCATGCGGCGCTCGAACTCGGCGGCTTCGGTCGGGTACTTCGACTTGTACGCGGCGAACTGTTCGTTCCATGCAGCTTCGAACTTCGCACCGGCGTCCTTCGCGTCCCAGTCTGCGTAGACTTCTTGCGGCAGCGTGAACGGCTCCCACTTCCAGCCCGCGGCTTCGCGCCACTTGGCGATTTCCTCGGCGCCGAGTGCCGCGCCGTGCACATCGTGGCCGCCTTGCTTGGTGGGCGCGCCCTTGCCGATGATGGTCTTGCAGCAGATCAGCGTGGGCTTGTCCGAGGCCTTGGCCTTCTGGATGGCCGCGTCGACGGCGTTCACGTCATGGCCGTCGACGTGAGGGATCACGTTCCAGCCGTAGGCTTCGAAGCGTTCCGGCGTGTTGTCGTGGAACCAGTTGACCACGTCGCCGTCGATCGAGATACCGTTGTCGTCGTACAGCGCGATCAGCTTGTTCAGCTTGAGCGTGCCGGCGAGCGAGCAAGCTTCGTGCGAGATGCCTTCCATCAGGCAGCCGTCGCCGAGGAACACATACGTGTGGTGATCGACGATCTTCGCGTCGGCCTTGTTGAACTCTGCTGCGAGCAGCGCTTCGGCCAGCGCCATGCCGACCGCGTTCGCCAGACCCTGGCCGAGCGGGCCCGTGGTCGTCTCGACACCCGGCGTGATGCCGAACTCGGGGTGGCCCGGCGTCTTCGAGTGCAGTTGACGGAAGTTCTTCAGTTCCGCCATCGGCAGGTCGTAGCCCGTCAGGTGCAGCAGCGAGTACAGCAGCATCGAGCCGTGGCCGTTCGACAGCACGAAGCGATCGCGGTCGCTCCAGAGCGGGTTCGTCGGGTTATGGCGCAGATGGCGCGACCACAGCGCAACGGCGATCTCGGCCATGCCCATGGGCATGCCGGGGTGACCGGAGTTCGCTTGCTGAACGGCGTCCATGGACAGCGCACGAATGGCGTTGGCCATCAACTGGGTGGTAGCGGGGGAGGCGGAGGACGAGGTCGTCATGTCGAGTCCGGAAGTGTGCAAAAAGCGGCGTGGGCGGCGCAGGTCGCGGATAGCGCATAGCGGGCGCACACAGCAGCGCGGGGGTCCGGAAGCTCGGCAAATCGCCCGCTCAGGCGCACATGCGGCGCCAGGAGACGCGAAACGGCCGGAGCAAACGGATAGGGCTGCAAAGCGGAATATTCTAGCAGATCGTGGGGATTATCCCTGGCCGCAGGGCGCGGGGTATGTGCCGTGCGCGCCATCATCCCCGCCGCGGGCGGGGTCCGGTTCACACCCCCTATAATGTCTCTGTTGGCCCTATTTTCTGCGCGATTTTCGCGCGCTCGGGCGTACCGCCAGCGCTTCTCGACCTCCGTGACCGACACCCTCCTCTTCCATCCTGCGGCAGATGCGCTCTACGGTTTTCCTGGCGCGCGCCGCCTCGCCGCGGCCGATACGCCGTGGCAGCGCATCGAGGTCTGGGACACGCAGCAGCTTGGCTGCCTCTTCACGCTGGATGGCCGCCCGATGACCTCCGCCGGCGACGAATTCATCTATCACGAGTGCATGACGCACCCGGCCGCGCTCACGCATCCCGCGCCGCACGCGGCGCTCGTGCTGGGCGGCGGCGACGGCGGCGCGGCGCGTCAGTTGTTGCGCCACCCGGGCGTCGAGCGCATCGTCGTGGCCGAACTGGACCCGGACGTCGTGCGCCTGACGGGCGACTATCTGCCCGAGGTGCGCGGCAACGCCTTCGAGGATCCACGCGTGGAACTCGTGATCGGCGACGCGGCGGCTTTTGTCGCCTCGACGCAGGAACGCTTCGACCTCGTCGTATTCGATCTGACTCCACCGGATTCGCCCGCTGCCGGACTCTACACGCCAGCGTTCTACGCCGCGCTCAAGCGCGTGATGAGCGCCGACGCGCTCGTCTCGCTCCATCTGGGCTCGCCGTTCCATCATGCGCAGCGCGTGGGCGCGCTGCTCGGCGGACTGCGCGAGGCCTTCGCCGTCGTACGGCCGCTTGCCGCCTACGTGCCGCTCTACGGCTCGCTTTGGCTCATGGCGATCGCGAGCGACACGCTCGATCCGGCCGGCATCGACGAGACCGCGCTGCAGGCGCGCGCAGCCGAGCGGCAGCTCGAAGGCTTGCGCTACTACGACCCGCGACTGCACGCGGCGCTCTTAAAAAGTCCATGCACAGCCCGCGATAAACTAGGCGAAATCCTACGGCTTTAGTGGTCCTGTCCGTGGAGAATGGCTGGCCCCAAGCGCTTTTATCCTGCGCGCCCTCGCCCGGAGCGGCACGGCGCTTCATCCGAACCGCGAATCTGGAGAGACTCGATGACCGCACCCCGCCCCGCCGGCGTGCCGTGGCTGACACCGTATCTAACAGTGCGCGACGCGCGCGCGTCGATGGATTTTTATAGGGCAGCACTCGGTTTTGCGGTACGCGACAGCGTGGAGGACGACGGCGCGATCATGCACGTCGAAATGACTTACCACGATCAGCTGATCGTCATGTTTGCGCCGGAGGGCGCATTCGGTTCGACGGCGCGCACGCCCAAAAGCGCAGAAGCCGTCGCGCCGCAATCTTTTTATCTGTATGTCGACGATGTCGACGCGGTTTATGCGCGGGCGCTCGAAGCCGGCGCGAAATCGCTGAGCGAGCCACAGGACCAATTCTGGGGGGACCGTTTCGCGCAGATCGAAGACCTCGACGGCTACCGCTGGGCGCTTGCTCGCCACTTGTCCTGATTGAATGAGAAATAGTTCTATGCCCCGCTTTTTCGTCGGCAACGCCCTGCAATCCGACGACGTTGTCACCCTTCCCGACGAAGTCACGCGCCACGTCCAGGTGCTGCGCCTGCAGCCCGGCGACACCATCGTGCTGTTCAACGGTCTTGGCGGCGAGTACAACGCCGAGATTGTCGGCATGGAGCGCCGCGACACGCAGGTGCGCATTGGCCCTCACCGCGACGTCGAAGCCGAGCCGCCTTATCGGGTCACGCTCGCTCAGGGCGTTGCCGGCAACGACAAAATGGACTGGCTGATCGAAAAGGCCGTCGAACTGGGCGCGACGCATTTCGTTCCGCTCACCGCCTCGCGCAGCGTCGTGCGGCTTTCGGGCGAGCGCGCCGTGCGCCGCCAGGTGCACTGGCAGCGCATCGTGCAGGCCTCGTGCGAACAATGCGGACGCAACCGCCTGCCCGACGTCGCGCCCGCGCGTGACATCGCCGCATGGCTCGACTCCCTGCCCAAGCGCCCCGGCGAAGGCGAACTGCGTTTGCTGCTCTCGCCGCGCGCCAACGTCGCATTCTCGACCTTGCCCGTCGAGCCGCCTTCGGGCGAAGTGACGGTGCTGATCGGGCCTGAGGGAGGATTCTCGTCGCAGGAAGAAGCGGCGGCGCTCGACCAGGGCTTCATCGCCATGGGACTCGGGCCGCGCGTGCTGCGCACCGAAACGGCGGGCATCGCCGTGCTCGCGGCGCTCGCCGCGCGCTGGGGTGGCTGGTAAGCGCAGCGGGTAAAAATGACAAAGCCCGCCGGAAGGCGGGCTTGCGGTTTACTGTCGCATGCGCGCGACGGAACGTGAGCCGAAGGTCAGGCGAACGAATAAAAAACGCGGAACGGCACCTTGCGCTCGGCCCAGTATTCCGAAGCCTCGCGAAATACGTCGAGCAGCGTCTCCCGCCCGTCCTTGTCGAACTTCTGGGCAATCGGCAGCCCTTCCAGCACGATCACGAAACCCGGCTGCTCGCCGGCCTTCTGTACCAGATCGGTCAGGCAGTCGTACAAGCCGTCGTAGTTCTTGCCGAAATGCTTCGGAAACAGAAACGACGTGGCAATGGTCTCGAGCACTTCCTGCTTGGTTTGCGCATTCGCGCAGAACGCATAGAGGAAATGCTCCTGCAGCCGTTGGGCTTCGTCCGAGAGATCCTGAATGCGAAACGCCCGGATCGACTGGACAATATTCGGCTGCACGGTCGAAAACAGGCTCATGGCCCCCTCGTTCGATGAAAGCCCCGCCTCATCCTGGCGCGCCTCGCTGTCGTGCTTCAACTGCATGACGCGCTGGAACAGGTTGCCCTCCCCGGACGCGAACAGATCGCTCGCGACCCGAGGGTCGTGCGCGTAAACGTTATCGCTCATGCCGCTCATCCCGGTGTCAATCAATAATTCGCCTGAAACTGGCGTAGTGGTCGTCGGAGTAGTAACAGTTGTCGGTCCGCTTGCGTGGGCCGCCGCAAACGATGCGCTTGGCACCGCGGTTGTGCGCCCCCGGCGTCGGGACCGTGTACTCGTGATAGTAGCCCCGCCGCTGCGGTGGCAATATCCGCTCAAAATTCCCGAATACAACGCCGTCTTTCTCGAAAGGGAACGGGCCGCCCGCCGCAATCAGGCTCAACGTGCCCACCGCCTCACGCGGAAGTTCGTTGACCGAAATGCTGCCGACCGAATTACCCGCATCTTCCGGCTGACTCGTGCGCGCCTGAGCGCCACCTGCCGCGAACGCTGCGGTTGCGACCAGCGCCACCGCTGCAGCGCGCCGCAAGCCAGACAAACTGCCGCCGAAACAATGAGTTAGACGAGGCGCCATCCCCTGGTTCCCGCTTCCCTGGTTACGCGTTCGACGACCATGAAAGGTGTAAGGGTATCGCTAATGATGCCTGGAAGCAACGTTAGTCAGGCGAGGACGACCAGGGCTTGACCCCGCACAAGGGCCAAACCGGTAAATTTTACAATCCCATTTCGGGCAATTTTGCTCGCTCGAACCGGGTCTCGCGCTCAAAAAAAATCGGCGTGCTCAGAGGAGCACACCGATTTTTAGGATCGCGTCATCGGGCGCCGCCGGCGCCCCGCACGACTGAGCTTAACGTGCCGCGTTCACGTCCGCGACGAGCAGCGCCGTCATGTTGACGATGCGGCGCACCGTGGCGGAAGCCGTCAGCACGTGCACCGGCTTGGCCGCGCCCAGCAGGATCGGCCCGATGGCGATGTTGTTGCCGGCCGCCGTCTTGAGCAGGTTGTAGGAAATATTCGCCGCGTCGATATTCGGCATGATCAGCAGATTCGCTTCGCCTTCGAGCGTCGACTCGGGCAGGATCTCCTTGCGCAGGTTCGCGTCGATTGCCACGTCGCCGTGCATTTCGCCGTCCACGTGCAGGTCCGGCGCGCGCTCCTGGAGGATCTCGAGCAGGTCGCGCATCTTCTGGGCGCTCGGCGCGTTGCTCGAACCGAAGTTCGAGTGCGAGCACAGCGCGATCTTCGGCTCGATGCCGAAGCGGCGCACTTCCTCGGCCGCCATGATGGTGATTTCCGCGAGCTGCTCCGGCGTCGGGTCGACGTTGACGTGCGTGTCGACGATGAAAATCTGCCGGTTCGGCAGCACGAGCGCGTTCATCGCCGCGTAGACGTTGCAGCCCGCCTTCTTGCCGATCACCTGGTCGATGAAGTGCAGGTGGCGGTGCGTCGTGCTGACCGTGCCGCAGATCATGCCGTCGGCCTCGCCCTTTTCCACGAGCATCGAGCCGATCAGCGTGGTGCGGCGGCGCATTTCGAGCTTCGCCATTTGCTGCGTGATGCCCTTGCGCGCCATGAGCTTCGCATAGGTCTGCCAGAACTCGCGGTAGCGCTCGTCATGGTCGGTGTTCACGACCGTGTAGTCCTGGCCGGCGTGCAGGCGCAGGCCGTAGCGCGCAATGCGCTGCTCGATCACCGAGGGGCGACCGATCAGGATAGGCCTGGCGAGCTTTTCGTCGACCACGATCTGCACCGCGCGCAGGATGCGCTCCTCTTCGCCCTCGGCGAACACGATGCGCTTCTTCTCCGGCTCCACGGCGCGCGCGAGCTGGAAGATCGGCTTCATGGTCGTGCCGCTGTGGTAGACGAACTGCTGGAGGTGCTGTTCGTAGGCGTCCATGTCCTCGATCGGACGGGTCGCGACGCCCGAGTCCATCGCCGCCCTGGCCACAGCCGGCGCGATCTTGACGATCAGCCGCGGGTCGAAGGGCTTCGGAATCAGATACTCAGGCCCGAACTGCAGATCCTGGATGCCGTAAGCCGTGGCCACGACATCGCTTTGCTCCTGGCGCGCCAGTTCCGCAATCGCGTTCACCGCGGCGATTTCCATTTCGCGCGTGATCGTGGTCGCGCCCGCGTCGAGCGCGCCGCGGAAGATGAACGGGAAGCACAGGACGTTGTTCACCTGGTTCGGGTAATCCGTGCGGCCCGTGGCGAGCACGGCGTCCGGACGCACTTCGAGCGCCAGTTCCGGCAGGATTTCCGGCGTCGGGTTGGCGAGCGCGAGAATGAGCGGCTTGGCCGCCATCTGCTTGACCATGTCCTGCTTGAGCACGCCGCCCGCGGAGAGGCCGAGGAAAATATCGGCGCCTTCGATCACTTCGGCAAGCGTGCGCGCGTGGGTTTCACGCGCGAATCGCTCCTTGTCCGGGTCCATCAGCTCGGTGCGGCCCTTGTAGACCACACCCGCCAGGTCGGTCACGACGATGTTTTCGAGCGGCAGGCCCAGGTCGACGAGCAGGTCCAGACAGGCCAGCGCGGCGGCGCCCGCGCCCGAGGCGACGAGCTTCACGTCCTTGATGTCCTTGCCCACGACCTTCAGGCCGTTCGTGAAGGCAGCCGCCACCACGATGGCCGTGCCGTGCTGGTCATCGTGGAAGACCGGAATCTTCATACGCTTGCGCGCTTCGCGTTCGACGATGAAGCACTCGGGCGCCTTGATGTCTTCGAGATTGATGCCGCCGAACGTGGGTTCGAGCGCGGCGATCACGTCGACGAGCTTGAGCGGGTCCGTCTCGTTGAGTTCGATGTCGAACACGTCGATGCCCGCGAACTTCTTGAAGAGCACCGCCTTGCCTTCCATTACCGGCTTCGAGGCGAGCGGCCCGATGTTGCCGAGGCCGAGCACGGCCGTGCCGTTCGACACGACGCCCACGAGGTTGCTGCGCGCCGTGAAGCGTGCGGCGTTGAGCGGATTCTCGACAATCGCCTCGCACGCGAACGCGACGCCCGGCGAGTACGCGAGCGAGAGATCACGCTGATTGATCATCTGCTTGGTCGGCGCGATCGCGATCTTCCCGGGCGTGGGGAACTCGTGATAATCGAGGGCGGCTTCGCGAAGCTTGTTCGTAGCAGGATTCGACATGGGAGGCAGGACGTTAGTGCGGATTAGAATGACAACTCGAACGCTAAGTGGACCGATTGTAGCGCCAATCCCCGGCAGCATTCCTTTCAGTTCGGGCGCAAGTGCCGCGACCGCGATAGAGGGAAAGTCATGCCAGGGCGCCCTTTGCGGCGACGGCCATTTCCCAACCGTCATAATCCTTTCGTCATGCTTTCCGAGTTCTCCCTGATCGACCGATATTTTGCGCGGCGAGCGCGCACGAAGACGCAACGCGCCGCGCTGGGCATCGGCGACGACTGCGCGCTCATCGCGCCCGCCGCCGGAGAAATGCTGGCGGTCTCGACCGACATGCTCGTGGAGGGCCGCCACTTTTTCCCCGACATCGATGCGCACGCGCTCGGCCACAAGGCGCTCGCCGTGAATCTCTCCGACCTCGCCGCGATGGGTGCGAAGCCGCTCGGCTTCACGCTGGCGTTCGCGCTCCCCAAGGCGGACGAGGACTGGCTAGCCGCGTTCAGCGCGGGCCTCTTCGAGTTGGCCGAGCGCTTCGACTGCGAATTGATCGGCGGCGATACCACGGCGGGGCCGCTGAACCTGTGCCTGACGGTGTTCGGCTCGGTGCGTCAGGATGCCGCACTTAGGCGCGACGCCGCCCACGCGGGCGACGACATCTGGGTTTCCGGCACGCCCGGCGACGCGCGCGCGGGTCTCGGCATGATGCGCGGCGAATGGCAGGTGAGCGAGCAGGACGCCGGGACTTTGCGCCGGGCGCTCGAATACCCCGAACCGCGCGTGGCGCTGGGCCTCGCGCTGCGCGGCGTGGCGCGCGCGGCGCTCGACGTTTCGGACGGCCTCGCCGGCGATCTGCGCCACATTCTGGAACGCTCTAACCTCGGCGCGACGATCGACGTCGACGCCCTGCCGCTCTCGCTCGCGCTTGCGCGCCTGCCGCGCGACGTGCAGTTGCAATGCGCGCTCGCGGGGGGCGACGATTACGAACTGTGTTTCACGGCGGCTCCCGCGCAGCGTGACGCGGTCGCGGCGGCGGCGCAACAGGCCGGTGTGCGTGTCACGCGCATCGGTACAATGACTTCCCGCACTTCGCCGCACGCAGCCCCCGAGATCGCCTGGCGCGACGGTGGTGGCACGCCGCTCAATCTGACGTTGCAAGGTTTCGATCACTTCCATGCAGACTGACCCCACGCCCGCCGGGCAGCCGGCACCTCCGTCAGGCTCGGCACGCAACGCCGCCGCACCCGGCACGGGCGGTCAGGCCGGCGGACCGCGCCGCGCCGACGCGCCGTTCATGCTCACCCATCCGCTGCACATCATTTCGCTCGGATTCGGCTCGGGGCTCTCGCGCCTCGCGCCCGGAACGGCCGGCACGCTGTTCGCTTGGGCATCCTTCGAGGTGCTCAACCGCTATCTCACGGTGACCGAGTGGGGACTGCTGATCTTCTTTGGCTTCTTTGCGGGCATCTGGATCACGGGGTTCACGGCGAAGAAGCTGCGCACGGATGATCCGTCGGCCATCGTTTGGGACGAGATCGTTGCGTTCTGGCTCGTGCTGCTCATGATCACGCCCGTCGATTTCGAGGGGCGGCTCTGGGCCTTCGTCGTCTTCCGTTTTTTCGACATGGTGAAGCCGCCGCCCATTCGCTATTTCGACCGGCGCTTCAAGGGCGGCCTCGGCATCATGCTCGACGACATCGTCGCCGCATTCTTTACGCTGCTCGTCATTGCGCTCTGGCGCATGTCGGTCTAGCGCCACCTCGCCGCCAACCCAACGGATTGCTGCAATGGCTACCGATTCCGTCGTCCACCAACTCGCCATCCGCGTCGGCAACAAGCTGCGCGACGGGCGGCTCATGCTCGCGACCGCCGAATCCTGCACGGGCGGCATGGTCGCCACCGCCGTCACCGACATTTCCGGCAGCAGCGTCTGGTTCGAACGCGGTTTCGTCACTTATTCGAACCAGGCGAAGACCGAGATGATCGGCGTGCCGCCCGAACTCATCGAAAAGCACGGCGCGGTGAGCGAGCCGGTCGCGCGCGCGATGGCCGAAGGCGCGCTCAGCAACAGCCGGGCACAAGTTTCGCTCTCGATCACCGGCGTCGCTGGACCGGGCGGCGGCACACCGGAAAAGCCGGTTGGCATGGTGTCGTTCGGCTGGAGCAACCGGTTGCATACGAGCGTCGAGACGCTGGTCTTCAAGGGCGACCGCGAACAGATTCGCGTGCAGGCCGCCGCGCACGCGTTGCGCGGGCTGCTCGCGTTCATCGACGAACAGGAACGCTAAAACCGGCCCGCGCCTCGCTGGAGCGCCGGCCGGGCCCACCAAGGAGGCCCATGCCATGGCAGCCGCGAATACCGCAGTCGAAGAATTGATCCGCCGCTTCGGGCTTGAACCGCACCCCGAAGGCGGCTACTACAGCGAAACCTATCGGGCCGACAAGTTCGTGCGCCGCGACGGCGCAGCCGCGGCAGAGGGCACGCGCGCGGCCTCGACGGCCATCTACTTCCTGCTCGCGGAAGGCGCCTATTCGGCATGGCACCGCATCCGCTCCGACGAGCTCTGGCACTTCTACGCGGGCTCGCCCATCGAGATTCATTCGATCGACGAACGTGGCGTGCTCTCCACGCGCAAGCTGGGCCACGCGCTCGACCATCCGGGCACCGTGTTCCAGGCGGTGGTGCCGGCCGGACACTGGTTCGCGGCGCGCTGCTGCGATCCTTCGACCTATGCGCTCGTGGGCTGCACAGTCGCGCCGGGGTTCGAGTTCAGCGAATTCGAGATCGCCGATGCGAGCGCGCTCGCCGAAAAATATCCGCTGCATCGATCGATCATCGAGTTGTTCGGCAAGCCGGCTTCCGTTGCGGCTGCTGCCGCGAAGAAAGATTAGGCGCGCGGCGGCAGCGTCGAATTTCGCACAATACAAAACGGACGGCCTTTCGCGAGCCGTCCGCGCCACGCCACGCCTGCCACTAGCGTGCTTTGTTGCACCGCCGCTTATTTCTCGACGATCTCTACGCGCCGGTTGGGCGCGAGACAGGCGACCACAGAGGCGGTCGCCGTTTTGCCCGGACACACGCGCAGCGGCTTCGTGGCGCCGCTGCCTTTGACCTCGACTTGTCCGGCATGCACGCCATGGGCCTCGAACTCATCCGCGACGGCCCGCGCGCGCTGCTGCGAAAGCCGCTGGTTGTGCGCGGCCGATCCGAAGCGGTCGGTGTAGCCCGTGATGCCGAGCGTGCGGCCCTTCGCGCCAGATTCAAGCCATTGCTTCGCCAGCAATTGCACCTGGCGCTGACCTTCCGGCTGCAGCACAGCGCTGTCGAAGTCGAACAGCGCGTCGGCCGAGAGCGACATCGGCGTCTCGGGCTGAGGCAGTGGCTTCGCCGTCGGCGGCACGCACTTGTCGAGTTCGCTGTTCACCTGCTGCGCGAGCTTGTGCGCGCGCTCGATCGCATCCCAACCATGCACCCAGCGCGTGCCGTGCGTTTCGTCCTGCTCTTTCCACGCTTCGTCGCTTAGCGCCGAGAGGCGCCCCGCGTCTTCGCCGCGGCACGGCGACTCCGAAGCCCGCTGGTTCACGCGCTCGATTTCCTGCAGCGCATTCACCCACTTTTCGCGCGTTTCGACTGGCGGCCAGTTCTTCTCGCCGTAGATCGGCTGAAACGGCACGCTGCCATCGATGAAGTGACGGCCGTTGTTCAGCGCACGCGCCGCCGCGTCGTTATAAACGTTCGATACGAGGACGTGGCTATCCTGCCGCGCCGCGATCTCGAGCCAGCCTTCGGCGAGGCCACGCTGATACGGATCGGCGATCCGTTGTGCGGCAGGCATCAGCGCCTCGGCGTCGCTGCCGACGCCGGCGAATGCCTGGGTACTCGCCAGCGCCGCGAGCAGCGCCGCGCATATCAAGGTTTTGTTCATGAGTTTCTCCGTGCCCGCCACGATTTCCCCTGGCGGGCCACGCGTTGCGCCTGAGCGATCAGAACCCGAATGTCGCGCCAACCGAAGCGCCGGTGCTGCCGCCACTTCCAGTCGAGCGAGCAACGTGCGCGTTCAACAGCAGGCGGTCGCCCACATACCAGTTCGCGCCGAGTGCCAGGGCGCTTTCGCCGCCGTAGGTACCGGCCGCAACGGCCACCTGGAAGTTGCCTTCCGCCCGTGCGTTCGGGATGAGCGACGAAGCCGCCATCGCCGTTGCGCCCAGTGCGTTCATCTGCTTGCGAACGATGCCGATCTGCTGGTTCGTGTACGCGTTGGACTGCTGCGTGGCCTGCTGGACGGCGCTGCCCGTCGCATTGCTGACCGCGTCGTTTAACTGGTCGACGTTGACCGCGTCCGTGCCCGCCGTGCCCGCCGCGACGTTGGTGATCTGGCGTTCGCTGCCCGCCGATCCCACCGACACCGTGTTTGCACGATCGGCCACCGAACCTGCACCCAGCGCGACCGAGTTCTCCGCGGTTGCCGTAGCGCCCGCGCCGAGCGCCGTCGAATTCTTTGCGGTGGCTTGCGAGCCCGCGCCATATGCCGACGATGTCGCACCGCTTGCCACCGAATTCGCGCCGCCTGCAGTGGCATGGGTGCCACTTGCGGTGGCCGCTTCCGAGTTGCGATCGCCTTGAGCCGAGAACATCGGATCGGTCGAGTTTTCGGCGATATTGGTGACGCTCGCGAGCGCGGCGTTCATCTGGCCAACGTTCACCGCGTCGGAATCCGCCACGCCGTCAGCCAGGTTGTGGATCGAGACTGGCGTGGTCGAACCCGAGCCGCCCAGCGTGATCGCGTCGTGCGCCGACGAGTCGTACATCACGGCATCGGCGAGCTGGCTGCTGATGTTCGTGATGCTCTGGCTCACTGCGTAGAGCTGCGAGCCGTTGACCGCATCCACGCTCGATTCGTTCACCGCGCCGTTTGACACGCCCGTCAAGACACGCGTGCCTGCCGTGCCCGTGAAATCGACGGTCGTGCCGCCCGTGTCCTTCGCCACCGTCACGGTGCTCGTCGGCGTGGCTTGCCGCACCAGACCGATCGTGCCGTTGTTGATGTTGTTCGTCAGGTTCGTGATGTCGGTGGTGTTTTGCGTCACGCGGCCGTCGAGGTTCGTCAGTGCGCCGCCCACGTTGTTGAACGTATCGCCACCGATCAGGTACGTCGGCGCCGAGATCGAGCCGTCGCTGTTCACCGTTGAGCCACCGCCGAACGAGTCTGCCGTCGAGCTGGCCAGGTTGTACAGCTGGGAACCGTTCACCGCGTCGAAGCTCGTAGCCGAGACTTCACCCGCTGCTACGTTATGCAGCGCTACCGGCGTGGTCGCATCCACTCCGCCCAGCGTCACGGAGTCATGCGCCGACGAGTCGTACAGCACGGCATCGGCGAGCTTGCCATTGATGTTCGTGATGTCGCCTTGCAGGTTCGTGATGTCGGTGGTGTTCTGCGTCACGCGGCCATCGAGATTCGTGATGGCGCCACCGACGTTGTTGTAGGTGTCGCCACCCACGATATAGGTCGGGTTCGAGATCGAGCCGTCGCTGTTCACAGTCGAACCGCCGCCGAACGAATTTGCCGTCGAGCTGGCCAGGTTGTACAGCTGCGAACCGTTCACCGCGTCGAAGCTCGTAGCCGAGACTTCACCCGCCGCTACGTTGTGCAGCGCCACCGGCGTGGTCGCATCCACTCCGCCCAGCGTCACCGAGTCATGCGCGGAAGAGTCATACATCACCGCATCGGCGAGCTGGCCGTTGATGGTCGTAACGTTGCCCTGCAGGTTGCTAATGTCGGTTGCGTTCTGCGTAACCTGCTGGTTAGTCGCGAACAGTTCCGAGCCATTCACCGCATCGGTCGACGAAGCCGTCAGTTGGCCTGCCGCAACGTTGGTGATCGTGCGCTCATTGCGTGCCGAACCCACCGATACCGTGCTCTTCGCGTTCGTGCCTGCGAAGGTGTAGCTATTGCCGCCGATCGTCGCGCCCGGCGTGTTGACCGCTACCGCTGTGGTCGTATCGGTGCCTAGCGCGACGTCGTTTGCATTGGTCGCGACGGCACTCGTGCCTATCGCCACCGAGCCGCCACCCACCGACTTCGAGTAGCCACCGATGGCAACCGAACTGTCGCCGGTCGAATTCGCGTACATGCCCATCGCCACCGACGCATAGCCTGACGCGTTGTTGTAACTGCCCATTGAGGTAGCGAAATCGCCACTTGCTGCTGACCTGTAACCCAGAGCGCTGCTGGCAGCGCCGGCTGCCGTTCCGAGCGAACCCACCACGGTTCCAAATGCGCCCGTAGCGGTGGCACCGAAGCCGACCACGCCCGCATTCTGACCACTGGCAAGCGTGTACTGGCCGATTGCCATTGACCCGATTCCCGTCGCACTAGCACTGGCGCCGATCGCAAGGTTGAACTGCTGGAGATAGCGACCATCGTTCACAAGCAAATAATTAAGTGAAGTATCAGCCGCATATGCGTTCGAACCAATCGCAATGTTTGAGTCAATGCCACTGTCATTCGAAGCGGTGCTGCCAGTCCCGCCAGCGCTATATGCGTGTGCCTGGCTCACTACGCTTAGCGCCGCTGCTGCAATCACGATCGCCTTCGCCGCGCTTGCCTTCTTCTTGCCTTTAGCAAGTTCCGAAGCCGCAACCCATGTCCCCGTCGCTTCATTCCATATAGAGCGATGCGTCTTATTCATTAGTATTCCTTAACTATATTTATAAACTAAAACTGGTTTTGCAGAGTTTGCAAATCGCCTGGAATTGCGCCGAACTGGATCTATTCGCCTGGCTTCAAGTCTGGTTTTCGTTCATGCCTGCTTGGCACAGGAAATCTCGTTCTGTGAGCGACCACGCCGTTGAGCCGCAATAAAGAAGCGGTAGCGGTCCGAATTCGGCACGCTCGACACGAAGCCGGCAGAGGAGTGATTCGAGACGCTCGCACGCATGGCGCGCGAGGTGAAAGACGAAGTGCCGCCTCAGCATCATGACCTCGATACTAAGGAAGGCGGGGAGCGGAAAGTATCGGACAACTCCTATTGTTAGCCAACAGGCATAAATCGTTCAGACACTTGCAAATAGCGAACTGACGAGAAGTGCTCGTTTCGCCCGCGCCGGAGCGCAATCCAGGTCAGACAGGAGCTGTCAGGCATTGACTTATAATGAACTGGCACGCTTCGCTGCGAAGCATGGGCTTATGTTGCATCTTTCGGGCATCCTCTTAAGATTCCTAACTTCTGGCACCTCGATTGCGCCCATGACGGATAAGACGAGAGACGTGCGGATCAGCGTGGCCAGCGAAGCCCCAGCCAGACCGGCGCAAGACCAGGCGGCAATGGGCAGGCCATGCTCCGATTTACGTGGCGATTGGGTATGCTTCGCCCAGGAACGTCGATTCGCATGATGCCCCGCTTCGGCCGCCGCGACTCCGCGCCTTCAGTTTCGCCGTTCGCCGCGCTCGAGACGCTCCAGCGCAACCTCACGCGTGAGCGGCATGTCTTCGCAATGCTCACTGGCCTGCTGATCTTTGCTGCGCTGTGCATGGCCGTCGCCGCGCTCGGCGGTATCGGATTCAGCGCGCTTCGCGCGCAGGCGCTGGAGGCAAACGCGCTCAATGCCAAGGCAAACGCCCGGCTCGACCGGCTGTACACCCTGCTCGGCAGTGCGGGCGTTGTCCTCGTGCTCGAAACCACATCGACACCCACGGTACAGTTGAACGCCGAGCCAACATCACGCTGCGCGACGACCTTCGAAGGCATGGACGGATCACCAGATCTGAGGGGGGTGTGCGAGCACATCGTGGGGGTGCTCGACATCGTCTCGTCCGATGTTCCCATCATGTTCCTGCGCGCCGACGGCAGCGCAGCCTATAGCCGCGGCATCGCCCCCAAGGCGTCGCACTTGCAGCCGGCCGCAGCTGCGCGCACGCTGGTCGATGCGGCGCTCGTGCACATCACAGCCAGCGGCCTGGATCCGGTCGCGGCAGCCAAAGGTATCAAGGTCGCCTGGTTCCGCCCGCCCGAAGCGCTGGGCTTCCCGCCCGATCTGGTACTCGGCGCGCTGCCTGTGCTCAGGAACGGTACGCTCTACGCGTTCACGATCACGAGCGTCGATCTCGATTCGCTCTTCCTCGCCCCCAGCGCCAGCGTACCGTCGACCACCCCTACGCTGTTCGGCGCCGACGGCACCATGCTTGCCGGCCCGCTGCCCCCTGCTGACGCGCAATATATCGACCGGCTCCTTGCGAACCTCGCCCCCGGCAACTTCCACATACTCCCCCGCTTCGGCTTCGCACTGCGCGAAGCGCCGCTCGTGCATGGCTTTGGGCACTACATGGTCGCGCTGTCGTGGGGCGATCTCTTCGCGATCACGCGCACGCCAGTCATCATCGTCCTGATCCTGACGGCGGCCCTCATCGCCATGCTCTCCATGCTGTCGCGCTACTGGAATCGCCAGGTGCTGTCGCGTACTTACGACGAAGCCACGCGCGCGCTCGAAGGCGAGTTGCTCAATCATCTGCTCGTGCACGCCACGCCGGTGGGCCTGTGCATCGTCAGGCGCAGCAATTTCGAGATCGTCGTGGCGAATCAGATCGTGCGCAACGTTCTCGGGATCGACGAGCACGCCACGCGTTTGCCGAATGCGCTGTGCACTGAGTTCGAGAAGCACCGGCCGTGGCCCGCGCCCGCGAAACACGAGGACGAGACGACGGTGCATGAGTTGCGCTATTCGCTGGAGCGGCCCGGCGAAGCAGGTCTGCATCTCGCCATCACCTATGCGCCGGCCACGATGAATCGCGAAGATGTCCTGTTTTGCGCGATAGCCGACATGTCGGAGCGCTACGAAGTGGAGCGTCTGCTGCGTGAAGCCAAGCGCCTGAGCGACGAAGCCGCGCGCGCCAAGGTGAGCTTCTTCGCCGCGATGAGCCACGAGATCCGCACGCCGCTCGCTTCGCTCGTCGGCAATATCGAACTCGTCGCGCGCGGGCCGCTCGCGCCGGAACAAGGCGCGCGCGTGCAGGCCATGCAGAACTCCTCGGCCGAACTGCTGCAGATCGTGAGCGATGTGCTCGATTTTTCGAAGATCGACGTGGGTCAGATGAAGCTGGTCGAAGAACCTCGCTCGATTGCGACGCTCGTTGTTCGCATCGCACTCGCCCATGCGCCGCTCGCCGTGCGCCAGCGCCTGCGGTTCTATCTCGTGATGGATCGCGCCATTCCGGCGCAGGTTCACTTCGACGCCGTGCGCGTCGCGCAGATCGCCAACAACCTGCTCAGCAACGCCTTCAAGTTCACCCGCTCCGGGAAGATCGTCCTGCGCGCACGCTGGAGCGAAGGTGCGCTGGAGATCAGCGTGAGCGACTCCGGCGACGGCATTCCCGAAGACCTCAAGCCACACCTGTTCCAGCCCTTCGCGCAAGGCGATGCCCATCGTCTCACGCAAGCGCGCGGCACCGGCCTCGGGCTTTCGATCTGCGCCCGGCTCGCCCAGTTGATGCACGGCAGCGTCGAACTCGAAAGCGCACTCGGCGTGGGAACTCGCGTGGCCGTCACGCTGCCGCTGCGCCGCGAAGGCGAGGCCACGGCCGGAGATGAATGGACGCTGCCCGATGCACATCCCGCCATCCTGTGCCGCGCGCCGGAGAACCGCGAGTGGCTGGCGAACCTGTTCGACACCCGCAGCAGCACGCCGACTTTCCTGAGCCTCGACGAACCGCAGCGTGACGGCACATTCGACTACCTGCTCGTGACTGACGAGTTCGCCGGCGACGACGTCGCTTCGCTCTGGCCCGACAACGCGAGAATCGTGTGGCTGCGCCAGGACGGGCCGCTCGTGCCGCTCGAACTCGTCGGCGGCGCAGTCGAGGTGAGCCTGTACAGCCTCGCCGGCATTCGCGCGGCGACGCAGAAGCGGGTTCGCAGCCCAGCAGTGACGGCGGAGCATGCGCGGCAACCCGCTGCAGACCAGCCCACGACAGACGAGAATTTCGCAGCACTCACTGTGCTGATCGCCGAGGACAACCGGCTCAATCGCGCACTGCTGCGTGACCAGTTGCGCATACTCGGCGCAACCGTCATCGAGGCGAAGGACGGCGAGGAGGCGCTAGCGCGACTCAATGAGCAGCCGGCGGACCTCATTCTCACGGATCTGAACATGCCAGGCATGAACGGCTATGCGTTGCTGGACGCCGCGCGCGCAAGGCACCCACATTTGCCGATTTACGCGGTGAGTTCGGACGCGCTGCCCGAGCAGATCGCGCAAGGGCGCGCGTTCGGCTTTGCCGACTATCTCACCAAACCGGTCCCGCTCGCGGAACTCGCCCGGGTGCTGGCCGCAGTGTCGGCGCAGATCAGCGCCGCGCCGAGCGAACGCGCAATTGTGTCAGCCACGTCAAACGCAACGCTCGCAGAGGACTCCGAAGGAGATTCACAAACCGGGCTGCCCCGCTTCCCGCCACTGCCGGCCGCACTCGCCGATATTGTCATCGCGCAGGCAGAACGCGATATCGCCGATTACACGCAGATCGCCTCACAGCACGACTTCGCACGGATGAGCGACTGGGCGCACCGCGTGTCCGGCGGACTGGCGGTGCTGGGCCCTTCGATGATCAATGAAGCCTGCCTTGAGCTGCGCGCGACGATGCGCGAAACGGGCGAGTGGACTGACGAAGTCGGCGATCTGGCGGCCGCCGTGGCGGCGGAACTCGAAGCACTACGCGCGCTCGCGCGACGCTCGAAATCGGGTTAGCCGCGCGGGCGTCGTCAACATGACGCCCGCAGGCAAAGGCAGTGACGGTCAGTGCGCGACCGTCGACCTGCCTTCGCGAAGATCCGTCTCAACGATAGGCGTTGATCCGGTCGCGCGTTTCTTTGGCGGCGGTGGCAGCCGCCTGCGCGTAGTCCTCGCCCTTGCTCGCGTAGATGATCGCGCGCGACGAGTTGATGAGCATGCCCGTGCCGTTCGCCGTGCGGCCCGCCTTCACGGTGGCCTCGACGTCGCCGCCCTGCGCGCCGATGCCGGGAATCAGCAGCGGCATGTCGCCCACGATGCCGCGCACGGTTTCGATTTCCTTCGGGAACGTCGCGCCCACCACGAGGCCGAGTTCGCCGCTTGCGTTCCATTTGTTCGCGGCAAGGTCCGCCACCACCTGATACAGCGGCCTGCCGCCGGTTTCGAGGAACTGCAGGTCCGAGCCGCCGGGGTTCGACGTACGGCACAGCACGATCACGCCCTTGCCCTTGTGCGCGAGCCACGGCTCGATCGAATCGAAGCCCATATACGGATTGACCGTCACCGCGTCGGCCTTGAAGCGCTCGAAGGCTTCGCGCGCGTACTGCTCGGCGGTGCTGCCGATGTCGCCGCGCTTGGCGTCGAGGATCACGGGCAGGCCCGGGTGCTTCTCGTGGATGTGCGCGATCAGCGCTTCGAGCTGGTCTTCGGCGCGGTGCGCGGCGAAGTAGGCGATCTGCGGCTTGAACGAGCACGCGTACGCCGCGGTGGCGTCGACGATCTCGCGGCAAAATTCGAAGATCGCGTCGCTGCGGCCGGCCAGTGCGGCGGGAAACCTGGTGGGCTCAGGGTCGAGGCCCACGCACAACAGCGAGCCGGTGCGCTGCCAGGCGGCGCCGAGGGTCTGGATGAAGGAAGTCATGGTGGTTGCTCGCGGCGAGCCAATAAGGGAAAACGGCGCGTATTTTACCCGCCCCGGAAGATGAGGCTGCGCCGCAAGCGCGCAGCGCGCGCGATCGACGCGCGCTACGCCCAGCTCACGACCACCTCAGGTCCGTACGCGCGCGCCCTTGCCAGCTCTCGCGCCCGTGCGGCCGCGCGCGCCGACGCGGTGCGGGCTGGCCGACGCGCGCATGTCCATGCGCTCCACGGTAAAGGAAAAGCGCCGCACGAGCCGCTCGCCGTGCGCGAGCACGGTCATGCCGTTCGCATCGCCGCCGCCGTGCAGGTTCACCGCGTTGATCGGATGATCGACGGGCTCGAAGCAGAAGAAGTCAGCGCCAGGAGGCGTGTAGAGCACGTAGTAGTCGGTGTTCGCGCAAATCGAGAGCGAGAGCCTGCGGCGCTCCCACACCACGGCGGCGCGCCCACTCCAGCCGCTGAATGCATGATTGACGAGCTGCGCAGGCAGCGGATACGCCACGCCGAACTGCCAGGCGGGCGGCGCGGGCACGTGGCGCACCGGCAGCCAGTCCTGGCCCGAGAGCCACAGGCCGCTCGCGGGCGCCGAAAGCTCGGTGCTCGTGTCGCGCGCGAGAAACGGATGCACGCCAAGGCCGAACGGCAGCGCCTCGCGGCCCGTGTTCTCCACCTCCAGCGTCATCGCGAGCGTCGCGCCGTCGAGCGCATAGGTGAGCGCCGCGCGGTACGAATACGGTTCGCCGTCGCTGCGGTCGAGCACGAGACGCACATTCTCGCGATCGGCGCTTTCGATGCTCCAGGGCGCGAGCCAGCCGTCGCCATGGATCGGCAGCGGTTCGCTTGCGCGATTGCGCGGCACTTCGATATCGCGGCCGCCAAAGTGAAAACGTCCTGCGCCGATGCGGTTCGAGTACGGCAGCAGCGGGTAGCACGCGAGTTCGTTCGGATCCATGCGCGCGCTCACGCGCTCGCAACGGCGAAACACGGGCTCGAACGCGCCTTCGCTGCGCCAGTCGAAACGCGTGATTCCGCCGCCCAGCTGGGGCGCGACGTCGAGCCGCAAATACGCGTTCGCGAGCGTCACGCAGGCTACGTCGCTCGTGCCGGCCGCGCCGATCGCAACGGCCGAGGTGCTCGGCCCCGGCAAAACCGGATGCGTGGCGGCTTCGAGCCGCGCGCGGCGCGCGGCGGCGGCTGGTGACACCACCGGCGAGACAACCGGTGACACAACCGGTGCGACAGAGGGAGCGGCTGAAGCGGAAGGCGGCACGCTTGCAGCGGCGGCGCCTGCGGTAACGTTGGAACGGGTTGGTCGACGCACAGCGGAATTCGCGACACTCATAAGATGCTCCTCGAGAGGCATGTTTGATTGCCGCCGCAAAAGGCGGCTCACCGGTGGCCTGCCGACGCCGTGCGTATGCACGGGCCTTTGGCCGCTTCTTGTGTTCGCCCTTCTAGTGGTACTGGCAAAGCCAACTGCACACTATCGATCGACTGCATCTGTTGCCGAACTGCAACGACTGTCCGTCTCTTCATGCCGCCTGCCGCCAGCGGCGCCTTGCGTTATTCTCGCGCGCGTATCGTCTGACGAAAATGCACGCGCGCCTTTGCGAAAGCGCCTCATACACCGGACTCAAGCGCGCCTGCGCCCCTGAAACCGCGGCTCTTCAAGGCCCTGGCGGCCAATTCGAACCGAAAACACGCCGCCCGCATGCGGCTCGCGCGCAAGGGCCTCCTCCTCCATTTCCTCGCGCGCGCTCGTGACATACAGCGTGTCCAGAAGCGCACCGCCGAGCGTAACGCAGCTTGGCTGCGCTGTGGGAATCTTTACGCGCTCGGTTTCGACGCCATCGGCGCCATAACGCACCACGCGCTCGCCGCCCCACTGCGCGTTCCAGAGGCCACCCTCTGCGTCGACCGTCGAACCATCCGGCACGCCGGTGTCGTCGGTGAGCGTCACGAATGTGCGTTCGTTTGCAATCGTCCCGTCTGCGCCGTAGTCGCACGCGCGAATCTCGCGCGTGAGCGTGTCGGTGTAATACATGGTCGAACCGTCCGGGCTGAACGCGATGCTGTTCGAGATCGCGGGCGCGGGCAGCGGCAGACGTTCGAGCGTGAGATCGTGGTTCAGGCGATAGAAGCCGCCGATGGCCTGCCGCGGCGTTCCCTCGTACTTCGTGCCGAATACGAAGCGGCCCTGACGGTCGCAGCGTCCGTCGTTCAGGCGCGTCGGCACGCCGGGTTCGACTTCGACGATGGTATCGATCGCGCCGGTTTCCAGGTCGAAGAAAGCCAGTTGCGAGGCGAGGCCGAGCAGCAGCGTGCGCTCGTCTTCGCACAGCGCGAAGCATGCGAGGCGCTCGGGCATCTCCCACGTGACGTGCTTCGCGCCTGACGCATTGGCGTCGTAGCGTTGCAAGCGCTTGCCCGTGATATCGACCCAATAGAGCCGGCCGCTGCGCGCGCACCACGTCGCGCCTTCGCCCAGCTCGCATTTCGAGTGGACGAGCAGCTCGGCGACCGCTTCGTTCGAAGCGCCTTCATTTGCGCTCATGCCCAGCCTCCGTCAACGACGATATCCTGCGACGTGATCATGCGGCTGTCGTCGGCGGCGAGAAAGAGCGCCATGCGCGCAAGGTCTTCGGGCAGCAGCTCCGCGTCGATGCACTGGCCGCGCTTGATGCTCTCGCGGCCTTCGTCGGTGAGCCACAGGCGCCGTTGCTTCTCGGTCATCACCCAACCCGGCACGAGCGAATTCACGCGGATGCCGTACGGGCCAAGGTCTCTCGCGAGACCGCGCGTGAGGCCCTGCACCGCCGACTTGCTCATCGTGTAGACCGGCATTTCCGACTGCTTGAGCATCCAGCTGATCGATCCGAGGTTGATGATCGAACCCGCGCGTGCGGCCTTCATGTCTTCCGCTACGGCCTGCGCCGCGAAGAGTTGATGCCGCAGGTTCACGGCAACGCCAGCGTCGAACGACTCGGGCGTGACCTCAGCCAGCGTGTGGCGTTTGTCGTTGGCCGCGTTGTTCACGAGCACCTGGATCGGCCCGAGCGCCGCCTTCACATCGGCGATGGCGGCGCGCAGCGCGGAGATATCGGTGAGATCGACATCGGCGAAAAGCGGCTTGTGGCGCGAATCGCCGAGTTCGTCGGCGAGCGCCTGGCCTGCGCTCGCGTCGATGTCGAAGAACGCCACGCGCGCGCCCTGCGCGGCGAAATGCTCGACGAACGACGCGCCGATGCCGGTCGCGCCGCCCGTGATCAGCACCACTCGGTCGGCCAGGCTCGGATAGCGCGCATAGTTTTCGTGCGCGTGACGCGTGAGCGCGTTAGCGGGCGAATTTGCGTTGAGCGACATCGTTTTGGCTTCCTTATGAAACTGTCAGCGAACTCAATCGCGTGCGCCGCGGTTCTTGAGCTGGTCGAGCAGCACCGCCGCGAGCAGGATCGCGCCGCGCACGAGGTACTGGTAGAACGCGTCGATGTTGAGCAGGTTCATGACGTTCTCGACCGTACCCATGATCAGCACGCCGATCACCACGCCCGAGATCGTCGCGCGGCCGCCCAGCAGCGAGACGCCGCCCAGCACGCACGCCGAGATCACGTTCAGCTCGAAGCCTTCCGCGGCATTCGGCTGCCCCGAGGTGATACGCGAGGCGAGAATCACGCCCGCGAGCGCCGTGACCGCGCCCTGGATCAGGAAGATCCACACACGCGTGCGCTCGACCTTGATACCGGCCAGACGCGACGCTTCCGGATTGCCGCCGATGGCGAGCGTATTGCGCCCGTACACCGTCTGATTGAGCATCACGCCGAACACGATGAAGCAGACGAGCGTGACCCAGATCGGCAGTTGCACGCCGAAGAGCGAAGCCGTGCCCATGGCGATGAACGTGTCCGACGACACGCCCACGGCCTGGCCGTGCGAGGCGATGAAGCCGAGGCCGCGCACGATTTCCATCGTGGCGAGGGTGGTGATCAGCGCGTTGATGCGCAGATACGCGATCACCGCGCCATTCACGAAGCCGATCGCGGCGCCCGCCGCAACGGCCGCGACGATGGCGATGAACGTGTTGTTCGTCGCGTTGAGCACCATCGCACAGAGCACGCCCGCGAACGCGACAATCGAGCCCACGGAAAGGTCGAAATCGCGCGAGGCGAGACAGAACATCATCGTGCAGGCCACCATGCCGATCTGCGAGACCGACAGTGCGAGGCCGAGCATGTTCTCGATCGAGAAGAAGTGATCGACGGTCAGCGACATCACGATGAACATGACCGCGAAGATCACGATCAGGCTGTACTCGGTGATCTGCTGCCACCACTTCTGCTTGTCGGTGGGACTCGGAATCAGCGCGTCGGCGACGCTCTTGGCGGTTTCGGCCGCCAGGTTTTCTCTTGCTTGCATTTCAGTCACTCCTCCCCGTCCACTCATGCAGCCCTGGCCTGCGCGCGCTTGGGCAGCGCGAGGTCAAGCACCGCGTGTTCGCTCGCCGCGCTGCGCGGCAACTCGCCCGATATACGGCCTTCGCGCATCACCACGATGCGATCCGACACGCCGAGCACTTCCGGCAACTCCGACGACACCATGACGATCGCGCAGCCGCGCGCGGCGAGCTGGTAGATCACGTTGTAGATTTCATGCTTCGCACCGACGTCGATCCCGCGTGTCGGTTCGTCGAGAATCACGACCTTCAGGTCCGGTTCGGCAAGCCAGCGCGAAAGAATCGCTTTTTGCTGGTTGCCGCCCGAGAGAAAGCGGATTTTCTGGCGGCGGCTCGGCGTCTTGATCTTCAGCAGCTTGATGAATCGGTCCGCCGTTTCGGCTTCCTTCTTGCGGTCGAGGAACATCCCCGCGCGCAGAAAGTGGCGACGGCAACTGATGTTGATGTTCTCCGACACCGTCGCCATCGCAACGATGCCCTGCTCCTTGCGGTCTTCCGGGCACAGCACGATGCCGTGGCGAATCGCGTCGCTCGCGCTTTTCACGCGAATGGTCTTCCCGTCCAGCTCGATCTCGCCCGCGCGCCGCTTGTGCGTGCCGTAGATGAGCTGCATCAGCTCGCTGCGCCCCGCGCCCACGAGCCCGAAGAAGCCGACGATCTCGCCCGACTTCACCTCGAAGCTCGCCGCTTCGTTGAGCGGATACCCTTCCACGCCGCGCACGGCGAAGCGCACGTTGCCATGCTCGCGCGGCGAATAGTTGTAGATGTCGCTGATCTCGCGGCCCACCATTTCGGCCACGAGTGTTTCGCGCTTCACCTCTTCGAGCTTCTCGTGCGAGGCGACCTTGCGGCCGTCACGGAAGATCGTGCAGGCATTGCACAGCTCGTAGATCTCGTCCATGCGGTGCGAGATGTAGATGAGCGCGCGATTGTCGGCGCGCAGCTCGCGCACGAGCTTGAACAGCACCTCGGTCTCGCGATGCGAGAGCGAGCTGGTCGGCTCGTCGAGCGCGATCACGCGCGCATTGCGCAGCAGCGCCTTGCAGATTTCCACCATCTGGCGCTGCGCGATGGAAAGCTTGCGCAGTTTCGCGGCGGGATCGAGATCCACGCCCATCGCGGCAAGACGCTCGCGCACGAACTTGCGCGCCTCGCCGCGCTTCACCCAGCCGAGCGCATTGGGCAACGCGCCGAGCAGCAGGTTTTCCGCGACGGTCAAGTCGGGCACGTACTGCAATTCCTGGTGAATCACCGCGATGCCCGCGCCAATCGAGGCCGCCGCATCGGCGAAGTGCACCTCGTTGCCGTCCACCAGGATGCGGCCGGAATCGGGCTGATATTCGCCGCCGAGAATCTTGAGGAGCGTGGACTTGCCCGCCCCGTTCTCGCCCATGAGGCCATGGACTTCGCCTGCGTTCACCTCGAACGACACGCCGTCGAGCGCGCGCACGCCTGGGAACACCTTGCCGATATTGTCAAAACGCAGTGTCGCTGACACTTCGGTTTCCTCTCATTCGATACGCTGCGGGCGCGGCCTTCATGCCCTTCGGGCTTGCTGGCCGCCCCGCAGCGGGAAACACCCTAAACCACTACTATCCAGCGCTTACTTCGACGCGAGACCCATCTGCTGACGCACGCTCTCCACGTTGTCGCGCGTGGCCAGCATGCCGGTCGTCAGCGTGAGCAGCGGCGGTTCCTTGCCTTGCGTGATCCACGAGTACATCAGGTCCGAGGTTTCCTCGCCGTGGCGCTTCGGGCTGATGATGACGGTGCCATAGAAGCCCGTCGGCTGCGGCTTCTTGAACTCGTTGAGCGCCGAGTCCGAACCGCCGATGCCGATGCCGATCATGTTGTCGGCCTTGAAGCCGCGGCCTTCCGCTGCGCGCACGGCGCCGAGCACGGCTTCGTCGTTCAGGCCGTATGCCACCCAGTGCTTGTACTGCGGGTTCTTCGTGAGCGCGATGTTGGCGGCGTTGAAGGCGTTTTCCGTGTCGGTCTTGGCCTGCGGCGCGGCAACGATGTTCGCCTTCGGGAAGCCCGCGGCCACGAGCGCGTCGGTCGCGCCCGACGTGCGGTCATGCGCCGTCGGCAGCTGCTCGTAGGTCACGTCGATCGCGCCGACGTCCTTCATGTCCCAGCCGCGCTTCTTGATTTCGGCGGCGATGCCGTCACCCACCTGCTTGCCGATGTTGTACGCCGAGATGCCCATGTGCGGCACCGACTCGATCGGCTTGCCCGCGCCGTCGACGAGACGGTCGTCCACCGTCATCATCTTGAGATTGTCGGCCTTGGCCTTGGCGACGATGCCCGGTCCGAGCTTCACGTCAGGCGTGCAGATGATGAAGCCCTGCGCCTTTTGTGCGGCCAGGTTGTCGATCGCGCTCATCACCTTCTCACCCGAGGGCGCGCCGATCTTCACCAGCGTGAAGCCCTTTTCCTTCGCTGCCATTTCCGCGAACTTCCATTCGTCCTGGAACCACGGCTCTTCGGGCTGCTTCACGAGAAAGCCGATCTTCACCTGGTCGGCGGCCTGCGCGACGGGCGCCTGCGCGAACACGGCAGTCGCTGCGGCGGCCACCAGCGTCAGAAAGATGCGTCGTTGCATTTTGTCAGTCTCCTGTCTTCTTCAGTCACGGGAAGGGTATCGGCCGCCTCTTCTTTTACCCGTCGATGCGCGCGGCCAGCGCTTCGGCGGATTCCTGCGTATTCGTTCTAACCTCGTTTTCCTTCGTGCTGCGAATTACTTTTTCAATGCGCTCATTCGTGATGGAGCGCCGTGCGGCCGCCATCGATCGTGATACAGCTCGCGTTGATGAACGGCGCCTCGTCCGAGGCGAGGAACACCGCCGTCATCGCGACTTCCTCCGGGCGGCCAATGCGTTTCATCGGCGGTAACTCGAGCGTGGCCTTGCGCGCCGCTTCCGGGTCGGGCTGCGCGTTCCACCAGTCGTGCGTGAGCTGCGTTTCGATGTAACCCGGCGCGATCGCATTCACGCGCACGTTCTTCGGCGCGTACTCGATGCCGAGCGCACGCGTGAGCCCGATCACGCCGTGCTTGGCCACCGGGTACGGGAAGCAGCCCGGAATGATCTGGAACGCGTGCGTCGAGGCGATGTTGATGATGCTGCCCGCGCACCGCTCGACCATGCCCGGCAGCACCGCGCGGCAGCCGTTCCACACACCGTCCAGATCGACGGCGAAGCAGCGGCGCCAGTCGTCGTCGGTCATCGTGAGCGGGTCGGCGAACACGTTGATGCCAGCGTTGTTCACGAGCACGTCGACCGGGCCGAACGCGCGTTGCGCCTCTTCCACGGCGGCGCGCACCGAGGCGGGCTGCGTCACGTCGGTTTGCACGGCAAGCGTTCGCGCGCCTTCGCAGGTGTTCGCAATCTCGCGCGCCGTCGCAACGGCCGTCGCGTCATCCAGCTCCGCGAGCACGACGGCTGCGCCCTCGGCCGCGAACGCGCGCGCGATCGCCGCGCCGATGCCGCGTCCAGCGCCGGTTATGAGCGCGACCTTGCCCGCGAGGCGATTCACTTTTGCGCTCCGTGCACAGCTTTCCAGCCTTCGATGAAGGCCAGCGCGTTCGCGCGCGTGGCCGCCGCGTCCTGGCCCGGCTTGTAGAGCGCGGAGCCGAGGCCGAAGCCGCTCGCGCCCGCAGCCAGTTGCGGGCCCATGTTGTCCGGCTTCACGCCGCCGACGGGCAGCAGGGGCACGATCGGCGGAATCACGGCGCGCCATGCCTTCGTCACGGCCGGGCCGAGCTGTTCGGCGGGGAACATCTTGAGCGCGTCGGCGCCGTGCTTGAGCGCCGCGAACGCTTCGGTCGGCGTGGCGACGCCGGGCACGCAGGCGAGGCCCTGGAGCTTGGCGGCGAGGATCACGTCGGTGTCGGCGTGCGGCATCACGATCAGTTCGCCGCCCGCTTCCCGCACGTCGCGCACGCGTTCAGTGGTGAGTACGGTGCCCGCGCCAATCATCGCGTCGTCGGGCAGCGCCTCGCGCAATGCCGCGATGCTGTCTAGCGGCTGCGGCGAATTGAGCGGCACCTCGATCAACCGGAAGCCCGCGTCGTAGAGCGCGCGGCCATGCTCGGCGGCCTCGGCGGGCTTGATGCCGCGCACAATCGCGACCATGCCGCAGGCGCCGAACGCGGCGACGAAGCCGGCGTGCGGCGTGTATGGGGCGGGCAGGTTCAGTTCGGGTTCCATGTCGGCTTCCTGTTGCTAGGCTTCGTGTCTGGTTCGGTTCAGCGGATTCGCAGCGGGTTCGATTCATCGGCCCATCGGCGCGCGTTTAGCGCGGCGTGACGAGCCCGGCCTGCACGGCGATGCGCCAAAGCCCGTGTTCGGTCGCCTGACGCACGAGATGCGCGCCGCTGCATCCGAATGCGGCAAGCGCCATGCGGTAACGCTCGCACAGCGCCTCGGCGCCGATCAGCTGCGGCGCGCAGCCCGCGAGCGCCACGTCGCGCCGCGCCAGCGCCGCTTCGAGGCCCGCCAGTTCGTGACCGATCACGAGGCCCGAGAGATAGTCGGGCTGCTCGTCGGCAGCAAGCTGGGCCGTAAGGCCGAGCGTGCGCGTGCTGAACGCGGTGGCCAACAGGCCGACGCAGCCCTGCTCGCGCGCCACGCCTACGCCGCGCATGAACGCAGCGGTGTCGGGCTCGACGGGATGCTTCATCGTGCGGCCGAGGATCGTATGCGCGCACAGCGCCGCGTAGACCTCACCCGTCATGAAGGTATAGAAGCGCGCGATGCGATCGCCCTCGACCACCACCCATTTCGCGTGCGTGCCGGGCAGTCCGACGAGCGCCGTTTGGGGCTCGGCCTCATCGCCCAATGCCCCGAGCGCGCCAAAAATTTGCGTTTCCTCGCCGCGCATCACGTTGGGCAGCGCACCCGGCTCCAGCACGCCCGGCACCACGGCAACTTCGGCGCCGCACGCGGCGCGCACGCGCACGATGCCGGCCACCAGCGCCTGGGCGCTCGCGGGCGTTTCGACATAAGGCGCCTGCACCCAGCCCTGCGCGCTACCGACCATGCCTGCGGCCAGCACCGGCAGCGAGGGCGCTTGCGCAAGCCACACGCCGCACGCTTCGTCGAACGCGGCGTCGAAGCCGCCTTCTTCGGCGGGCACGGGCAGGTTCATGATCCCCGCCGTCGAAACGCGCGTGGCGATCACCTCGCCCGCCGCATCGAATAGATACGCGCGCAGCGAGGTCGTGCCCCAGTCGAGCGCGATCAGCGCGGCTTCGCGAGCGGTCGCGGCTTTGCCGGCGTCGGTGGCCGCGCCGCTTACAGACTTCTCGCGTGCTTTCATCGACGAATCCTGCGCGTGGTGGGCTGCGGCGCGCGCCAGCCCAGTTCCTGCGAAATCGCACGCGCCTCGCGCTGCACCACTGGAATCAGTTCGTCCATGCGCTCGAGCGGCATGTAGGGAATCGTGCTCGCCACCGAAAGCGCCGCCACGATCGCGCCAGAAGCGTCGCGCACAGGCGCCGCCACGCAACGGATCGAAATTTCGTTCTCCTCCAGATCGAAGGTGTACCCGCCCGCCGAGTAAGTCGCCATGCGCTTCAGGAAGGTATCGGGTTCGAGGCTGTGATCGGGACGGAAGCTCACGCCCGCGAGCGTGCGGCGCGACGCGTCGAACAGGTCACGCCACGATTGCGGCGCGAGGTCGAGCATCATCGCCTTGCCGATGCCGGTGGACGCGAGCGGCATGCGGTGCCCCACGCGCGAGCGCATTTCGAGGCCCCGCTGACCGGGAATCTTGTCGATGTACAGCACGTCGTCGCCGTCGCGCACGCCGAGGTGGATCGTGTCGAGCGTTTCGTCGGCGAGCGCCTGCAGATGCGGGCGGGCTACGGCCGTGAGCGGCATCTGCTCGAGCGCGATGGTGCCGAGTTCGATGAGCTTCGGCCCGAGCAGGTAGCCGCCCTGCACCTGGCGCAGGTAGCGCGCCTGCACGAGGCTCGAAACGAGGCGGTGCGTGGTGCTGCGCGTCGTGCCGAGCACCGCGCCGAACGAGCGCAGGTCGCGCACGCCGGCGGCGGCCGCTTCGAGGATCGCGAGGCCGCGCAGGAGCGTCTGGGTGCCGGCTTGCTGCATCGAGCCGTCGAGCAACGTGCTCGCGACGCCGATTTCATCGGCTGCGGCCCGGGCTTTCGGTTGCGCTTGCACGGCGGTTGCCGAGGCGTTTTGCACGGGCGCGGCCTCGTCGGGGAGGTTCGCGGCGAGTGTGGAAGACATCGCTTTGTTCATGGCGAGGGCGATGAAGAGACGATCGAAAGGCGCGTGCCGTCAGGCGGCGCGCGAACCGTGCTTCGGGAGACGGCCCGGTGCGCGGGCGGCCGGGGCTCGGACAGGTAGCGGCGGGCGGCGCGTGGCCGCGCAAAGCGCTGGCTGAAGCATGGCGAACGTCTCCTTTGCTGTCCGGTTCGCTCCGCGTCTTGCGCGTGCGCCGGATTTATCTGGGTCTGCCGAGAGTGTTTGCCGCGCAGTGACAGTCGCGGCTTATCGGATGGACTGGATTGTAGGCAGGTTTTTTCGAGTTCTCCAATATGTGATTGGGTCGCTCATATATTGGGAAAATCGGCAAAAACACGCCCCTCTGCCGAACGGCCAACGGGGGACAGAAACCGCACCGCGCTTGATGCAAGCGGGGGCGCGGCCACCCGCTGCTGCAGAAACTTGAGCCACATCATTCCCGGCGCGAACCGGGCCGCTCAATGCTCTGGAGGCCATATAAAATTTTGTATAATCTGAACCGATCCAAGCCGGTGGAATTTTGCGGCAGCGCGCTGGCAAACCTGTGCGAGTTCCCGCCGCTCATGCGGCAGGAAGCCGGGCGGCAATTGCGGCGCGTTCAACGCGGCCTCGACCCGCACGACTGGAAGCCGGTGAATCCGGTTGGGCGCGGCGCGCGCGAAATCCGCATTCGCGACGCAAATGGAGCGTTTCGCGTGATTTATGTGGCGAATATTCGCGATGCCATCTACGTGCTGCATTGCTTCCAGAAGAAGTCCGAGAAAACGGCCTTCGTCGACCTTTCGCTTGCCGCGCGCCGCTATCGCGAGGCGCTGAACAACAAGGAGTCCAAACCATGAATCACGAAAAAAATCGCAACCACGCACACCAGCGCTTCGACAGCGTGTGGGACGCACTCGAGAGCACGCCCGAAGCGGCCCAGAACATGACCTTGCGCAGCGACCTCATGATCGCGCTCGAAGAGCATATCAAGCGCAACAAGATGAGCCAGACGCAGGCCGCCGCGCTCTTCGGCGTCACGCAGCCGCGCGTGTCCGACCTCATGCGCGGCAAGATCGATCTGTTCTCGCTCGATTCGCTCATCAACATGGCCGTCGCGGCCGGTATGAAAATCGAGCTGCGCATTACCGCCGCCTCGCCGCGCGATGGCGGCACGCAAGAAGAAACGGCTGCCAGATGACTCCGGCAGCCGCTTCATGACCGCTTCATAACCACTTCGTGCAGCTTCGAGCCGCGCCCTTACTTCCCGGCCGGCGCCTTGTAAGCCACGCAGTCGACTTCGACCTTGCAGTCCACCACCATGCTCGATTGCACGCAAGCGCGTGCCGGCGGATGCTCGCCGAAGTACTCGCGGAACACCTTGTTGAACGAGGTGAAATCACGCGCGTCGTCGAGCCACACGCCGCAGCGCACCACGTGTTCCGCGCCATAGCCCGCTTCCTTCAGGATCGCGAAAAGATTCTGGATGGCCTTGTGCGACTGCTCGACGATACCGCCGTTAATGACCTCGCCGCCTTCCATCGGCGTTTGGCCCGAGACGTACAGCCAGCCGTCGGCTTCCACAGCACGCGCGAACGGCAGATGCTGTCCGCCCTGGCCCTTGCCGCCTTCCGCTCCAATTCGTTTCATCGTTTGCTCCTTTGAGATCGTGCGGCGCGCGCAGCGTTTTGGGCCGCGTGCGCCGGGGGTCGAAATTCGATAGATAAAGTCTGCTTAAAAGGCATTCGCCTCGGTCTGCGGCTCGCGTGTGCCGCGCGCGACGAAGTGGCCCGCGCGCTCGCCCGTGGGTTGGCCGTCGCGATACGAGAGCACACCGTTCACCCACACCGCGTCGATGCCTTCGGCCACCTGTTGCGGCTTCTCGAAGGTCGCCGCGTCGCGCACGCGGGCGGGGTCGAACAACACGAGGTCGGCGTGCCAGCCCACATGCACCTCGCCGCGCTGCGAGAGGCCGAAGCGCCGTGCCGAAAGGCCCGTCATCTTGCGCACCGCTTCCTCGAGCGGCAGCAAGGCCGCGTCGCGCGCGTAGTGGCCGAGCACGCGCGGAAATGCGCCCCACAGGCGGGGATGCGGCAGCGGATCGTTGGGCAGTCCATCCGAGCCGACCATGGTGGCCGGATGCGAAAGAATGCGGCGCACGTCGTCTTCGGACATGTTGTGGTACACCGCGCCCGCCGGCTGCAGGCGCTTGCCCGCTTCCTGCTGCGACACGCCCCACTCGGCCGCGATGTCCTTGATGAGCTTGCCCGCCTGCTCCGGGTGCGGCGTGGACCACGTGATCGTGATGTCGATGTCGCCCGTCACCTGCTTGAGATCCAGCGTCGAAGAGCTGCGGCTATACGGATAGCAGTCGCAGCCCACCGGCTGATACTTGCGCGCGCTTTCGAGCGACGCGAGCACCTCCGTGCTGCGCCCCCAGTTGGACGGGCCCGCGCACTTCAGATGCGAGATCACCACCGGCACGCGCGCATGCTGGCCGATGTGGTACGCCTCGTTCATCGCTTCGAGAATCGCGTCGAACTCCGTGCGCATGTGCGTCGTGTACAGCGCGCCGGCGGCGGCGAGCGGCTGGGCAAGCGAAGCGACCTCTTCGGTCGAGGCCTCGAACGCCGACCCGTACGCGAGGCCCGTGGAAAGGCCGAGCGCGCCGTGTGCGAGCGCGTCTTCGAGTTGCGCGCGCATGGCCGCGATCTCGTCACCGGTGGCGGCGCGCTTCAGGTCGTTCATGTGATTGTTGCGCAGCGCCGTATGGCCGATCAACGCGCCCACGTTCACGGCGGGCCGAGCCGCGTTCACCGCGTCGATATACGCGGAGAAAGTCGGATAGCTGAACGCATCGCGCTCGCCGAGCAGGTTCATCGGGTCCGGCGGATCGCCCTTGAGCGTCACCGGCGACGCGCTGATCCCGCAGTTGCCGACCACCACCGTCGTCACACCCTGGCTGATCTTGGGCAGCATTTGCGGCGCGCGGATCACGTGCGTGTCGTCGTGCGTATGGACGTCGATGAAGCCCGGCGCGAGCGCGCGCCCATTGGCCTCGATCACCTCTTCCGCGAGCCAGTTCGACAGGTTGCCGATCGCGACGATGCGCCCGTCGCGCAGCGCCACGTCGCGCTCGATGGGCGGCGCGCCGGTGCCGTCGTAAAGCATGGCGCCGACGATCAGCGTGTCGGCGGCTTCGGGGTGCGAATGCATACGCGTCTCCTCAGGATGGCTCGTGGTTGGTCGCTCAGTCACCGAGCGGCTGGCGTTCGCCGCCGCCGCGATGCGCGTCCAGCGTGTGCTTCATGCGGCGCAGCAACTCGCGGCTTTCTTCGGGTTGCGCGAGCGCCAGTTCGGTCACGAGTACGTCGAGTGCCATCATCATCGCGTAACGTGACGACGACGGCTTGTAGATGAAATCGGTCTCGCTCGCGACGATCGGCACGAGCCAATCGGCGAGCGCGGCGAGCGGCGAAGCCGGCGCGGTGAGCGCGACGAGCTTTGCGCCGTAGTCGTGCGCGATGCGGCATGCGTCGACGAGTTCGGGCACGCGTCCTGTTACGGAAAGCGCGACGACCACGTCTTCGGGCGAAAGCGTGCTCGCCACCATGCGCTGCAGCAAGCTGTCCTGGTACGAAGCCACCGGACGGCCCAGGCGCACGAGGCGAAAGCGCATTTCATCGGCGAGCGCACTCGAGCCGCCGCCCATGCCGAACACGTAGATCATGCGAGCCTGCGCCAGCGCCGCGGCAGCCTGTGCGAGCGGCGCCTGGCAAAGCAGTTCGTGGTTACGCGCGAGCGCCGTGTGAATTTCGTCGTAGACGCGCGTGGCGAGCGGCTCGGCTTCGCCATTGGCGTCCGCGGCACGCAGTTTGCCGCCGCCTTCGGACACGCCGGCGCCGCCGCGCAGGAAGCGGTCGCCCACGGCGGCCGCCTGCGCGAGCCGCAGCTTGAGTTCGCGCACGTCGTGGCAGCCCACCGCCTTCGCGAAGCGCGTGACGGAGGCGACGCTCACGCCCGCGCGCTGCGCCAGCTCGCCGATGCTCGCGCGCGCGGCGCTGGCAAGATCGTCGAGAATGAGCGCAGCGACGTCGCGTTCGGCCGGACGCAGTTCGGGCACGCATTGCGCAATACGCGCGACGATGTCGAAGCGGGCCGGATCGGCGGCGGTGTTCATTGCAGGGAGTCTGTTAATAAATAACAATTCACGAAGCGATGTTACTTTGTGTACTATCTCCGAGTCAACGGCGATCCTGAAGATGCCGGTGTAGCGGAGTCGCATGAAGCATATGGAGCGAAGGGAAATGAAAGTTACAAACTATCAGAGTGCAACGATCGACCCGAACAGCAAGGGCCTCGGCAACGTACCGGGCGCAAGCGTGCCGCTCGGGGACGCAGGGCGCCTCGAATGGAATTTACTCGAAGAGGACGTGAGCCTGCCTGCTGCGGTGCTGTATGCCGACCGCGTCGAGCACAACCTCAAATGGATGCAGGACTTCGTCACGCGCTATGGAGTGAAGCTCGCGCCGCACGGCAAGACGACGATGGCGCCGCAGCTCTTTCGCCGCCAGATCGAAACGGGCGCGTGGGGCATCACGCTCGCCACGGCGCACCAGACGCGCGCCGCCTACCGCGGCGGCATCTCGCGCGTGCTGATGGCAAACCAGCTCGTGGGCCGCCGCAACATGGCGATCATCGCCGAGCTGCTCAGCGACGCGAGCTTCGAGTTCTTCTGCCTCGTCGATTCGGTGGAAGGCGTGGAGCACCTGGGCGAGTTCTTCCGCGCGTCGGGCCGCACGCTGCAGGTGCTGCTCGAACTGGGCGTACCGCGCGGCCGCACGGGCGTGCGCGACGCCGACACGCGCAATGCCGTGCTCGCGGCCATCGCGCGCTATCCCGACTCGCTGAAGCTAGCGGGCGTGGAAATCTACGAGGGCATCCTCAAGGAAGAAAGCGAAGTGCGCACCTTCCTGCGCGACGCGCTGAACGTCACCCAGGAACTGGCCTCAGCGGGCCGCTTCGCACGCACGCCCGCGCTGCTTTCGGGCGCCGGCTCTGCGTGGTACGACATCGTCGCGGAAGAGTTCGCGCCGGCCACGCAGGCGGGCGCGATCGACGTGGTGCTTCGCCCCGGCTGCTACGTGACGCACGATGTGGGCGTCTACAAGCAGGCGCAGTCGCAGATCCTCACGCGCAACCCTGTGGCCCGCGAGATGGGCGTGGCGCTGCTGCCCGCGTTGCAGCTCTGGGCCTACGTGCAGTCGATTCCTGAGCCTGGCCGCGCCATCATCGGTTTCGGCAAGCGCGACGCGGCATTCGACGCGGGCTTTCCTGAGCCGTCGCGCCACTATCGCCCCGCGAACGGCGGCACGCCGCGCGAGGTGGCGGCAAGCGAAGGCTGGGAAGTGTTCCAGATGATGGATCAGCACGCCTACCTGAAGATTCCGGCGGGCGCGGACCTCAAGGTCGGCGACATGGTCGCGTTCGACATCTCGCACCCCTGCCTCACGTTCGACAAGTGGCGTCAGGTGCTGATGGTCGATGCGAAGTATCGCGTGACGGAAGTGATCGAGACGTTCTTCTAAGCGCGGCGCGTATCGGTGCAGGCTTAGCCCGCTTCGGGCTCGGCCTCCTGAGCCTGCGCGAGCGCGGCCGCCGCCATCGCGGCCTCGCCGATGCGCGCCTCCATCATCCCCAACGCGCCCGACAGCGCCGAGAGCGCGTCGTCGGGCAGCGACATCGTCACGTTCAGGAACGCGTTGCGGCGCGGCAGGCCCTCTTCGGTGACGGCGCGGCCGGCGTCGGTCAGCGTCACGTTGGTGATGCGGTTGTCGCGCTCGTCGGCGCGCCGCGCGATCCAGCCGAGCGCCTCCAGCGCCTTCAATTGCCGCGTGAGCGCGCCCGGGTCCACGCGCAGCCGCTCGACGAGCCGCTTTTGCGACGACTCGCCGTCCTGCTCGTAAAGCGCGAGCAGAATGCGCCAGCGCGGCAGCGGCTGCCCGACCTGCGCCTCGAACGCCGACATGAACGCCCGATAGGTCCGTCCAAACTGCTGCACGATGGCGATGCGATCCTGAATTTCCATGCTTTGTTTTCCTGCCGGCTTCGTTGCCGCGCGTTTGCGTGCTTCAGTGCCGGTATCCGCTAGAGGCGGAGGGTCTCAATCCGCGTGAATCACGGGCTCCACCTTGCGCTGCAGCTTGACCGGCGGCACGCGCCGGGTTTGCCAGATCGACACCACCGCGATCGCCGCCGCCACAGCAATGCCCAGGTGAATCGCGCCCACCAGCGCCTCGCGCGCGGCTTCGAGCAGCGGCGCGCCATTATGCCCGGCGTGGGCGAGATCGGCGATCAGCGAAGCCTGCGCGTCGCGGTTGATGAGGATCTGCGGGTCGGAGAGTTGCGGCAGCCAGTGCGTAGCGTGATCGGCGTCCAGCGCGCGTTGCACGCCGCTCGAATAGAGCTGCGTGACCATCGTGCCGGTGAGCGCCGTGCCGATCATGCCGCCGATCATCCGCAGCGACTGCAGCAGCGCGGTGGCGATGCCCAGATGCTCGCGCCCCGCGGTCTGCTGCGCGAACACCGTGAGATTCGGCATGACGAAGCCCAAGCCGATGCCAGCCACGATCATGAGCGTCATGAGCAGGCCGCGCGGCGTGCTGCGCGTGGCGAGCGCGACGGCGAAGCAGGCCACGGCGATCATCGCAAAGCCGATGTAGAGCATCAGGTTCGGATTGCGGATACGCGAGACGATGCGCCCGTTCGCGATACTGCCGATCGTGATGAACACCACGAGCGGCGTGATGACGACGCCCGCTTCCTTCGGCGTCATGCCGAAGCCGCCCTGGAACAGCAGCGGCGCGTAGAACAGCAACGAAAACATCGTGAAGCCGCCCAGCACGGCGAGCGTGAAAAGCGCATTCAGGCTCGCGTTGCGGAACATGTCGACAGGCAGGATGGCCTGCGGACAGCGCCGCTCCCATTGCCAGAGCGCCCAGCCGGCCGCCAGCGCAAGGGCGAGCAGGCCGATGGCCGAAGCGGTGAGACCGCGTCCCGGCAGGCGTTCCACGAAAAGCTGCAGGCTGCCGAGCGCGACCGCGATGAGGAGCGCGCCTGGCCAGTCGAGCCGCATGCGCTCCTTGTGCGCGACGTGGCGCAGATGCGGCAGATACTTCCAGACGAAAAACAGCGAGAGCAGGCCAACGGGCAGATTCACGTAAAACACGGAACGCCAGCCGCAATACTGCGTGAGAAAGCCGCCGAGCGACGGCCCGACTGCATTGGCGATACCGAAAGCGGAACTCATGAGCACCTGCCAGCGCAGGCGCACGACGGAATCGGGGAAGAGATCGGGAATGCAGGCGAACGCCGTGCCGACCAGCATGCCGCCGCCGATGCCCTGCAGCCCGCGCGCGATCACGAGGAACAGCATGCTGTTGGCCGCGCCGCACAGCACCGAAGCGGCGGTGAAAACGACGATCGAGGCGATCACGAACGGCTTGCGCCCGTAATAGTCGCCGAGCCGCCCGAAAATGGGGACGGTGATAACCGAAGTGAGCAGATAGGACGTGGCGACCCACGCGTAAAGCTCGAAGCCGCGCAGTTCGGCGACGATGGTCGGGAGCGCGGTGCCCACGACGGTCTGGTCGAGCGCAACGAGCATCGTCACGAACGAGACGCCGAGCATCGCTAGCAGCGACTCCCGGAACGGCAGAACCTGCCCGCTCGAATGGTGGGCGGCGGTATGAACGGCCATTTTTTGATCCAGCAACGGTTGACGCGTCAAAGATTGATCATCATATCACGGTCCGATCCACTACACTGGGACGTCGAGCGGCGGCAATGCCCGCCGTCGTAGCTGAAAATCCGGGAGCGCAATGGAACCCACAACCGAACCCACAGCCGCAGATCCGGCCCGCACAGGCGCCGCCGCGGCCCTCACCGAGGCCGATCTCGACGCGCTGCGGCACGCCAAGCATCAGCTCGAAACGCCGCCGCTCGGCATGAAGCTCGCAGCGATAGTGGGGGCGCCGGTGGAAAAGCTGATCGCGCGGCTGCCTGGCGTCGCGAACGACAAGGTGACCGAGGCGACGCAAATCGCGCTGCGCAAGTGTCTGCAGCTCGCGCTGAAAACGCTCGGCAAGCAAGGCGCCCTCTCCACCGCCGAACCGCGCACGAGCAAAAAGCCGAGCAACCTGCTGCACAAGTTCGCGGTGGCGACCACGGGCGCGGCGGGCGGCGCGTTCGGCCTTTTCGCGCTGCCGGTCGAGCTGCCCGTCACGACCACGCTGATGTTTCGCTCGATTTGCGACATCGCGCGCAGCGAAGGCGAGAGTCTGGCCAGCACCGATACGCAGTTGCAATGTCTGACCGTGTTCGGCATGGGCGGCCGCTCGGCCGCCGACGACGAAGCCGACTTCGGCTATTTCATCGCGCGCGGCGCGCTCGCGAAGGCGGTATCGGCGGCATCGTCGGAAATGGCGACGAAGGGCTTCGCCGCGCACGGCTCGACCGCGCTCCTGAAGCTCATGCAGACCGTGGCCGCGCGCTTTTCCGTGCAGGTGAGCGAGCAGGTCGCGGCGAAATCGATACCGGCCATCGGCGCGGTGCTCGGCGCCATGATCAATACCGTGTTCATCGACCATTTCCAGCAAGTGGCGCATGGGCACTTCACCGTACGCAGGCTCGAGCGCCGCTACGGCGAAGCCGCCGTGCACGCGGCCTATGACGCGATCGACGTCTCGCTCGATTGAGGCGGCTGCGGGTTCTCGTCGCCGCGCGCCGGCGCGGGGGTCACGCGGCGCACGAAGCGCGCGGCGACGTCGAGCGTGCTGCGCGCTTCGGGCATGAACGGCGCATAGATCGGCCAGATATGCGGCATGCCGCTGGCAATCTCGCACTCCACCGACACGCCGTCGGCACGCGCGCGCTCGGCGACGCGGCGCGTGTCGTCGAGCAGCGTTTCGGAGCTGCCCACGAAGAGGCTGAGCGGCGGCAAGCCGCGAAAGTCGGCATAAAGCGGCGACACGTAGGGATCGGTCGCGCTGGCCGAGCCGAGGTAGAACGGCGCAATGCGCGCGAATACCGCGCCGCTGAACATGGGATCGCGCCCGTCGTTCTCGCGTATCGAAGCGCCGGTCGCCGCAAGATCGGTCCAGGGTGAAAAGAGCACGGCGCCAGCGGGGAGCGCGTCGCCTGCGTCGCGCAAGGCGACGAGCGTCGCAAGCGCAAGGCCGCCGCCCGCCGAATCGCCGCCAATCACGATCGAGCCGGGCCGCGTTCCTTTTGCCAGCAAATGGCGATACGCGGCCAAAGCGTCTTCGAGCGCGGCGGGAAACGGATGCTCGGGCGCGAGGCGATAGTCGAGCGAGAAGACGTCGGCGCCGGCGCGCTTGCCCAGACCAAACGAAATCGCGCGCTGCGAGCGCGGCGAGCAGAAGTAATATCCGCCGCCATGCAGATAAAGGAGCGTGCGCTGCGCGGGCGAGCGCTCGCGGATGAGCCACTCGCCGCGCATCGGGACATCGGAAGCGTCGTACTGTTCGCGCAAGCGCCAGCCGCTCGGCACGCCCGGCGTCCAGATGCGCCTCGCCGTCAGCATGCGCACGCGCGCCACGTTGATCGACTTGCGCGTTTGCGGCAGAAAAGTGCGGCGCAAAAACCTGCAGATTAGTCTGCTTTGCCAGCTCATCGGCTCAGCCCTCCGCAGCACTCAAACCAGGCTCAACCAGACTCGGCGGCGGTCGATCGATATCGTCCCGCAATCAGACTTCGATTGCGGGAACGCGCGGCGCGCACAGTACGGCGAGTGAGGCGAACGATTGCGCGCCGGTCAATTGGCGGGCAGCACCTGGCCGCGAATCTCGCCTGACGGGTTCTGCGCCGTATGAATGTTGAAATACCACTGGCCGCCCATCAGCTGCGTAACCTGCTGCTCGTTGAGCGTGGCGGAACCCTTGATCGGACTCGCCAGTTCGCCCTTCGGAATCGGTACCTGCACGCCGGCATTCTGTCCAACTGGCGCGGGGCCGTGGAAGTGCGCGGCCGCCGCCGGGCCGGAGAGGCCTTCGTAGGTGATCGTCCAGTTCAGCGTTTTCGTGGACGTGTCGAAGGTGGCGTTGAGCATGCCGTGGCCCTGGCTCACGCGCGGCGGGACTTCGCTGGACGGTTCGAGATCGGCCTTCAGCGCGACGGTGTCGGCATACGCGGCGCTGGAGGCGAGGACACACAGAGCGAGAGCGAGCTGCAGCGGACGAAACAAATTCATGGAATTTCTCCTGTTTTTGTGGCGCGCTGCACCAGAAGGCGCAAAACCGCGCTCTCACATGCTAGAGCAAATCCGTTGGGCGCGTCCGCTGCGCCGATGTCGGCCCAACGTAAGCTGCGTGCAATAAAAAATGCGCAGTAAGCGGCGCCTTGCAACCCAGGTACTCCCTTCCTGCCATCGGGTGTTGCCACCGAATTCCTGGAAGCGATGGCGAAGAGCCGTTCGAGGTGCGTGGGCGCAACACCGAATTGATTGGCATAGCGAAGTTTATTGGCGCCGTTGTTTGACGAACCACCATTTGCCCAACGTGCACGTTCCAGCAAGAACACGCTCGTTCGCCGACTGCACGGTCGAATAATTTGCCGGCATGACACCGCTGCAGCAAGCGCGATTACCTGCACTTCCTGTAATAGTTAATTGATCGAAATTGTCTCGATTTCTCGTCGCACGGCGACTAACCTATCAAGTGCGAGAAGTGACTCTTCATCGAAGGGTCTCCAAGCTTGAACGCGGCTTCGGCCGCGTTTTTTTTCGCCTGTTTTTAGCCCTCTATTGCCCGCGCCCGTCGATTTCCTGATGTACATCATTCACGCGAGCAGCGCGGCTTGCTGCTCGATTCCGACGAGCATCGCCTGGCAAGTACGGATGAGCGCATAGCCTTCTTCACGCAGTCGCTCGGCAGTGTGACTGTTCATATGACCGCGAAACGTCTCGAGCTCGGCGAGCAGCGCTGGGTACTGCAGCACGCCCACCGCACCGGCAAGCCGGTGATGCCATTCGCGTAAGCGCGCGACGTCGGCTTGTTCGAGAAGCGGCGGCAAGGCGTCCAGGTCGTCGCGCATCGCCGAAACGAACGAGCCGAGCAACGTCTTCACGGTCGCCTCGCCGCCCCAAACCTGGATCATATGCGCTAGATCCAGCGGCTCGAACGTCCGTGCGTTTGCAGGCTTTTCCGCGAGCTTTCCGCCGCAACCGTCGCGCGCAGCGCGAGCCGACTCCGAAGCCCCCGACGACCCCGAAACCTTCGACGCTCTTGAGGGCCGTGACTCCGCTTGTCCGTTCGCGTCCGCCTCGCGTGCCGCTTCGTCCTGCAGGGTGCGCTGCATGCCCTCCACGCCGAACCAGCGCGCGAGATGCTCGCGCAGCGTGGCCACGCGCGTGGGCTTGACGAGGCAATCGTCCATGCCCGCTTCGCTGCACTGACTCACGTTCTCGGGCGCCGTATTCGCCGTGATGCCGAGTATCGGCAAGCGCCGCACGCCGCGCGCCTTCTGCTCCATTTGGCGTATGCCCCGCGCGAGATCGTAGCCCGAGACGTTCGGCATATGACAGTCGGTTATCAGGCAGCCGTATTCGCATTCGGCCAGCGCTTCGAGCGCCTTCGCGCCGTCGTCGACGACGTCGCACGCGAACCCGATCAACGCCAGTTGATGACGGATCAGCTCCTGATTCACCGGATGGTCCTCCGCCACGAGGATGAGGCGGCCGGCTGCACGTTCCTGCTCGCGATCGGGCGCCGGGAGCGTCGTCTGCGCATCGGCGGCGGGACGCGACGGGCTGGCAACCTTGACCGGCAGCCCCGCCAGCGCCAGCGCACAAACGGCGCTCAAGCCACGCCAGGACAGCGGGTTGACGCTCACGCGCACTCCGCTCTCGGCGACGCGATAGCCGCTCGGCTTCGGGTTCTCCGTCAGGCAAAGCACAGGCGCGCCGAGTTTGCCCAAGCGCCCGACCAGCGCTTCCGCCACGAATATCAGATCGGCCTTGTCCGCCTTCGCGGCGCGGACGAGGTCCGCTGGCGCGACGCGGCGCATTTGCATGCCGAGCGCCGCGCAAAAATGCATCAATGCGGCGGCAACGCTCGCGTCCTCGCATGCCACGAGCGCGCGCTTGCCGCGCAGCCCGGCGGCCGTGCCGCTACGCACCTCCACGGGCAATTCGATATGCAGCGTCAGGCTGGTGCCGCGATCCACTTCGCTCTCGAGTTCGAGCGCGCCGCCCATCAGCGCCGCGAGCTTGCGGCAGATCGTGAGGCCGAGCCCCGTGCCGCCGAAGCGTCGCGTGGTCGAGGTCTCGGCCTGCACGAACGGCTCGAAGAGCTGCGCCTGCGCTTCGGACGCGATACCGATTCCCGTGTCGGCCACCGAGATCGAAAGCCGCTGGCAGACAGGCGCGCCGCCGCACGCGCCGATATCGCGTGCGCTAACGTGCACGCTCACTTCGCCCGCCGGCGTGAACTTGATTGCATTGCTGAGCAGATTGAAGAGGATCTGCCGTAGCCGCACGCTGTCGCCGCGCAAGAGCGCCGCGACCTCCGGCTCCACATCCACGCGCACTTTCAGCCCCTTCTCGTGCGCACGCGCGGCCAGCAGCCCGACGGCGTTGTCGACGAGTTCGCGCACGTCGAACGGCTGCGAGTCGATCACGAGATGGCCGGCCTGGATCTTCGAGTAGTCGAGCAGATCGTCGAGTATCTGCAGCAGTGCCCCCGCCGATTCGTGCACCATGGCGACCATTTGCGCCTGGTCGGGGTTCAGCGGCGTGCGCTCGAGCACTTCGACGAGACCCAGCACGCCGTTCATCGGCGTGCGGATCTCGTGGCTCATCATGGCGAGAAAATCGTCCTTCGCCCGAGAAGCCGCCTCCGCGGTATCGCGTGCGTGCTCGAGTTCGTCCGCACGCGCGTGCTCGACGTTCGCATCCAGCGCATAGCCGCTCCAGACGATCGCGCCGTCCTCCGCGCGGCGCGGCGCGAACTCCGCGCGCACCCACACGAATCCGGCCGCGCCTTGAAAGCGGAACTCGGCGTGCACGGGCATGAACCGCCGCGCGGAGCGTTCGAGCTGCGAGGCAAGGCGCGCGCGATCATGTCGCGCCACCCGCGAGAGATCGACCGAACGAGCGCGGCGAAGCGCGTCGACGGTGTCGCCGAGGAGCCGCTGCGTGTCGCCGCCAATGTACGGAAACGAGTAGCGGCCATCGGGCGCGCGTCGCAACTGGAACACGATCGCGGGCAGCGAACCCGTCACCTCCGAGAGCAGCCGCTCCGATTCGCGTTCGCGCAACTCCGCGCGGCGAATGTCGGTGACGTCGATCAACGTGCCGAGTACGCAGAACGGCGCGCCCCGCGAGTCGCGGCACACACGCGTCCAGAAAATGCCGTGGCGAGCCTCCCCATCCGCGTTCTCGAAGATCAGTTCGACGGGCTGGCTGTCCCCCTCGACGATCGTGAGCCGGTAGAGATCATCCATGCGGCGGCTGTTTTCGGGCCCCCATGCCATCACGGCCGAACCCGTGCGCCCAAGCACGCGGGCGCGCGCGAGACCCGTCGATTCTTCGTAGGCGCGATTGATCGCGAGGTAGCGGTTTTCGAGATCCCGTGCGCAGAGCGGATACGGGATCATTTCCGTCATCGTGTCCTGCAGTTCCACCTGGCGCGCGAGGACCTGCTCCGCGCGCCGCCGTCTGTGCATTTCGCGCTGGAGCAGCACGTAGGCGCGCAGCGTGACGAGAAGCAGCACGCCGAACACGATCAGGAGCGGCAGCAGCCGCAGCGCGTTCACGCTCCAGCCGCCGGCCCGGGTGGAGACGGCGGCGGTCCAGCGATTGCGGATCTGCTGCTGTTCGACGGGCGACATCGCGTCGAGCGCGCGATTGATGAGCCCTGCGAGCGGCGCAAGATCGCCGCGCACGGCAAGCGCCGTCGAATCGCCGGCGCCTGCCGCGCCCAGCACCTTCAGCGTGTCGAGATAGGCGCCGCTGAGCGGCTCGTCGAGTGCGGCCGCGTTGCCCACCAGCACATCGGCCTCGTTGCGAGCGACCATGGTGAGCCCCGCGTCGAGGCTTGCGGCGCGCACGACGTGCGTACCCGGCGGTTCGCGCATTTCCGGCACGTGCGGCGCCAGCACGATGCGGCGGCCCGCGAAGTCGGCAAGCGAGCGCGCCATCGCCTCGTCGCGCCGCCCCACCATGACGAGCGGATAGTGCTCGAACGCCTCCGTGTAGACCACGCCGGAGCCGAAAACGCCGTCGCTCACCGAGGTCACGGCAAGCGCGATCTCGCCACGCTGCAATGCGGCCCCAGCGCTCCTCCAGGGAGAAATCGGCACGAACTCGAAGGTAGCGCCAAGGGTGCGCCCCAGATAGCGGAGATAGTCGGCGGCCATACCCGACGGCTCGCCGGCCTTGTTCGAGAAGCTGAACGGGAGCCAGCCGCTGTCGTAGCCCACTTTCAGCGGCGGCGCGGCGCGCAGCCACGCGCGCTCTTCGACGCTCAGGCTGAACGCAGACGGCGACGCCTCTGCCGGCGCGCCGCCTACAAACCAGCGAGCCCGCTCGGCCGCTGCCGCGGCGGGCCGCATGCCAGCAAGTAGACGGTCTAGCCGATCGCGCAGGACCGATTTGGAGACCGGCACGGCATAACGCAACTCGCGCATGCGCCCGCGCTCCTCGAAGGCGACGCGCAGCTGACCGAATCCATTGAACGCAAGCTGATAGTGCGCCACGGGCGAAAAGCCTGCATAGACATCGGCCTTGCCCTGATCGACGGCGCGCAGCGCTGCCTGCGTGCTCGCAAAAGTTTCGAAGCGTGCCTGCGCGAAACGCTCCCGCAATACGGATTCGAGGGCGTAGCCGCGCTCGACTGCGAACGTCGCATGCGCGAGGCGCGCCGGCTGGGTCGCGAGCGCGGTATTCCCGGCACGCGTGACAAATGCCGTGGTGCCGCTCAGGTACGGCATCGTGAAAGCGAGACAGCGCTCGCGCGACGGCGTGCGCGCGAGGCTCATCACGATGTCGATATCGCCTGCGCAGGCCGCGGCGAGCAACGCTGGCATGTCTGCGAAGGCGCGTGGCTCAAGCTTGACGCCGGCCCCGGCGAGAAGGCGCAGATAGTCGGCGCTGAAGCCGGTGAGCGTGGCGCCGTCGAGCACTTCGAGCGGCGCCCAGCCCCCCTCCACCACGCCGACGACGAGCTGCGACGGCAACGCCGTGCTGACCTGCTGCGAAAGCTCGACGCCTTCGTTTGTCCGCTCAGACGAAGTCGCAGCGCTTGCCGTCGCGGCGGAAAACGCGAGCACGCATGTCGCGACGAGCGCGCCGAGGTACGCGAACATGCAGGCGAGCCGGCACGCAAGTCCGCGCCCCCGCCACGATGCCGCCGGACGCGCGCGAAGACGGAACATGCAGTGAATCGACTTCATCGGCGCGCAGCAGACTGGATTTCAAACGCCGTCGCGAGATGGCATGGGGACAATGCGCGAGCGGCGGCTCACGAGGCGGTACACCACGCCAGCTGCGGCGCCCCCCAGCAACGGCGCCGCCCAGAAGAGCCAGAGCTGATCGAGCGCCCACTCGCCGACGAACAGCGCCGGACCGGTCGATCGCGCCGGATTCGCGCCGCCGTTGCTCACTGGAATGGCGATGAGATAGATGGCGGCAAGGCAAGCTCCGACGGCGAGCGCGGCGGTCTTGCGGCGTGCAGCCGTGCTCGACATCAGAAGATGGAAGAGGACGAACACGAATGTCGCAGCCACTTCCAGGAGGAACACGGCGCCGAGGGCGTAGTCGGTCGGCGAATGATCGTCATAGCCGTTGCTACCTAGGTCGGACACCGCAACGGAAAAGCCCGGGCGCCCGCTCGCCACGCGTACGAGCAAGGCCGCGCCGAGAATGGCCCCGATGGTTTGCGCGGCGAGGTAGGGCGCGGCGTCGCGCACCGGAAAGCGCCCGGAAACCGCGTAGCCAATCGTGACGGCGGGATTGAAGTGGGCGCTCGCCGCGCGCGCAGCGGCATAGTTCGCCACCGTTAGCGCGAGCCCGAATGCCGCGGCCATTTCGAGAACGTCGAGCCCCTGGGAGGGCGGGCTCGCGTTGAGCGCCGTGGCTGCGCAACCCGCGAACACGAGCCACGCAGTACCCGCACCCTCGACCGCCAAACGCCTACCGAGCTTCATTCTTTCCTCTCCGTGTCCGGACTCCACCACAGCCCTGGTCCGACCTGGCCGCCCTTCGATCGCATTCCCGGGACGGCAATATCTGACAAACCGTGCGTCGAGCTTGGAATTATGGAGAGACGATTCCTGCAATCAGATAGGAGAACTCTTAAAACGCTTGGCGCATTGCGCAAGACACGGTGAGAGAAATGCCTGCGAACACTCGAATAAATTGAGGCGCGCCACCTGGGGATGAATCAGGTCAGCCCCACCTGCATGGCAAAGTCGATCAGATCACGCTCCGTGACGAGCCCCAGCTTGCGCATCGTGCTGCGCTTTTGCGCGCTGATGGTTTTGTTGCTGCGCTGAAATCGCTGGGCAATCTGGCGCACCGACATACCCTGCGCGTAAAGCTGGAACACCTCCCATTCGCGCGCGCTCGGCACACCCGAGCAGGGGGCGCACGCGGCGCCGGTGCGCGCGAGCGTTTCGCGAGCGTGGCTTGAGAGAAACTGCATGCGCTCGCGCGCGGCGGCAACAGCGAGCAGGAGATCGTGCGCGACGTCGCGCTTGTCGACGATGACGTTCAGGCCGTAATGCATCAGACCTGTCAGAACGCGCGGCGTCGACATCATGCTCAGCACGACGACCGCTGGCGCGCCTCGTGTTTGCGCGAGGCGCCTCAGCAGGGTGAGGGAGCCATATTCGCCGTCGAGCCCCGGCATGCAAAGATCGGAAATGACGACGTCGCAGTCGCTCATATCGAGCTGCGTGGCAAGCGCAAGCGTGTTGCTGGCTTCGCCGACGACGAGGCCTCGCCCCGTTGCGTGCAGCAGGCTGGCCACGCCGAGCCGGATGCACGCGTGGTCGTCGGCAACGATCACGCGCAGCGGCTTGCCCGTGCGAAGTGTGTCTTTTCGTATGGCCTGGCTAGCGTGCATGGGAGACCTCGTGTGGGAAGAAGCGCTCAGTTGTGCTCGCCCGGCGTGACCCCGCATTCGACCGCCAGGCGATAGAGCTCGATATCGTTGCTGAGCGCGAGCTTCTTCATCGCCGCGCACTTTTGCGCGCTGATCGTTTTGACGCTGCGCCCGAGCAGACCTGCGATTTCTGTCACGCCGAGTCCGGTCGAATAGTGCGTGATGACCTCGAATTCACGCCGCGTGAGAATGCGGTGGACCTCTTCGCGCCGCGCGGCGTGCGCCGCTTCCGTGAGCAGGTCGCGCACGACGGGCCCGACGTATTGTTCGCGTGCCATCGCCGACATGATCGCAACCGGGATCAGGTCGATGCGATCACGCTTGCTGAGTACCGCTGCCACCTCCATCTCAACGGTCTTGCGTAGCACCGTCGCCTCGCTTTCCATGGTGAGCACGACCACCGCCTTTTGCGGGAACGCGGCGCGAAATACGCGGATGGCCTCGGGTCCGTCCAGTTCGCCGGGGAAGCCCATATAGAGGTCCATCAGAACGAGATCGAACGCGTGCTGCGCTGCGGCTTCGAACAGCTCGGACACGCTGCGCGCACGCGCGACGATCTGCACGTTGGGATGGTTGGCGAGCATGCCCTCCAGCGCATACACAACGAGCGGATGATCGTCGGCGATGATCACGCGCACCGGTGCCGCGACGTCGGCGTGCTGTTTTTCGTGCTCGCGGCTGGCGCGCTGGGTAGCGGTAGCCGCAGCGGCATCGTCCGAGAGCGGCGCGGGAAGGGGGGTCATAGAAGTCCGTGTGCCCTGACGAAGGCGAAGAGTCCCGCGTCGTTGCTCACGCCGAGCTTCGCCATGGCGTCGCGCTTCTGGCTGCTCACTGTGCGTACGTCGCGGCCGAGGGCGCGCGCGATTTCCGTGATCGAACTGCCGCTCGCGAATTTGCGGATCACCTCCGATTCGCGCGGCGTCAAACGGGGCACACACATGTCGGGCGGGCAGGCGGCGGCCGCGAGTTCGCGCTCGATGGCCGGACTGAGATGGGCGCGACCTTGTGCGGCGCCGCGCACGATGGCGGCGAGTTCGTCCATCCGCTCGGTTTTACGCAGTATGGCGACCACGCCCGAGTGCGCCACCGCGCGCAGGAGGACGGCATTCGCGACGCCGGTCAACACGACCACGGGGATATGAGGCCAGTCGCGACGCAAACGCCGCACGAGGCGCAGGCCGTCCTCGGCCTCGCCGGAAACAGGCGGCATGTTGAGGTCGGTGACCACCACGTCGCACGGGACGGTTTCGAGCGTCTGCAATAACGCTTGCGCGCTGCACGCTTGCCCTACGACCTCGATATCGTCTTCAGCGAGGAGCGCCGAGCGAACGCCAAGCAGAACGAATGGATGATCGTCCGCGAGAACGACACGTAACTTCACGCTGAATCTCCTTCGAGGCGGACTTGCGTGGGTGCGATGCGCCGCGCGAGCGCACCGGCAACCCACAACATCGTCAAGGTCGTTCATCTGACCATTGAAACGCCGCCGTCGAAATCGGAGATTTCTGAAACGTTAAATGATTGCTTATCTTCTGCTTGTGTATGAGTTATGCCGGAGCGCGTTGTCGACTCTCGCCAGCGCGCCCGGCATCGCTGCGCTCGCGAGGCGCCGTGAATGCGGGCCATGCCAGCGCGGCGCAAAGCGCGGCCGCCACCCAGACCGCCGGCCACCCGAACCACGACAACAACAGCGGGATCGCCGAAGGCGCGACGAAGAACGCAACGAAAGCACCGGTGTTGCCCATCGCGAGCGCGGTTCCCACCCGACCGTTGCCCGCGAGCGTCGCGAGTTCGGTGAAGGCAACGCCATGCCACGCGGAGGCGGCGATACCGCCAAGCACGATCACCACAGCAAGCAGCGTCACGAACGCCGCGCTTGCGCGGTGCGTGGGCGATGCAAAAGCCGTCAGCGCGGCAAGCACAACGAACAGCGCGACGGTGAGCGCCGCACAGCCGCGCAACCAGATGCGCCGGTCGCCATGCCGGTCGGTCCAACGCCCGCCGTACACACGCATGAACGCCGCACCGCCCTGCACTGCCGCAAGCGTCGCGCTGACGGCCGCCGTACCCGCATGGCCGACGTCATGCAGGAAAATACTGGCGAACGAAAGCACGGCCACCTGGGGAATGCACAGCACGCCAATGCCCGTCACCATGCGCCATACGGTTACGCTGTGCAGCGGCGAGACTGCGCGTTGCGCCTGCGCGCCCGATTCGTGAGAGACAAGCGGCGCATGCGCGGCGCCACTCTCGTGCGCGGGCTCGTGCAGCCAGACTATTGTGAGCACGGTGGAGACCACGCACATCGCAGCGAGCGCACCGTACACGGCCGCGAATCCCGCATGCTCGGCGAGCGCGGGCAGCACGAGCGCGCCGAGCCCGCCGCCAGTTGGCACGGCGGTTTGGCGGATGCTCATCGCCAGGCCCCGCTCGTGAGTGGCGAACCACGCCATCACCGCGCGCCCGCTCGAGCCGTTCACGCTTCCTCCAAGCAGGCCGAGCGAGAGCAGGCCAACCGCGAGCGTCGTCGCGCTGGGCGCTTGCGCGCCCGCCGGTGAACCCCACAGCGCCATCGCGACGAGTGCAAGTGCTGTCGTGGAGAGCCCCGTGAGCAGCACGCGCCGGTCGCCCCATCGATCCGTCAGGAGTCCCCACGGAAGCTCACTCAGCACGATGCCGAGTCCCAGCATGCCGAGCACGACACCCAGTTCGCCCGTGCCGATGCGGTAATCCGAGCGGATCAACACGCCTGTTGCGGGAATGCCGCCGAGCGCCGCCGCAAAACTGGCGTTCGCCGCCACACCTACCGCGAGCACTTTCCAGCGGTGCGCCGCGCCCCGCGTCGTACTGCGTCCCATGATGACCTCCAGAAATCGTTTGACTGAGGGCATCGTAGAGGCGCAACATCTATCGGAAAAGCGGGAAATTCCAATCTCATGATTCGGAATTTCCGAACCATGAGATTGCAGGAAACGTAAAGGATCAGGCTAAACCATGAGCGCACGCGGTTTCGACCTCGCGCAGTTGCGCACGTTTATCGCCGTGACAGAAGCGGGCAGTGTTTCCGCGGGGGCGGAGCGAGTATTCCTCTCGCAGTCGTCGGTGAGCGAACAGCTCAAGAAGCTCGAAGAGCGCGTAGGCCAGCCGCTTTTCGTGCGCAGCAAGCAGGGCATGTCCGCCACGCCCGCGGGCGTGAAACTGCTCGACCACGCGCGCCGTATCGTCGCGCTTTGCGACGCCGCCTTCGACGACATGCTCGGCCGCTCGCTCGACGGCGAAGTACGCATTGCGATCACGGACTATTACCGGCCGCACGACGTCGCGGAGATCATCCGGCGCTTCGCGAACCAGCATCCGCGCCTGCGTCTGCATGTGACTGTGCTGCCGAGCGCCGTGATCGACAGCAGCGCCGACGAGAACGCCTACGACATCGGGTTATCGCTGCGGCTGATGGAGGAAGGCCGCAGCACGCACAAGAGCACGTCGATACGGCGCGAAAAACTGGTGTGGGTGGGCGCGGCGCAAACGCTGCGCGAGCGGCCCGCGCTCACGCCGCCCTGGCCGCTCGTGCTGCTGCCGGCGACCTGCCAGTTGCAGCGGCGCGTCGTGAGGTTGCTCGATGAAGCGCGCATGCCCTACCTGATTTCGCATTCGGCTTCGGGCGTGGCCGGGCTGCAGCTCGCGCTCAAAGCGGGACTGGGCATCTCGTGTCTGAACGAGTCGGCGATCGGCGAAGGACTGTTGCCCTGCCCGGCTTCATTCGGCTTGCCTGCGCTGCCTGCGGCCGAATTCCATTTGCTGCCGGGCCAGCCTGGCGAGTCCGCGCACGTGACGAACGCGCGCGCGGCGCTCGCGGAACTGCTCGCTTAAGTTAAGTTCAGGCGCTTTAGCCCGCGGCCTGAACCAGTTCGGCAAAGCGCAGCAGGTCGACGTTGCCCCCGGAGATGAGCACGCCCACGCGCTTGCCGCGCACGTCCACCTTGCCGTGCAGCACCGCCGCCGCAGCGAGGCAGCCGGTGGGTTCGACCACGAGCTTCATGCGGCTCGCGAAGAATTTCATCGTATCGACGAGTTCCGCGTCGCTCACGGTGACGATCTCGCTCACGCGCTCGCGGATCACCGCAAAGGTCAGGTTGCCGAGATGCTGGGTTTGCGCACCGTCGGCAAGCGTCTTCGGCGTGTCGATGTGGACGATCTCACCCGACTGCAGGCTGCGCTGACCGTCGTTGCCGGCCTCCGGCTCGACGCCGATCACCGTGCACGCGGGCGAGAGCGCATGCGCGGCGGTCGCACAGCCCGAGAGCAGCCCGCCGCCGCCAAGCGGCGTGAGCAGCAAGTCGAGCTCGCCCGTTTCCTCGAACAGCTCCTTGGCGGCTGTGCCCTGCCCGGCCATCACGTGCGCGTGGTCGTACGGCGGAATGAGCGTGAGGCCGCGCTCGGCCGCGAGCCGTTTGCCGAGTGCCTCGCGGTCCTCGGTATAGCGATCGTAAAAGACGACCTCGCCGCCATAGCCGCGCGTGGCCTCCACCTTCACCGCGGGCGCGTCGTGCGGCATGACGATCACGGCCTTCACGCCGAGCAGACGCGCCGACAACGCGATCGCCTGCGCGTGGTTGCCCGACGAGAACGTGATCACGCCGCCCGCCTTCTGCTCCGGCGTGAACTGCGCGATCGCGTTATAGGCGCCGCGGAACTTGAACGCGCCCATGCGCTGCAGGTTCTCGCATTTGAAGAAAAGCTGCGCGCCCGTGCGCTCGTTCGCGGTGCTGGAAGTCAGAACCGGCGTGCGGTGCGCGACGCCACGCAGGCGTTCGTGGGCGGCGGCGACGTCTTCGAAGGTAATAGGCAGAGTGCTCATGGTCGTTCTTCGGCTGGCAGGTAGGTGTACACGGTCGAGCGCGCTACGCCGAGCGTGGTGGCCACGTCGGCGAGCGCATGTCGCAGGTTCAGCATTCCGTTTGTCGCGAGTTCGCGCACGGCCTCGCGGCGCTGCGCGAGCGTCATGCCGATGGGCGTGGTGTTGCGCGTGGCGGCGAAGCGTTCGAGCGCCTCGCGCACACAGCCCACGCCGCGCGGCGCGAGCGTTTCGGCGACGGGCGCAGCCGTGCTGGTCTGGATCAGCTGGCCGAGGCCCGCCGTCACCGCGCCGATCAGCGACACATCCATGTTCAGGCAGAGGGCCGCGACGTACTCGCCCGCGCTGTTTTTGAGGCCGATGGATGTGCTCTTGGCCGGACGCCCGTCGGGAAAGCGGTTCGGATAGTTGGCCACGACTTCGGGAAAACCGGAGTCGGTGATGCGCGCGAGACCCATTTCGGTGGCGGCGTCGCCGACTTGCCGTCCTGACAAATTGTTCGCGATCGCCACGACGGAGTGCTCGGGCCGAGTGAGGTCGTGCAGCACCACCTCGACTAGCGGCGCGAGCGTCTGGCCGAGCGCGGCGACAATCTTCTCGCCTTCGCGCAGGAGCAGCGCGTTTTCGTCAGTGGAATGGCCGGAACGGGTTTTGCGGGTTGGCATCATGATGTTGGACATTTTGACAGTTAATGACTGAATGTCAATCTTTGAAATTGATCGCTCAGAGTTGCCGTGCATGGCCACCCGATGCGCGAAAAAAAACCCCGCCCGAAGGCGAGGTCAATCAGACACGAAGAAACACTACAGACTGCATTGCCACTCAAACCGTGAAGCGCTCGCTGACGAACTGCGCGGACGGCACGCGTGCGCGCGCCGCCACCGCCTGCGCGGCGCTCACCATCGCGGGCGGACCGCAAACGTAAAGGTCGGGCGCTGCACCACCCTCCGCGAGCGCGGCGGCGAGCGCGTCGACGGGGGTGCTGTGCGAGCCTTGCCAGCCATCACCCGCTTCACGCACGCAAAGCTCGACGTGCAGTTGCGGCAGCACCGCCCGAAGCGCGTCCAGTTCGTCGAGCAGGAAAAGCTCGCTCTCGCGATTCACGCCGTAAAAGAGCCGTGCATCGTTCATTTCCCCGAATTCGGCCATGCGGCGCAGCATCGAGAGCACGGGCGCGAGACCCGTGCCGCCCGCCACGAACCAGCGCGGGCGCAGACTGTCGGCGATCAGACCGAAGCCGCCTTGTGGACCGTGAACGGTGAGGACGTCGTCCGGCTGCGCCCGCTCGCGCAGATACGCCGAAAACTCGCCTTGCGGCCGCAGCCGGATCAGGAACTCGAGACGCCCTTCCCAGTTGCTCGTGTTGGAAAGCGAGAACGGGCGCTTCACGCCGCCCTCCGGCAACTCCAGCTCCGCGAACTGCCCCGCTTCGAATTCGGCGGCGCTGCCGCTCGTTTGGTCGGCTTCGAGCAGCAGTTCGAGACGGCGCGTGTCGTCGGCGATCGTTTCCAGCGCGGCAATGCGCGCCGTACGCGCGGCAACCGGCTGCAGCAACACCTTCGTGCCGTCGTACGGCGCCGCGACGCGCAAGTCGGCCGAAGGTTTCGTGCGGCACAGCAGAACCGCGTGCGGGTCGCCGGACGGCAACGCGTCCGCGCTGTGATCGCCGAGCGTGTACGCCCCTTCGGTCACGGTGGCGTGGCACGCGCCGCAGCTGCCGCGCCGGCACTGCGAGGGCAGCGTGATATCCGCCGCCGCCGCCGCGCTCAACACGTCCTGCCCCGGCTCGCACGCGAAGCCGAACGCCTGGCCGTCGCGTGTGGTGAGCTCGATTTGATAACTCATGACGTTTTCACCCGCGCTCAAGCGGCCTTGCGTGCGAGCGCCGCGGCGAGGTCCGCTTGCGCCTCGCCGATCGGCGAGATACCGAACTGCTTGACGAGGATGTCGAGGACGTTCGGCGTGAGGAAGGCGGGCAACGTCGGTCCGAGATGGATGTTGCGCAGGCCGAGCGCAAGCAGCGTGAGCAGCACCGCAGCAGCCTTCTGTTCGAACCACGACACCACGAGTGTGAGCGGCAGATCGTTCACACCACAGTCGAAGGCCTTCGAGAGCGCGATGGCGATCTGGATCGCCGAGTAGCTGTCGTTGCACTGGCCCAGATCGAGCAGGCGCGGAATGCCGCCGATGTCGCCGAACTGGTGACGGTTGAAGCGGTACTTGTTGCAGCCGAGCGTCATGACGACGGTGTCGTCGGGCGCGCCCTGGGCGAACTCGGTGTAGTAGTTGCGGCCGGGCGCGGCGCCGTCGCAGCCGCCGATCAGGAAGAAGTGGCGGATCTGACCGGCCTTCACCGCGTCGATCACCTTGTCGGCCACGCCGAGCACCGTGTTGCGTGCAAAGCCGATGGTGATGGTTTCCTCCGGCACCGTTTCGCGGTAGCCCGGCAGCGCGAGCGCGGCCTGCACGACCGGCGCGAACGCGTGATGCTCGAGATGGCGCACACCGGCCCAGCCTACCGGCCCTGTCGTGAAGATGCGCTGGCGGTACTGCGGCAGCGGCTCGATCAGGCAGTTGGAGGTCATCAGGATCGGGCCGGGAAAGTTCGCGAAGTCCGATTGCTGGTCCTGCCATGCGCCGCCGTAGTTGCCTGCCAGATGCGGATAAGCCTTGAGCTTCGGGTAAGCATGTGCGGGCAGCATCTCGCCGTGCGTGTAGATCTGCACGCCGGTGCCCTGGGTGGCTTCGAGCAGCGCCTCCAGATCGCCGAGGTCGTGGCCCGAGACCAGGATGGCTTTGCCCGCCGCCGGCGTCACGCGCACGGCAGTGGGTTCGGGCATGCCGAAGCGGCCCGTGTTCGCTGCATCGAGCAATTCCATGACCTTGAGGTTCAGGTTGCCGAGCGCGAGCGCATGTTCAAGGATATCGCCCGCCTGCGTGGGTTCGCTCGCGAGAAACACGAGCGCCGCCTCCACGCCCGCGTAGACCTCTTCGCTCTCGTAACCGAGCACGCGCGCGTGATGGGCGTAGGCACACACGCCTTTCAGGCCGTAGAGCACGAGGGCGCGCAAGCCCACGACATCCTCGCCCACCTTCGGGAGCCCGGCCCTGATGCCGACGAGCGCGGCCTGCGCCTGCAGTTCGGCGAGATCGTTGCCCGGTTGCCAGAGCGCTGCGCCGCCCGGCTGCGCAGCGGCGACGCCTTGCGCGAGGGCGAGCGCCTCGCAGGTCGACTTCACGCGATCGCGGTGTTGCGCGGCCTCGCGCAGCATCGCCACGAAACGGCTGGCGTTGAAGTTGACGTTGGTGAGCGTTGTGAACAGCGCATAGAGCATGAAGCGGTCGGCTTCGCGATCGGGGCTGCCGAGGCCGCGCGCGAGCGCGCCATACTGTGCGATGCCCTTGGCCGCGTAGATCAGCAGGTCCTGCAGATCCGCAGTCGTGGCGTCCTTGCCGCAGTTGCCCTTGGCCGAGGCACACCCCGGTGTGGCCTGGGTGCGGTCGGTCTGTTCACATTGATAGCAAAACACGGCTTTCTCCTTTTCCTTGTGGGGTGACGGCGCGAGCAGTCTTGTAAGATGCAAAATTAATGCATCTTTTAAATGGTCGCGCGCCGGCCGGAGTTTTGCCGTGACAAAAATCAGAAAACGTGTCGCTTAGGGCGCAGAAGCGACTGTCTGTGCGAAAACGTCGCAGCGGGTCGGCGCTCAACTCGCCTGGTTCGCTCGGTCCGCACGCACAAATGAAAAGCCCCGCCTCGACCGCAAGGTCGAGGCGGGGCTTCAGGCCCTGCAAATGCGTTCGGACGTTTTAGAACGGAATATCGTCGTCCATCTCGTCGAAGCCGCCGCCAGCCGGCGCGTTCGAACGGCCACCGCTTGCGCCGCCGCCAGCACCGCCACCGCTCGAGCGCGGCGCGCCGCCACCGCCCGAAGCACGGCCGCCGCCGCGCGGTGCGGATTGCTCACGGCTGTAGCCGCCGTCGTCACCCATGTCGCTGCCCGCCGAGGCGCCGCCGCTGCGGCCACCCAGCATCTGCATCTGGTCGGCGACGATTTCCGTCGAGTAACGGTCGGTGCCGTCCTGCGCTTGCCACTTGCGCGTGCGGATGCGGCCTTCGATATACACCGACGAGCCCTTCTTCAGGTACTCCGAGACGATTTCGGCCAGGCGCCCGAAGAACGACACGCGGTGCCATTCGGTCATTTCCTTGAACTCGCCGGACGCCTTGTCCTTGTAGCGGTCGGTCGTGGCGAGGCGAATGTTCGCCACGGCGTCGCCGCTCGGCAGATAGCGCACTTCCGGTTCGGCGCCGAGGTTGCCGACGAGGATCACCTTGTTCACGGATGCCATGAATTTCTCCTGTTTGATTCCGTTGCGAGGAGCGGCCGCGCGGTGCGCGCCGGCGAGCGCCTGATGTGTCTCATGCGCCTTCGCCGGTCGCGCACCGCCTCCGCGAATTGCGTTGCTGTGAACCGTTGGTTCTAACTCAGGCCCGCCTGGGTCAAGCCCGCTTGGCTTCTGCCCGCTTGGGCGGCGCCTTCATATTGGCCGCGATTATAAGCCAGCACAAGACGAGCCCCGAGCATGTGTAAAAGACCGCGCTCGCGCCTTCGTGCTTGAGTATCCATCCGCCCACCACGCCGCCGAGCGCAAGCCCGATCGACTGCGTGGTGTTGTACACGCCCGTGGCCGCCCCCTTGCGGTTGCCCGGCGCGAGCTTCGACACGAGCGAAGGCTGCGAAGCCTCCAGGATGTTGAAGCCGAGGAAGTACACAAACAGCACGGCCGACACGATGACAAGTGTATGCGCGAGCGAGCCGAGCAAAAGCTGGCCGATCAGGATAAGACCGATCGCAGAGACGAGCACGGCCTTCATCTTGCCCCGCTTCTCCGCGACGATGATGGCCGGCACCATCATGACGAACGCGAGGCCCATGACCGGCAGATAGATCATCCAGTGCGACGCAACCGGCAGGCCCGCGTCCACGAGCAGGCGCGGCACGACGAGAAAAAGCGCCGTTTGCGTGGCGTGCAGCACGAGCACGCCGAAGTTCAGGCGCAGCAGCTCCACGTTGTGCAGCACCTCGGCGAACGGGGCGCGCACGTGCACGGGCTTGCTGGGCGCGTCGGGCACGACCCAGATCACCACGCCCACCGCGAGAATCGAGAACACCCCGACCAGCGTGAACAAACCGCTCATCCCGACCCAGTGGAACACGATCGGCGCGCCGACGATGGCAACGGCGAACGACATGCCGATCGAGCCCCCCACCATCGCCATGGCCTTGGTGCGGTGCTCCTCGGCGGTCAGGTCGGCGATGAACGCCAGCACGGCCGACGATACCGCGCCCATGCCCTGGATCACCCGCCCGACGATAATCCAGGTCATGTCGTGCGCGCCCGCCGCGACGAAGCTGCCGATCGCGAAAATGACGAGGCCAGCCGCGATGACGGGCTTTCTGCCCACCATGTCCGAAACCCAGCCGTAGAAAATATAGAGGAGCGACTGCGTGACGCCGTACGCGCCGAGCGCAATGCCGACGAGCAGAAGGTTGTCGCCGCCGGGAATAGTTTTCGCGTAGACCGAAAACACCGGCATGATCATGAAGAGACCGAGCATGCGCAGCGCGAAGATCGCCGCCAGCGAGACGGTCGCGCGCAACTCGGGCGCGCTCATGCGCGAGGATGTAGCGGGTGAATTGGAGGACATCGGAGCGTTATGTGTTTGGACCGCAAGTGCCCGCACGTTTGTTGACCGGGACGCCCCCTGACGCGCCTCTTTCGAGGCCCTTGCACTTGCCGCTCCGGGCCCTTTCAAAGACCGTCAGCAAGCCGTAACGGCGGTCTGGAAAAGTCGTTATAGTAGCAGGTTTGGTTTCCCTTTCTCCCGCAGGTTCATGGAACAGATCCGTATCCGTGGGGCCCGAACCCACAACCTGAAGAACGTCAATCTGGACCTGCCGCGCCACAAGCTCGTGGTGATCACTGGGCTTTCCGGCTCGGGCAAGTCCTCTCTGGCATTCGACACGCTCTACGCGGAAGGCCAGCGCCGTTACGTGGAAAGCCTCTCGGCCTACGCGCGCCAGTTCCTGCAGCTCATGGAGAAGCCCGACGTCGACCTGATCGAGGGTCTGTCGCCGGCTATTTCCATCGAGCAGAAGGCCACGTCGCACAATCCGCGCTCCACCGTCGGCACCGTCACCGAGATCCACGACTACCTGCGACTGCTTTACGCACGCATCGGCACGCCCTACTGCCCGGACCACGAAATTCCGCTGGAGTCGCAAAGCGTCTCACAGATGGTGGATGCCGCGCTCGCCCTGCCCGAAGAAACGAAGCTGATGATCCTGGCTCCCGTGATCGTGGACCGCAAGGGTGAGCACGCCGAGCTTTTCGACGACATGCAGGCGCAGGGTTTCGTGCGCTTTCGGGTGCGCTCGGGCGGCGGCACGGCCAACGAAGGGGAAGCGAAGATCTACGAGGTGGAGTCGCTGCCCAAGCTCAAGAAGAGCGAGCGCCACACCATCGACGTGGTGGTGGACCGCCTGAAGGTGCGCCCCGACATGAAGCAGCGCCTCGCGGAGTCGTTCGAAACCGCGCTGCGTCTGGCCGACGGCCGCGCCATCGCGCTCGAAATGGACACGAACCGCGAGCACCTCTTCAGCTCCAAGTTCGCCTGCCCGATCTGCTCGTATTCGCTGCCGGAGCTGGAGCCGCGCCTCTTCTCGTTCAACAACCCGATGGGCGCGTGCCCCGAGTGCGACGGTTTGGGCCAGATCACGTTCTTCGATCCGAAGCGCGTGGTCGCGCACCCGTCGCTCTCGCTCGCGGCGGGCGCCGTGAAGGGCTGGGACCGGCGCAACCAGTTCTACTTCCAGATGCTGCAGAGCCTCGCGGCGTTCTACGACTTCGATATCGACACCGCGTTCGAGGACCTGCCGGAGAAAGTGCGCAAGATCCTGCTCTACGGCTCGGGCAAACAGGAGATTCCGTTCTCGTACATCAACGAGCGCGGCCGCACTTCGGTGCGCGAGCACGTATTCGAAGGGATCATCCCGAACCTCGAGCGCCGCTACCGCGAGACCGACTCGGCCGCCGTGCGCGAGGAGCTTTCGAAGTACCAGAACAACCAGGCCTGCCCGCACTGCGAAGGCACGCGTCTGCGCCGCGAAGCGCGCTTCGTGCGCATCGGCGCGGGCGAAGAGGCGCGCGCCATTTATGAAGTGAGCGGCTGGCCGCTGCGCGACACGCTCGGCTACTTCCAGACGCTGCACCTCGAAGGTGCAAAGCGCGAGATCGCCGACAAGGTGGTCAAGGAAATCGTCGCGCGCCTCATGTTCCTGAACAACGTCGGGCTCGACTATCTCTCGCTCGAACGCAGCGCCGAGACGCTTTCCGGCGGCGAGGCGCAGCGCATCCGCCTCGCCTCGCAGATCGGCTCGGGCCTGACGGGCGTGATGTACGTGCTCGACGAGCCGTCCATCGGCCTGCACCAGCGGGACAACGACCGCCTCATCTCCACGCTCAAGCATCTGCGCGACCTCGGCAACTCGGTGATCGTCGTCGAGCACGACGAGGACATGATCCGCATGGCCGACTACGTGGTCGACATGGGTCCGGGCGCGGGCGAGCACGGCGGCATGGTGATTTCGCAGGGAACGCCCGGGGAAGTCGAGCACGATCCGGCCTCGATGACGGGCCAGTACCTCTCGGGCGCGCGCCGCATCGACTATCCGGATGAGCGCATCGAGCCCGGCGAGCGCCGCCTGCGCATCGTCGAGGCCCACGGCAACAACCTCAAGCACGTGACGCTCGACCTGCCCGTCGGTCTTTTGACCTGCGTGACGGGCGTCTCGGGCTCGGGCAAGTCCACGCTCATCAACGACACGCTCTATCACGCCGTGTCGCAGCATCTGTATGGATCGTCGGCGGAACCGGCGCCGTTCGAGGCGATCGAGGGCCTCGAGCACTTCGACAAGGTCATCAACGTCGACCAGTCGCCGATCGGGCGCACGCCGCGCTCGAACCCGGCCACCTACACGGGCCTCTTCACGCCTATCCGCGAACTGTTCGCCGGCGTGCCGGCCGCCAAGGAACGCGGCTACGAGTCGGGCCGCTTCTCGTTCAACGTGAAGGGCGGGCGCTGCGAAAGCTGCCAGGGCGACGGCGTGCTCAAGGTGGAAATGCACTTCCTGCCCGACGTGTACGTGCCCTGCGACGTCTGCCACGGCAAGCGCTACAACCGCGAGACGCTGGAGATTCAATACAAGGGCCGGAACATCAGCGAAGTGCTCGACATGACGGTGGAAGCCGCCTACGAGTTCTTCAAGGCGGTGCCGGTAGTGGCGCGCAAGCTCAAGACGCTGCTGGATGTCGGCCTTGGCTACATTCGCCTCGGCCAGTCGGCCACCACGCTCTCGGGCGGCGAAGCGCAGCGCGTGAAGCTTTCGCTCGAACTTTCCAAGCGGGACACGGGCCGCACGCTGTATATACTCGACGAGCCGACCACGGGTCTGCACTTCCACGACATCGCGCTTTTGCTCGAAGTGATTCATCGGCTTCGAGATCAGGGCAACACGGTGGTCATCATCGAGCATAATCTCGATGTAATCAAAACCGCCGACTGGGTCGTGGACATGGGACCGGAAGGCGGCGCGGGCGGTGGGCAGATCGTGGCCCAGGGGACGCCCGAACAGGTGGCGAAGTCGAAGGCAAGCTTCACGGGCCGCTATCTCGCGCCGCTGCTCAAGCGCCAGATCGCCGCGCTGGACACGGCCTCGGGCAAGTAACCCGCCAGGCGGACTGACAACCGGGCCGGAAATTTAGCAGTAGAAATAGCTGCAGCAACAACGGGTCGGGGGCGCGTGCGCCCCCGAAGTTTGGAGACGGAAAATACCCAACATGGTCAAGCGCAACGAAGCGACCGAAGATAAACAGGTGCGCGACCTGCGGCCACGCCCGGTCAGGCTCACGAGCGACATGAGCCTGCCGAAGCTTTCGGCAGTGGAAATCGGCAGCTATGTGGCCGCGCTCGCCGGCATGCTGGCGGTGCTGCACCTGAACCTGCTCGGCGCGCTGCTCGCGGGTATGCTCGTCTTCCAGCTCGTTCATACCATTTCGCCGCTCATCGAGCGGCGCATGTCGAGCAGCCGCGCCCGCTGGCTCTCCGTGGTGCTGGTTTCTATCGTGATAGTGGGCGTGCTCACGGGGCTCACCGTCGGCGTGATCGAGCAGTTCGAAAGCGATGTGCCGAGCGTGCAGAAAGTCATGGCGCAGATGATGACGTTCGTCGACCAGGCGCGCGGGCGCATTCCCGAGTCCATCGCCGCCTATCTGCCCGTGGACGTCGCCCAGATGAAGCTCAAGGCGCTCGCGCTCATGCACGAGCACGCCACGCAGCTCGGCCAGGGCGGCAAGAACGCCGCGCGCATCTTCGGGCATATCGTGATCGGCATGATCATCGGCGCGATCATCGCCATCGGCGCGCAGAAGAACGCCACGCGGCTGCCGCTCTCCACGGCGTTCGTTACGCGCGTGTCCCGTTTCGCCGACGCGTTCCGCCGCATCGTGTTCGCGCAGGTGAAGATTTCGGCCATCAACACGGTGTTCACCGGCCTCTTCCTCCTGCTCGCGCTGCCCGTGTTTCACGCGCCGCTGCCGCTCGCGAAGATGCTGGTCGTGGTGACCTTCGTCGTAGGCCTGTTGCCCGTGATCGGCAACCTGATCTCGAACACGCTGATCGTCGCCATCGCGCTCACCGTGAGCCTGCCCGCGGCGGTCACGGCGCTCGTGTTCCTCATCCTGATCCACAAGCTCGAATACTTCCTGAACGCGCGCATCGTGGGCGGCCAGATCGAGGCGCGCACGTGGGAGCTGCTCGTCGCCATGCTCGTGATGGAGGCCGCATTCGGCATTCAAGGCGTGATTGCCGCGCCGATTTTCTACGCGTATATCAAGCGCGAACTGATCTATCTGCGGCTCGTCTGAGCCGCTGTCTTCCGAGCCCGTGCGCGGCCCTCAGCGCCCGCGCGGCTCGCCGGGCACGTCGGCCATGCCGTCGTGGCCCATCGCGTAGATCGCCACCTGCACGCGGCTCGTGAGATTGAGCTTGCGCAAAATATTGCGCACGTGAATCTTCACCGTGCTCTCCGCCAGGTCGAGCGTACGCGCAATCTCCTTGTTGCTCGCGCCGCGCGCCAGCTCGCGCACGATGTCGCGCTCGCGCGCCGTGAGCGTCTCCGCACTCGCGCGCGCAGCACCTGTGGCGCCAGTTGTGGCGGTCGCGCCAGCCGAATGCGCAGGCTTGCGCATCTGCTCCACGAGCTTCGCCGTCATGTGCTCGGTAATGACCGGCTGGCCGCTAGCGGCCTTGCGGATCGCCGCCACCAGCGCGTCGGCGTCGATGCTCTTGAGCAGGAAGCCGCGCGCGCCCTCGCGCATCGCGGCGGTAAGTTCGTCGGCTTCCTCGGAGACAGTGAGCATCACGACCGCCGTGTCCGGCAGGTCCTCCACCAGCAGTTGCAGCGTTTCGAGCCCCGAGAGGCCCGGCATGTTCAGGTCGAGCAGGATGACGTCGGGCAGGTGCTGCTTCGCGCGCTTGACGCCTTCCACGCCGTCCGACGCCTCGCCGACCACTTCCAGGTCGGGCTGGCGCTGCAGAAGCGCACTCACGCCCGAGCGAAAGAGCGTGTGGTCGTCGATGAGCAGGATGCGTATGGTCATGGGGATCGTTGTTTTGTCGCGATGTCTTCTGATTTTGATCGTAACGCCATCGGCCGGGTTCATTGGCTCCATTTACGCCGCCATGCGGCTCGCGGCGGGCAGCACCAGTTCGACGCGCGCGCCGCGGCCCGGCGCGCTCTGCAGCGTGAGCACGGCGGCAAGACGTCTCGCGCGCTCATGCATGATGTGAAACCCCACGTGCGATTCGCCGCGCGAGGCGATATCGGCGGGATCGTAGCCCACGCCGTCGTCTTCGACCGTGAGGCGGAAGTCGCGCGCGTTCACGACGCTCACCTGCACGTGCAGCGCTTCCGCATGCTTGCGCGCATTCGAGAGCGCCTCCTGCAACACGAAGAGTACCTGCAGCTGCTGGTCGGGCGGCAGCGGCGGACCGTCTTCGTCCCGATAATCGAGCGTCAGCTCGGCGTCCGACTGGCGGCGAAAGCGCGCCACGGTGTCCTCCACGGCGAGCCGCAGCTTGCCCGGGCCGAGCTTCGTGCGGAAATTCAGCAGCAGTTCGCGCACGTCGTCGTAGCTTTCCTCCACGCCGCCCGCGAGCAGCGGCACGATCTCGCGAATCTCGTCGAGGTCGCCCTGCTGCGCCGCCCCATCGAGCAGGTGTACTTGCATCTTCAGGAAGCTCAGGCCTTGCGCGATGCTGTCGTGCAGCCCCTGAGCGACGAGATTGCGCTCTTCCGACACGGCGAGCTGGCGCCCGAGCGCCACGAGCCGCCGGTTCATGAGCGCGACGCCGAGATGGCGGCCGAGCGTCTGCAGCAACTGGACGCCCGACGGCGGAATCTCCCGCTCGCGCCGGAAGTGCAGCGAGAACGTGCCGAGCGTCTCGTTCTGCGCGACGATGGCCGACACCGCGACGCTCACGAAGCCCGCCTTCAGGCAGCGCTGCGTAAAAGCGCCGCCATGGCCGCTTTCGATGCTTTCGACGCTTTCGCCAATCTCGCCGCCGGCCGCGCGCATGCCTGGCGGCGCCATCAGGCCGAATATGACCGGCGCCTCGGCCGTGGCGCCCCCGCACGCACAGTCCGCCGCCGGCATGCACTGCTCCGCGCGCGTGATCGATTCGGGCATGCCTTCCGAGACGAGCAGATGCAGATTGCCGTCGTCAGGCGAAACGACGCGCACCGTGCCGCCGTCGGCGTCGAATTCGCGCATCACGCGCGTGAGGAAATCGTGGCACAGGCTTTCCGCGGGGCCCGGCGTGTTGAGAAACGCCGCCATCTCGTAGAGCGTGGCGAGTTCGCGGTTTTGCGCCGCCAGTTGCGCGGTCTTGGCGTCCACGCGCTCGGCCAGGTCCTGGTATAGCGCCTGCAGCTCCGCGACCATGCGGTTGAAGCCTTGCGTGAGATGCCCGAATTCGTCGTACGTTTCGACCGGCAGCCGCGTGTCGAACTCCCGCGCCTCGATGCGCGCGAGCCCGTCCTGCAAACGCTGCACGGGCGCCACGAACCACTGGTAGAGCAGATAGACGATCGCCATCGTGCCCACGCACGACAGCGCCGCGAGCGCGACCTGCGAAATGCGCAGCCACGCGGTCTTGCGCGCATTCTCGCGCTCGATCAGGCTGACGAGCTGGTTCGCCTCGTCGACGAAGCCCGGCAGCAGGCCGATGTACTTCAAGGGCTCGCCCCCGCTGACAGCGAGGTCGTTCAGCGCCGCGGGTTTGAGCGTCTGGTTCCAGGCGGTCGCGACGCGTTCGAACTGCGCGTGGATGCCGGCATCGGAGGGAAGAAAGAGCGGCCGCGCCGGATCGCCGTCGCGCAATTCGCGCAGCGTGTCGTCGAGCTGCCGCATCTGGGCGTCAACTTGCGAGGGCTGCCCGGTGCGGGCTTCCCACAGTGCAATCGCCACCGCGTTCGCGCGCATGCGCAGGCTGCCCGCGTCGTTGATCGCAGCGCCGCCGCCTTCGAGCTGCCAGGAAAGCCAGAGCGTGCCGCTGATCATCGCGAGCACGAGCGCGAGCGCGACCGTGGAAAGCACAACGATGCGCGTGGAGAGCCGCTTCGGGAACGGCGCTTCCTGCGCGTCGGAAGATACGGCAGATGCGGTTGCGAAATCGGAAGACGGAGTCATGGCCGGGACCGGAAATCGGCTGCGCCGAAACGGCGGCGCCTATACCCAACATTATCTGACGGAGCGCGGCCGATCGCGCGCTATGTCGCGGTCTGCGCGGCCAACTGCGACACTATGCGACAGTCCGACTGCCTCACAGGAGAGTCCCGGCGAACCACGTTGCGCCGCCCCTTGCTCGTGCGCATCGCGAAAAAAAGCGGGGAATGCGAGTGTGCCTCGCTCCCCGCAATGAACGACCATCCCCACGGCCGTCCAGAGGCAAACGTTGGCCGCTAGCGGCTGCGCACGAGCTGCCAGGCGCGCGAGAGATAGGTGATCGAAGCGAACCCGCTCCACACGTGCACGAGCCGGGTGAACGGGAAGATCACGAACAGCGTCATGCCCATGAAGAGGTGCATGCGGAAGATGAGCGGCGCGTCTGCCACGTGGCTCGCGGCGTCGCCGCGGAACGTGACGATGTGCTGCGCCCAGGTCATGAGCCGCACCATCATCGCGCCGTCCATGTGGCTCGCCGATTCGCCGATGGTGCTCAGCCCGAGCAGCAGCGTGACGAGCAGCCACAACAGCAGCACCTTGTCGCCCACGCGCGTCACGGCCGAAACGCGTGCGTTCGAAAGCCGTCTGTGCAGCAGGATCGCGAGGCCCACCAGACACATCGAGCCCATCACGCCGCCCGCGACCATCGCCACGAGCTGCTTGACCGCGTGCGGCACGCCGAGCCAGTCCCACACGGCGACGGGCGTGAGCAGACCGAACAGATGCCCGAAGAAAAGCCCGAGCACGCCGACGTGAAAGAGGATATTGCCAAGCCGCAAATGCCCGCGATAAAGCAACTGCGAGCTGTCCGCCTTCCACGTGTACTGTTCGCGCTCGAAGCGCGCGAGGCTGCCGAACAGGAAGATGGCGGCGGCAATATACGGGTAGATGCCGAACAAAAACTGATTGAACGTGTTCATGGCGATTCCTTTGCGCACGCAGACGAAGTGGTCGCGGTGGCCGCGGCAAACTGCGCTCGCGGGTGGAATTGAACGACCTGCGGTGAGTTGCTCTCGCCGAAAGCGTGCACGAGCGGCTCCACACCGTCGGCGCCGGTGCCGAAGCGTTCGAGCGCCTCGTCCATGTCGCGCACGGGCGCGCCCACGAGCGGCAGCGGCTCGACGTCGGTCAGCTCGCACAGCACCGTGAAGATGCCCGCGTAGGGGCTTTCACTCGTCTCGAGCTGATTGCCAAGCGCTGCGAGCACGTGAATCGCCTCGCCAAGCAGCGCGCGCGCCTCATCCTCACTAATCAGGCCGAGCACTTCGAGAAAGAGCGGCACGTAGTCGGGCAACTCGCTCGTCGCGACGTCGAGGCCATGGCTGCGGTATTCGTCGAGCAGATCGACCATCGCCTGGCCGCGCGCGCGGCTCTCGCCGTGCACGTGCTCGAACAGATGCAGCGAGTGGCGGCGATTGCGGTCGAACGTGGCCACGTACGTTTCCTGCGACTCGACGAGCGACTGCTCGCGCAGCGCCGCGATGAGCGGTGCCAGTTCGCGCACGGCGAATGCGCCGTTCGGCAGGGCTCCGAGCACGGCTTCGATCTCGTCGAGCGCGTCGAGCAAGGGCTGCTCGGGATAATCGAGCAGCGCCGAGAGAACCGGATAAATCGACATGATGGTGTCCTCCCGCTCAAGCTTCAGAAGGCGTCTTGCGACGCGACTTCGGCATATCGACATACACCACGCTGCCTTCGACCTTCGAGCCGAACAGCGAGCCCTCGGAGACGCCGCCCGAACACCCGTTGCCGAACGAGAAGCCGCAACTGCCCTTCTCGTTGAACGAGTCCTCGACCATTTCCTTGTGCGACGACGGCACGACGAAGCGGTCCTCGTAGTTCGCGATCGCCATGGTGCGGTACATGTCCTCGACCTGTTCGGGCGTGAGGCCCGCGCTCGCGAGAACCGCGTTGTCGTTCACGCCGTCCACAGCCTGGGTGCGCTTGTAAGCGCGCATCGCCAGCATGCGGCTGAGCGCCGAAATCACGGGCTTTTCGTCGCCGGCGGTGAGCAGGTTGGCGAGATAGCGCATAGGAATGCGCAGGCTCGCCACGTCGGGAATCACGCCATCCATGCCGATATGGCCCGCGTCGGCGGCCGACTGGATCGGCGAAAGCGGCGGCACGTACCAGACCATCGGCAGCGTGCGGTACTCGGGGTGCAGCGGGAACGCGATCTTCCACTCGACCGCCATGCGATACACGGGCGAACGCACGGCGGCGTCGAGCCAGCTCTGCGGCACACCCTGGCGGCGCGCCTCGGCCTGGATGGCGGGATCGTGCGGATCGAGGAACACGTCGAGCTGCGACTGATACAGATCCTGCGTCGATTCGACCGATGCCGCCTCGCTGATGCGGTCCGCGTCGTACAGCATCACGCCCAGATAGCGGATACGGCCCACGCACGTTTCCGAGCAGACGGTAGGCTGCCCCGCCTCGATACGCGGATAGCAGAAGATGCACTTCTCGGCCTTGCCGCTCTTCCAGTTGAAGTACATCTTCTTGTACGGGCAACCCGAGATGCACATGCGCCAGCCTCGGCACTTGTCCTGGTCGACGAGCACGATGCCGTCGTCTTCGCGCTTGTACACCGAGCCCGAGGGGCACGACGCCACGCACGCCGGATTCAGGCAGTGCTCGCACAGGCGCGGCAGATACATCATGAAGGTATTCTCGAAGGTCGAATACATCTCCTTCTGCACGTTCTCGAACAGCTTGTCGCGACTGCGCGAGGCGAACTCGCCGCCCAGGTCGTCTTCCCAGTTGGGACCCCAATGGATCTTGTCCATCTTCTTGCCGGTGATGACCGACACGGGGCGCGCGGTTGGCGGCGTCTGCGAGAGGCGCGCCTTCTGCAAATGCTCGTAGTCGTACGTGAACGGCTCGTAGTAGTCGTCGATACCAGGCAGGTTCGGGTTGGCAAATAGGTTGGCCAGCACCTTGAGCTTCGGCCCCTGGCGCGGCTCGAGCTTGCCGTTCGGGTTGCGGACCCAGCCGCCGTTCCACTTCTCCTGGTTCTCCCATTCCTTCGGATAGCCGATGCCGGGCTTCGTCTCGACATTGTTGAACCACGCGTACTCGACGCCATCGCGCGACGTCCACACGTTCTTGCACGTGACGGAACACGTATGGCAGCCGATGCACTTGTCGAGGTTCAGGACCATCGCCACCTGGGCGCGGATTTTCATGATGCTGCTCCTTCCTTCATCGGGCCTTCCAGCCACTCGACCTTCTTCATCTTGCGCACGATCACGTACTCGTCGCGATTGCTGCCGACGGTGCCGTAGTAGTTGAAGCCATATGCCAGTTGCGCGTAGCCGCCGATCATGTGCGTGGGCTTGAGCACCGTGCGCGTGACCGAGTTGTGAATGCCGCCGCGCATGCCGCTCGTTTCCGCGCCGGGAACGTTGATGATCTTTTCCTGCGCGTGATACATGAGGCACATGCCGCGCGGTACGCGCTGGCTCACCACGACGCGCGCGGTGAGCGTGCCGTTCACGTTGAACACTTCGACCCAGTCGTTATCGACGAGCCCCGCTTCCTTCGCCTCGGCTTCCGACACCCAGACGTGCGGGCCGCCACGCGAAAGCGTGAGCATGCGCAGGTTGTCCGTGTACGTGGAGTGGATACCCCACTTCTGGTGCGGCGTGATCCAGTTCAGCACGAGCTCTTGCTCGCCGTTGGGTTTCGCGCCGAGCATCGGCGAGGTCGTCTTCGTGTCGATGGCGGGCTTGTAGTTGCACAGGCCCTCACCGAAGTCGAGCATCCAGCGGTGATCCTGATAGAACTGCTGACGGCCCGTGAGCGTGCGCCATGGAATCAGCTCGTGCACGTTCGTGTAGCCCGCGTTGTAGCTCACCTCTTCCGATTCGAGGCCCGACCACGTAGGCGCGGAGATGATCTTGCGCGGCTGTGCCTGCACGTCGCGAAAGCGGATCTTGTCGTGCTCGCGGCCTTCGGCCAGATGCGTGTGATCGCGACCCGTGATCTTCGAGAGCGCGTCCCATGCCTTCACCGCTACATGGCCGTTGGTTTCCGGCGCGAAGGTGAGAATCATCTCGGCCGCGTCGATGGCCGTTTCCAGACGCGGGCGTCCCTCGGCCGCGCCGCGGTTCTGCTGGATGCCCGTGAGCTGTGCGAACTCGCCCACCTCGTGCACCGTGTTCCAGTTGATGCCCTTGCCGCCGTTGCCCAGCTTTTCGAGCAACGGCCCAACGGAGGTGAACTTGTTGTAGATCTCGCGATAGTCGCGCTCCACGAGCGTCATCGAAGGCGCGGTCTTGCCCGGGATCAGATCGCATTCGCCAAGGCGCCAGTCCTTCGGCTCGAACGCCTGACCGAGTTCGCCCGGTGTGTCGTGCATGAGCGGTGTGCACACGAGGTCCGTGCGCTTGCCCAAATGCGCGCCGCCGATCTCCGAAAACTTCTTCGCGATAGCCTTGTAGATCTCCCAGTCGGTCTTGCTCTCCCACAGCGGCTGCACCGCTTCGGACAGCGGATGGATGAACGGATGCATGTCCGACGTGTTGAGGTCGTCCTTCTCGTAGAACGTGGCCGTAGGCAGCACGATGTCGCCGTACAGGCACGTGGTGCTCATGCGGAAGTCGAGGACGGTAAGCAGGTCGAGCTTGCCTTCGGCCGCTTCGCGCACGTTCACTTCGGAGGGCTTGATCGCATCGGCTTCATCGCCGAAGAGCGCGTTCTGCGTGCCGAGCAGGTACTTGAGGAAGTACTCGTGTCCCTTGCCCGAACTACCGAGAATGTTCGAGCGCCACACGAACATGTTGCGCGGGAAGTTCGCGGGGTTGTCGGGGTCGTCGCAGGCGAAGTTCAATGCGCCCGACTTCAGCTGATCGACGGTGTATTGCACCGGCGGCACGCCCGCGCGCTGCGCGGCGTCCACCACGTCGAGCGGATTGGCGCCCAGTTGCGGCGCCGAAGGCAGCCAACCCATGCGCTCGGACTTCGCATTGAGGTCGAGCATAGAGAGGTTCTTGTAGCGTTCGCGGTCCGCGCCCGGGCCAAGAATCTCGTCCAGGCTCACCTTCTCGTGACGCCACTGGCTCGTGTGGTTGTAGAAGAACGACGTGCCGTTCATCTGGCGCGGCGGGCGCGACCAGTCGAGCGCGAACGCGAGCGGCGCCCAGCCGAATTGCGGACGCAGCTTTTCCTGGCCCACATAGTGCGCCCAGCCACCGCCGCTCTGGCCGATACAGCCGCACATCATCAGGAGATTGATGATGCCGCGGTAGATCATGTCGTTGTGGTACCAGTGATTGAGCGCCGCGCCCACGATCACCATGCTCTTGCCGCGCGTGCGGTCGGCGTTGTCGGCAAACTCACGCGCCACCTGGATCACGAGCTTGCGCGGCACCGTGGTGTGCTTCTCCTGCCATGCGGGCGTGCAGGGCACGTCGTCGTCATACGAGGATGCGACGTTCGGGCCGCCCAGCCCCTGGTCGACGCCGTAGTTGGCCATCTGCAGGTCGTAGACGGTGGCGACCAGCACGCTCGTGCCGTCCGCCAGCGCCACGCGCTTCACGGGCACGCGGCGCGCGAGCAGCGCGCCATGTTCGCCGCCGAAGTACGGGAAGCCCACCTCGACCACTTCGTCATGCTGATCGACGAGCGAAAGGCGCGGATCGATTTCGCGGCCGCTGCCGCCGTCCTTCATTTCGAGGTTCCAGCGGCCCACCTTCTTGCCGCCGTCGTGCTCGCCTTCGCCCCAGCGGAAACCGATCGAGCCGTTCGGCGCGACGATGTCGCCTGTGGTCGAATCGATGGCGAGCGTCTTCCACTGCGGGTTGTTCGCCTCGTCGAGATTCGCGGCGAGTTGCGACGCGCGCAGGAACTGGTCCGGCACGAGCGAGCCGTCGCGCTTCGCGAGCGTGACGAGCATCGGCATGTCGGTGTACTGCTTCACGTAGTCGCGGAAGTACGCGGACTTCGCCGTTGCGTGAAACTCCTTGAGCACCACGTGGCCCATCGCGAGCGCGAGCGCCGCGTCGGTACCCTGCTTCGGCGCGAGCCAGATATCGCCGAACTTCACCATCTCGCCGAAGTCGGCCGACACGGCCACCGTCTTCGTGCCCTTGTAGCGGACCTCGGTATAGAAGTGGGCGTCGGGCGTGCGCGTTTGCGGTACGTTCGAGCCCCACACCATGAGGTACGTGGAGTTGTACCAGTCGGCCGATTCGGGCACGTCGGTCTGCTCGCCCCACACCTGCGGCGAGGAAGGCGGCAAGTCGCAATACCAGTCGTAGAACGAGAGGCACGCCCCGCCGATGAGGCTCAGATAACGCGCGCCCGCGGCGTACGAGACCATCGACATTGCCGGAATCGGCGAGAAGCCCACCACGCGATCGGGACCGTACTTGCCGATGGTGTAGGCGTTGGCCGCCGCGATCATTTCGGTGGCCGTGTCCCACCCGGCGCGTACGAAGCCGCCCTGGCCGCGCGCGCTCTTGTAGTGCGCCGCCTTCTTCGGGTCCTCGACGATCGAAGCCCATGCCTTGACCGGGTCGAGCGTCTGGCGCGCCTCGCGCCACATCTCGATCAGGCGCCCGCGGATCATCGGATACTTCACGCGCTGCGCCGAATAGACGTACCAGCTATACGAGGCGCCACGCGGGCAGCCGCGCGGTTCGTGATTGGGCAAGTCGGCGCGCGTGCGCGGATAGTCGGTCTGCTGCGTTTCCCACGTGATCAGGCCGTTCTTCACGTAAACCTTCCACGAGCACGAGCCCGTGCAGTTCACGCCGTGGGTGGAGCGCACGATCTTGTCGTGCTGCCAGCGGCTGCGATAGCCGTCTTCCCACTTGCGGTCCTCGTTCACCACCGCGCCGTGGCCCTTCGAAAACGTCGACTTCACGCGCGACATGAACTTCAACCGGTCCAGAAAATAACTCATCAGGTTCTCCGGGACTGCTGCTGGAATCGATCGATCGCGCCTGTCGCCGCCCGCTTGCGTTGCCTGCGTGGCGCCTGGCGCTCGTATCGTTCCGAGTATGGCGAGCAGGCGCTTGCCTGCCCATTCATCAAGGGGAGAGTTCACGCAGCGCAATGGGATGAGTCCCCATGCGCCGCACTACTCCCAAAGGACTAATCCGATCAGCAAGGCATGGACGCGTTGCGGCGCGCGTAGAACAACCACGTGACCACCGCGCACACCACATAGAAGCCGATGAAGCACACGAGCGCGCCGACCGGTGAGCCGGTCATGTCGAGCGACGTGCCGAAGCTCTTCGGAATGAAGAAGCCGCCGTATGCGCCCATTGCACCCGCGAAGCCGAGCACCGCCGCCGATTCCTTGCCCGCTTCGGCAAGTGCGCTGCGCTTCGCCTCATCGCCCTTGCCCTTCGCGGCGCGTTGATGCTGCGTGAGGAAGATCACGGGGATCATGCGGAAGGTCGAGCCGTTGCCGATGCCGGTGAGCGCGAACAGCACGACGAACATCGCGAGGAAGCCCGCGAAGCTGCCCTGTGCGCCGCCCAGCGCGCCGCCCGGCAGGAACGCGATCACGCCCATCACCGCGACGATCATCGCGAGGAAAGTCCAGAGTGTGACGCGCGCGCCGCCGAGCTTGTCCGAGATCCAGCCGCCGACGGGGCGCGTGAGCGCGCCGGCGAGCGGCCCGAGGAAGGCCCATGCAGTGGGGTTGATGGCGGGAAACTCCGCCTTCGTGAGAAGCGCGAGGCCGGCCGAGAAACCGATGAACGAGCCGAACGTGCCGACATAGAGGAAGCACATGATCCAGTTGTGCGCGCGGCGGAAGATCACGGCCTGCTCGCTGAACGAGGCCTTCGCATCGGCGATGTCGTTCATGCCGAACCATGCGGCAAACGAAGAGGCGACGATGAGCGGAATCCACACGAAGCCCGCGTTCTGCAGCCAGATGCTGTGCTCGACGCCGTCCTTCACGTAGGTCTGGCCGTCGCCGAGCAGGCCCGCGAACACGGCCGTCGAGATGACGATCGGGGTGACGAACTGCACGAGCGAAACACCAAGGTTGCCGATGCCCGCATTGAGGCCGGTGGCAAAACCCTTGCGCGCCTTCGGAAAGAAGAAGCTGATGTTCGCCATCGACGAGCTGAAGTTCGCGCCGCCCAGACCGCACAGCAGCGCGAGCACGAGCAGCGTCGAATACGAGGTGGACGGATCGCGCAGTGCGAAGCCCATGCCGAAGGCCGGAATCAGGAGGCTCGCCGTGGAGATCGCCGTGAAGCGGCGGCCGCCGAAAATCGGCACGAGAAACGAATAGAAGATGCGCAACGTGGCGCCCGAAAGCGCGGGCAGCGCCGTGAGCCAGAAGAGTTCGTTCTTCGTGAAGTGAAAGCCGCCCTTGTCGAGATTGACGACCGTGACGCTCCACAGCGACCACACCACGAACGCCAGCATCAGCGCGGGAATCGAAATCCACAGGTTACGGGTGGCGATCTGCTCGCCGGAAGCCTGCCAGAACTTCGAGTTCTCGGGCTCCCATTGGGTCAGGAGATATTTGGACATGATTGTGCTCGTACAGTAGGCGCCGCACGCGCGGCGCAAGTTGGATCATTCGGAGTACGTGGTTTCCTTCGGCGCCGGCGTCGCGGTGCGAACCTTGCGTGCAAGCTTCGCGCTGCCGTGGGCGAGCGCTTCGGGGCGGAACGAGAAGTGCATGAAAAGCAGGCTTACGATGGTGGCGCCGAACATCAACATGAAGCAGGTCGTGCGCACGCCCGTGAGGTCGACGAGCAGGCCGAACAGGATCGGCAGCACGAAGCCCGCGAGGCCGCCCGCCAGCCCCACGACGCCGGAGACGGCGCCGATGTTGTCGGTGTACTCGTCGCCGATGAACTTGAAGACCGAGGCCTTGCCTACCGCCATCGCGATACCGACGACGAACATCAGCACCGTGTAGAACACCGGCCCCGTGCTGATATGCAGGCCGAGCGGGCCATGCGCGCTGTGGATCGTGAAGTCGGTCGGCGGATAGCTCAGCAGGAAGAAGCACGCGAGCGCGACCCACATCACGGCCCACGTCGTGCGATAGGCGCCGTAGCGGTCGGAGAGCCAGCCGCCTACCGCACGCAGCACGCCGCCGGGCAGCGAGAAGCACGCCGCGAGAAACGCAGCCTGCTCGATGCCGAAGCCATACTGATTCACGTAGTACTGCGGCATCCACAGCGACAGGCCGACATAGCCGCCGAACACCACCGAGTAGTACTGCGCGTAGCGCAGCACACGCGGGTCGGCGAGCACGCGCATCTGGCTCGCCACGCTCGCCGTGCCGCCCACGCGGTGCGCGGGGTTGCTCGCGGAGAACAACAGGAACAGCAGCGCAGTCGCGAGCATGGCGACGGCGTAGACCTTCGGCACGATGGTCCACGTACCGGCCGCGACGATCAGCACCGGTGCCACGAACTTGTTAAGCGCGGCGCCCGAATTGCCCGCGCCGAAGATGCCCATGGCGAGCCCCTGGCGAGACTTCGGGAACCAGCGCGCGACATAGGGCGTGCCCACCGAGAACGATGCGCCGGCGAACCCCACGAACAGGCCCAGCGTGAGGAATTGCCAGAGTTGCGTCGCATACGAGACGAGCCAGATCGGCACGACGGTCGCGAGCATGGTGATGAAGAAGACGATGCGCCCGCCGAAGCGGTCGGTCCAGATGCCGAGCGGCACGCGTGCGAGCGAGCCGGTGAGCACGGGCATCGCGGCAATCAGGCCGAATTCGGTATCGGTGAGGTGGAGCTGCTTTTTGAGCGGAATGCCGAGGATCGCGAACATCATCCAGACGGCGAAGCAGATCGTGAACGCGAAGGTGCTCGAACCCAGCACGCGCCAGGCACGGCTATCGGCGACGGGTTCCGCTTGCGGGGATAAGGCCGCTTTCATGAATTTCCCTCTTGTCGTTTAGTTGACGTGACAAGAGTAGGAAAGACGAAAGGTGCGGACTATTCTCCGCAGGGAGTGCGCGACGATGCGCCACTAGAACTTAAGGAGTAGTACCGCGGGAGTGAGTTGGCGCAGAAGAAAAATCGCATGCATGCGAACGCGCCGGAGAGCAATAAGATTAGTTCGAAAAGCCGTAGCGTGTCATGAAACACGCTACGGCATGGTGTCGCACGCGATCAATAAAAGATCAACGGAACACGACCGTTTTGTGCCCGTTGAGCACGATGCGATGCTCCACGTGCCACTTCACCGCGCGCGCGAGCGTCACGCACTCCACGTCGCGGCCAATGGCGGTGAGCTGGTCCGGCGTCATGTTGTGATCCACGCGCTCGACTTCCTGCTCGATGATCGGGCCTTCGTCGAGATCGGACGTCACATAGTGCGCCGTTGCGCCAATCAGCTTCACGCCGCGATCGAACGCCTGGTAGTACGGCTTCGCGCCCTTGAAGCTCGGCAGGAACGAATGATGGATGTTGATCGCGCGGCCTTCGAGCGCCTTGCACAGCTGCGGCGAGAGGATCTGCATGTAGCGCGCGAGCACGACGAGATCGGCGCCTTCGCGGTTCACCACTTCGAGCACGCGCGCTTCCTGCGCCGCCTTGTCGGCCTCGGTGCCGCCGAGCAGCGGGAAGTGATGGAACGGAATGTTGTAGCTCGCGGCGAGCTGATAGAAGTCCTTGTGATTCGAGATGATCGCCGGAATCTCGATAGGCAGCTGGCCGGTGCGATAGCGGAACAGCAGGTCGTTCAGGCAATGGCCGATCTTCGAGACCATGATGACGACGCGCGGCTTCACGTTCGCGTCATGCATTTCCCAGCGCATGCCGAACTCCTGCGCGAGCGGCTCGAACGCGCTGCGCAGGCCGTCGAGGCCCGGGTCGCCGCCCACTTGCTGGAAGTGCACGCGCATGAAGAACTCGCCCGTGTGGCTGTCGCCGAACTGGGCCGAGTCGAGAATATTGCTGCCGCGCTCGAACAGAAAGCCCGACACGGCGTGCACGATGCCAGGCCGGTCGGCGCACGACAGTTTGAGGATGAAGCTGTGATCGGTCGACATGACCTTGGTAACTCCCGTCAAGACTTGGTGTTTCTAAAAGGGCTTTGGGGCTTTGCTAAAAGAACCGGCGCCCTTTCACAGCGTCGGCGGTTCGAAGATCGCGGCAATGCCCTCGCACGCGTCTTCGTCAATCCATTGGCGGCGCAGCAGGCAGTCGAGCGTCGCGAGGCTCGCGTCCACCGTCATTGCGCCCTCCTCGATCCAGCGCGCGGCTTCGTCGATGCGCGCGAGGCGATGCTCGCCCACCTCGCCGTCCTGGTTGTGCGGCACGAAGTCGGCCGGGAGCACGAGATCGTAGATGAAGATCTGCTCGGCCTGCGTGCCTTCGGGCAGCGACTGCAGCACGTGCACCGTGCGGCCCGCGCGCGCCTTGCGCGCCAGCTCCTCGGGGATGCCCGCCTCTTCCCAGCATTCCTTCACGAGCGTGGCCTCGATGCCGAAGCCCCACCCGATGCCGCCCGCCACGACGTTGTCCAGCATGCCGGGGTCGGTGGCCTTGGTGTCGCTGCGCCGCGCAATCCACAATTGCGGCGCGCCGGGCGACACTGAATCTGCGTATTCTACGACGCCGTTCAGATGCACCGCGTACGTCATCGTACCGAAGAAGCGCGAGGCCGCGCGTTCGATAAAGGCGAGCGGCGGCGCGTCGAAGGCATTGCGGATCGCGTAGGTTTCGTTGCGCCAGCCCGGAATGTGCCCTTCCGCCGCAAGTGCGCCGATCACTGAGGCGAGGGCCGCGCTGCGTGCATCGACACTATCGAAGTGCGCGGCGAGCGTCACACGGGCGCTATCCGCATCGCCGTCGATTTCGAATACGTCGGGCCAGCGTGCGAGCAGCGCCACATCGTTCTCGCGTATCCAGCCCACGCGCTCGTCACCGATGTGAAACGGCAGATGCACGCCGGCATCGAAACGCCGCGCGTCGATAATGCAAGGCAAGGTCATCGATCAGGACTCCGTAGATCAGTCGCGCAGGGCGACGCGAATGCCGATGGCGATGAAGGTGATGCCGGCGAGGCGGTCGAGCCACACACCCGCGCGCGGCCGGCGCTTCAGCCAGCCGCCGATCGTGCCCGCGCACAGCCCGAAGACGGAGAACACCACGACCGTCTGAGCCATGAACACGAGGCCGAGCTCGAGCATCTGCAGCGTCACGTGCTGCGCGCCATGCGGGTCGACGAACTGCGGCAGGAACACGACGAAGAACAGCGTCACCTTCGGGTTCATGATGTTGCCGAGCACGCTCTGACGAAAGATCGCGGAGAGCGGCTGGCGCGGCCTGTCGCCGGCGGCGGCGAGACCCTGGCTGCGCAGCGCCTTCACGCCGATCCACACGAGATACGCGGCGCCGGCGAGCTTGAGGATCTGGAACGCGAGCGGCGAAGAGCGCAGCACGGCGGCCACGCCGAGTGCCGCGAGCGTGGTGTGGAACGTCACGCCCGCGGCGAAACCGAGCGCGGCCACGAGGCCGGCGGCGCGGCCCTGCGAAATGCCGCGCGCGAGCACCTGGAGATTGTCTGGACCGGGCGCGAACGTGATGGCGATGGAGGTGGCGAGAAAGAGCGCGAAATTCGGCATGAGATCGACTCGTGGCGGTGTGCGTTCGGGTGTCAGTGGCCGCCGAAGGCGGTCACGGTGAAGAGCGGCAGGCCTGCATCGGTGAGCAGCTTCGAGCCGCCCAGATCCGGGAGGTCGATGATTGCGGCGCCCTCCACCACGCTCGCGCCGAGGCGTTCGAGCAGCAGCTTGCCGGCCATCATGGTGCCGCCGGTGGCGATCAGGTCGTCGACGATCACGACGCGGTCGCCCTTGCCGCAGGCGTCCTCATGAATCTCGACGGTCGCTTCGCCGTATTCGAGCTTGTAGGTCTCGGAAACGGTCTTGTACGGCAGCTTGCCGATCTTGCGAATCGGAATGAAGCCCACGTTCAGCTCATACGCAACGATCGGCCCGATGATGAAACCGCGCGCATCGAGCCCGGCGACGTAGTCGAGCTTCGCATCGACATAGCGCTCGACGAACAGGTCGATCAGCACGCGCAGGCCCTTCGGATGGCCGATGAGCGGCGTGATATCGCGGAACTGCACTCCCGGCTGAGGCCAGTCGGGCACCGTGCGGATCAGGCTTTTCACGAACTGGGCGGCTTCAGCGCTCGGGTTCGCAGGTGCGTTGGACATGATTTCTCCGGGTAGTGGCTGGATAAGGAACGGTAGAGCTATTTAAACGGGGCGGAACCCTTGGGCGGTCTCGCTATTGCGGCGGCGACGGTGACAACGACGGCGCATCAGGCCGCCGCCGCGCCCGCGCCGGCCGCGCCCGGCTTGCGATGCCGCGAAAGCCGCTCCTCGGCCAGCGCGAGCTGCTCGGGCAAACCGCGCAGCACGACGATGTCGGCCTCGCGCAGCTTGGTCGATGGGTCCGGTTCCACGCCGCGAATGCCGTGGCGGCGGATCGCCGTTACCTCGACGCCGAGTTCGGACAGGCCCAGTTCCGCGAGCGTGCGGCCCACGGCGTCGGCGCGTTCGTCGACCGGTACGGATTGTAGCCGCACCTGCTCGTGACCGTCCTCGCCCACATCGTCGGTGCCGTGGAAGTAGCCGCGCAGGAGGCTGTAGCGCTCGTCGCGCAACTCTTCCACGCGGCGCACCACGCGCCGCATCGGCACGCCCATCAGCACCAGCATGTGCGAGGCGAGCATCAGGCTGCCTTCCACAATCTCCGGAATCACCTCGGTTGCGCCCGCGGCGAGCAGGCGTTCGAGATCGGCGTCGTCCACCGTGCGCACGATCACGGGCAACGTAGGCTCCAGCTCGTGAATGTGATGGAGCACGCGAAACGCCGATTGCGTATTGGCATAGGTGATCGCCACCGCAGCCGCACGGTGGATGCCCGCCGCGACGAGCGACTCGCGCCGCGCGGCGTCGCCGAATACCACCGACTCGCCCGCTGCCGCCGCCGCCGCGACGCGATCGGGGTCGAGGTCGAGTGCGACGTACGAAAGGCCCTCATATTCGAGCATGCGCGCGAGGTTCTGCCCCGCACGGCCGTAGCCGCACACGATCACATGGCCGCTTTGCTTGATGCTTTGCGTGGCGATGCGCGTCATCATCAGCGACTGCTGCATCCATTCCGTCGAGGAGAGGCGCAGCACGATCCGGTCGGCGTTCTGGATCAGGAACGGCGCGGCGAGCATCGACAGCAGCATGGCCGCGAGGATCGCCTGGAGCAGCGTGGCGTCGACCAGATGCTTGTCGAGAATGAGGTTCAGCAGCACGAAGCCGAACTCGCCGGCCTGCGCGAGTCCGAGGCCCGTGCGCATGGCCACGCCCGGCGAGGCGCCGAAAATACGCGTGAGCGCCGTGATGAGCACGGCCTTCATCACGACCGGCCCGAGGAAGAATGCCGCCACCATGATCGGGTGCTGCCAGATCACGTGCGGATTGAGCAGCATGCCCGTGGTCACGAAGAAGAGGCCAAGCAGCACGTCGCGAAACGGCTTGATGTCCTCTTCCACCTGATGCTTGTACGGCGTCTCGGCGATCAGCATGCCCGCGATGAAGGCGCCGAGCGCGAGCGAGAGGCCGAACTTGTCGGTGATGAACGCGGCGCCCAGCGTGACGAGCAGCACGTTGAGCACGAACAGCTCCTGCGAGCGGCGGCGCGCGACCACGTTGAACCAGCGCGTCATGAACTTCTGCCCGACGATGAGCAGGATGCCGAGCGCGAGCACGATCTTCACGGCGGCGGTGCCGAGCGACTCGACGAGCGAAGCCGACGAACCGCCGAACGCCGCGATCACGATGAGCAGCGGGACCACGGCCAGATCCTGGAACAGCAGCACGCCCAGAATATTGCGGCCATGCTCCGATTCGATCTCGAGCCGCTCGGACAGCATCTTGCTGACAATGGCCGTGGACGACATGGCGAGCGCGCCGCCCAGCGCCACGCAGGCCTGCCAGGTGATGTGCACCCACGGCTCCAGCACGAGCCCGAGCAGGAGCGCCACGAGAATCGTGCCGAGCACCTGCGAAAGCCCGAGGCCGAACACCGCGTGGCGCATGGCACGCAGCTTCGAGAGCGAGAACTCGAGGCCGATGGAGAACATCAGGAACACGACGCCGAACTCGGCCAGGTTTTGCGCGCCATGCGTGTCCGGCACGATGCCGAGCGCGCGCGGGCCCACGAGAATGCCCACCGTGAGGTAGCCGAGCATCGGCGGCAAATTCAGATAACGAAACAGCACGACGCCAACCACCGAGGCGAGCAGCAGGAACAGCGTCATTTCCAGCGGGGAGATCATCGTGTGAAGCGTCCTCGTTCGTCAGCGGTACCGGCGATGCAATTTCTGCCCCGCGCCGTGTCAATGATCGACGCAAAGGCGGCTAGGGCCTGTTTACATTAATAACGGGCTAAATGGGAAGGGCTACGGAGAAACGGCTGGGCAAGCCCGGCGGTGCGCGCACGGGGTTTGGGCGCTGGGGGCGCTGGCGCGGCGCGCAGACGCCTTTGCTATACTCCGCGGATGATAGCGAAAATCAATGGCGATCGGGCGCTGAAGCTCGCTCGCAACGTGCTCGACATCGAAGCGGACGCCGTGCGCGGGCTTCGCGACCGGCTCGACGACAACTTCGTCGGCGCGGTCGACCTCATCCTCAGCTGCCGCGGACGCGTGGTCGTTTCCGGCATCGGCAAATCGGGCCATATTGCCCGCAAGCTCGCGGCTACGCTGGCCTCCACGGGTACCCCCGCGTTCTTCGTGCATCCGGCGGAAGCGAGCCACGGCGACCTCGGCATGGTCACGGCCGACGACGTCTTCATCGGCCTGTCGAACTCCGGCGAATCCGAAGAACTCGTGGCGATCCTGCCGCTCGTCAAGCGCATTGGCGCGAAGCTCATCGGCATGACGGGCAATCGCCCGCAATCGACGCTCGGCCAGCTCTCCGACGTGCATCTGGACGCCGGCGTGGAGAAGGAAGCCTGCCCGCTGAACCTCGCGCCCACCGCCAGCACGACGGCGGCGCTCGCGCTCTCCGACGCGCTCGCGGTCGCGGTGCTCGACGCACGCGGCTTCGGCGCCGACGACTTCGCGCGCTCGCATCCGGGCGGCGCGCTCGGCCGGCGCCTGCTCACCTACGTGCGCGACGTGATGCGCACGGGCGACGAAATCCCGAAGGTGCGCGACGACGTCACCGTGCGCGACGCCCTCTTCCAGCTCACGGCCAAGCGCATGGGCATGACGGCGGTCGTCAACGCCGACGACCACGTGCAAGGCATCTTCACCGACGGCGACCTGCGCCGCGTGCTCGAGCGCGTGGGCGATTTCCGCGCTCTGCCGATCGCTCAGGTCATGACGAAAGGCCCGCGCACCATCGGCCCGGACCAACTTGCTGTCGAAGCTGTGGAACTGATGGAGCGCCATCGCATCAATCAGATGCTGGTCGTCGATGCCGAGGGCACGCTGATCGGCGCCCTCAACATGCACGACCTGTTCTCCAAGAAGGTGATCTGATGGCTAGCCCACTCGACGCAACCGCGCGCGCCGCGCGTGTGCGCCTCATGATTTTCGACATCGACGGTGTGCTCACCGACGGCGGCCTGCTCTTCACCGGCGCAGGCGACACGATGAAGGCGTTCAACTCGCTCGACGGCCACGGGGCGAAGCTCCTGCGCGAAGCCGGCATCGACACGGCCATCATCACCGGGCGCCGTTCGGAGATCGTCGCCGTGCGCGCGAAGGAACTGAAGATCACGCACCTGTGGCAAGGCGTGGAAGACAAGCGCGTCGCGTTCGCCGAGCTGCTCTCGCAAACGGGCATTGCACCCGAAGCGTGCGGCTACATGGGCGATGACTGGCCCGACCTCGGCGTGATGCTCCAGTGCGGCTTTGCGGCCGCGCCCGCGAACGCCCATCCGGACGTGCTCTCGCGCGCCCACTGGGTGTCCGACAAGGTCGGTGGCCACGGCGCCGTGCGCGAAGTCACCGACCTGATCCTGCGCGCGCAGAACCGCTACGACGCCCTGCTCGCCGCGGCCTGCGCGCCGCTCGCCGGGATGCCGCGATGAACCACCAGAAGTTCCGCCTCACTTCGCTCGTGCCGCTCGTGTGCGTCGCCGCGCTCGCCGGTTTCACGTGGTGGCTGCTGCAGGCCGTCCAGCCGCGCGAGAAGGAGGCGGCGCCGCGTCCGCTCACGCATTCGCCCGATTATTTCGCCGACAACTTCTCGGTGTCCGAGCTCGACCAGTCGGGCGCCACGCAGTACCGGCTCACGGCCACGCACATGGTTCACTACGAGGACGACGAGAACAGCGACCTCACGAATCCGGCCGTGCGTGCGTTCCAGCCCGGCAAGCCGATCGTCACGGCTACTGGGCTGCGCGGCACGGTCAACGCCGACGCCTCGATCGTCAATCTGTACGACAACGCGCGCATTCTGCGCGCGGCTGGCGCCGGCGACCCCGAAATGCAGGCTGATTCCGAGCATTTCAAAGTGCTTGTGAACGACGATGTGATCCTGACCGAAAAGCCGGTTAAACTTCGACGCGGCCAGTCGGTCATGACGGCCACCAGCGGCATGAACTACAACAATGTCTCCCGGGTCATCCAGCTCTTCGGCAACGTCCGTGGAGCCATCGCCCCGGCTGACTCCGGCGGCTCGTCCTGAACGCCGGGCCGTCCACGCAAGGCACGATTGCATGAACGATTCGCTTCCCCGTCCACTGAACGGCCGTTCGCCTGACGCCCGCCGCGCACGCTTCGCGGCGCTGATGGCGCTCGCCAGCGCGCTGCTGTTCGCCGGCCTCGCGCCCGCGGCCCACGCCGAGCGCGCCGACAAGGACAAGCCGCTCAATATCGAAGCGGACAACATGACGTATGACGATCTGAAGCAGCAGACCGTCTTCACGGGCCACGTGGTCGCCACCAAGGGCACGATCCTCATCAAGGCCGACAAGCTCGTCGTCACGCAGGACCCGCAGGGCTACCAGTTCGCGACCGGCACCGTCGCGCCGGGCACGCCCGCCGACAAGCTCGCCTACTTCCGCCAGAAGCGCGAAGGCCTCGACGAATACGTCGACGGCACGGCCGAGCGCATCGACTACGACGGCAAGCAGGACCTCACCACGCTCACGACGCGCGCCACGGTGCGCCGTCTGCAGGGTCTCTCGACGGTGGTGGATCAGGTCCACGGCAGCGTCGTCACGTACGACGGCCAGAACGACTTCTACACGGCACGCTCCGGCAAGGACGTCGCAGGTCCCGGCAACCCCAGCGGCCGCGTTCGCGCGATGCTCTCGCCGCGCAACACCACTACCGGCGCACAGCCGCCCGCCGGCGCCCCGGCCGCCCTCACGCCGTCCACCAAGCTGCAGGAAGCGCCGCCACAGTGAATACCGCCACCGCCACCCAAAGCTACGGCCGCCAGCTGGCCGGCAAGACGAGCACGCTCGTCGTGCGCAACCTGAAGAAGCGCTATGGCTCGCGCACCGTCGTCAAGGACGTGTCGCTCGACGTGAAGAGCGGCGAAGTGGTCGGGCTGCTCGGCCCCAACGGCGCCGGCAAGACCACCTCGTTCTACATGATCGTGGGTCTCGTCCCGCTCGACGCCGGCGAGATCGACCTCGACGGGCAGTCCATCAGCCTTCTGCCCATCCACAAGCGCGCGGCGCTCGGTCTTTCGTATCTGCCGCAGGAAGCTTCGGTGTTCCGCAAGCTCACCGTCGAGGAGAACATCCGCGCGGTGCTCGAACTGCAGGTGGACGGCAACGGCAAACGTCTGTCGAAAGACGTCATCACCGAGCGCACCGAAGCGCTGCTCGACGAGCTTCAGATCGCGCATCTGCGCGAGAATCCGGCGCTGTCGCTCTCGGGCGGCGAACGCCGGCGCGTTGAAATCGCGCGCGCGCTCGCAACCGATCCGAGCTTCATCCTGCTCGACGAGCCGTTCGCGGGCGTCGATCCGATCGCCGTGCTGGAAATCCAGAAGATCGTGAAGTTCCTGAAGCAGCGCAACATCGGCGTGCTGATCACCGACCACAACGTGCGCGAGACGCTCGGCATCTGCGATCACGCGTACATCATCAGCGACGGCAGCGTGCTCGCGGCCGGCGCACCCGGCGAGATCATCGAGAACGAGAACGTACGCCGCGTCTATCTCGGCGAGCACTTCCGCATGTAAGCCCCCGGGCGCGCCTCGCGCGCCCGCTCACCGCAGTCCCGCAGCGCCCACCCGGGCGCTCGCGATCCGCTTTCGCGTTTTTCCCGTCGCATCTTTCGCATTTCCCCGTGTAACCCCGCGGCATCGGCTTTGCCCCCAAAACGGTGCATGGCAGGCCGGGGAACGTCCCTGTTTGCGCACCAAATTCCGGGCGCGCACCGGCGTGGCGCACGCTCGTTTTTGCGAATGCTCCGTGGTTTCGTCCGCGTGGCAAACTCTTTACAATGGTCCGCACACCGCCATGAAAGCCAGCCTCCAACTCCGCCTCTCGCAGCATCTTGCGCTCACGCCACAACTGCAACAGTCCATCCGGCTGCTGCAGCTGTCGACGCTCGAACTGCAGCAGGAGGTCGCGACGGCGATCTCGCAGAACCCGCTGCTCGAGAACGAGGACGACTGGATCGCGAGCCCACTGCGCGTGGCCGCGGACGGCTCGGTCATCGCGCAGCCGCCCACGCCCTCCGGCGTAGAGCCAATGCAGGGCGCGAACAGTTCCACGTCAGCGTCCAACGGCAGCGGCGAGAACAGCGAGAGCGAGCCGCGAGGCGTTGACGAATACGACGGACTTGGCGGCGATGCGAACGGCGACGCGAGCCAGTGGAACCTGGACGATTACGGCCGCTCGGGCAACGCCTCCGACGACGACGACCTGCCGCCGCTGCAGATCCACGAATCGACCACCACGCTGCGCGACCATCTCATGGCGCAGCTGCGCGAAACGAACGCGAGCCAGCGCGACCGCGCGCTCATCACCTTCCTCATCGAATCGCTCGACGAAGACGGCTACCTCAGCGCAACCTGCGAGGAAATTCTTGCCGACATTCCCGAAGAACTCGAAGTCGACGCCGACGAATTCAATGCGGCGCTAGCGCTGCTGCATAGCTTCGACCCCGCGGGCGTGGGCGCGCGCTCGGCCTCCGAGTGCCTCAAGCTGCAACTGCTGCGCGTCAATTCGTCGCCCACGCGCACGCTCGCGCTCGAGATCGTGTCGAACTATCTCGAACTGCTCGCCGCGCGCGACTTCACGCGGTTGCGCAAGCAACTGAAAACTGGCGACGACGAGCTGCGTGAGGCGCATGCGCTGATCCGTTCGCTCGAACCGTTCCCGGGTGCGTCGTATGGCAAGGCCGAAGCCGATTACGTGGTGCCGGACATCATCGTGAAGAAGACCGGCCAGAACTGGCATGCGGAACTGAACCCCGAGGTGGTGCCAAAGCTGCGTATCAACCATCTCTACGCGAATATCCTGCGCAACAACCGTGGCGATCCGGGCAGCGGTTCGCTGCGCCAACAGCTGCAGGAAGCGCGCTGGCTCATCAAGAATATCCAGCAGCGCTTCGAGACGATCCTGCGTGTTGCGCAGGCTATCGTCGAGCGTCAGAAGAACTTTTTCGTGCACGGCGAAATCGCCATGCGCCCCTTGGTTTTGAGGGAGATTGCTGATACGCTGGGCCTACACGAATCAACTGTCTCGCGTGTGACAACCGGTAAATACATGCTGACTCCATTCGGGACACTTGAATTTAAGTACTTCTTCGGATCGCATGTATCGACTGACACCGGAGGCGCTGCATCGTCCACCGCCATCCGCGCCCTCATCAAGCAACTCATAGGAGCCGAGAACACCAAATCTCCTCTTTCAGACAGCCGCATAGCCGAACTGCTGGCAGAACAGGGCTTCGTGGTCGCGCGACGTACCGTTGCGAAGTATCGCGAGGCACTGAAGATTCCGGCAGTCAATCTGCGCAAGTCTCTTTAGCCTGTTCCGGCTTTTTCGGAGCAGGCGTTTTCCGGCCGCTACGCCCGTTGGCGGACATGGCCGGCCGAGTTAGCCCGCCGTCGCAGGCCTTTCGGGGAGCCGCGCACAGGCAGACAGTCGACCGGCATTGCCGCACTTCACGCGTCACGCGGCCATTAGCCTGGAGAAGCACTATGAATCTGAAGATCAGTGGACACCATCTCGAAGTAACGCCAGCGTTGCGAGAATACGTGATCACCAAACTGGACAGGGTGCTAAGACATTTCGATCAGGTAATCGATGGCAATGTGGTCCTCTCGGTCGACAACCATAAGGAAAAGGATAAGAGACAGAAGGTCGAAGTGAACCTTCATCTGAAAGGCAAGGACATATTTGTGGAGAGCGCGAACGGCGACATGTACGCCGCCATCGATCTAGTGGTCGACAAGCTGGACCGCCAGGTCGTACGTCACAAGGACCGCGTGCAGGGACATCAACATGAGGCGATCAAGCACCAGCCTGCGCCCATCATCGAAATCCCGCCGCAGTGATCCCACAATGTCCGATGTGGCGATTCACGCCATGAACCGGGGCTGGAGTCGATAGTTCATCCTCCGCCCCTCGAAGCGAAGCCGCCCGAACCGGGCGGCTTTTTCGTGAATGCGTGCAATGCAGGGTTTTACCGCTGGGTGCAACCGGGCAACGAGGGTTGCGCTCATGCGTGGCGCATCGCACCATCCGCGTGGACGCTTGTTCTATAATGGTCCAGTCGTATTACGGGGTCTAACGCACCAAACAGGTCCCCACGGTCCCGGCACCGGGCTTCGTCGCCAGATCCAGAGCTTGCGCCAAAGCGGGCAGCTTGTCGGGGTGTGGAGCATTCAGGCCACGTTTTCGCCTGCCAACATGAATCGTTTAGCCAAAATACTTCCCATCGAGAACGTCGTCGTCGGCCTGTCCGTCACCAGCAAGAAACGCGTCTTCGAACAGGCTGGCCTGATCTTCGAAAATCAGAACGGCATCGCCCGCAGCACGGTTACCGACAATCTTTTCGCGCGCGAGCGCCTCGGCTCAACGGGCCTCGGCGAAGGCGTCGCGATCCCGCACGGCCGCATCAAGGGCCTGAAGCAGCCGCAGGCCGCCTTCGTGCGCCTCGCCGAGCCGATCGCCTTCGAAGCGCCAGACGGTCAGCCCGTCTCGCTCCTCATCTTCCTGCTCGTGCCCGAACAGGCCACGCAGCAGCACCTTGAAATCCTGTCAGAGATCGCACAACTGTTGTCGGATCGCGAAACGCGTGAGCGGCTCCATACGGAAGAAGACCGCGAAACGTTGCATCGCTTGCTCACCCAGTGGCAACCTTGATGTAATGTGCGGCGTCTTGCGGGGCGCGGTTCGCGCGGCCGATAAGCGCGCGCTCGACGCCCGCTGCAGGGGTGAAGCGCCGGGTGCCGGCAGCCGTGAACCATCCAGGTAGCGCATTCAGGTCGCGCGGTTTATTTAGCCAGCAATTCAGTCAGCCGTTAAGCGAGTCATCTCGCGGAGTCACCGACTCATGGACACTTCCAGCATCAACGCCCAAAGCATCTTCGACGACAACGCCACCACGCTGAAACTCAGCTGGCTGACGGGGCACGAAGGCTGGGAACGCGGCTTTTCGACCGAAACGGTGGCCACGGCCACGGCGAGCGCGGACCTCGTCGGCCACTTGAACCTCATTCACCCGAACCGCATCCAGGTGCTCGGCGACGCCGAAATCCACTACTACCAGCGCCAGACCGACGAAGACCGCTCGCGCCACATGGCCGAGCTGATCGCATTGGAACCGCCGTTCCTCGTGGTCGCCGACGGCATGACCGCGCCGCCCGAACTGGTGCTGCGCTGCACGCGTTCTTCCACGCCGCTCTTCACCACGCCGATGTCGGCGGCCACCGTCATCGACAGCCTGCGCCTCTACATGTCGCGCATACTCGCGCCGCGCGCGACGCTGCACGGCGTGTTTCTCGACATTCTCGGCATGGGCGTGCTGCTCACGGGCGACTCGGGTCTCGGCAAGAGCGAGCTGGGTCTGGAGCTGATCAGCCGCGGGCATGGTCTCGTGGCCGACGACGCTGTGGACTTCGTGCGCCTCGGCCCCGATTTCGTCGAGGGCCGTTGCCCGCCGCTGTTGCAGAACCTGCTCGAAGTGCGCGGCCTCGGTCTGCTCGACATCAAGACGATCTTCGGTGAAACGGCCGTGCGCCGGAAGATGAAGCTCAAGCTCATCGTGCAGCTCGTACGCCGCCCGGACGGCGAGTTCCAGCGTCTGCCGCTGGAGAGCCAGACCGTCGACGTGCTGGGCCTGCCCATCAGCAAGGTCACGATCCAGGTGGCCGCGGGCCGCAACCTCGCCGTGCTGGTCGAGGCCGCCGTTCGCAACACGATCCTGCAATTGCGCGGCATCGACACCCTGCGCGACTTCATGGACCGCCAGCGTCTCGCGATGCAGGACCCCGACAGCCAGTTTCCCGGCAAGCTGATCTGACTCCCGAGCCGCGCGGGCCGCGAGGCACGGCCGGCCAGGCGCGGCCGGCCAGGCGCGCGCGCCCTCGAAACGAGCGCCTGCGGCCCGGAGAGCCAATACAGGCGCGCGGATCGGATGCTATGATGACCCAATCGGGTTCATCGACTCTCCCATGCGTATCATCCTGATCACCGGCATTTCGGGTTCCGGCAAGTCAGTGGCGCTCAATGCGCTCGAAGACGTCGGCTACTATTGCGTCGACAATCTGCCACCGCGCTTTCTACCGCAACTCGCCCAATATCTGAGCGACGACGGCTACGAACGCCTCGCCGTCGCTATCGATGCGCGCTCGAGTTCGTCGTTCGACGACATGCCGGAGATGATCCGCGACCTGGCGCTTCGTCACGACGTGCGCGTGCTCTTCCTCAACGCGAGTACGCAGTCGCTCATCCAGCGCTTCTCGGAAACGCGGCGCCGCCATCCACTTTCGGGCTCCGCCGCGCACGACGCGAACGTGGGCATGCTCAAGTCACTCGAAGAAGCGATCGAGCACGAGCGCGAACTCGTCTCGAACCTCGCCGAATTCGGCCATCAGGTCGATACGAGCAACCTGAGTTCGAACGCGCTGCGCCAGTGGGTGAAGGTGTTCGTCGAAGGCGAGCGCGGCTCGCTCATGCTCACGTTCGAATCGTTCGGCTTCAAGCGCGGCGTGCCGCTCGACGCGGACCTCGTGTTCGATGTACGCACGCTGCCGAACCCGCATTACGACGCCCGTCTGCGGCCGCTCACCGGCCTCGATCAGCCCGTGATCGACTTTCTGAATGCGCAGGCGGCCGTCCACGAAATGATCGACGATGTCTATGCGTTCGTCGCGAAGTGGCTGCCGCATTTTCGCGCCGATAACCGCAGCTATCTCACCGTTGCGATTGGCTGCACGGGCGGACAACATCGATCGGTGTACATCGCCCAGACGCTCGCTACGCGCTTTGCCGGCGAGTCGAACGTTATCGTGCGTCACCGCGACGCGCCTCTCGATGTCGGAGAGTCGTCACGGCTGATCGCCTAACCGGCTGCGCATCGCGCGGCCCTTAACCGAAAGCGTTGCGCCATGTCCTCGTCTCCTGCCGTGCTTGCCGATTTACCGTTGTTCCCGCTGCATACGGTGCTGTTCCCCGGCGGCCTGCTGCCGCTCAAGATCTTCGAAGCGCGATACCTGGACATGGCGAGCGAGTGCCTGCGCGAGCAAACGCCGTTCGGCGTGTGTCTGCTCAAAAGCGGCGCGGAAGTCGCACAGCCCGACGAGACGACTGCAGTACCCGAATCCGTTGGCTGCCTCGCGCTCATCGAGCAATGCGACGTCGAGACCGTCGGCATGCTGCACATCCGGGCTCACGGCACACAGCGCTTTCACCTGCTCTCGCATCGCGTCGAAGCCGACGGCCTGCTCGTGGGCATGGCCGAACTGATCCCCGAAGACATTCCACTGGAAGGCGGCAAACAGCTTGCGCAATTCGGCGCATGTGCGGAAGTGCTCGAGCGCATCATCGCGACGATCCGCGAGCGCGACCCCGCGAGCCTGCCGTTTGCGGAGCCGTTCCGCTTCGACGATCCCTCATGGGTATCGAACCGTCTGGCCGAAGTGCTGCCAATCGCATTGCGCGCGCGTCAGAAGCTCATGGAGTTGAACGACGCCGGCGCGCGTATCGAGATCGTGCATCACTACATGCAGCAGCATCAGCTGCTTTGATGCAGCGTTGATGCCGCCTTGATGCCGCTTGCTCGCTCACTCAGATCAGCGGTCCACGCAAACTATCGAGCAGCTTGCGCACCGGCGCGGGCACGCCATACGCGTCGATATTGCGAAGCGGCACCCATGCGGTCTGTCCATCGTTGGCTTCCAGCGGCGCGCCATTACGCTTGAGTTCGATCACGCGCGGCTCGATGTCGAGCTTGAAATGCGTGAACGTATGTGTGAGCGGCATGAGCGCGGAACTCGACGCTGCGCGCTCTGGCGTCACGCCGAAGTCTCGCGCGCGCTCGGCGAGCGCGGCTTCGTCCGCGGCTTCAGGTAGGCTCCACAGTCCGCCCCAGATACCCGATGGCGGCCGCTTCTCCAGCATGACTGCATCGCCGTCGAGCAGCACGAGCATGCACGTGCTCCGCGTGGGCACGGCCTTCTTCGGGCGCGCGGCGGGCAGTTCGCGCTGACGTCCCGTCGTCTTCGCCACGCAGTCGTCAGCGAACGGGCAGCGCGCGCAATCGGGCTTGCCACGCCCGCACAGCGTCGCGCCGAGATCCATCAAGCCTTGCGTGTATGCGCTCACGTCGGCGTCGCTCGCTTTGGGACCCGGCACGAGCGTTTCGGCGAGCGTCCACATCGCGTTCTCCACGCGCTTTTCGCCAGGAAAGCCTTCCACGCCGAACACGCGCGCGAGCACGCGTTTCACGTTGCCGTCCAGGATCGTTTCGCGCGCGCCGAACGCGAACGACGCGATCGCCGCCGCCGTCGAGCGGCCGATGCCGGGCAGCTCCGCGAGCGCCTCGACCGTCGACGGAAACTTGCCGCCGTGGGTATCGGCGACGACCTGCGCGCAGCGGTGCAGATTGCGCGCGCGCGAGTAATAGCCGAGGCCGGCCCAGAGCGCCATCACGTCGTCGTCGGGCGCGGCGGCGAGTGCTTCGACGGTGGGAAAGCGCTCGAGAAAGCGCGTGTAGTACGGAATCACGGTCGAGACCTGGGTCTGCTGCAGCATGATTTCCGAGAGCCAGATGCGGTACGGGTCGCGCGTGTTCTGCCACGGCAGGTCGTGACGGCCATGCTCGCGCTGCCAGGCGATCAGGCGCGGCGCGAAACCGGTGAGCAGTTCAGCGGGATAGGCGCCAGCCGGTAGCGGCGCGGAAGTAGATGACGTTCGGTACATGGAAAAGCCTGGCGCTCAGCGCTGGCAGCGCGGACAGAAATAAGTGGAACGCTGGCCCTGCACGATCTGCTTGATCGGCGTGCCGCATACGCGGCAGGGTTGGCCCGCGCGGTCATAAACGAAGTATTCGAGCTGAAAATAGCCGCTTTGGCCGTTGCTGCCGACGAAGTCGCGCAGCGTGCTGCCGCCCTTCTCGATGGCCGAGGCGAGCACGGCGCGCACGGCGTCCGCGAGCAGTTCGTAGCGCGCAAGCGAAACGCGGCCCGCCGGAGTCGTCGGCCGGATACCGGCGCGGAACAGACTTTCCGATGCGTAGATATTGCCAACGCCCACCACGATATCGCCCGCGAGCAGCGCCTGCTTGACGGAGACCTTGCGGCCGCGGGTCTCGCGAAAGAGCAGCGCGCCGTCGAAGGCCGGCGTGAACGGCTCGATGCCGAGGCCCGCCAGCAGCGGATGGCCGAGCACGTCGCCGGCCTCGCGCGGATGCCAGAGCACAGCGCCGAACCGGCGCGGGTCGCGAAAACGCAGCGTGAAGTCGTCGAAGAACCAGTCGACGTGACCGTGCTTTTCCGCGGCAGGTGGCTTCGGCAGATTACGCAGCACGCGCAGCGTGCCGGTCATGCCCAGGTGCACGATGAACCAGCCCTCATCGACCTCGAACAGCAGATATTTGCCGCGCCGCCCGACGGAACGGATCGTGCGGCCGCGCAGCGTACGGGCGAGCGTGGCCGGCACGGGCCAGCGCAATGCGGGGTTGCGCACCTCCACACGCTCGACGCGGCGGCCCGCGACCCACGGTTCGATCCCCCTTCGGGTAACCTCAACTTCTGGCAACTCTGGCATGTCTGGCGGCCTGATTCGGATGCTGGTCCGGGTTGGTCTGCAACTTGCGTAAACGTGTGTGCGCGTTGTGCGCGTATTGTAGCCAGCGCGTTACAATCGACCGAAACATTCGACGGAATTCCATGGAACTGTCTTTCGTTAAGCTGTTCGCGAAGCGTCCCGCGACGCCCCGCGTGCCTGCAGCCTTCGCGCGTCGCCTCGTTGGCGCCGCGGTTCTCGCCGCCTGGGCGTTGACCACGTCGAGCGCGTATGCGCAGGATCCGTCCCCCGACACGGACGACACTTCCGTCACCATGCCGGACGCTTTCGGTCCCGCCTCGCCCGACGAGAAGAAGGATCTGCCGGCCGTTCCGCTGTCGAGCCAGATCGTCTTCCAGGTGCTCGCCGCGGAAATCGCGCTGCAACGCGACCAGCCTGCCCCGGCCTTTCAAACGTATCTCGCGCTCGCGCGCGACACGCACGACCCGCGCATGGCGCAGCGTGCAACGGAAATCGCGCTCGCGGCGCAGAGCCCGTCCGACGCCCTGACTGCGGTCCAGCTCTGGCAGCAGTACGCCCCCGACTCCGAGCGCGCGGCGCAACTCGACGCTTCGCTGCTCGTGCTCGCCGGCAAGCCCGACGACGCCCAGCCGCTGCTTGCGCGCGAACTGGCGAAAGTCCCGGCCGACAGCCGCGGCCAGGCCATCCTCTCGCTGCAGCTTCTGCTTTCGCGCGGCCCGAATCGCGTGGGCGGCCTGAATGTGCTCAAAGCGCTGCTCAAGGACGACATGAACCGTCCCGAGACGCAGCTCGCGATCGGCCGCCAGCAACTGCTCGCCGACGACGTGCCCGGCGCGCGCAAGTCGTTCGAGCAGGCGCTCACGCTCAAGCCCGACTACCTTCCCGCCGCGCTGATGCTCGCGCAGATGGGGCCGGACGAGCGCGCCGAAGGCATTGCGTCGATCGAAAAGTACGTCCAGCAGAACCCGAAGTCGCGTGAAGGCCGCCTTGCACTTGCGCAAACCTATCTCGCTGCCGACCGCCTCGACGACGCGCAGAAGCAGTTCGAGATCCTGCACAAGGACAACGCGACCGACCTGATGCCGCTCATGGCGCTCGCGCTCATCAGCGTGCAGCAGAAGAAGTTCGACGCTGCGCAGAAGTATCTGACGCAATACGCGCAGGTTGCCGAGAAGAATCCGGCCGCCGACCCCGGTCAGGCCTATATCTACCTCGCGCAACTGTCGGTCGAGCAGAAGGACGACGCCGGCGCGCAGAAGTGGCTCGACAAGATCCAGCCCAACAGCCAGCAGTACGTGCCGGCCCAGATCACGCGCGCGCAGATCCTGGACAAGGAAGGCAAGACCGACGACGCACGCCGTCAGCTCGCGAGCATTCAGGCCGACGATCCGCGCGACCAGGCGCTGATCGCGCGCACCGACGCCGCGATCCTGTTCGACGCGAAGCGCTATCCGGAGGCAGAAGCACGCCTTGCGAAGGCGACCACCGACTTCCCGGACGACCCGGACCTCACCTATGACTACGCAATGGCAGCGGAAAAAACCGGCCATTACGACATCATGGAAACGCAGTTGCGCAAGCTGATCAAGACGCAGCCCGACAATCCGCAGGCCTACAACGCGCTCGGATACTCGCTCGCGGACCGCAACCAGCGCCTGCAGGAAGCCGACAAACTGGTCGAAAAAGCTTCGTCGCTCGCACCGGACGACGCGTTCATCATGGACAGCGTGGGCTGGGTGAAGTACCGCATGGGCGACAATGCCGACGCGATCAAGCTCTTGCGCAAGGCCTACAGCCTCCAGCCGAACGCGGAAATTGGCGCGCACCTGGGCGAAGTGCTCTGGAAAAACGGCGACCAGGACGGCGCACGCGCTGCCTGGCGCGAGGCCCGCAAGCTCGAACCCGACAACGACACGCTCCTGAAGACGCTCAAGCGCCTCCAGGTCAACGATCTCTGATGGCAGATTTTTTCACTTCGGTTTCCCCCAAGGCCCTCCCCGTCGCGCGCGCCGCCCGCTTTGCACGGCGCGCGTCGCTCGGCGCAGCGGCGGCTGCGCTCCTCGTGCTCGCGGGCTGCGCCACGCAACAACCGCCGCGCCAGCCGTCCACCTCGAACGCCACGACCTCGCTCAGTACGCAGACGAACCGCGCCTATCATGGCCGCTTCGCCGTGCAGTACGTCGACCAGAACGGCCAGCAGCGCAACGCGTACGGCAACTTCGACTGGCGCGAGACCGATTCGACGGTGACACTGCAACTGCTCAATCCGCTTGGCCAAACGCTCGCGCTCGTCACTTCCGCGCCGTCGCAAGCCACGCTGGAGCTGCCTAACCGTCAGCCGCTCACGGCTGACAACGTGAGTACGCTCATGCAGCAGGCGCTCGGCTTCGAACTGCCCGTGGAAGGACTGCGCTATTGGCTGCAGCCTTCGGTTGCGCCCACATCGCACGCGCGCACCACACCCGACCCGCGGAATCCGCAGCGGCCTTCGCAGATCGAGCAGGACGGCTGGACCATCGATTACGTCGCCTACGCGGACGCGCCGGCCACTGGCGTGAAGCGCGTCAATCTCACGCGCGATGTCCCGCCGCTTCAGATCAAGCTCGTGCTCGACCAGTAAGCGGGCCGGTTACTGTCTCTCATCAGCAATACCTGGCCGGCACGCGCCGGCCAGGATCCAGGCATCATCCCAAGAGCATCATGATCGAAACCCAGGACTCGCTGCGCGACTGCCTCGCGCCCGCGAAACTCAATCTCTTCCTGCACATCACGGGCCGCCGTCCCAATGGCTATCACGATCTGCAGACCGTGTTCCAGTTGCTCGACTGGGGTGACACGCTGCATTTCACGCGCCGCCGGGACGGCCGCATCACGCGCACCGTGGAAGTGGAAGGCGTACCTGCCGAGCACGACCTCACCGTGCGCGCCGCGACGCTGCTCAAGGAGCACACGGGCACGAGCGAGGGTGTCGAGATCGATATCGAAAAGCGCCTGCCGATGGGCGCGGGTCTCGGCGGCGGCAGCTCCGACGCGGCCACGACGCTGCTCGCGCTCAACCGCCTCTGGAAACTCAACCTGCAGCGCGAAGAATTGCAGGCGCTCGCACTCAAACTGGGCGCGGACGTGCCCTTCTTCGTGTTCGGGAAAAATGCGTTCGCGGAGGGTGTTGGAGAAGCATTGGAGGCTGTACAATTGCCCCCGCGTCATTTTTTGGTAGTGACGCCGCGGGTTCATGTTCCTACTGCCGAGATTTTTTCAGAAAAATCGTTGACAAGGGACACAAAGACCTGCACAATAGCAGTCTTTCTTGCACAGCAAGCAACGCAGCAGGGATGGCCAGATAGCTTCGGTCATAACGATATGCAAGCGGTTGTCGCAGGAAAATACGCGGAAGTAGCGCAGGTGCTTCGATGGTTTGAAAGTGTTTCGAACAGCATCGCACCAGCGCGGATGACCGGATCGGGTGCCAGCGTTTTTGCAGCATTCGCCAGTCGGTCCGAAGCAGAATCGGCACAAGCCAAACTGCTTGCGGAACAACCGGACTGGAGAAGCGCGGTAGCCTCGAGTCTGAACAAGCATCCACTCTTCGCTTTCGCGGCATAGTTTTGCGTGGTTGATCGTCCTACCGATCAGTCAGGCTCAAAGTTGAGTGTAGGGGAGTCGCCAAGTTGGTTAAGGCACCGGATTTTGATTCCGGCATGCGAGGGTTCGAGTCCTTCCTCCCCTGCCAAAAATTCCAGGCAGTTCGCTCTGTGGGTTACCCAGAGCAGTTCGCCTAAGTAGTTCCTCTCGCCCCCCAAAGTCCGCAGCAGGTGCATGATGAGCAGCCATGACGGCCTGATGGTTTTTACTGGCAACGCAAATCCCGCGCTTGCCCAGGAAGTCGTCAAGATCCTCGGTATTCCCCTCGGTAAGGCTATGGTTAGCCGCTTTTCCGATGGTGAAATCCAGGTCGAAATCCAGGAAAACGTGCGTGGCAAGGACGTCTTCGTCCTTCAGTCGACCTGCGCGCCGACCAACGACAACCTGATGGAACTGATGATCATGGTCGATGCGCTCAAGCGCGCATCTGCAGGCCGGATCACCGCAGCTATCCCCTACTTCGGCTATGCCCGTCAAGACCGCCGCCCCCGTTCGGCGCGCGTCGCCATTTCGGCGAAGGTCGTGGCGAACATGCTGGAAATCGCCGGTGTCGAGCGGATCATCACGATGGATCTGCACGCCGACCAGATTCAGGGCTTCTTCGATATTCCCGTCGACAACATCTACGCAACGCCCGTGTTGCTCGGCGATCTGCGCAAGCAGAATCACGAGAACCTGCTGGTCGTTTCGCCGGACGTCGGCGGCGTGGTGCGCGCCCGTGCGCTCGCCAAGCAACTGAATTGCGATCTCGCCATCATCGACAAGCGTCGTCCGAAGGCGAACGTCGCCGAAGTGATGAACATCATCGGTGAAGTCGAAGGCCGCACCTGCGTGATCATGGACGACATGGTCGACACCGCCGGCACGCTCTGCAAGGCAGCGCAAGTGCTGAAGGAACGCGGTGCGAAGAAGGTGTTCGCTTACGCCACGCACCCGGTTCTCTCGGGTGGCGCAGGCGAGCGTATCGCCGCTTCGGCTCTGGACGAACTGGTTGTGACCGACACGATTCCGCTGGGCGCCGAAGCGCGTTCGTGCGCGAAGATCCGCTCGCTCACGAGCGCAGGACTTCTCGCCGAAACGTTCTCGCGTATCCGTCGCGGCGACTCGGTCATGTCGCTCTTCGCGGAAAGCTAAGAAGAATTGACGCGCAAGGCGCGGTGTTCGAAAGAATGCCGCGCTTTTGCACGTAATCGGCGCGAACGGACGAAGGTTCGCGCTGCATCGCTGGGGGCCCAAAGGCAGGCATTCTGCTGAAAAGGCCCCGTTTTACTGCCTGGTCGCGGGCAGTGCAATGGAGAATCAAATGAAAGTCATCGCTTTCGAGCGTAACCTGCAAGGTACGGGTGCGAGCCGCCGCCTGCGCAATGCTGGCAAGACCCCTGGCATCGTGTACGGTGTCGGCGCCGAGCCGCAACTGGTCGAACTCGACCACAACGCGCTGTGGCACGCCCTGAAGAAGGAAGCCTTCCACTCGTCGATCCTCGACCTCGAAGTGGCCGGCAAGTCGCAGCAAGTTCTGCTGCGCGACGTGCAATACCACCCGTTCCGTCAGCTCGTGCTGCACGTGGACTTCCAGCGCGTGGATCCGAGCAAGAAGATCCACACGAAGGTGCCCCTGCACTTCATGAACCAGGAAACCAACCCGGCCGTGAAGCTGGGCGGCGCGATCATCTCGCACGTTCTGGCTGAAATCGAAGTCCAGTGCCTGCCGGGCCAACTGCCGGAATTCCTCGAAGTCGACCTCGCCAAGATCGAAGCTGGCCAGTCGCTGCACGCCAAGGACATCACGCTGCCCGCCGGCGTGACGCTCGTCTCGCACGTGGAAAGCGAAAACCCGGTCGTCGCGTCGGCACCCGTGCCGGCTGGCGCCCAGGCGGCAGCTGAAGGCGAAGAAGAAGCACCGGCTGCTGAGTAATCGCAGCGGCTTCAACGAGCCGATCCTCTCGATCCGTTTCCCTGAAACGGACGACGTGACCCGCCGCGGTTCGCCCCGGCGGGTTTTTTTTCGCACTTTTTCGTACACTTGCGGGTCAGTTCAACGATTTACGCAAGCGGAACACCACAATGATCAGGTTGATCGTCGGGCTCGGCAATCCGGGCGCCGAATACACGGCGACGCGCCACAACGCGGGCTTCTGGCTCGTGGACCAGCTCGCGCGCGAAGCCGGCACGACGCTGCGCGACGAGCGGCGCTTCCACGGCCACTATGCGAAGGCGCGCCTGTACGGCGAGGAAGTGCATCTGCTCGAACCGCAGACCTATATGAACCGCTCGGGGCAATCGGTCGTCGCCCTCGCGGCCTTCTTCAAGATCCTGCCCGATCAGATCCTCGTCGCGCATGACGAACTCGATCTGCCGCCCGGCACCGTCAAGCTCAAGCTCGGCGGCGGCAGCGGCGGCCACAACGGCCTGAAGGACATTTCCGCGCATCTGTCGACGCAGCAGTACTGGCGTTTGCGCATCGGCATCGGCCATCCGCGCGACCTGATTCCCGAAGGCGCGCGCGCCGGTGCGAAGCCCGACGTCGCGAACTTCGTGCTCAAGCCGCCGCGCCGCGAGGAGCAGGAAGTGATCGACGCCTCGATCGAACGCGCGCTCGCGGTGATGCCGATTTTCGTGAAGGGCGAGGCCGAACGTGCGGTGATGCAGCTGCATCGCAACGGTTGAAACAAGGAGAGCGTCTTGAGTCGTTACTGGAGTGACATCGTCAACCGGCTCGTGCCCTACGTGCCGGGCGAACAGCCCGCGCTCGCAAAGCCGGTCAAGCTCAACACCAACGAGAATCCGTATGCGCCCTCCCCGCGCGTGCTCGAGGCGATCCGCCACGAGCTCGGCGAGACGGGCGAGTCGCTGCGCCGCTATCCCGACCCCGTCGCGAAGCGCCTGCGCGCCGCCGTGGCCGCGCATCACGGTATCCGCGCGGAGCAGGTCTTCGTCGGCAACGGCTCGGACGAGGTGCTCGCTCACGCGTTCCAGGCGCTGCTCAAGCACGACAAGCCGATCCTCTTTCCCGACATCACCTACAGCTTCTACCCGACCTACGCGCGGCTCTACGAGGTCGAGTACCGCAACGTGCCGCTCACGGAGCAGTTCACGATTCGCGTCGACGATTACCGCCAGCCCAATGGCGGCGTGATCTTCCCGAATCCGAATGCACCCACGGGGCACGCGCTGCCGCTCGCGGAAATCGAGCGGCTGGTCGCGGCGAATACGGAATCTGTCGTGGTGATCGACGAAGCGTATGTGGATTTCGGCGCCGAATCGGCGATCGCGCTGATCGACCGCTATCCGAACCTGCTGGTCGTGCACACGACTTCGAAATCGCGTTCGCTCGCGGGCATGCGCGTGGGGTTCGCGTTCGGTCACCCCGATCTCATCGATGCGCTCAACCGCGTGAAGGACAGCTTCAACTCGTACCCGCTCGACCGCCTCGCGCAAGCCGCCGCGACAGCCGCTTACGAAGACGCCGAGTGGCTCAAGACGACGAGCGTGCGCGTGATCGCAAGCCGCGAGCGCCTGACGGCCGCGCTCACGGCGCTCGGCTTCGAGGTGGTGCCTTCGGCGGCGAACTTCGTGTTTGCGAAGCATCCCGCGCACGACGCGGTGGCAATTGCCGCCAAACTGCGCGAAAAAGAGATCTTCGTGCGCCATTTCAACGCGCCGCGCGTGAACCAGCATCTGCGCATCTCGATCGGCACCGATACCGAGTGCGATACGCTCGTCGAGGCGTTGAAGGCTATCGTCGCGTAAGAAGACGGCAAGATGAAATAAAAAACGCGCCAGTTGGCGCGTTTTTTATTTGCTGGAGGATTCCGCGATTCAGGCGTTGTTCTTCGCCGCCGTCAGCGCGTGGTACTTCTGCATCAATTGCTCGGGCGACTCGACATGCTCCGGATTCTTGGGAATGCACTCCACCGGGCACACCTGGATGCACTGCGGCTCATCGAAATGGCCGACGCATTCGGTGCACTTCTTCGGGTCGATCACATAGATTTCCGGACCCATCGAGATCGCGTCGTTCGGGCACTCGGGCTCGCACACGTCGCAATTGATGCACTCGTCGGTAATCATCAGGGCCATGCTGTTCTCACTTCCTGCCGGCACGAGGGCCGGCTCACACGTTGCTTAGCCCTATAGTTTACGCTGCTTTCGCTGCGCGTTCACGCCCCCGATGGGCGGGCAAATTCCCCCACCTGTGGGCACCTCAAAATCCCCCACCTAGAGACACGCGGAGCATGATGCTGGCGCGGTCTGGCAGGACGTTACCTTGCACCCCTCGAATGAAGAAGAGGGGTTGTTGGAGTGAATGTCTTGAAGCCGCATCTGCAAACAACCATCGCCACGCTCGTCGCAGCGGGCAAACGTCAGCGGGAGATCGCCCGGATTACGGGCGTTGACCGGAAGACGATCCGTAAGTACCAGGAGCAATTCGCGGCGGCGCAGGCAAATTCCCCCACGGTGC
>NZ_SMOD01000059.1 GCF_004353905.1 Paraburkholderia guartelaensis | reverse complement strand
GACAACGTCAGCAGCCACAAGACACCGCGCGTGCACGAATTCTTGCGACAACACCGCAACGTGCGGTTGCATTACACCCCAACCTATACCTCTTGGCTGAATCAGGTGGAAAACTGGTTCTCGCGCATCCAGCGCGATGTAATTGCGCGAGGCATCTTCACCACGGTGAAGGATTTGGACCGCAAGCTGATGCGCTACATCCGCGAGCACAACAAGAATCCCAAGCCGATTAAATGGAAATACGATGATCCATCACGACGAATTCGGCCAGTGCCATTTCAATGACGCAGTCGACTAGGGCTGCGGCCTTCGCCGGTTAGAACCGGTACGCGCGCGGTGACGTCTCCGCAACGTGCCTATCGAGCGGCTTGATATCGGGACGCGGTTGCAGCCCGGCATGCCACAGGTCCCACGTTGCCTGCTGCCCCGTCCATGCGTCGGGTGTCGTGCCGAGCCATGCGGAAAGGCGAAGCGCGATGTTTGGCGTATTGGCCGCGTTGGCATTCAACAGGTTCGAGACCGTACAGCGATTGATCCGCAATGCTTCTGCAGCCTGTGAAACAGGCATGCCTCGCGGCAGCCATGTGCGCAGGACTGCACCGGGTTGTGCATTCTGTCCGCGTCTGACGGCTTCAGTGAGCGTGGCGCGGCGTCGGCCAGCGCCAGCGCGCTGAGTCGCGCCATTTCGCGTATTCAAGCCGGGCGGGGACAGGCATCCAGGGGGGGCAGCTAACGAGGCGATCCGGTTATCCACTTCGATCTCTCGGGGGCCGCAGTTCGGCCTTTGCTGACATTCAGATGTCGCCGTTCGTAAGGCAGCTTCAGGTCGGTCTTCCGCCGTTCACATCTGCTCGACTACGAATGCCAGCTCTCGCTGCCGTTGAACGAGTCCTCACGATCCATGGTTCGGTTCCAATCCAGTGCTCACCCAGCTTTATGAGCTACTCCTGTGCCTCTGTTAGGGTGCTTACGTGGTGCATTACCTTCGAGGCGAGCTTGAAAAGATCATGTCCTGAGATTTGATTCCGTTCTGCGAGTTCGAAGACGCTGTTGTGTTTATCGATATACCTGCGACCAGGGTCAGGATATCGTCCGGCCCATGCGACAAAGTGGGTCAACAGATCGAGAATGGCTAGATCCTTCGCATCGAAATCGAAAATGAATGTTGCGAGCTTCTTCAGGTCATGGGTCAGATACTTTCGCTCGGCTTCCGAGTACGCCTCAACACCTTCTTTAACGATAATCATTGCCTTAAGACACACTTCTAGGCTGTAGCCCACCAACATGAGAGCGACGGCACAATACTGACTGTCGCAGATGCCTCGCATTTCCGTCGGCACGTTGTCGAAGGATGGCTCGGCTTTGATTAAAACGAGCGCGGCCTGCGACATCGCTTCTGCCTGCGTCAGCCATAAAAGTGGATTCTTCAGGTCTTCACTGGATGGCTGCCTGAAGGGATCAAACTCGGCGCCATTGGCAGACGCTATCATCGCCCAGCGGATCCACACAGATAAGCTATAGCCTGCCGGATCTTCGACAAACTGTTTCCTGTTCGGCAACATCGGATTCAACATTTCTTGTAGCGAATCGCCATTTCGTAGACGAACGGGAATTATAAGGTTTTGGCCCACTGGCAGTCTGGCAGTGGACGTCCTCACCGGAGCACCGGCAGACGTTGAGAGCCTAAGGGTCGTCTCCCGCGCGCGCATGCGAAAGGGCGCGCCTGCCGAACCAATACGGCATTTCCACGAGGAGTTTTAGGGTGAGGGCGGCGTGGATGAAGGTCGAGCGATACGCTTGCAGTTCCCGCAGCGGCACGCGCGACGAAGCGCCGAGCCCGGTGCCCGCGATCCTTCTCAAGCGTCTTGGAGTGTCTATCTGGATCCCTCGAAGACCGCGAGGGCGGCGGGAACTGAAGGTCCGACGGAGCGGATTTTGGAAAGCATCTACAGGCTTGTGCAGGGCCTCCTTATTGTAAAACAGGGGTTTGGCGAGCCCATGCGCGCCGCAACCCTTTCCGATCGGTGCACTATTGCTGTGCCGGCGCGGGCGCGCAATCGCCGGTACCGGCCTTTCTCGAGCGCAGCCCTTCCAGATATTCGCGCAGGCGCACAAAGAAGGGATGCACCGCCTCGTTAAAACGCCGCGCGCTGGCGTGATTGCCCGGTACGCGATCGTGACGGTGGCAATGATGACGATGGTCTGGATGAGACAGTTCACAATTCCCTCCTTCCTCGATGGATGTAGTCGCAACGACCGTCGCGGAGCCAGCTGACGTTAGCACTGTCCTCTCGCTGCCGGCGAGAGCAGTGTTGGCCGCCGCACCCCCTATTCTCCGAGCCGCGAGCCCCCTCAACCCGCCACACGCATGCGTCGATTCCACCAGCCGTATCGCCACCCCACCACAGACTTTCCCTTTGCACGCTTAGGGAATCACGCAAGCCCCGCCAGACAAGGGATTCATACATTACGATGGCCTTAGAGATGCCTTAGGATTATTTACTGCAGCAGTAGAATTTTGTTGCAATCATCATACGCGATCCTTATACTTCGGCATCCAACAAGGAGAAGCGAAATGCCAAAGTCCCCCGCAACCATCGCGGAAGAGATCTCAGACCAGATGCGAAAGCAAGGCGCACAAGCACTCACGTACCAGTGGAAAGACTTCTATAAAGCCACGGGACGCGAGCGAATCAAGGAAGCCTTCCAGGATCAATTGACGCACAAGCTTGCCGCTAAGAGCCTGCTGATCGCCTACGGTCGCGCAGTGGTCGTCGTGTGCCAGGACTACAACTTCAATCCGGTCAAGGGATAACCCTCTCGGGCAAGGCCTTCCGACGCGGGCGGGCGGGCGCGCGTGCGTTGCGCTGCGCCCGCTACAGCCGTCCGTCACGTTACGCCGACCCATGGCATCCGGGGTGAGTGCCGGCAACCTAAAAAGAAGTGAAAACATGAAAATCAAGGTCGGGGATTTCTACTACGGCGCGGCACTGGCGCAGATTGCCGCGTATCCGGTTCTCTCTCAGGTTCATGCGGTTCCCGGGAAGGAAGGCTACTTCCAGATCAACGGCGACAAGCGCCTTCTCATCAAGTACGCAAGCGCCGAACGCGGGACCTGGCGTTTCACGGTACGCCCCGACGATCTGGCGGATCTGAGCCACCCCGAGTACCGTCTCTGGTTTGCGCTCGTCTGCGGCGAGGAGACTGTTTGCCTGCTCAACGATGACGAACTGGGAGAGATCGTTGACAGCGAGTCGACCACCGGCCAGTGGATCTCGGTCAGTTCCAGCACTGGATGCAGTATGAAAGTCGCCGGATCGGCGGCCAGCCTGAAGCGCCGGATTCGCCACAACGCCTTCCCGCACAATCTGTTCACTGACGGCGCCGAACTGAACAAGTACGCGTGGCCTCCTCTCTCCCGCCTGCAGTTCTATACGACCTGGCCATACATCGTTCGCACGACCGAAGATCCATTCTTCGACCTGTCCGATGAGCTCGGGTGGAATATCGGCCACGGGGAGCAGAAGACGGTCTACATGGGCGTGCGCACCTACAGTCTGGATTGGGCAGAGTGGGACGACGCCAACCTCAAGAAGATCGAGCAGCAAATCAAATACGATCTGGGCTTCGATGCATTCGATGTTGCCATCGAGCGAGTGAGCCCAGAACTCATTGAGCAGGGTGGCGAGTGCTTCGCACAAAGGTGCTCTGATGAATTCCTGTGGAAGCTGACTATTTCGGTCATGGGGTAGCGCCAGCGAGGCATTCGCTGCGAAGCTCGAGCTCGAGCTCGTGCACGCGGGCGCGCGCGGCGTAAGACCTGAGCGCGGCGCCCTCACAGGCCGCATCAGTTCGCCGCCAAGCAGCGACCACGACCGGCCCCGTAGGCAACCGATTTGTGTGCGGGGAATCGCCTGGTACATTGTTCTCGGAGCGATTCGGTTTCGTCGCGAGGCGCGAGTAAAAGGCCTGCGCCCGCAAAGCGCGATTGAACCGCTAGCCCACGGCCCAACTCTGCCCATCGGGGACTCCCATGACCGCAATTTCGCGCGCGACGTCGCGCACTACTCGCGCACAAGCACCCAATCCTTCACCGCTCACTCCGGTTCGATACGTGAATCGCGCGCCCGCGACACTGGATCGCTGGATCGAGGCCCACGCGAACGTCGTCAAGGAGTTTAATTGTGGCGACGGCTACGGAACGGAAAGCGGGTTTGCGTACGACATCCTGCTGCGCGCGGGATGGCGCCGGGGAGACGACTTCGTCCACACGCTGATCGAGCCCACCGTCGCTGCGATGCTCGCGCAACTGCGCAGCGTCACGCAGTGCGACTGCGATGAGTGCAAGGCCCTACTGCCAAGCGAAGGACCGGCACAATAGCGACGGCGCGGCGGCCGTATCCGCGATTCCCATGCCTGACGTTGCCGCTAGACACTATTTCAACAACAAAGACCTAAACTATGAGAAAAATCGTTCTGCTCGCATCGGCCACCCTTCTCGCGGGCTGCGTGAGCCCCGATTCCGTGCAGCAGCGTGAACCGCTCTTCGTCACGGAGACGACGAAAAGCCCGAAGGTGTACGCCAACTGCGTTCACGAGCGCTGGGCCGAACACGCGCCGTACGCGCAGATATTTTCCCGCCCGGACGGCAGCTACCGCGTGCGGCATTACGGGGGCAATCTCGTCGATGTAACGCCCACTGCTACCGGCGCACATGTGGAGATGCGCGAGCCTCCGCCGCACTTTAGCGCACCGGAAGCCGAAGCGAAGGCCTGCCTGTAGTTCGGGCGCCGGCACAATCGGCCGCCAAAGGGGAAATGGCCCACTCCTCGCCATTACGCCCGATCTCTTTAGCCACCGCCCACCCACCGCCAGCCACGACGACATCATGTCCGCCGAGATTGAAGTGGTCGAGTGGGGTGCCGGTGCTCCTCGGACTCCGAGTACCGGTTTGGGCGGCGAGTGATATGGACCTCGACAGCGACGAGCAGCCCGATCTATCAGGGGAACGCATGACAAATCTTTTCTTCACCGCCCGACGCTCACACAATGTCGGCGAAATCTTGGGAGGTGGCAACTTCGGCCGCGGCTACGACCAGTATGTATTGGACACCTGGACATCGGGCGGTGCCGAGAGCGGCTGGAGGATGGCCAGTGAGATGATCGTGGAAACCGTGCGCCTAGCCCGTTATCCGACGATGCCCAGCCGCCTGACCTGTTCATACGCATATCCCAACGAGCAGGTGGCCCGGAGCACCATGACTGGATCGCAGGTCCCCTTGTATTTGTACGAGGTGGAGTTGGTGGACCCATCTAAACCGTGCTATACGCTTTCTCGCGATTTGATGAGTGTGGCTAATCGTATGCCCCGAGGTGTTCCGTTCGCGCCGCATGTTCGCGTAGTCGCCGATCAATACTGGTCTAGCACTGGGGGCACCTATCCCGAAGTGATTACAGAATCTCCGCTGCGCGTGGTGCGGCACCTGCCTTGGCGCAACACGTGGGTGCCAACTGGCGCAGGTCCCCATTGAAATTGATCGCGGTAGAACGTCCGCTACGTGGTGAATTTGACGAAACTCTGAATGGCCGCTTCGCGGAAAAGTGACGGATCGAAAAGGGTCGAAAGTGCGAGCTCGCTGACGAAGGAAGCTGACGCCGGATTACTCAAACCACTGTCAGCAATCTGCCACGTTGCGACGTAGTACTTAGCGTACCTCAATGTCCGCTAAGGCCGATGAGCAGTCCGACGCGATCACGGCACGAAGGCCCGTTTTATAAGGGTAGCGGTCGCGCGAATGGCCGGCTAGGCCCTGAGGCGAACGGCAGAAGATGACCGGCCTGATCTTACCCACGAACCGTGGATACCTCGAATTTGGCCTTGGTCAATGTTTCAAAGGACAGCGGTGCCTCGATGCCGATCGCACAGATTGCCATCACCGATGGCAGTGCTGACGGGTGGTTGCGCCGGCCATCGAAAGCCTGGTTTCCGGTTCTCTGCGCAACTAACGGTCTACACCGCGGCCATCCCGTAGCCGCCGGTTCCCGGCGCCTGCCTTCAGCTGGCAGGGCGGGTGGCGAGCGTTGTCATTTGCCTTCGGCTGGCCGGGGGCGCCCGCCGCGTCGAGGTCCGCCGCATCGGGCATTTTTCCGAAGAGGCGAGGCTTTACACGGGTTATAGTGGAAAGGAGCGGCCGATGCTTTCTCTCTCGTAACAGAGCTCGGAAACGGGCGTATTACGAGGACGGAACGCATGGAACCCAGACACGCCAAAGTTCTCACTCCCGCCAAATTTCGTCACCTCCTGCGCGTCACGGAAGCGACCAGCCGCTTCCCCGAACGTGATCACGTTGCGCCATATCTGGACGTACCCAGAGAGAACTCCGTGACGCTATGGCAGCGGTCAATCTGGATTCCTAAATGAATTTTGCATATCGCGGAACGGGTCGCGAGGCGCAACGCTGCAGCCCTCTGTGCGATAGCGGCACAGCAGAAACACCGGCCCGATCTCTCGCGTCACGTCGCCAAAGCTAATATCGAATTCCGCCTTGTGACGCTTGTTGCCGAGTACCGCCTCGGCAGTGAAAGCGCCGTAGTACAGATCTGGCCAGTCGTCGCTCGTGCGACATAGAACTGTCTGCGCGTCACTGTGACCGACTTCGCAATGTTTCACTGCGATCCCATGCACCGCAGGGCGCCGGGGTTCCGGACACGGGCAACCTTCGAATTCCGCACAAACTTCGTCATCAGAGTGCATGCCGAACACGATGACCATCCCTTCGAGCGTGATTTCATTGGCATGCGGAATGAACGGGAACATCTGACGATCGAGGCACAGGCGCAGATGCGCATGTCGGCCCGTGTCACGCGCGCTGTCGCGCAACTGCTGCCAGGCGTCAGGGAAGTCGTGGCGCAGCTCGAAAAAGCGCCAGCCGTTTCCGGGCAGGTAATGGCGCGCGGCGGCGAATGCGGCCTCGCGCAGCGGCTCGCCGCCTTCTCGTGATGTATGGCCCACGCGTATGACGAAGTCCGTCAGCGAGTCGCGATCGAAGTAGTTGTTTTCGGGCCGTAGCTCGATGCACCAGCGGCTGACCGCGCCCATGTACTCGAACGGCAGATAGCGCTGGTCGTTGAAGTCGAGCTGGAACATGCCGGAGTCGTCGCGTCCGCCCGAGGTCGCAATTGCCTCTCGGGCGCCGTAATGGCGCACGATCCGCGGATCGTCCGGGCAAGGCCGGTATTCGCGGGCCAGCCGCTCGTCTTCGCCGCAAGCGTCGCAGCACGGCCCCGGGCAACAACATTCATGCGCCGGGGCGCTGCGCCGCGGGTCGATGCGGGTCATGCTGGCGAGCAAGGTCAGCCTGCAGTGCACACCCGTGAACGGTCCGGTGACGCATGGGATCGTCACGGTGAGGTTGCGGATGCGCCGCATGAAGTGGCCCGGATAGTCGAGGTCGAACATCCATTCGGGGATGTCGATCTCGCAGCATCCGGTGGCGCGCAACTTGAGGAACGCCATGGGGAAGTGCAGACGCAGCGAGAACTGTTTGATCAGCTCGTGCTCGCGGGCGTTCTCGTCCATGTACGCCTTCTCCATGTGGCGCAGCGCCAGTCCCAGCCGCTCGCCGGCGAGCAGCCCCTGGTGGAGGTCGTCCCACGCGCAGTCGGGGACGAAGTGGCGTCTCGTGTGGCCCCGCTCGAGATTGAACGCGTGCTGTGCCTGTCGCGCCGCATCGAGCGCAAGCGTATACATGCGCCGGTGCAGTCCCGCAGTCTCCTTCTGCAGGTAAAGATACAACTCGGGGGCGGTGAACTTGTCGCGCAGGAAGTTCTGCACGTCGGTTGCATGCTCGATCTGTCGCTGATGCATGTCGAGGTTCTTGAGCGCACTGCCGCGTCGCCGCTGCGCGCCGAGAATCTGCCGTTCGATCTGCTGGATCTCGATGGTCAGGATGTCGACCTGATGGTTCCACTCCTGCAGCCGACGCGACCATCCGGCCTCGGTGAGATTGAGGCCGGCGGTGGTGCCAAGCGCGTCGGCTACGGCGATCATGATCCGCGCGACCGCGGCAAATGCGCCCGCCAGCGGCGCACCCGGGGGCAATTGCGAGTAGATCAGCGGCGTGCCGCCAAACCCGGCGACGCCGACGAAGTAATTGCCGATGGCGCTCGCCACGCCGCTAGATGCGTCGATCGTTTCGGCTACCCCTCGCGTCACGGTCGAAGCTTCGGTCAGGTCCTCGTACGCCACTTCCTGGCCGATCAGGCCGGCCTGAATGAGGCCCTGGTAGTAATTGAGGTTGGCCTGGCTCATCGCCTTGGTTTTCTGCAGCGCCTCGATCGCCCAGTCGGCGTCGCGCCAGGCGTCCTCCTGAGCGGTGAGCCCAAGCGTGAGGATCTCGCGCTCCTGCCCGGCGCGCAGTGCGGCAAGCAGCTCGGCGTCGCCCTTTTCGACGGCTGCCAGGAAGGCGGCGCCGAATTGCTCGACACGCGCGGCATAGTCCTGCGCCTTCTGGATCAGGACTGCGAAGCGGTAGGGGCTGCGCGGCGCGCACCAGTCGTCCTCGGCGCAATGATTTGCGAGGCTGCATCCGCCTTCGCGCAACGGGTCGCCCCCAAAGTACGGGACCGTGCCGTCGGCGCGCCGGTCCGGCAGGCGCCGTGCAGACTGGCAGGTACGGATGAGCGCCAGGCGATCGGCCACAACTTCGTAGAGGTCGATGAGCCGGGGGTTGAGCGGCGCGAAGGCTGGAGTGAAGTTCGTGACGGTCGGCGGCGAGGCAGGCGGCACGAGCCAGACCTTGCGCGGCGCCCGCCCGAGAATACGCTCAGCGACGTCGAGCAGCGCCCAGGCCTGCTGGAAGGCTTCGGGCGCGTTGCCGCGATGGCGCAGCGCGTCGCTCCATTCCACCAGGGTTTCGAGGTAGTGCAGGATAACTGAGCGATTGCGTGCCTCGTCACAGGAAACGTCGGTGGCGTCGCAGCAGGCCCCCGTCCCACCGGGCAACGCCACATCGTGCTGTGCATCCTGCTGGTGACAATCGATCCAGGTGCAGTCCTCGCGCAGCGGATCGAAGGCCTCCCTGTACCACGCCAGCGCCGCCTCGAAGCTGCAATGCGTGCGCAATGCCGTCGCGATGACCAGCGAGGGGCTCAGCGGTGTGAGCGGATAGAGCGCTGCGCCGGGTGTGAAATAGAGGAAATACGGGTAGGCCGCGAGGTTAAAAGGGGCCACGAAGGTGGGCGGAGTCGCCGGGTTCGGGGCCAGCACCTGGGGCAACACGACCGCGTCGTCCTCGGCGATGTCGTAGCGGAACCCTGGCGCTGACGGATCGGCGTACCCCGTCGGGGCGATGCCGTTGGTCACCGCAAACGTCAGGGAGTCGCCGGTACGGCCGAGGAACTGCATGTCGGCGCTTTCTGTCGAGTCGACGTGCACGGAGAATGTCGAGCGGCGGGGTTGACCGAACTGGCCGTCGTGGAGGTGGCACCAGGCGAGGCGGACGGTCGGCAATGACGGCCACTCGAGCAACTGCGGCAGCTGTGCAGGATCCTGCCAGACCGTCGAAGTTTGCTGCACGGGATCGTAGAAGTCGTCCTGGAAACCATCCTGATAGTCGCCGGTCGCGGTTACGCCGGTGGGCGCGGGCGTGCTGGCCGGCACATAAATCGCGCCGGGGACGAGCCAGAAGTAATACTCGTCGAGGCATGGATCGGGATCGCACTCGCATGGCCCGCAGCAGGAAACACACTCGTCGGCGACTGCACGGGTGCCAAAACCCGGGCGCGGCGCAAACGCGGCCGCTCCCGGGGGCTGGCTGGCCGCGGCAATGCGCCAGAAGCGCGTGCCAAGGCGGATCGCCGCCTCCATCCAGACCGGCAATGGCTCGTTCGCGTTGGCGCCGGCAGGGGCGGCGGCCTCGGCGCCACCGCCCTGCGTCCCGTTTGCGGCCGCAACGAGCGCGAGCCAGGAAGGGCGGCCCGCGTAGTCGGGTGTGCCGAGCAGGTTGAGCCCCACGTGCGGAGCCGGCAGCAACGCCATTCGCGACGGCTCGCTCACCTGCAACAGATCAGGATCGCGGCGCGCGAGCGCGGACTCGCGTGGCCACCACACACCGCCACCGGGCGCGGCGATCGCGAGTTCGGATTGCTGGAGTTTTGACTCGAGAGTGCGAAATGCCTCGACGCGGCGCGCGCGCCGAAGGTCATCCCATTCGATCCAGCTTTCCTTGTACAGATGCCGCTCCTTGCAAACTCGCCAGACAGCGAACGTAGAAAATTCGGCATCCCAAAGATGAGCGAAGGCGCGGTTGATGACCCAGCCAGGCTCCAGATGCAGGCGGGCGCGACGCACGAAGGTCTGGACGGCGCTGATTGCCTCCTCAATCCGGCTCGCCCGCTCGCATAGTCCGGTCTCGACGTCGAGCAGCAACAGGTCGCTGAGGTCGCGTGGCGATTGCGCGAACTGACCCGGCACCCACGGCAGCATGACCCGGTTCATCGCACACAGCCAGGCGAGGAGCGCATCGCACCCGCGCCGCCGCAGGTCGTCGTTCACGCGCCTCAAGTCGTCATAGCGACGTGGCTCGCCGTTCTCGATGCAGCCGTCCATGACGAACGTGCCGAGATTGGCGTTGCCGGTTTGCGCCTCGCCGGCAACGAGAGCAGAGGGGTCGTCCGACGCCCAGAGGTCGGGCCGCGCCCCGCCAATGTCCTTCTCGCCAAAGCGGCGTGCGAGTGCGGCAAGCCAGCGCTCGGCATGCCAGGCGCGCAGGCCCCAGCGTTCGTCCTCGAGGTCGGCGGCGGTGACGGCATAGACCGGCGACGCCTGGCTCGTGTAGTAGCGCAGGCCGAGCGGCCAGTACGGCGGCGCGACGCCGAGGTTTGCGACGAGCGGCGCCGGGTCGGCCGGCTGCGTCTTTTCCGCTTCGGCGAACAGGCGCCAGAACCGGCGGTCATGGCAGCGGTGAATCTCGTCGCGCGCGACGGTGTAGTCGAGGAGCCGCTCCCACCAGTCGAACATTGCCTGCGTTCGCTGCGGCGAAGGGTTCGTGCGCTGGTCGGCGGCGGGCGCATCGTAGTCGTCGACGATCGGCAGGAAGTTGAAGTTGAAGTCGGCAAGATGCTGCGCGAAGCCGCCGCCGCTGCGGTAATATGCAGCGCCCGCGAAGCTGGCCTCGTTCTGCAGCATGAAACCAAGCTCCGAATCGCCATCATCGGCGTCCCGGCCCCTGAGGTCGAGTCGGTGCACGAACAACAAAGCCTTGAACGCGCGTTGATAAGTGCGGCGAATGTCGCGCAGCGAACTCGTATAGCGCGTGGCGAGAAACGCGGCCGCGCCGGCGCTTTGAACGGCAATGCCGTTGCCGAGCGGATTGTCCTTGCTGATTGCGAAGAGCCGTTGGCGCGGGAGCGCGACGCGCTCGCCGCCGCTGTCGGGCCCGCAGTATTTGATCTCGAGCCCGCCATGGACCCGATGCACGCGGTCGGCCGAAGCGAACGCCGGTTCCGGGCGGACGAGTTCGACGGTGATTTCGTATGCGCCGCGCCGCAGATCACGCGAACCGACGAGGCGCTCCTCCTCGCCGGCCCATTGATGGCTGAGAATCACCCAGCTACGGGAACCGCGTTTGAGCACAGCGCGCCAGCGGCAGCGGTGCACCGCTTCCCAGTCTGGCTTTTCGCCGCAGGGCGTAGGCGCCCCGGCACAGAATTCGTAGTGCCCTTCGTCTTCGATTAGCAACGCACCATACCAGGTGACATCGAAGCCCTGCGCGCCGCCCACGAGGTCACCGTCCTTCGGCCGCAGCAGGAAACCGTTGCGAATGGCCAGGAAGGCGGCCTCCGAAGCTGGCAGCGTCGCGGCCAGTGACGGCAACACGGTGGGCACTGGTGCGTTGTCGCGATCGCGCCGCGGCCCGAAGCCGTCTAGCGAAGCCGCCTGGTCACGCCAGACCAACGCTCCGCCATCGAGCTTGTATTCGGCGATCAGGCCGGTTCCGAGCAGGCCGAGCAGCGCGGCAAAGGCGCCGCCAGTGGGCGGCGTCCACGCAACGGCCGGCGGCGTGCCGGCGTCATTTTCCCAGTTTGCTGTCGCCTTGTTTTCGTCGCCGAGCAGATCCTTGAGCACGAGCATCGCTGTTTCGTGGTCCTCGGGGCATTCCTGCCTGGTGGCCGCGGCGACGTGCCGCGACAGGTGGGCGGCGATGATATGGCAGCGGCGCAGGCACAGCGCGACGTGCCAGCGGAAATAGTGCCAGCGCTGCTCGCCATCGCGCTCTTCGATCAGGCGGCGCTGCGCCTCGGTAAAGTCCGGAAAGAGAAGGGCGAACCGCGCGAGCATCGCACGCGGCTGGAAGTACAGGTCCTGGACTGCGCTCTGCTCATTGGCGTTAAGTGCCTGGAGCGACGTCAGTTGCTCGATGACTTCTTCGTCTGCAATCGGAATGCGGGCCCACAACTGTCCGCCGCCGGTACTCGCGTCGTACTGGAACGGGGTGCCGGCGCGACCGGTCCACATGGCCGGCGTGGTGTTGGCAACGGCGAGCGTGCTGGTGAATCGCGGCGCGGCTGCGTCCAGGGGGTGGCCAGCGCGTTCAAGGACATGCGCGAAGAAGTGCTGAGCCAGCGCGAGGGCATCGGCTGCGGCGAAGCCCAGGTCTTCTTCGAGAACCCGGCGCACACGCCACCAGTCCCAATTTTTTTCGATTTCATCGACCTCGACTTCAACTTCGATCTGCTCTCGATGCGTTTCGCCATACTCAGCCGTTCCAGATCGATCGGATTCCTCAATTTTTGTCTCGATTCGCACCTCGCGCTCGCCGCGGCGAGGCACTTCCCCGGCTGACGCCAACAGTTCGCGCCGCAGACGCCAGAGCGAGTGCTTTGCCTCTTCATCGGGCAGGCCGAGTGGCAGTTCCTGCGCCTCGAACTCGTCCTGCAGCGGGAATGGGCCGCCGTCGCCAGGAGCGTCGGTGGCCGTGAACAGATAGAGCAGCTCGCCAATATGCGAGCGCGACCCGGCGAGCTTGGCGAGTATCTCGGCCAGCCGCAGCGTATGGGTTGGCAACGCATGCCAGTTGTCGGTGGCCGAGGCGGGATCGAAGCCGGCGAGCCTCGCGAGTGCGTCGAGATGCGACGCCAGCATCGCCGCAAAATCGCCGCCGCGATGCTCGCAGCTTCCGCGCTGCCGCGCGTAGAGGACGATTTTTTCGCACAGTTCACGGATGGCCCATGCCCACTGCTTCGCAGTCGGGCCCACCCACAGGGCGAGGATTTGCGTGCGGTCGGCGCCCACTGCCGCTGCCGCTGGCGGGTCGCGCGGATCGCGCAGTTCGAGGCGGAACTGCTCGCGCAGCATCTGGAACGCGGCGAGCTGTCTAATAAAGTCGGGATTGGGCGAAGCGCCGTTGAAAAGCTGCAGCACGCTGCAGAAATCGCTTAGTTCTGAAAATGTAAGACAGAGGCAGCATGATTCCTTGAGCGTGCGCCACAGGCGGATGAAAATCGCAAGCTGCATGAGCCCTTGCGCGAGCGATCGCTCCTCGTCGGGATAGCGCAGCGACAAGGTGTCGAGGCAGCACGGCTCGCATTGCGGAAAGGCGCCTTTCTGGCGTTCGTCGTTGCTCAGAAACTGCACGTATCCCGACTGCCACAACTCGTAGAACTCGCAGTAGCTGAGGCGGGTGCGGGCCAGAAACTCGGGGAGCTGGGCAACCGTGGTTAGCCAGGAATCGTTGCCCTCGCCGGGCGAGCTGAAGCCGTAGAGCTGCCAGGGCTCTTGCGCGGCGGCCGCGCCTGGTCGCGCCGGCACGTCGCGATCGACCGGCTTGCCGCAAAGCGGCACGGGTGCGCCGGCAAAGAGCAGCGTGTATTCCTCGGGTGTAATGCCGAGATACTCGCGAGCGATGTCGATCCGAACCGGGTAGCGCCACAGATAGTCGGCGAAGCCAGTCGGCTCGCTCGTTGGATCGAGCACGAACTCCGTGATGCACTTGCGGAAGGTTCGCATCTCCTCGAAGCGGCAACTGCCGAAATGCCGCAGATAGCTGCGCGACACGTCGAGCGCCTGCGAATACGGCAGCCGGCACGCGGAGAAGTCTGACTTGAGAGTGTTCCAGACGAGCGGTTCGACGGCTTCGTTCGCTGCGACTGGCGTGGCGGGCGTCGAATACTCCGGCACCGCAGCGAAGAGGCGCGCAGGATCGTGGCAGCCGGGCTTTGCCTCGTCGGGGCAGGGCTCGTGCTGGCAGAGCGCGTGGCCGGCGAGCGCATCGGCCGACGTGTTGTAGACCTGGCCGGTCACGGGCGTGGCGCCCGAGATCACCAGCGAGGCCATGTATTCGAGGCTCTCGTTGACCAGGTCGATCAGCGGCAGCGGCGTTTCCAGATTGGCGCAGCTTGCTGCGAGGTTGCCAGGCGGCCCGCGCCGTGCGGCGAGCACCGTGGCCAGCGTGGGCGCCGTGAAGGTGATGCTGGTCTTGTCCGGCACGTCGCCTGTTATCGCTTTGCTCAGCGTCACCGAACTGAGCGTGAGGCTCGAAACCGTGGTGCCGCTGTCGATGCCGGACCCACTCACGGACATGCCGTCGATCACACCCACAGTCGAAACGAATGGCAGCGTTGCGCCATTCTGCGTGTCGCCGTTGGTCGGCAGCGAGAGCGCCGCGGGCACCGGCGCCTCGCAGGTCGAGATCGACGCGAGGTTCAACAGTTCGCTCAGGTATGTGACAGGACCAAGCGGCGAGGAGCAGGGCGGCGGGATGCAATCGGTCAGCGCGCCATTGGGGTTGATGGGCTGGAAGCCGCCGCCCGCAGGCGGCGCGGACGCTGCCGCGGTCTGAATGGCCGCGGCCAGGTCGTAGGCGACCGTGCCCGCGAGCGCTTGCTGGAATTCGCTGGTCGTGAGCGCGTTGATGCGGGCCGTCGAGGTGAAACCGCGCGCATACAGCGCCTCGACGATCGAGAACTGATATGCCGTCTTGTCGGCCATTGGCAGCCACGCGGGCATTGCCACGGGCGTTACGATGGCGTATAGCGCGTCGAGCGCGACGAGCGCTTCGACGAGCCACGCCGCGGCAGACAAGTCGCCGCTCATCAGCGGCACGGCAACGGCCTGCAGTTTCGCCACGTCGAAGCCGCCGCCTGGCGTATAGGCGCCGTAGGCCGTGAGGCAGGTGGTGAACCAGTCGTTCGCTACGCCCGGCAGCGTTGGTGCGATAGCGCCGGCGCCCGCTGCGACGGTGACCGTGAACGTGACGTTCGCCTGGGCGGGCACGCCGGCGCCGGTGACCGCCCGGTTCAGCGTGACGTCGGTACTCGTGGGCGTGGGCGCCACGTTTTTCACCGTAGTGCCAGCGGGGATCGTGGCCTGGCCACTAACCGACATGCCGTCGACGATCGAGATGCCAGCAGGGAGTGCATTCTGCGGCGGGAAATGCAGGATGGCGCCGGAATTCGTGGGAGCGCTGGTCGCCAGCACGAATGGACTCGCGGGCACGCTCGACGTGACAGTAAAGAACTTCTGCACAGCGCGGATGAAGGCCGCAATGCGTGCATTCGTGTCGCCGGGCTGAGTGAAGGCAGGCAGCCAGGTCGGGTTGTCCTGGAAGAACTTCGTCCATTGCGCGTCGGTCACCGCCGCCAGTTGCTCGACGGTCGACGGCGCGTTGGGGATCAGGGCCTTGGCGATCTGATCGCCGAGCGAGCCGGTGAAGGGCGCGGGCAGCATTGCGCCTTGCGTCAGTGCGCTCAGCACCAGGTTGAAGAACGCTGCTGGGTGGGCGTTTGCGGCGCCCGGCCAGAACTGGGTGTCGTCGTCGCCGGGCTGGTACGAGACGCTGCTGATCGCGCCAGCCGAGGCGGGCGGAAAGGCCAGCCAGGACTGGACGAGGGATTGCAGATCACCCGACCAGGCCGCTGCGAATACGATGCCGGACCCGCTGGGCACGTCGTTCAGGATGGCCGCGCTCAGCGTGACCGATTCCGTTGCCGCGGCAACGCTTGCGACGGTGGTGCCCGCTACGACGTTCGTGTCCGCGACGAGCATGTTGTCGCTCACGTTGGCAACCGAAGCGAACGTGAGCGCGCTGCCCGAAGGCGTATCTGAAGAAGTTTGCAGTACGAAGGTATCGAGAGGTGCGAGCGGTGTGGCGGCGCTGGCCGGGACGTTGAGTGCGTTCAACCGGCGTGCCGCCTGTGCTGCGTTGATGCTTCCCGTGAGAGCCAGGCCGTTGAGGACCGGTGTGGTGAAGCCCTCGGAATCGGTCACGGTTCCGGCTTCGATCGCGGTAGTGAGGTCTGCGAGCAGGCTGGTGAGCGTATCGCGCGTGGCGAGCACGTAGCGCTGCTGCACGGTGACTTGCGAGGGCATCGTGGCGGCGAGCGCGTAGAAATATGCGGCGGGGACGCCGAAAATTGCCGATGCGGTGGCTGAGCCGAGGCCACTCAGGACGACCTGGGTGTCGTTTGAAACGCCAACGGCGGGATTGGCGGGCAGGTCGATGAGCGCCTGCGATGCTGCGAAGGTGCGCTGCTGGCACGCCACGGCCGCTGCGAGCGCGAAAACGAAGTTCGTCAGGCTCTGCGCGGTGGCGTTGGCGGACGCGTAATAGCTTTTGAGTTGCGCCTCGAATTGCTGGCGATCGCCTTCGTACTGGTTGGGTGTGGTGTTGTTGCTGCCGCCGAGCATCGCGCCGTTGTTCGGCGGGTTCGAGTAGAGATCCTCCAGCGGGTCAGGAGGCGTGGGCAGTGGCGGCTGCTGGCTCCAGACGATTTCGTAGGCGATGTTCTGGCATTGATCGACGGTAAGGGCTCTGAGATCGGGAGAGAAGGTGATTGCCGTGCCGCTGCCTATGGGGGCCGACAATTGCTGGTTCAGCGTGATGAGGCCGCTCGAATCGATGCCCAGAACGGTGGTGCCGGCGGGAAGGCCCGCGGCGCCGGATGCGTTCATGCCGGGACCAATGCTCGTGGTGTTCGCCGCGATCTGCAGTGTCGTGTCGCCGGCATTTGCGTTGGCCGTGGTCGCCACGCTCACGTTGGTGCCGGGATCGCCGCCCAGCACATTCGTTACGGCCGTGTACAGGTCCTGGAATGCTGGCGGGGTGCCGTCGGACGGCAATTGCAAACCTGGCGCGGTTGCCGTTGGTGCGATGGGAAGCTGGAAATAGAGTATTGGCGTTGTGGCCGGGTCGAGTTGGCCCCATGGATCGGCAACCGGAGGATCGGTCGTGCCAGTGGGCGTGACAGGGTTCCATCCGTTTAGATCGGGCACCGAGCCGCCATACAGCGTGACGTCGTAAAAGTCCGTGGTAACCGACGGGGCATCGGCCCCACTTCCCCACTGAGCGACGAGCCTTAGATTTTCGATCGTAGCCGTCGAGGAGGGAGCGATTATCGCTGTCGCCACTGAAGCGAGACTGAAGAACGCAGTATGGATGCCGTCCGGGGGAGGCCACAAATCGTATTGCTGGACGATGCCGCTCGTTGGGTCGGGGTTGTATTGGGGGGGCGTGAATACCAGGATCGAGCCAGATGGCTGCGGGCTGGTCGGACTCGGCGGGCTGCTCGCAGTCCCGACGTACGTGGCTGTGCCAACTGACTGACCCGTCGTGGGGCTATTGAACGACAGATCATAGGCCGTGATTTGGAGTGGCCCGAGGCCGGCAGGGTTGAGATAGTCAGTGGTGAATTTGTCGGGATCAGTTGGCGCTTGCTGTGGAATGATCCGGATGATGATGCTCGGCATTTGACTTGCTCCCTTTGAGGCCCGTAAGGGCATCGGCAACTTCCCCTGTCAGTTGGGCTGGAGTTTGTTTAGCTTTACTGCCGCGGTACACACCGTGTCCCGCTTGACGTTTCGACGACCAGGGCGCCTGTAATCTGCGAGTATGTAGCGAAGGCAGCCTCCGGCGTCACCTGGAAGTGCCGCTTGCGTCTCGTCAGCGGTCGTCGCACCAGCTCGGGTGATTGCAGGTACAGGCCGTGCAGTTCGGCTTCGGGCAGCATGAATGAGGGGGAGACCGCCGTCGTTTGACAGTGCGTGAATTGAAACGAGTACGATCTCGTTGAAGTAGCGTGTCATGTCCAGTACTCACTTGGGCGGCGCAGGATTGTCCGGGGCCACTTTCGGGAGATCCTTCTGCCAGCTTTGCTGGCAACCTTCGCACACTGGAGTTCCTGCCCCCACGCTGCCTTCGATCGTCGACGGATCAACCTTCGCAGCCTTCGCATCACGCAGGATGGCGTTCTTGACCGAGTCCTCCGCATGCGCCGTGGAAGCCGTCACGTCCGCCAGTTCTTCACCTGGCAGCAGTACGTTTTTCTTCAGCCACTCTCCGACCTCCTTGGTGGGGAAATATTGCGTCGCCTTGCCCGTCGCCGTGTCGACGGCGCGCATAGAGCCCTTCGGAACCTTAATCCCGACGTAGACCCTCACCCGTCCTGCAATCGTCACGCGAGCGACGGCGACATTGCCTTGGCCCTTGAAGGCATTCAGTGCTACGTTCTCGCCTTCGGCGCCGCTCCCGGCAGATTTGACTGCGTCGACGATCCGTCCATATATCGTTGCGGCTCTCGCGGCCGGACTCACGGGCGGGGGCTCGATCGGAGCCGGAGCGCCGGTCTTCAGCGAGCCGACGAATATCAACCAAAGCTGACCGGCGATTTCCGGCGTGCCTTTGACAATCTGATCGGTCATATCCAGCGCGGCGTTTGGACGGACCGGTTGCAGTTCTGGCTTTTTGCTCGCCTGATAATTCTCTTCAGCGCTTTTCGACCAAGCCCAGTTGCGAACCACAGCTCCCCAGCGTCGAATGACGTTGTCCGGGCTGGTGCTCCGAATCTTGTCCAGGTCTTCACGGTTATATGCAGCCGGGGGTGGAAAATATCTCGGATCCAGTTCTCCGGTCTTGGGATTGAAGGGCAGCTTGTCTGGATTGGGGTCTTGCCGTTTCGAAAAAAGATTGAATGGATCGTTCTTCGGATCCTGACCATCCGGATCGTAGTAGGTCACCGGATTAAGCAATGCGTACTGGTATAGATTGACTGAGCGCACTGCGCTGGCTGGGTCGCAGCTCGCCCACCTCGCTAGCCATGGCGCGTAGTACCGCGCGCCATGATAGGTGAAACCGTTCTCCTCATCTCGCTCCTTGCCGGTGTATCGATACCGCTTTTGTCGCACTTCTGCCGCAGCTGGACCAGCCTGATACACCGTGCCACCATAGGGCTCGTACTCCTCATAGGAGATTAGTCGTGCCGCCTCGTCCAGTTCTAGCGTGGCGGAGCCAAGCAGGTTGGCGAGCTGATATCGTTGCACCGGCTCGGGGGCAGATATCGCGCTCTTCTTGTTGATCGTCAGAGTTTCGACGAGTGCGATGCGCACCTTGTCGTCGACGACGTGCAAGCTCTCGCGCTCGAGCACGATGGCATCTCCATCACCGTCGTATTCGCGAAAGACTTCGAAACCACCGAGATAAAGCCGCTCGTTCTTGCGTATTCCGTTTTGCCGCTCGGTGACCTTGCGCACGCGCTGTCCATAGGCGTCGTAGACATAGAAGGTCGTTTCTGCCGCTACGTCCTTCACCACTTGCCGTGCGCTCGCCGCGAGCCGGTCCAGGAAGTCCCATTGCATGACTGGCAGGTGTGGCATTTGTACGATCCCGCCGCTCGCGTCATACAAATAGCGCTCTGGGCCGCGTGCAGCGTCGTCCTGCAAGTGCGTCCGGCTCAGGCGGTTGCTGTTCTTTCCGGGCTCGAGGAGGCTCTTTTCGCAATAGCTGTAGTGCCGCGTCCAGCTGCCATGTTCGGCACGATGAAGACGGCTCACGAAATTGCCGACCGGATCGTACTCGTAATGCTCGGTGAACTGCCGCAGTGCTTGCGGATCTTTGAGCCGCGCCGCACCCAGGTATGGGTAGTCACGATAATTGCCGTCATGTGGCGCGAGGTCGAAGGTGCTTTGCCCGATGTTTTCGCGTCCCGTTGCGCAAATCAGGCGATAAAGCGCGTCGTACGTATAGCGGCAGACGGGATCGATTTTGCTATTGCGATGAAATACCGTGCGCAATGCATGATCGGCGATTTCGGTGATGTTGCCGATGGGATCGAAGGTGTAATGTAGATCTTGAATCCGCGACTCGTCGGCGAGAATCTGTGCGCTTATGGCGTCGCGCTCGAATGGGCGCGCCGTATGCAGGCGGATCAGCCGGAATGTCTGCGGATCGTACTCGTAGTCCGTCCGCGCACCATTGCCATATTCGACGCGCTGGCGCTGCCCCCGGGCGTTATAGTCGATACGGCGCACGAACGGCGTTCGCGTTTTGTCGTCGCTGTGCTCTGCGGCGCGCAACGCAACGTCAATAGCCTCCAGCAGTCCGGTCTCGTTGAAGCGGGCGTGGCATACGCTGCCGTCCGGGCTCTGGACGGTGACTTGCCGGTTGAGCGCGTCGTAGGTCGTGCTGCCAGTAAACCGCTCCGCCTCAACCGAGGGATGGCGCGACCAGTTCGGCACACTCCTGAAGTCGCAGCAGAATTTCCGTTCACTATGCAGGAGATTGCCCTTGAAATCGTACTGGCTGGTAGTGACGATCCCTGCCGTATCGAAGTGACGGTAGGGCTTGCCGCGCAAGTTGGCCGCCCGCTGTCGACGCTCGTTCATCCCGGTATCGGGCGCGTCGCCGTAGATGGCGCGCTCGAACAGGATCTCCTCCGGAAACGGCCGTGCATTGCGCTCATAGGGATCGCCGCCGCGCACGAAGGAGCGCAATGGCCGCCTGAGTGCGTCGTATTCGGTGCGGACCTCGTAGCGGCGGCTGTTCCACGAGCGCACAGGCCTGCCGCCGATATCCTTGAGTAGCCAACGCTCGCCGGCCTCCATGCTGGCTTCGTGCACCTGTACGCCGCCCATGTCGTAGGCACATCGGAGGACTTCTCGATCGAATGCATCGATGACGACTCGGCGGTTGCCTTCGATGTCGAGAACCGTCCTCGTGCGGTACTTGCGCTCGCCACCGTTGTCGTCGATAGCGAGGAAGTTCCGGCCGAGGGTGTCGATGTATGCAACAGTGGGGGTGTTCGCGTGACGGGCGGCTTTTTGTGCGGCCACCGCCAGCGCAGGGCCCATGCGGCCGTCGATCCGTTGCTCATACCAGGTTGGCAGATAGTCGTTTCGAGGGAGCCGGCGGAAATGAGCGCCAACATCCGGATCTGATTGAGGACTGGCGAGAACCGTGTCATTGGCATCCGAACTGGTTTGCCGCCACGGATCGAAAACCACTTTGCTCCAGGTCTTTTCAGGGTTGAGTATAGCGACGACACGTTCAGCCGGGTCGTAGAACAAGATCTTGCTGACGCCTCGGATTGCGGCAAACTCGAAATCGTGCGAGGCGGTGAAGAACGGCTCGTATTGCCGCACAGGCTTGCCCTTATTGTTGTAAATGGTCCAGCCGTTACTAATCCAGCGCGGTGCGACAGTGGGGCCGCCACTGCCGACTGGACCCGGAGCGGCCTGCTTCTTGACCTGAACTTCGCGGCCGAAGCCATCGGAGAAGTGCAGGGCAATCTGCGTTCTCGTCAGATCGCCGGGATGCAGATTCGATACATGGGTTTCGCGCGCAACCATCGCGGAAAAGACGGCTCTTTGCGCAGCGAAGTAACGCCTGACATCGTAGAGGGTTCGGGTCGTGGCATTGCCGATGAGACGCAATGCGCATCCGTGAGGATCGGCAAAGAATTCACCCAGCTGCGTGGTGGTGGGATCTGGCTCAAATCCTTCCAGTGAGTCGCCGACCTTTTCGCCGGACTTCCCCATGACAGCAATGCCCGCGACGAGCCCGAGTGCATCGAAGGCCACTTCGGAGCGGTTGCCGTTCGGGTCGGTGATAAGCCGGGGCAACAACACCCGATAGCAGAGGTCCGCGCGATTGATGTTGCCGACGGGGTCCACAGTTTCTACCGGCGCCAGGTCGTGCCGGTCGAAGTTGACATGAGTGACATTGCCGAACGGGTCGCGATGGCGGCGCACAGCGAAGAAGTGCCGCAGTGCCTCGCCGAGTTCGTGTCTGGCACAGTCGGCCTCATCGGGCAAGTCGGCTCTATCCGCCGCGTAGAAGACTCGGCCCGATGGCGTCCACCAGTTCCCGTCCCCTTCGACGTCGACATAGCCTGCTTCCCGCAACACGGCGGCGCGGTCATGGAAGAGATCTTCGGTTGGATAGCGACGGCGGTAGACTTCGGTCAGTAGACCGCCGGGAAAGGCGAGCGTGTAGTTTTGCCCCGGCAAAGCGAGCGCTTCGAGCCTGCCGGGCGCCAACAAGCGGCGCAGGTCGTTCGCGCGATAGAGAGAGCGGGTCCATTTGAGCGGGCGTCGCCATGGCATAACGCCGACGGCGCCGAGACCCCGCCAGTCCGCAAATGGAAGTTCGTGCGAGCCGTTCGATGCCGACGCAACCTTGTCGGCAAGCTCTGCGAACCGGAACAGATTGGTAACACGGGGCAGCTCTGCCCTTGGCTTCATGTTCAGCAACTCGAACTGACGCTGCCCAGCCGGGAGCGGTGTGCGCCAAGCATCGGCCTCGGCAACGGTATTCGTACAATCGGATTCGGTCAACGTCATTTGCAGCCGAGCCTGCTGTTCGCGATCATTGTCGGTCAGCAACGGTGACGGATCTGCATGCCGCCTTCCATAACCCACCGCCACCGACTTCAGCACATTGCCGTAATCGTCGACCTCGAGCGTGAGCGCATGCGAGACCCTTGGATCGGCGCGGCGATGGCCCTCGATCTCGTAGAGCTTGCGCTCATAGTGAAAGCTCACCTGCTCCCGCGCGTGCGTGAAGAACACGCCATAGCGGTTCGGCCCACGCCGCTGCAAGGTGCGAATTGTGAAGTTGCTCTCGGTGACGGAATACGGCCTGCCAGCCGCCTCGGTGCTGTCAAGACCATAAATCTCCTGCCGCAGCATCGCCCCCTTGAGCGAGCGGCAAGCTTCGCGCGCCTCTTCGGGATCGAGCCGCACCGGCAGGACCGTGTCGTCCAGCAGCATCGCCTGGATCTGCTCATGTGAGAGCGTGGACTCGCCGCAACGCCCGGCACCTTCCTGATAGTACTCATGCGCCAGATGCCGCGAGATGCGGCCGCCTTCGAGAAATACACCCGTGTGATACCAGGTGCGTGTCAGCACCGGCGGCACGCTGGAGGCGGCGTCGAGATTGTCCCCGCGCGGGAATCGATCGCTTTGCGAAAGCGCAGCGAGCGCCTCGGTGTCGAGTTGGTCGACCCGGCCGAAGCCACGGAACTCGCGCTCCACGCCGTCGTAGTAGCCATGGTGATAGCTGTAGCGCGAGACGAAGCGGTTGCGGCTCACGCGGTCGAAGGTCTCAACCCGCTCGACGACATGCACCGGGAACGGCAGCCGCGTCACCCACGGCGTGCCCGCGGCCTTGTCGGCGAGATAGAACTGCGTGGATGAAGCGTAGTCGATGCGCGTTTCCGCACCGAGGTTGTTAATCGTGCGCTCGAGCAGGTGCGGCTTGCGACCGCACATCAGGTCCAGATAGCGCAACTGCCGCCCCGCGTCCCCGGGCAGGGGCGACGACCAGACGAGGCACGCGGTGCCGCGGCCCAGCAGGTCGGCGACGGTGATCGAAGCGATGTCGTCAACGCAAGGAAATGGCCGGATCTGCCGCGCGGCGCTCCAGCCATTGCCGCTCTCGTTCAGATAAACAGTCACGCCATCGCGGCCGAGATAAACGATGTCGGTGGTACCGGAGCCATCGGTGTCGGCGAGCCGGATGCGCGCCTCGTCGAACAGGTCGGGCGCATCGAGCCACGGCGCGCGGTCCATCGTGACCTTGACGCCGAAGCCGCCGTAGCCGCGATTGGGCCAATAGCAGATCTCGCCGTTGCGTACCCGCACGAGGTCGGAGAGTCCGTCGCCGGTCATGTCGGCGAGATAGAGCGACTGCGCGTTGTCGGCGAACACGACGCGCGGCCCATGCTCCTCGTCGAGCGGTACCGGGACGCGCCGGCCGTGGCCAAAGCCCTCGGTCCATAGTGACGGATGCCACGTGAAGGCGTCGTCCTGGGTAACGAGAATGTCGGCAATGCCGTCGCCGGTGAGATCGACGAAACGCAGGTTCGGATCCGCCCAGTCGCGCACGGGCAGCGCGCGGAATGGCCTGAACCCTTCCCATGCCGCGTTCTGCTTGCGCTCGTAAAAGCCCGGATCGGTCGGCGCCAAGTCGACGAGGTCGAGCACGCCGTCGCCGCTCAGGTCCATGAACTGCTGGCGCGAGTCGTCGAGCGCTGTCGTGGACGGCATGCGAGCGGCGGTTTGAAGGGCGCCGAACCGGCCGTTGCCGAGATTGGGCTTATAGAGCCACGCCTGCGCCTGCTCGCTCAGCACGCCGGCAATGCCCTCGCCATCGAGGTCGAGCAGGCGATACTGCGCGTTATCAATTCCGGCGGGAAGGTTGGCGAGGTCTTCCGGGTCAACATCCGCGAGCCAATATCCGGCGAACCGGGCGTCTTCGATCGGACTCGGTGTGTACTGGAGGTCGAGCGGGGGCAGCGAGCGGGTCAGATAACGGCCGTCTTCACGCCGCCGGTGACCCGATTGCACGACCCGCTCGAGGAAGGAACCGATCGGCTTCTCGCGATATTCAAACGCCGTCGAGCGGACGAGGCACGGCTCGTCGCCAAGTTCTTCGGGGAAGTGATGAAACATCAGTACGCGGCGGCAAAGCCGGTAGCTGCGGATTTCGAAGCCGGAACGCCAGGTGGAGAACGGGTCGCGCCGTGCCGGCCAGTCGGCCGTGGCGCAGGGCGAGGCGTGCGCGTAGATCCGGTCCTCGGCGTCAGGCGGCGCGTCGCGGTAGTGCGCTTCGCCGTAGTCGAAGACGACTTCGAACATCCAGCGCGCCCCTTCGAGATCGTGCGGCTCGAGATGGGAGCGGCGAAAGCTCGGCCTTTCGGGATCGAGCAGGAGCGGCTGCCGGTTGCCGTAGCGTATGCGTTTCAGATAACGGTTTGCCTCGCGCCTGCGGCGCTGTTCGCTTGGCAGCGCGAGATCGACGCCGCGGCCATCTTCCGGGACATAGTCGTAAACGATGGCATTGCCGGTGTCGTCGTAGCTGCGGCAGATCAGCCAGCTGAATACGTGTGCGGGGTTCTCGGGATCCGCGATGCGCGAGGCCGCATCGAGACCGTAGACGGTCAGGACATTGTCTTTCGAAAGCGAACGCCAATGCACGTCGCCGCTTTCGATGCAGGTCCAGCGCTCGATCCGCGCGAACAGCCCTTCAATGCGCGGCCGATAGCGTTTGACCCGATAGCCGTCGCGCTCGAATTCGTCAGGACGACGTTGCGCCTCGTCTTCGCGGAGCAGGACCGGGACAAGATCCTCGGCTCCTGAAAGAATGAAAATATCGGACTCGATGCAGTCGTGATACTGAGGCAGCCCTTTGTCGGTGCGTCGCGTGATCGAAGGCAGCGACAGTTTCCAGCCGATGCCGAAGACACCGTTGCCACTGCCCGAATCGTACTCCACGGAGAGCTGCGGTCCGAACCCGGAGCGTCCCGGGCTCAAAGCCAGTGGCACGCTCAGCGAGCCAGTGCCCGTTACCGGATTGGCGGAGAACTTTTCGTCTATGCCGCGAATGGCGCCACCGCCCTTCGGCAGGCTGATTTGCGGAGGCGTGAACGGCGATGGCTTCCCAGTTGGCCCCGGCTGCCCGTTGTCGCCTTCTGAACCGTTCTCGGCCATGGTTCCTCCTGCAACGACTTTCGACTCGTTTCGGTTGCGTCCAGATCAAGCTAATTAGTCTTACTAATTATAAGAAAATCTATCTTCTCATTCCCTTAAAAGTCATTGATCGGAATCCGGTCGACGCAATCAAATATAGACGACAGTCGGCAATGTTCAACTCAATGGGTGCCGCAGAAAACCGGTTTCCGGATGCCGGTCTTTTCGGAGAACGATGGTTGAACGCAAACTTTAACTATTGCGCCAGATTATCCTGCATGTTCGCATCCACGCCGGGGTGCGATTGTGTCACGGCGCCTCAACTGATGCACCTCGGCCTCGCAGCGCCGCCGGATTGCCAAGGACGATAAAGCCCGCCCAGTTACGCGCGCGTGGAAAGCTCTTGCGGATGCGCAGCTTGGTGTTGGCGAGCGCATCAGCCAGTGTTTCTCCCCGCAACAGACGTTGGTACATCGAAACCATGAGTTCCTGGGTTGCGCGGTCATCGACATCCCAAAGGCTGACGGCGAGCGATTCGGCGCCGGCGATCGCGAACGCAGTTGCGAGTCCCCGTACAGGCCCCGTTGGCGCGCGACCCCGAACGGTTTTGCAGGCGGACAGCACCACGAGCTGGGTGCTGCGCAGGTCCATCAGCTCGACTTCCGCTGCCGTCAGCAGCCCGTTGCCGTACGCAGGCTGGGAATTGGCGGTCAATAGCGCGTTCGCTCCGGCAAGTGCAATCATCGACCGGAACAGGGGGTTCGAGAAGACTACACGGCGCTCGGCGTCGTAATCCGGACCGCGTAGTGCGCTCGACATCGTCAGGAACATGTTGAAGTAGCTCTCGAATTTCCAGTCCGTATCGGCGTCGTATTCGGCGTGTGCCGCTAGGTGCAGCATCGAAGGTCTCACGACGGCGGCTACCCTGGATTTTGTGGCGTCGTCGTTGCAAATGGGCTCGACTCCGAGGATCGAAGCTACTCGCTTCGCTTCGATGAGCGCACCGGGGAGATCGGTAAATCCCATCACTGTTGGAACATCGCAGAATTTGCTGTACTCGGAAACGCCGAACACCGCGGGCGGGTTCTCGTTTTCGCATCGACTGCCCCAGTGCCGTATTTCGCTCGGATAGGAAACGAAGGTGATGCGCTTCCAGGACTCGATCGCCGGACGGCCCGTAGCCAACACCAGCGCTTCGAATGGAACATGCCAGAGCGTGCCGATCGGCGCGAGCACGAGATGGCTCGCTTGATCGATGTGGGGGCGAAGGGGATCGAGCAGCAGTGCGCCGAGCTGTTTCAGGCAGGTGTCGTCACACTCGGCGGTCCCGACCGAATCTGCAATTTGACCTACCGCCGTGCTCACCAACGTCTCGACAATCCGCGCGTCGCCAATTGAAACCCAGGCGGTGGGCGCATCCTGCTGGTAGATGAGCGCAACGTAATGTTTCTCATCGTTGGCGACCGTGGACACGTCGGGTGCCACGCGATGAAGGTGGGTATAGCAGACCAGCGCTGCCCCGGCAGGCAGTCCGGAGAGCAGCTCGCGAAGACTGCCGTGGAGCAGGGCGGCGAGTTCGGAGTCGGCGGCCGTGCATGCCTGATCCCGTACGAAACGTTCTACGAATCGCCCATGAGCCTTGGCCAGTTCCATATTCAGTCGACGGCTCGTTCTCATGTGAACGGTGATCTCGGGGCCGGGGTCGCCCAACAGATGTTCGATGAGAAGGCGACGTGAGCGTTGAACGTCTTCCCATGCCGCGCGAACGTCCGCTCCCGCTGTACGCGCAGCGGCAAGGAGTATTCGCTCGATTTCGATGTACGCGCCGCGCCATCGTACGAGTGCACTCAGCGTATGCTCGATCAGATCGGCCTCATTCGCCTCAGCTGTAATGGCGAGCATCGACCCCACGGCCGCGTCTGCAGTGTCGAAAAGGGCGAGCCGGTCGTCGTAGGTCGACAGCTTTGCCTCGTTGACGACGCGATCGGCCAAACCGGCGAGGCGCTTCTCATTCAATTCGAGAGCGGTGCGCCAGTTTCCTTCGGCAACGGCAATCGATGCCAGCGCGGCCAGGGTTCTTGCACGCAGATGTGACGCACCGACGACCTCCAGCTGTGCTGTGTAAAGTGCACGCGCTTCGCCGTTTCGCCCCTTTGCGACGAGGATCTCGCCAGCGACATCGCGCAGCTCTGTCGCGCGGCCGTGCAGGAAGGGTCGCGCTTCACATGCGGCCAGTTCGCCTGATATTAGCTCCGAGGCTTTTGATAATTCGCCCACGTCGCGTAGCGCACGTCCAAGGTATATCGCATTCCCTGCGGCAAGCTCCTCCTCACCGGCCTGCTGGAAGACGGCTCGCGCGGCCTCCAGCAATTGGATTGCTTCGGCGATCCAGCCTCCAGCGGCCTCGTCGCGACTTGCGTTCGCGAGGTCAAGCAGGGCGCCAGCCAGATTGTCCATTGTGATCGCCGCCTCCACCTCCGAAGGCTGGTCACCCTGGCACTCGATTTCTCGCGCCGCACGAAAGTACTTCACGGCCTTCTCGAAGTGATCCTCAGCCTGTTCGAGCAAGCCAAGATTGTTCAGAACCACCGGGTTTCCCGGGTCAAGTTCAAGGACTTCCAAATAGAGCTGGCGGGCGCGCGTGGGGCTTTGTCCGCTTTCCCGATAGCATTCAGCGAGTTCATTGCGAAGTATTGCGCCGAGCCGGGTGCCGTCCCATGCGCCTTGCGCGACCATCCCCTCGAACAGGTCGATAGCGTCGTCCAGGCGGTCGAGGCGATGCAGCGCCCTTGCCTTGAACCAGATGAGCTCGAGCGATTCATCCGGCGTTGAATGCGTGGCGTTCCCTTCTACGGCCGCGAGTACTTCCAGCATTTGTGCGTACTGCCTCGCGGCGAACATCTCAGCAAGCTGTCTACCGGTGATCATGGCGTTCACCTCAAACAATGAGCCGCACGCACACCGGAAAGTCCGGTCCGGCGATACGACGACAGAGCGCGTACGTCGCGCCACCGGGTAGCGAGATTTCATACTTCATCGAGTCGGCTTGCTCGATCTGGGCCTCCATTTCGAACATTGTCTTCAGGACTGGCACCGATAGTCCAGGAGACCAGCGTTGCGAGACCTCCATCGCACGTTCGATGCGCACGGGCGCTTCATGTTGCTCCAGGATTTCGTAGCCCTGGTCTTCAATCTGCTCCTGCGTGACCTCTGTGCCGAGACAAGGATGTTGATGCGTACCTAGCGAGCGCGTTCGCCGCCGCGCAATACCCGCGGGCGGTTTGATGTCGACGCGATCAATCGGCGCGCGCGACGCGTGGACGTAGCGCCGAACGCTGATGCGTGCTCCGGCTTCCAGAATGACGCCGTATTGGTCTTTCGCCGGAGCCTCGAACGACTCCATCTCCTCCAGCGTGAGGCGTGAGCTGGAGCCGAATTTCACACCCCATGCGAATGTCAGGTCGGCGCTCGCGTTCTTCGATCGCTTGTGAACCACCCTGATCTTGCCGCCTGACGCGCTCCAGACCTCTACAAGGGGAAGGAACACAGGGGCATCGTCGAGGAGCGTCGTCTCGTAGCGGTAGCCTTTGAGGAAATCGAACACCTTGTTGGCTACGCCAGCGAGATCGGTCAGCGATCGTGTGCTGTTACCGAACGTATCGACTAGATTCGATTGCCGGACCATCGAAGCCAGATCGTCGCTATTGCCAGCGGCACCTACGAGATCGAGCCAGCCTTTTGACTCGCTCCAACCGCCTCCATCGATCGGCTCTTCTGATACCACTGTTCCGTTCATGAGCGCTCTCCAAGGCGCGCAATGCAGTTCCCCGTCCGGGGCAGGGAGCGAGCGCACGAAAGCAAACCAGGCAGAAACGTGGCGACGTCCGTCGTCGCCGTAGATCCAAGTGTAGTCACCACGGCGCAGACGTAAATCGTTTCTATCCTCGTTTTCACAAAACTATCGAACCAGATTTGCAGATGGCCGAATGATGAAGACGCATCCGGGCGTTCTGGCAGCATGTTGATCGCATTCATTCGAACATGATGATGTCCACATCCTTGCGGCCCCGCAGATCGGCCTGCATACCTTCCTGAACAGCCGTTGGCGCCGAGATCGCAACACCCTGGGCCGATTTGACTGTGCTGAATCCGGTCGGATTCGGGATGACCACAGTAAAGGGGCGCCAGGCGGATCAATACTCCAGTCCAGTAGCACGATCGCGATGCCAGCAGGTGATTCGAACCTGCACGCCTCTACGAGTTCGATCTCCACACGCCGGACAACGGTGCCGAACTCGACTTCGGGGAGCACCGCGATCCGGTTGATTTCCGCTTCGGAATGAACCGCCTGTCGATTCTCGTGGAGCAGGCGATGGGCCTGAACCCGATGGATTCGTCGCTCTACGTGTTCACGAACCAGTGATGTGATCGTTTCAAGATCCTCGTCTGGGATCACAACGGGTTCCGGATATTGCTCAAGAGATCCGGAACGCCGAGTCTGGCTTGTCAGGACTGAGGTTTGGCGTTTGCGCGCAGAACCGCGCCCTCGCGTTTTCGTGGTGAGTATCGCCATCGTAGGCGCTAGAGATCGCGTTTTCCTCCACCATCTGATGGAGTCAGTCATGCAACAGGAAGTGAAGCGTGTCGCATTGGGTCTTTTGCAAACCTTCGAGATGCGATCCAGCCCGCTGCCGGACAGTTTCAGTTCTCGTGTAGAACTCGATTGTTCTGTCATCGGCTCAGCTTGGCTGCGATGCGCTCAGAGCCGAATGCGTTGACGCATTTCATCATGCAACGTTGACATTGCGCTACGGCACCGCGCATTAGCCTCTTGTGCAGTTCCGTCGCAGGGAGGCAGGTGGCGGGCAGGCGTGTTTTCGTTCGGCGAAGTTTAAATAAAAAAAGACACCTTGTGATAAGAATACTTATCTCAACATACGCGCCGTGAGTCGATTTCTGAAGAAAACTCAGGTGCATCGCTCCATCGCCGGGGCGATCACCGTTACCGGCCGCGTCTTGCCGCCACTCGACAGACGGCTTTGGGGTTCACCGAATTTTTTAAATCGGAAACGTGTGAAAGCGGGGAAATTGCGGCTAGAATCAGTGCGGTTTCTGAAGCAACGGCCGGGTTACTGCGGCAAATTAAGTTAGGTAAACGAAACATAACTGCGCGCGAGTTATCGTTGGGGTAATCGTCCTTTTCGTGCAAAATCTGGCGCTTCCTCCTAGACGCCTTTAGCGGCAAGGCTCAGCGGGCGATCCAGACGACTATCGGCAGGCTTGGCAGCGATCTGCGGTAACCTAGCCGCCCGCGATTTCGAATCGCCCTCCGACGGGAGGCAAGCCATGCCGGGACTGGCGTTTCGCTATGTGGGGCAGCATCGTCTGCCCTCGAGGTTGTCGGAATTCGATGTCGAACGCTACTTCGCGCTGACTGATAGCGACATCGCCGCGCTTAACGAGCGTTTCCGGGGCGATCGGCGTGCTGGCGCTGCCATTCAGTTGGTGTTTCTGCGCGCAAGCGGACGCACGCTCGATCATGTTGGCACCCTCCCACGTCAGTTGCTGCGCTACATCGGCGAACGGCTCAGCTTGCCCATTCCGACGATCGCCTCGTTGCGCACGCTGTACCAGCGCTACAAGACGCAATACGATCATCAGGTTTGGGCCTGCGAATACCTCGGGCTGACGTCGCATGGCCAGGGCCAGCTGGTCGACATTGCTGCATGGATGGAGCAGGATGCCGCCGAGACTCTCTCAATGGATGATCTGATCCAGCATGTCCACCACTGGCTCTACGAACGTCGCATCCTGATTCCGGCAGAACGCAAGTTGCGTGATCTTGCGCGATCGATCTGGGCAGAGGTCGAGCGCGACCTGCTCGCACTGATCGAGGCGGCCGTGCCGAAAGTGCAGCGCGTGCGCGCCGATGCGCTTCTTTCCACACGGCATGGCAGTTCGGGCATGACGATACTGGAATGGCTCAAGACTCCGCCCGCTCGACACAGTCCGTCCACCATCACCGAAACACTTGCGAAAATCCGCCTCCTGAAGGACCTCGGCGTGCACGAGTGGCAGCTGGATGTCGTACCGATCGAAAAGCAGCGAGCGTACGCGCAGCGCGTTCAGGCTCGCCGTCCTGCGAAAGTACGCGAACTTAAGGAGTCGACCCGCACGATCGAGTTGATCTTTTTCCTGCACGTCACTCTGCTCGAGCTGACGGACGCGCTACTTTATCAAACTGGGCGCCGGGTTTCCGACCTCGTGCGGCAGGCTTACGACCGCACGACCGTTCGGCAGGCACACTCCGCTGTTGAATACCGGCAGCAACTGGTCGTGATCAAGGCGTTGGTTCGGGATAGCAGGCGTACTGCGCAAGAAAGGCTCGACGATATAGACAAGCTGCTTGCGAACCTCGCAGACAAGCCGCCTGCAAGTCACGCAGCGAGCGTTCGCGCAGCGCTGACCGACGATCACCACCGCATCCGAAATCTGATGGGGCCGTTACGTGAGCTAGGCTTCGTGGGCCGCGAAGCGGAGCCGAGTCTCCGACAGCTCAAGCTTGTCGGCACACTGCGTGACGGCGGCGTAACCGAATTGCCGCTCGACTGCGATGTGCCGGTCAGCGCGGCCTGGCGCGATCTAGTCAAGGGCGACGATCGGACGCGAGCGTTGCGGGCGCTGGAGGCATCCGCAATCACGGGTCTGCGCAAGGGGCTTCGCCGCGGCTCGGTCTGGGTCAACCACAGCCTGTCGTTCCGTGAGCGCGATCAGTTGCTGATCCCGCACGCGCAGTGGGAACGCGATCACAACCGCTATCTTTCCTCGCTCGGGTTGCCGGGAACCGCGGATCCGTTCCTCGAACGGCTGACGGAACACCTGAAGGCTGCGCTGGCGGCCCTGGAGGAAGCACGAGAAGCAGGCCGCGTCACGATCGGCCCCGACCGCGCGCTGCATCTCTCAGCACTCGAAGCGTTGCCAATAGATGGCATACCTAAACGTACGCGGGATCTGATATTCAGGGAGATCGGTACCGCGCAGTTCGCCGACATGATCATGGAGATGGATGCCCACACCGGCTTCAGCGAAGTGCTCCTGGCACGCAAGGCGCGAGATGCGAACGAACTCGTCTCGCTGTACGCTGCATTGATTGCGCACGGCACGGACCTGGACACCACGAACGTCGCGGCCATGATCCCGAAACTGGAACCGGCGCATATTTCGACGGCAATGCGTCTCCTTGAGATGCCCGGGCGGCTGTCACGTGCGAATGACCGCGTGGTGGAATTCCAGCGCACGCATCCGATTACGGAACTCTGGGGCTCTGGACGGCAGGCATCAAGCGACTCGATGAGCCTCGATACGTCACCGCACCTCTTTTATGCGCGGGTCGATCCGCGACGTCGCACCCACGCGGTGGGCATGTACACGCACGTGCTGGACCAGCACGGCATTGTCTATAACCAACCCATCGTGCTGAACGAACGCCAGGCTGGAGTAGCGATCGAGGGCGTGACCCGCCACAACGAGAACCGTGACGATGGCGGATTGCAGCGGCTTTGTGTAGACACGCATGGATACACGAACGTAGGGATGACAGTGTCGAAGCTGCTTGGTTTTGACCTTTGCCCTCGTCTGCGCAACCTCTCGGAACGCAAACTGCATCTGCCCAGAGGCATGGTCACACCAGCGGGGCTGGCAGCCATCGCCGCCAACGAAGTGTCCATCAAGGCGATTCGTGATAGCTGGGACGGACTGCTGCGTGTCGTCGCATCGATTCATGCTGGCCGCGTGAGCGCGATAGTCGCTTTACAGCGGTTCGGAAGCGCGGCACAGGGCGATCCTGTGCACCGGGCGGCAGACCACCTCGGCAGGCTACTACGCACGCTATTCCTGTGTGATTACTTCAGCAACCTGGAGTTTCGGCGCGAAATGCATACGTTGCTTAACCGGGGAGAATCGGTTCATCAGTTGCAGCGCGCGATCTACACCGGCAAGGTCGCGCCAGAGCGCGGACGGCGCCGCGATGAAATGATTGCGATATCCGGCTCGTTGACGCTGCTGACAAACGTGGTGATCGCGTGGAATACGCAGCGTATGCAGGCGACCCTTGACGGTTGGCGTAGCAAAGGTCAAGGCATTGGCGACGACTGGTTGCGGCGGCTGGGGCCGGCGCACTTCGCGCACGTAAATTTCCGGGGGGTGATGAGCTTTCCGATCGAACGCTATCGGGAGATGCTGCTGGATGCGGCGCCTTGGCGGCGCACGGCCAGATTGTGAGGCGGGTCCACGAAGGAGCGGTGATGAACATGCGTTGTGGGAGTTATCTCCTGGCGCAATGAGATCGAACAGCGAGCCCGATTGACGCACGTCTCGCCGCTGAGGCCGCACGTTACGACGCAGCGTGCGCGGGAACGGAGGGTGCATGAAAGCGCCAAATCTTGCTTCAAAGAGATGAGGTCCGGAAATTCGGGAGTCGCATACTGCATTGATTTTAAAAGACAAAATAGACCTAACCGCCAGATTTTGCACGAAAAGGACGATTACCCCTAAACGGGTTGGCCGGGTTGTCGGCGTGTAATTGACGCCGCCGTGCGTTCTGTTTGTCGCCGGCCTTGCGGCGGCGGTAGCTTTGGACGTTGAGCTCGAAGATCGTCGAATGATGCACAAGCCGGTCGATGGCGGCGACCGTCATGCCGGGGTCGGGGAACACGTCATTCCAGCCCGAGAACGGTTGATTGGCCGTTATCAGAAGACTTTTACGCTCATACCTCTCGGCAATCAGTTCGAACAGCACGCTGGTCTCGGCCTGATCCTTGCGGGCATACGACAGGTCGTCTAGCGCGATGAGGTCGAAGCGGTCGAGCTTGGCCAGTGCTGAAGGTAACTGCAGGCTCTGGCGTGCCGCCTGCAGTTTCTGGACGAGCTCGCTGGTGCGCGTGAACAGCACGCGGTAGCCGGCATCGATCAGGGCGTGTCCGATGGCCGAACCCAGATGACTTTTCCCGACTCCAGGTGGGCCGAACAGGAGGACCGTGGCGCCTTTCTCCAGCCATGACTCGCCGGTGGCCAGCGCCGTCACATGAGCCTTCGAGACCATTGGCACAGTGCTGAAGTCGAAGGTGGCGAGCGTCTTGGTCGGATCCAGATGCGACTCGGTCCGATGCCGCTCGATGCGTCGTTTGGCACGCTCAGCCAGTTCGTGCTCAAGCAGTGCGCCAAGCAGTCGCGTGGCCTGCCAGCCTTCCTTGTCCGAACGCTCGGCGAACTCGGGCCACAACCTGCCGATCGTTGGCAAACGCAGCTCGTTGAGCATCAGGGCCAGGCGGCCACCATCATGTGCGGGCGCGTTCATGCTGCCACCTCCTCGAGCAGTTCGTCATAGACGGCAACGGGCGGCATCTGGACCTCCACTTCCGGACACGCGGCCTCACGGGGAGCGTACTGCTCACGCAGCGCCTTGAGATCGGGCAGCTTGCCGGCTTTCAGCAACACGTCAAGCTGTCCGGCCAGTGCGGCCTCCACGCCGTGCAGGCCGGCGAGTTCAAGCAGGCCAACCATCGTCTTGCATGCTTCGCGTTGCGACAGGCGGGCATCGAGTTGTTCCCAGGTCCGGCGGTAGGCCTCGCGCGGGAACAGTGCATCACGAAACGCGAGCCCCTTGAATGCCTGCGGTTTGCGCTTCAGGGAGCCAATGAAGTGGCGGTAGTCAAGCGCGTGACGGTTGTCGTGCGCACGGGAGCCCCGTGCGGTGCTGTGCACCAGCACGCCGGACAGGTAACAGTCGAGCCGGTCGCCGTAGACGCGCACCTTCAGCCGGTGGCCAATCAGGCGCGACGGCGCACTGTAGAGGATGCCCCGCACCGTGAACGTGCTGCAACGGGTCACAGGAGCCTCCTCCTCGACGAAGTCGGTGGTACGGTACTCCGGCAGATCCTGAAGCTGCTGGCGCTCGATACGGAACGCAGCGGCGTTGCGCCGGTTTCGACGCATCACCTGCTCGCGGATGAATTCATCGTAGGCGGCACGATCAGCGAAGTCGCGATGGCCACGCAGCATCAAGGCCTGATCGACCGCGTCCTTCAGATACCGGTGCGAGGATTCGACACTCCCGTTCTCGTGGTTATGGCCTCGAGGCCATAATGCAGAGGTTTTTTTGGTTGGCGATCGCGGCCGCAGACGCCTGAACAGGCTAAGCGAGGCCAATCCGAGATCGGTAATCAAAAAAACGTTTGTGCTAAACCGCTCCACGGGCGGTGGCGGCTATGGGCATTGAATGAACGACTCGGTGGTTCGCGATACTCGGGGCGTGACTATCGCTCCGAGGTTCAGGGCGAGCGAGTGCGGGATGCACAGTGAGCGCGGCAGCAATGCGAGCTTCAGTGGGCGGGTAAGCCGAAGTTTCGGAGCATTGTGCTGCGAGAGCATACCGAAGACACGAGTTCGGGCACGCAGGCCTGATCGGGCAAGGCGAGCGTGTTGGGCGAAAGTGTCGATATCGGCTAGTGCACATGGGCGGGAGCAGGCGGAGCCCGCGGAAGGATGCCGGGCACGCCGCCTTCGATGCGGACCATGTGGCCCTTGCCGCACACGGGGCAGTCACGCAATGACCTGCCGGTGAGCCGCTGGTACCGGTCGCGGTAATCTTCTCCGTTGGCGGGTGATTCGGCGGCGGGCGGCTCGACGCCGAGCAGGTGCCGGCAGATGGCCAGGCGCTGCGCTCGGTGGCAGTTGGCGAGCCAGCCGTAGCTGCGAATGCGCTTGAAGCCGTCGGGCAGCACGTGCAGCAGGAAGCGGCGGATGAACTCGTCAGCCGTGAGCGTCATGGTCCTGTGCCGGGCCTCGTGCCGGTAGTCCTTCCAGCGGAACTGCACGCCGTTTCCGTCGAAACCCAGCAGCCGGTTATTGGAGATGGCGACGCGATGGGTATAGCGCCCCAGGTAATCGAGCACATGTTCGGCACCGCCAAAGGGTGGCTTGGCGTAGACGACCCACTGGCAGCGGGCGCAAGCCAGGCAGCGAATTCCCTGGCATCCCTCGGGAACTCGAGCTGGCCGCGCAGGCGAAACATGCCAGCGTCAAAAGCGCGGCGCAGCTGCTCGAGGAATAGTCGGCGAAAGAGTCGTGAGAGCACCCGCACGGGCAGGAAGAATCCGGGGCGGCAGGTGATCCAGCGTTCACCGTCCGGGGAGATGCCACCACCGGGCACGACACAATTCATGTGCGGGTGGTGCAGCAGATCCTGCCCATGAAGGGCCGTGCGAGGCGCATTCATTTGCTCACCCCCTCGGAAAACGGGTGTCGGAATCTGCGTTTTACTCCAGGAGGCTTACTTCCGCGGCCCCTCCATAGACAGTATCTATGCGGTGGCCTTTCGGCGGTGTTCACTCTCGAGAACGGCTTCAACGTGAATAACGGCAAGCTCGGGCAAGGGGGGCTTATGTTCGGGCGTCAGGCTTACGTTGGCGTGGCGAGCGACCGCTACGGCACGCTGACGTTTGGGCGTCAGTATGACTCTGTTGTCGACTACCTTGCGCAGACTACCGCGAACGGCAACTGGGCGGGCTACCTGTTTTCCCATCCCTACGACAACGACAAAACGGACAACACATTCCGTGTGAACAACACCATCAAGTACGCTAGTCCGAACGTTGGTGGTTTCAATTTCGGTGGCACATACAGCTTCAGTAACGACACGAACTTTGCGAATAACCGCCAATACAGCGTTGGTGCACAATACGCGAACGGCGGCCTGCTTGTAGCGGCCGCATACCGCCAGGCAGACAACCCGTCCGCGACGTCCAACGGCTCGATCAACAATGGTGGTGACGAAAATTTCCTCGCGAAGCGCCTGTGTGTGTTCGGCGGCGGGATCAACTACACGTTCGGGTCGGCGACGGCGGCTTCGCGTACATGAACTCGTACCTGAACCAGCTGCAATCGACGACGTATATTTCCGGCTCGATTCTGCCGGCCGTCCGGACGCTAAACGCGCTGAGGTTCCAGAACTTCGAGGTGAACTTCAAGTACCAGTTCACGCCGGCGCTGTATGCGGGTGGCGCCTACACGTTCACGAGGGAGAATTTCGACGCGTCATCCGGCGACGCAAAGCCGAAGATTCTCTCAGTCGGCCTGATGGTGGATTGCAATCTGTCGAAGCGCACGGACCTCTACGTCCAGGGCGCTTACCAGCACGTCGCGGGCGACAAGACGGCTACCGCGCTGGATCTCGCGTACGTGCCAGGTGCGGCGGATGCGTCATCGACTGCGAATCAGTTCGTGATTCGTGCCGCGATTCGGCACAAGTGAGTTGAAGACGCGCTGAAGGCATCAGTGTCTTGCCACCCAGTTTCAGAGGCGTGAGGGGGGCCTTCAGTTCACGGGCCAATCGGTAAGTAACGGTTGGCTTTTTTTGTGCTGTAGTGGCGGCAGTTTGCGGAGTCGCGCTGAGGCCGGCGAAGTAATATCATGTATGCTTCGCCACAAGAGACCGACGATCGATGCCTTCCCGAAAACAGAAGAAAGCCACCGCCGATCAACTGCTGCTCAGTCGATACCGGAGTATTGCCGACGGCGTCGCTGCACTGTTTTTTCCTTATGCAGAAGTGGTCATCCACGACTTGATGAGCCAGTCAATCGCGTACATTGCCAACAACCTGTCAAAGCGCGCGATTGGCGACGATTCTGCTCTGGAGGAAATCGAAGGAACCGCAGACGAAGAAGTGATGGGGCCGTATGAGAAGATGAACTGGGACGGCCGCCGGATGCGATGTGTGAGTATGCTGCTGCCCAGTGAGTCGTCGGACGCCGTCGGCGTTATGTGCATTAACTTCAATGTCGCGGCGTTCGACGACGTCAAAAAGGTACTCGACTTGTTCATCACGGGCGCCGGGCTGGTGCGACCGCCGGAGGAACTGTTCAAG
>NZ_SMOD01000058.1 GCF_004353905.1 Paraburkholderia guartelaensis | reverse complement strand
GGTTTCGGCTGGGCCAAGACCGTGGGGCGCATGCGCCAGGTGATGGTGCGTGGCTTGAAGAAGGTGGACCAGATGTTCGTGTTGAATATGGCGGCCTACAACCTTGTGCGCATGCGATCGCTGGCACAGGTGCGTCCATAGTGGCGGGAAAGCGGCAATGAGGCCAAAAAAGTAGCCTCAAACCGCCGAAACAACGTTGAATTCGCGTTGAGATTGCGCAATCTGAAAAATTTTGCGGCAGGAGCCGCGTAAGCGGAACAAGGCCGTCTCCGTTGGGCTGTATTTCAGCGGCCTGTTAAGGGGGAGCGGCAAGTTCCACAGTTAATGATCCGTTAATCTCGGCACGCTAGAATCGCCGCTTTCAACCGATCATTTCTGAGCACGGAGCGCCCATGCAAATCGCTGCCGATTCGCGCTACGACCTCGTTGCGCGCCTGCTTCACTGGCTCGTCGTCGCACTCGTGGCGGCGCAGTTCGTGATTGGCTGGACCATGCCCGATGTCCACCGCGACACGCGTCCCGTGGGCGAAATCGCGTGGCATCTGGGCGTCGGCACGGCGCTCGTTGCCGCGATGGTGTGCCGTCTGGTCTGGCGCGCCACCCATCGCCCGCCGCCCGACGACCAGACGCCGCTCATGCGCGCCGTGGCGGCCCTCACGCATGTCGGGCTCTACGCCCTGCTGGTCGCGGTGCCCGTGCTCGGATGGATCAACGCGTCGTCGCGCGCGTGGGACGTCACGCTGTTCGGCACCATCCCGCTGCCCGCGCTCTCCCCTGCGGGGTCGTCGTTCGGGCACGCCATGGGCGACGTCCACAGCGTGCTCGCGTGGGTGCTGTTCGCGTTCATCTGCCTGCATGTGGCCGCGGCGCTCTTTCATCGTTTCGTGCTCAACGATCGTGTCTTGCAGCGCATGAAGCTTTAGTCGTTACTGGCCACGCCGCGGCGGGTCCGGCTCGGTCACGAAGCCGACCTTCGCGAGTCCCGCGGCGCTCGCCGCCGAGAGCAGCTTCGCGACACGCCCGTACGGCGTGGCGCGATCGGCAGAGAGCCTGATTTCAGGCTGCGGCGTGAGCCGCGCGGCTTCCGCCAGCCGCGTCGATAGAGCGGACTCCCGAACAGGCTGCGCGTTCCAGCTCATGTGACCAAGCGCATCGACGACGATGTCGACGTGTGGCGCGGCCAGATCCTCGCGCTGACTGCTTGCGCGCGGCAACGCCAGCTGCGCGGCATGGTGCAGGACCGGCAGCGTCACCATGAAGATGACGAGCAGCACGAGCATCACGTCGATGAGCGGCGTCATGTTGATGTCGGCCGCCGGCATCGCTTCGTCTTCCAGATCGCGATCGTCGTTCATACCCGTTCCTTCATCGTCGCACGCGGCGCAGGCGCGCTGCCCGTGAGCAACAGCGCGTGCACGCCGTAGGCGAAGCGGTTGAGCTGCGCGACGATATCGCGCGAAACACGCGCGAGCGCGTGGTGGCCAAGCACGGCGGGAATCGCCACGCACAGGCCGAGCGCCGTCATGATGAGCGCTTCGCCAACCGGCCCTGCGACGTGTTCGAGACTGGCGTCGCCACTCGCGCCGAGTGCGAGCAGCGCATGGTAGATGCCCCACACGGTGCCGAGCAGGCCGACAAACGGCGCCGTGTTGCCGATCGAGGCAAGCAGGCCGAGACCGCGCTGAAGACGCGTCGAGCTCTCGCTCACCGAAGCCCTGAGGCTGCGCAGCAACCACTCGCTCAAGTCGACGCGCCCGCGATGCGCAGCGCCGCTCGCCTCGTGGTGCGCCAGCGCGCGCTGACCTGCGCTGGCCAACTCGAAGAACGGCGTGCCCGCGGGCCCCAATGCGTCGACGCCATCGTCGGCGTCGACGGCTTCCCGGAAGCGTCTTTGCGCGAAGCCCGCATGGCGGCGCAGACGCGCGAACTCGAACGCCTTCACTACGATCACCGACCACGACACGACCGACATCGCGACGAGCAGCGCCGCCACGAAGCGCGTCATCGGATCGCCCTGGGTCCACAGGTGCGCGATTCCATAGCTTGGCATGAGTTCCTCCGTTTCATTCGCTGAGGGTGAACGTGAACGGCACGTCGGCACGCGCGGGCGCCGCCTTGCCGTCCTCGGCATACGGCTGGCAGCGGCTCGCGAGCGCCGCGTCGCGCGCCGCTTCGTCGAGCCTCGCGTAGCCGCTGGTCGTCGCTACGCGCGCGGCGACTACGTGGCCGTCCGCTGCGGTATCGACTTCGATGATGACCGTGCCCGCCTCGGCGCGGCGCAAGGGCTGCGCGGGATAGTCGGGCTTCGTGAGCGCGCAATCCAGATGGGCGACGCGGCGCGGCACGTCCGCGGCAGGCGCCTGAGTGACGGGCGCGGGTTGCGATTGCGGCTGCGGTCCAGCTATGCGTTCCGTCGGCGTCGCGGCTTCTGGGGCAGCATGTGCGGACGGTGGTGGCGTTAGCGGCAGCGGCGTGCGTGTGATGCTTTGCGCATGCACAGGCGCTGGTGGACGCGTTCTAGCCGACTGCACAGGATTATTCTGGATTGCTTGATGAGTGCGTCGGCTCGGCGATGACGTTCGCGCAGGCGCTTCGCTCTTGTTCGACACAGGCGGAATCGGCGCGATCAGCACGGCGTCAACGACCCTCACGCGCACCGGCACGGCGTGCGACGCGGGCGCCTCCCACCGCGCCACCGCAATCAGCGCGGCATGCAGCGCGAGCACGCCCGCGATCACAGCGGCAATTGCGACACGTCGCCCGAACGGGTGCTGGCCGAACACCGCAGGCTCACCGCGATCGAAGCGCGCAACGACCGACGCCATGTCGATTCTCCACTCAAAGCGCGAGCGAATTCTGCCGGCTGCGGAACACGATCGGCCGCTCGTCGTCGCACGTTGGCCGTCTTGCGAACTCCACGGCCTGCACGATGCGGTCGTGATGCGGCGACTTCGCGCATACCGGGTCGGCTGCGGCGGCGTCGCCGGTCAGCAGGTAGGCCTGGCATCGGCAGCCGCCATGATCGGCGTGACGCTCGTCGCAACTGCGGCAGGGCTCGCGCATCCAGCCATCGCCGCGAAACGCGTTGAACGCTTCGCTCTCGTACCAGATCTGCCGCAGCGGCACATCGCGCACGTTCGGCAGCACGAGGCCCGGCAACGAACGCGCCGCATGGCAAGGCAACGCCGCGCCATCGGGTGCCACGCCGAGAAACACGCTGCCCCAGCCGCTCATGCACGCTTTCGGCCGCTGTTCGAAGTAGTCGGGCACGACGAACAGAATGCGGCACCGCTCTCCAATCCGGGCGCGATAGCGGTTCACGGTCTCCTCGGCTTCGCGAAGCTGCTCGGCGGTAGGCATCAATTGATCGCGGTTGAGCATGGCCCAGCCGTAATACTGCGTGTTCGCGAGCTCCAGATAGTCGGCGCCCAGTTCGAGCGCCATGTCGATGATCTGCGCGATGTGCGGCAGATTGAAACGATGCAGCACGCAGTTGAGGACCATGGGATAGCCATGCGCCTTCACGAGCCGCGCGACGTTGCGCTTCAATTCGAACGTGCGCGTGCTCGTGAGAAAGTCGTTGAGCTCGCGTGTGGAATCCTGCATCGACACCTGGATATGATCGAGCCCGGCCGCCTTGAGCCGCTCGATGCGCTCAACGTTCAAGCCGATCCCGGACGTGATCAGGTTCGTATAGAAGCCAAGCTGGCGCGCATGTGCGACGAGCGCTTCCAGGTCGTCGCGCAGCAGCGGCTCGCCGCCGGAAAAGCCGATCTGCGCCGCGCCCAGTTCGCGAGCGGCGCTGATGGTCGCGCGCCATGTTTCGGTGTCGAGTTCTTCGTCGTGCCGCGCGAAGTCCACCGGGTTGTAGCAGAACGCGCAATGCAGCGGGCAGCGGTAAGTCAGCTCGGCGAGCAGCCAGAGCGGCTTGGGCGGGAGTGCGGTAGCGGTCGCCATGTCAGTCGAGCCAGCCGCGCAGCCGCGCGTGATCGAGAAAGCGATAGACGTCGGGCGCCAGCTCGGAGGTGCTGAAAAGCCGCTCCAGTTCGCCGATGATCTCGTCGAGTTCATGCGCACCGTCGCAACGCGCGAGTATCTCGCCCGCGCTCGAATTGAGCTGCACCATCCCTTCGGGATAGAGCAGGACGTACGCGTCCTGGGCCGCCTCCCACTGCAAGCGGTACATGCCGCGCAAGCGCGGGCGCAGCGGCACGCCGCTGCCTGCATCGGGCACTATCGGGTTCATATAGGCCACGCCTTTTCGACCGCATCGAGGATCGACCAGAGAATGTCGAGCTTGAACTGCAGGATCTCCACCGCACGCTGCTGTTCGGCGGGCGTGCGGAAATGGCTCAGCGTCACTTCGAGCCCGTGTTCGACGTCGCGCTGCGCGAGCGGCACGCGGCTGCGAAAATACTGAAGGCCTTGCGGCTCGATCCACGGGTAATGCGAAGGCCAGCCCGCGAGCCGGTCCAGGTGAATCTGCGGCGCGAACATCTCGGTAAGCGACGAACACACACCCTCCTGCCACGTCGTGCGCCGCGCGAAATTCACGTAGGCATCGACCGCGAAGCGCACGCCGGGCAGCACGAGTCGTTGCGACCACATCGTGTCCCGATCGACGCCGACGGCTTCGCCCAGGCGCACCCAGGCTTCGATGCCGCCTTCGTTCCCGCCTTGCCCGTCGTGATCGGTCAGACGCTGGATCCAGCGGCGGCGCGTGGCGCGGTCGGGGCAGTTCGAAAGAATCGCGGCGTCCTTGAGTGGAATGTTGATCTGATAGTAGAAGCGGTTCGCGACCCACCCGCGGATCTGCGCGGGCGAGCAACGCCCGCCGTTGAGCATGCGGTTGAATGGATGGTGGATGTGATAGCGCGATTCGAGCGCACGAAGGCGCGATTCCAATTCATTCGCAGTCCATGGTATTGCGGGCGTGTTTTCAAGCTTGATAGGTGCGTTCATCGTCATACCTGAAACTGCATGCCGTCGTGGGCCACGTCGATGCCGTGTGCACGCAGTTGCGCGTGCTCGACGGAATGCGGGTCGAGAATCGGATTGGTGTTGTTGATATGCGTGAGCACCTTGCGCGTGCCGCGCGGCAACGTGTCGAGCCAGTCGATCATGCCCGGCCGGCCGTCGTCGCCGCGCTGCGCGAGATGCCCCATGTCGACCGCGTGCTTCGTCGAGAGGCCGAGGTCGATCATTTCGGTGGTGGTCCAGAATGTGCCGTCCACGAGCACGAGATCAGCGTTGCGCATGGTACCGAGCACATCGGCGCTCATCTGCGCCAGACCCGGCGCATAGAACGCGCGTGTTCCTGCCTCGATATCCTCGATCAGGAGTGCGATATTGTCTCCCGGCGCGGATGCCTCGCGGCGTGGCGAATATGGCGGCGGCTTGCTCTCAACAGGCAGCGCGGTAAAACGCAGGCCGGCGCAAGCGGCAATCGTGAACGGCTCGCCGGGCGCGATCGTGTGTGCTTCCACGCCGCAGTAATGGCCGAGCAACGGCACGAGCGGCAGGCCGCCCGACAGATCGTCGAGCACCGGCGCGCACGCATAGAGCGGCAGCGGCGAGGTGCGTTCGCGCAGCATCAGCAGGCCCGTGACGTGGTCGATCTGCGCGTCGGTCAGCACGACGGCCGCGAGCGCGCTATCGCGCGTGGTGCGCGCGGGCTGCAGATCGGGATGCGAGCGCAACTGCGCGAGCAGATCCGGCGACGCGTTGATGAGCACCCAGTCCACGCCATCACCGCTCACCGCGATCGACGACTGCGTGCGCGGCAGCACATCGCCGCCCGCCTGCCGCGCGCGGCGGCAATTCGCGCAGTTGCAGTTCCATTGCGGCAGGCCGCCGCCCGCACCTGAACCCAGTATCCTGATCTTCATGTTCGTTCTCGCTGCATGCCGCCCGCCACGCCTCGATGGCCGCGCGGACGGCACACTGCCATGCGCTCAGCGGTTGGCGATATACATCGTGATTTCGAAGCCGAAACGCAGGTCGGTATAAGCGGGGGTGGTCCACTGCATGACATGTCTCCTTGTTTGAGATTGAGGCTGCATACCGCATCGAATGTGCGGCCAGTCTCTTCAAAGCAAGGGGCATGCCGGTGTGAGCCAGCGTTCGCTCGATGCGGCAAGTGCTGCCTGCGTGGGAAAGGGTGTTGCGTTTCGGAACACGGGTGCTACAGGATGCAACACCCGTGGGACAGAGGAGGAGACAGCAAGTGGCCTGGCCGCGCGCGCGAATGGCGCTTCAGGCGTCGCCCGAACCGCGACCGGGATCGGCGGCGGGCATCTTGCGATAGATGGTATTGCGCGACACGCCCAACGCCCGCGCCGCAGCCGACACGTTGCCGCCGTGGCGCGCGAGCGTGGCCGCGATGGTCGAGGCGGTCACGTCTTCGAGGCGCGCATCCTCCGGCACCAGCGGCTCCGCGCGGGCATGCGCCGGGGGCAATGCCTGGGTCTGGCCGCAGCAGCGCAGATCGTCGAAGAAGTCGTCGGGCAGGTGCTCGCGCCGGATCTGGCCGTCGTCGTCAACCATGGCCGCGGCCGTGCGCAGCAGGTTGCCGAGCTGCCGGAAGTTGCCAGGCCACGCACAGCGCTCGAACAGCGCCATCACGTCCGGTGCGACGCTGAGCGGCTGCACGTTCGTACGCCCGTGCGATTCGCGGTGCAGGAGCTTTTGAATCACGACTGCGAGATCCGTGCGGTCGCGCAGCGGCGGCAGGCGCACCACGAGGCCATTGAGCCGGTAATACAGGTCCTCGCGAAAACGGTTCTGCGCGATCATCTCTCGCAAGTCGCGGTGCGTCGCGCAGATGATTGCGATATCGACGGGGATGGTCTTCGTCGAGCCGAGCGGATTGACCATGCGCTCCTGCAGCACGCGCAACAGACGCACTTGCAGCGGATATGGCATGTCGCCGATCTCGTCGAGAAACAGCGTGCCGCCGTTCGCCTGCAACAACTTGCCCGCCGCGCCCTTGCGCCGCGCGCCGGTAAATGCACCCTCCTCGTAGCCGAACAGCTCCGATTCAATAAGCGTTTCCGGAATCGACGCGCAATTCACCGCCACGAACGGCTGGTCGCGGCGCGGCGAATCGTTGTGGATGGCCTGCGCGAGCAGTTCCTTGCCCGTGCCGGTTTCGCCGGTGACGAGAACCGGGATGTCCTTGCCGATCACCTTGCGCACCTTCGCGATCACGAGCGCCACTTGCGGATCGCCCGTGTCGAGATAGCTCAGGCGCGAGAGGCCCATGGAAGGCGGCTGCGCCGTCGCATAGGCGGCCGGCTGCACAGCCGAGCCATGCACCGCAACGGGTCGGGCGCCTTCGGCCAGCGTGGCGCGCCTGAACTGCACGCGCGCGCAAACCACCGCCCCGCTCGCCAGATTGAGCATGAAGTGTGATTCCAGACCCGCGCGCATACTGTCGATCAGCTGCGCGCTGGTGGTCTGGAATAGCGACGACAGTGTATGAGCGCGCAGCGCGGCGAGCGAGAGGCCGAGCTGAAACTGCGCGCTGCGGTTGGCCGAGAGAAAACGCCCGTCGCAGGTGAAGGCGGCGATGCCTTCCATGAGCGTGCCGAGGAATTCCGGGCGCCCATGAAACGAGACCTGCAGCGTCTCCTGAAAAGTCGTCGCGAACAAATGATTCTCAATCATCTGCACGGACATGCGCGCGAGCGCCATCGTGTGCTGGTGATAGCTGCGATGATCGCCCGTCACGTCCAGCACACCGATTACGTCGCCGTATGGGTCGAAGATCGGCACGCTCGAGCAGGTGAGGAAGCGGTTCGCCGCTAGGTAATGCTGGTCGCCGTGCACGACCATCGCGCAGCGCTCGGCGAGCGCGGTGCCGATCGCGTTGGTGCCCTGGCGGTCCTCGGCCCAGTTGGCGCCGGGCCGCAGCGCGACCTTTTCGGCGCGCTGGAGAAAATCGTCGTCGCCGATCGAATGCAGAATCAAGCCTTCGGCATTGGTCAGCACGATCATGCTTTGCGTGTTGACGATCTGCTCGTGCAGCGTCTCCATGACCGGCGTGGCATGCATGCACAGCACGCGGTTCTGCTCGCGCTTGAGCTCGAGCCCCGCACCCGAAAGCACGTCGTAATCCGGTCTCGCGCTCGCGCGCAGACCGAAGGTCTCCGAGCGCTCGTGCGCCTTCTGGATGGCCGGTGCGGGCCAGCCATTGGACACCTGGACCGCTTGCCCCGCGGCCATCTGTACGTCGTCGCGCATGCTCTCCTCCACGATTGGCCGGTACCTTGCCGGACACTTCGGTATTTCTCGGTGTCCTCTATTAGCAAGCTCCGGGCCATCCGGCTATCGAATCCAGCCAGCCGGTTTGCGCCAAACGCGCACGCGACGCGCAACACGCTGTGTAAGCGAACCGTATGCAAGACAGCGTGCGTCGATCGAAACACGCGCCGCAGCGATTCGCCAGCCTGTGTATTACCGCAAATGGCCCGCGTGGAGGAATGCGGACTCACCCCGATGCGCGCATATGCAGCACATCCCTTCAATCCCATGCGTAATGCAGGCCCACCCAAAAACCGCGCGGCGCGCCTGGTCCGACGAATTGCTCGTTCACCGGATTCGCGCCGTCAAACGTGTGGCCGGGCCCGTTGAAGAAGTTCTGGCCCAGCACGCCGAAGCTCGCATAACGCTTGTCGAACAGGTTCGTCACGTTCGCGTAGACCTCCAGCCGCTTTGTGACGCGATAGCGCGTGTCGAGATCCACGAGCACATAGCCCGCGATCTTTCCATTGGCATCCTGATTGTTTTCGTCGCCTTGCGCATACACGCCGCTGCGCCACGTGATGTTCGTGCCGACGCTCCATTGCGTCGTGGCCGCGTAGTCGAGCCGCAGCTTGACGGCATGCGCCGGAATGCCGGGCACGTGGTCGCCCGGCCGCACCGTGATGACGCCGTTCGCATCCGCCGACGAATTCGCGGAGCTTTGTTCGGTCCATGTCGAGCGGTAGGTCGCGTCCACATAGCTGTAGTTCAGGCTGATGCCAACCGGGCCGAACGCCGTGTGACCCGCCAGCTCGACACCCTGGCGGCGCGTCTTGCCGACGTTCTGAAAGTAGCCCTGCGTGCTGCCCGCTGCGCTCACGAACTCGATGTCGTTGGAGAGCGTAGTGCTGAATGCGGCGGCGCTCCATGTGGTCTGCGCGCCGATACGGCCGCGCGCCCCGGCCTCGAAAGTCTTTGAGACCACGGGCTGCAGCGCCGGATCGGCCACGAAGTCGTTCGGCAGCGAGCACGGCGCAGCCGGGTCCGCGCACGCAAGTTCGATTGCGGTGGGCGCGCGCATGCCTTCGTTGTAGGTCGCGTAGACCGTGACGGTGGGCAGCGGATTCCAGTTGAGCCCCACGGCCGGATTAAAGCGCGAGAACGTGTGATAGCCGTCGAGCAGCGGCTGCACGCCGCTTTCGTCTGCGATGCGCGCGCTCGCCCAGTCGTAGCGCCCCGACAACGTGAGCGTCCATTGCGGCGTGAGCGTGAGCGTCTCGTTCAGGTAGAGGCCATAGTTCGCGTTGCGTGTTTTTGCATCGGTCTGCTGAATGAAATCGCCGATGCCGACTGTCGCGCGGTCGGGCGTGAAGGCAGCGTCCTGCGAAGACGAAACGTAGCGCGAGTTCGCGAAGTCCGCCGCCACGCCCGCGACGAGCTGGCTCCCGATGCCGCCCAGCTTGCCGAGCAGCGTCAGCTGCAGGCTCGCGCCGAAGCTGTCCGTCGTGACGATGGAATCGACGTTGCTGCCCTCCAGCGTGTCGACGTTGCCGTCTGCGTCGATCGAGCCGTAATCCGTGTTGTTGTTGCTGCTCACGTTCTCGTTGCGCAGATGTCGATAGTAGGCGTTACCGCTCAGCTCCACGTTGTCGTTGAAGAAGTGTTCACCTGAGAGCGTGAGGTAGCCCACGCTGTTGCGGTTCAGGTCCGGAAACGTATAGGCCTGTTTCGGGTTGTCCAGAAACGAGCGCGGAATGGTCTGGCTGCCGTACAGCTGGTTGTCCGCGCCGCCGCCCGAGATCGAGAGCGTCGTGTCGTCGTCGGTATAGCGCAGCTTGCCGAATCCCTGGCGCACGCGGCTCGCGTTGTGATCGGCCCAGCCGTTGTCGTTCGTGACGTTCGCGTTCGCGTAGTAGTCGACGTGCGGCCCGAGCGTGCCGCCCTGCTCGAACTGTGCGCTCTTGCGCCCCCATGAGCCGCCCGATAGATCGATGTCGCCGCCGGGGCTCGTACGCCCGTTCTTCGTCGTGATCGCGATGGCGCCGCCCAGCGTGTTGAGGCCGTAGACAGGATTCGAGCCTGGAATGAGCTGGATCTTGTCGATCGCGCCGGTCGGTATCAGGTCCCAGTTCACCACGTCGCCAAACGGCTCGTTCACGCGCACGCCGTCGACGAACACCGACAATCCCTGAGGCGTGCCAAGCACGGGCGAGGCCGTGAAGCCGCGATAGTTCAGGTTCATCTGGAAAGGATTGCCTTGTGCGTCGGTCACACTCACGCCCGGCAGGTTCGCGGCGAAAAAGTCGGTCAGCGTTTCGCGGTGCTGTGTCGCGATGTCCTGCGCGTTCACGGTCTGCACGTTGGCCGGCACCTTCGCGAGCGGCGTACCGATGCCGAGCAGCGGCGTCGTGCCGACCACCACGACAGCGGGCAGCACGAGCGGGGCCGCCGTCGCGCTCGCTGCGCTGTTATCCGCTGCGCTCTGTGCCTGCGCGATGGCCAGCGTAGATGTACCGCTGCACAGCGCGCCCAGGGCGAGGCTCGTGCCGAGCGTTGCATACGCGCGCCTGGCGCCCAGCGCCTTCTCTGGAATCAACTTTCGTCTCCATCTGTTTTATGCGCTCGTGCATCTCGACGCCGTAGCGTCGAACGTCGACCGCTGCACACACAACCGTCTCCTCTTTGCCGTGATCTAGCCAGGAACGTGCCAGCGTGCATCGGCACGCGCGATACCGTGCAGCGCCCTTCGGCGCGACCGGCCCACTGTCACGTTCGCCAACACTTTTTGCGGCGGGCTGTACCGGAATGCAACACATCGGCCACACGCGGGGCACCTCGCCGGGAAGCCGGTCAACGGGCTGCATCGCCCGACACGCAACGCTTCGCGACGAATGGCATACGACTTGCAAGAACGGCACCGCACCCGGACCGGCCCCATCCCCCCGCGCATCCAGCCTGACCGCTTCCCGGCCGTGCATCGACAAATATTCAGGAGACGAAGATGAAGAGACGCTCGGCTGCGGCAAGCCGGCTTGCGAACTGCGCCATGGCCATCGCAGCGGCGATGTCCTTGAACGCAGGCCCAGTGGATGCCGCCTCGGACTATCCGCCCGTGACCTATGACCGCCTGACCCGCGCGCAAAGCGACCCGGGCTGGCTCACGTACTACCGCAGCTACAACGGCCAGTCGCACTCGCCGCTCAAGCAGATCGACGCGTCGAACGTCGGCGAGCTCAAACAGGCGTGGAGCTACCAGTTCCCCGCCGAACTGAAGCAGGGTTTCGAGGCGACACCGATCGTCAACGGCAACTACCTCTTCGTCAGTACGCCGAAAGACAACGTCTACGCCTTCGATGCGAAGACGGGTACGCAGCTCTGGAAATACGAGCCGAAGCTCGGCCCGGAATCGTTCAAGACCGCGTGCTGCGACGTGGTGAACCGCGGCGTGGCGCTCTATGGCAAGAACGTCTATATCGCCATGCTCAGCGGCGAAATCGCCGCGCTCGACGCGAAGACCGGCAACGTGGTCTGGAAGAAGCAGATGTTCGAACCGGGCCTCGGCTACGCGTTCTCGCTCGCGCCGCTCGCGCTTGACGGCTCGATCGTCGTGGGCACTTCGGGCGGGGAATACGGCATTCGCGGCTATATCGCCGCGCTGAACCCCGACGACGGCGCGATCGTGTGGAAGCGCTACACCATCCCGGGCTCAGGCGAAAAAGGCGCGGAGACCTGGCCCGACGGCATGCAGGCGCACGGCGGCGGCGCCGCGTGGCTCACCGGCACCTACGACGCCGCGAGCCGCACGCTGTACTGGGGCGTGGGCAATCCCGGCCCGTGGCTCGCCGCGCTGCGTCCTGGAGACAATCTGTACTCCGATTCACTCCTCGCGCTCGACCCGAAGAACGGCAAGCTCAAATGGCATTACCAGTACACGAGCAACGACACGTGGGACTATGACGGCGTCAACACGCCGATCCTCGCGAACATCCAGTACAAGGGCAAGGATTACGACGCCATCATCCACGCCGACCGCAACGGCTTCTTCCACGCCATCGACCGCCAAACGGGCAAGCTGATCTACGCGGAGCCATTCGTGAAGGCGAGCTCGGTCACGGGCTACACGGACGACGGCAAGCCGATTCAGGACCCGTCGAAATACCCGAAGGCCGGCACGACCATCGACACCTGCCCGAGCTTTCTGGGCGGCAAGAATTGGTGGTCGGTGTCCTACGATCCGGAGCGGCACATTGCCGTGGTGCCTTCGCTGCACGCGTGCATGAGCCTCTCGGGCAAGTCGGTGAGCTATATGGAAGGTCTCCCCTATCTCGGCGAAGGCTTCGAAATCAAGCCTGAACCGGGCAGCGAAGGCTATGGCGAGCTGCAGGCCATCGACGTGAACACCGGCAAGAAGCTCTGGGGCCACTGGAGCAAGATGCCCTGGAACGGCGGCGTGGCGACTACAGCCAGCGGTCTCGCGTTCAGCGGCTCGCTCGACGGCCATCTCTATGCGTTCGACGTCGCGACCGGCAAGGTGCTCTGGGAAAGCCCGCAACTCGCGAGCGGCATCATCGCGCAGCCTTCCGTGTTCGAAGTCGACGGTAAGGAGTATGTCGCCGTGCTTGCGGGCTACGGCGGCGCGAATCCGATCTGGGGCGGCCCGATGGCCGATGTGGCAAAGGATGTCCCGCGCGGCGGCACGCTCTACGTGTTCGCACTGGACCGGGGCTGAACGTGGGCTGACCGACGCTCTCGCCTTTCGCCGCACGCATGTGCACAAGCCACCGCGCTTGCGTGCGGCCCCGACTTCACTGGAACACACGATCATGAATATCCGGATCACCTGGCTCGCCATGGCCGCCGCGCTCGCGGCAGGCGGCGCGCATACCAGCGCCCATGCGGCGGCGAACGCCGTGCGTGTCTGCACGTTGCCGGGCAGCCCCACGGCCGCGCTCGACCAGGCCGTCGCGCGCGCCGTGCTGAAAACCGCTGGCGTGGTTGCGACGTTCGTCACCCACGGCATCGACGACGATGGCGGCGACGACGGCATCTCGGCGCACGAACTCGCCAGCGCTCTGGGCCGCGACTGCGACCTCGTTGCGGGTTTCCCGCGCTCGAGCATCGCCGACGCATCGGGCTCGCAGATGATTTTCTCGCAAGGCTACCTGCGCTCGGGCTATGTCAGCGTCACGCTGCGCCACCCGCGCGCCGGCGCACCCGCTGCCGACGGCAAGGAAACGATCGCGGCGACCTGGTCGAGCCCGTCGCAACTCATCGCCGTGCAGGAGAAGAACGCGCGCTTCGACCTGGAGAACACCTCCGAACTGACCGTCGACGCGGTCGCGAAAGGGCGTGCACAGCGCGCGATCGTCTGGTATCCGGCCGTCGTGGCTTACCAGCGCGCGCATCCGCAGCATCAATTCGCGGTCGCGGCGACGGCCTCGCCGTATGCCGACTGGCATCTCGTGTTCGCTTCCGGGGCCGGCATGCGTGCGCTGCAATCGCGCATCGACGACGCCCTTGCACGCATGAACGACGACGGCCGTCTCGCCGCACTCACGCGCGGCTGGACGCTGCCGGAAAGTGCCGCGAGCGAGGCGCATTCGAATGCGCCATCGCTCGAAAGCACGAAAGCCTCGTATGGGCGCAGCGCCATGCACGGCCCAGGCGCCTTCATCAAGGTCGCCGCAACGACGGGCGGGAACGCGCCCGCATTCGATCACGAACAGGTCGAGCACGGCCAGCATCTTTATTCGGAATCCTGTGCGAAATGCCATGGCGCGCAACTCGAAGGGATCACCGCGCCCGCGCTGAGCGGGCCGGCCTTCGCCCCGGCTGCGAATTCGCATTTGACCATCGGCGGCATCTATCAGTACATGTCGACCAACATGCCGGCCGACCGCCCGGGCAAGATGACCGATCAGGAGTACGCCGATTTGATGGCCTTCCTGCTCTACACGAACGGCTATGACGCGGGCGACGCGAAGCTCACTTCCGAAGCCGCGCAATCGTCGACTACGCCGCTCAACGCCGGACCGCGCCACTAACACAACTCAGGAAACCAGCATGATCTCCCGCAATCGCAGAACCTTCATCCTTCACACCGCCGGTCTTTGCGCCGCGCTCGCCACGGCCGGACGCGCACTCGCCGGCCCCGCCCTCGTCGACGAGAACGACACCACCGCGAAGTCGCTGGGCTATCGAGCCAAAGCCAGCGGCGTCGACGCAGGCAAGTTTCCGAAGTACGCAGCGGGTCAGCGCTGCGCGACTTGCCGCTTCTATGCTGGCGCTGCGGCCGACGCCTCAGGCGCGTGCCCGATGTTCCCCGGCAAGGCAGTGGCCGCCGACGGCTGGTGCAACGTCTACGCCCCACGGGCCTGAACACTCGCCACTACACGCGCTCACAGCGCCATGCCGCCGTCGATGGTGAGGCTCGACCCCGTCATATAGCCGGACTCCTTGCGCGCGAGCCACGCAACGAGCCCGGCAATCTCATCCGGGTCCGCCGCGCGCTTGAGCGGAATGAGCGGTTTAATTACCTCGATGTGCTCGGCGGTCATGTCGGTGATCGTCGGTCCCGGCTGGATATTGTTCACCGTGATGCCGCGGCTGGCGAGATCCACCGCGGCGCCCTTCACCATGACGGCAACGGCGGCCTTCGTCATCGAGTACACGCTCGAACCCGGGTGGCCGCTGCGCACCGCCGTGTTGCTGCCGATCGTGATGATGCGGCCACCCTCGGCCATGTGCGCGGCTGCAGCCTGAATGGCGAGAAACACGCCGCGCACGTTGATGCTGAGCATGCGATCGAGATCTTCGACGCTCACGGTCGCAATGTCGCCGAGCATGAGAATGCCCGCATTGACGACAGCAATGTTCAGTTTTCCGAATCGTTCCACGGTCTGCGCAACGGCGCCCCGGATGGCGGCCGGATCGGCGCTATCGGCCTGAATGGCGATGCCCGCGCGGCCTGCGGCTTCGATGGCGGCAACGGTTTCGGCCGCACGCTGCGGCGCTGAAACGTAGGTCAGCGCGACATCGGCGCCTTCTTGCGCCAGGCGTCGGGCTGCCGCCGCGCCAATGCCCCGCGAACCGCCGAATACGAGCGCTGTTTTTCCCTCGAGTGCCACAGGCGTTTCCATTTGCCTCTCCTTTATTGACAGATCAGTCCATAACACAGCAAAAATAAACCGCGCAAGTACGGCTTGCGCGGTTCGACGCGTATCGGTTCAACTCAGATCAGCGCGCCCTGAAGCGCTCGATGGCGAAGCGCGCCAGCGCGCGCAGGCTCTTCGCGTCGCTGCCGCCGCGCGCCGCGAGTTGTATACCCTGCATGGTCATCAGCAAAAAGGCGGCGGCCTGGCGTGCGTCGAGGCTCGTGTCGATTTCGCCCCCCGCCTGGCCCTCGCGAATACGCTCTAGGAGACGCTTCGAAAGACGCGGGGCGACCTTGTTGCGCAGCGCCACGAGTTCCGGGTCTGCCGCGCCGAATTCGCTCATGGCCACGACGCCCATGCAGCCTAGTGCGCGCTCGTCTTCATCGTCGGCGACGAGGCCCAGCAACAGTGCCTCGATGCCGGCCAGCGGCGACGCACTGCCATTCAGGCGCTCGATATGCCCTGCCGTGCTTTCGCCTTGATAGCGCTCCAGCGCTTCGAGGTAAAGCTTGCGCTTGTCGCCGAACGCGTTATAGAGGCTCTGCCGCCCGATATTCATCGCGGCGAGCAGGTCCTCTGTGGATGTCGAGGCATAGCCCTTCGCCCAGAACACGCGCAGCGCGCACCCCAGTGCCTCGTCCCGATCGAATTCTCTAGGTCTAACCATGGCCCGAGAATAAAGTTTGTGGACTGATCTGTCAATAACTAGCGTCATCCATGCAATATGCAAATACGAACGATCGGCCGTGGACACCGGGTGGCGAATCGTCCAGAATCGCCCAATTCACGACTTTCGCGGCCAGCCTCCGTTCGCACCATGAAAATCGCGGCGCTTTCAGACATTCACGGCAATTTGCCCGCTCTCGAAGCGGTGCTCGACGACATCGAGCGGCAAGGCGCGGACGTGATCGTCAATCTCGGCGACATTCTTTCCGGCCCGCTTTATCCTTCGCAAACGGCGGACCGGTTGATGCAGCTTGGGTTGCCCACGATACGCGGCAACCACGAAAGACAGCTGCTTGGCGCGGATGGCACTCGTATGGGGCCATCGGACCGCTACGCGCGCGAAGTGCTGAGTGAAGAACAGCTGGCGTGGATCGGCGGATTGCCTGCCACGCTATGGCTCGAAAGCGACGTGCTGCTCGTGCACGGCACGCCGCAGGACGACCTCTCCTATTTCCTCGAAACCGTCACGGCCAGCGGATGCCGAACGGCCACGCATAGCGAGGTCAGACGCCGCGCGGCCGAAGTCGAGGCCGCGTTGATCCTGTGCGGCCATACGCATCTCGCGCGCTCGATGCAGCTTGCCGACGGCCGCCTCATCGTGAACCCAGGCAGCGTCGGCCTGCCCGCGTACGAGGACACGCATCCCTTCGCACATCGTATGGAAACGGGGACGCCGCATGCGCGCTACGCGAGCGTCACCCGTACGCCGCGCGGCTGGGAGGTGGAGTTTCGCGCCGTGGAGTACGACTGGCACGCAGCCGCCGAACGTGCTGCCGCCAATGGCCGGCCCGACTGGGCAGCGGCGCTTCGCACCGGTTATTGCTGATCGTTTTTGCCGATGCTGGGCGCCGCGCGTCGCGCAGACTACACCGTCACCACGATCTTGCCGAACTGCCCATTGGTTTCGAGGTAGCGGTGCGCATCCACCATCTGTTCGAACGTGAAGGTGCGATCGATCACGGGCTTGAGCGCGCCGCTTTCGAGTCCCTTTAGCACGTATTCCACCGCGGCCTTGCGGCGCTCTGCATCGCCGCTGGTGAGCCAGATGTTGTGGGCCTTCACGCTCACGACCTTCGCGATCATCTCCAGCACGGGCAGCGTCGTGGCACGTTCATCGAGCGCGCCGTAGAGATACGCGATCCCCTGGAAAGACAACGCCGAGATCAGCTTCGCGAAGTTCGGGCCACCGACCGGATCGAAAACGACACGCGCCCCCTTGCCGCCGGTGATGCGCATGATTTCGTCCAGCAGATCCGTCTCGTCGGTCACGACCACGTGCGCCGCGCCCGCGTCGAGCAATGACTGTTTCTTGGCGGCGTGACGCGTGACCGCGATCGAAGTCGCGCCAGCGTAGTTCGCGATCTGGATCGCCGCGAGTCCGACACTGCTCGATGCGGCCGGCACGACGACATAGTCGCCGGCGCCCACCTTCGCATCTTCGATCAGCGCGCCGTACGCGGTGACGAACATCATCCAGACCGACGCGGCCTCAGCGAACGAAAGCGATTCAGGATGCCTGACCACTGCATAGTCCGGCACGACGATGCTTTCTCCATACGTGAAGTACTGATTCATCGAAAACGACGGGATCACGTTGACCTTGTCTCCCGGTGCGATGCCGACTACTCCCTCGCCCACGGCATCGACCACGCCCGCCGCTTCGTATCCGAGTCCTGCCGGAAAGCGCACGGGTTCGATGTACTGGTCGGCGCGCCACATCGATTCCGCGCGATTCAGACCAATGGCTTTCACGTTGATGCGAACTTCGCCGGGGCCGGGGGCACGTACCGTTTCATCCACGAATTGCAGTACTTCCGGGCCACCTGCTTGTGCAAACCTGACTGTGCGTGACATGACTGACTCCTGCTTCGATTGATGAGGACGTAATGAGCGCATCACAGGCTCATCGCGGCCTGTGAGTTCGACTGATGAACCGGGAAATCCGAGTAATGCTTTTCGTCGCCGCCCCAGAATGCGGCGCGCACATAGGGCGTGAGCGGCAGCTTGTGCTTCAAACGATACGGCAAGTCCGGGTTTGACGAGAAATGCCTGCCGAACGCCACGAGGTCCGCTTCGCCCGACGCCACGATCGCTTCGGCGCTCTCGCCGTCGAAGCCGCCAGCCGCGATGATCGGCCCGGTAAAGTGCTCGCGAAGATATTTCGCGGCGACCGGCGCGTTCCCTTCATGAAGCGTGTCGTCGCCTTTGACGCGCGGCTCGATCACATGCAGGTATGCGATCCTGTAAGCGTCGAGCACCTTGGCGACGTGGCTGAACGTCGCCTCCGGATTGCTATCGGAGATGCCGCCCCATTCGCCCGACGGCGAGATGCGTACGCCGACGCGATCCGCGCCCCACACCGAAATCAGCGCTTCGAGCACTTCGCGCAGGAAGCGCACGCGATTTTCGATCGGGCCGCCGTAAGCGTCGGTCCGCTTGTTGGTGCCGTCCTGGATGAACTGGTCGACGAGATAGCCGTTCGCACCGTGCAGCTCGACGCCATCGAATCCGGCGTCGAGCGCGCGTTGCGCCGCGACGCGGAACTCCTCGACGATGCCGGGAATTTCATCGATTCCGAGCGCGCGGTGGGGCGAGACCGGCACGAAGCCGTCTTTCGTCAACGCGACGCCTTCGAACGGCACGACCGAGGGCGCGACAGGTGCGACGCCGCCCGTCATGTCGACATGGCTTTGACGGCCGCCGTGGATCAGTTGCATGAACACGCGGCCGCCCTTCGCGTGAACCGCATCGGCGATCGCTCTCCAGCCTGCCGCCTGGCCGTCGTGATAAAAGCTGGCCGCGCCGAGATACGAGCGGGCCGTCACGGAAATGCTGACGCCCTCCACGATCTCGAGGCCGCCGGCGGACGCGCGCTGACCGTAGAAGTCGGCCATCATCGGGCTCGGAATGTCGCCGGGCTGGATCGTGCGCAAGCGGGTCATCGGCGCCAGGACGACGCGATGTGAAAGCGTGTATGCGCCGAGCTTGGTAGGGGTGAACAGGTGTGCCATGGTCTTTCCTGGAGAGTCGTAAAGTCGTCGGCACGCAAACTGTCGATATCGGCTCCAGGCATGGGGATATTCGATTCCGCACTGCCCTTCGGGAGCCACACTTCGTCGCGACGCCGTCTGATGGACAATCTAGCGGGCGCCGACACAAAGTAAAAAGACCTTCTGGGAAGGGGGACATGCCTCGCGGGCATGGCTCGCCTGAGTTGTACCCGACCACGAGGTCGACCGTCGGCGCCTCGCGTGGAAGCCACGAGCGATTTCTCGTTGCGCCACCGCCCTCGGCCCGAGGCGCCTCGCATACACTGATGCGGCCCGCCGGTTTCTCGCCGCCCAACCAGTGTTATCCGATGAAGTCCGCAAGCCTGCCATCAACGTGAACGGCCCCCAAGGTGACCACCATGTCCACGCCTCGCTTCGATGAACTTCCGCCCGCGCTCCAAGCGGTGCAAACACGTCCACTCTTCGTGATGCGGCTCGACGTCAAGCCGATCGAGATCGTCGGCCAGACCGGGGGCGCGTTGCGCCGTGTCGGCATCGTGCCGTCCGGCACGTTTGCGGGCGAGCGCCTTTCGGGCGTCGTGCTCGACGGCGGCAGCGACTGGCAGACCGTGCGCGGCGACGGCAGCACGACGCTCGACGTGCGGCTGCTCCTGCGCACCGACGACGGTACGAACCTGCTGATGTCGTATCGCGGCGTGCGCCATGGCGACCCGGAAGTCTTGAAGCAGCTGGATCGTGGCGAAACCGTCGATCCAGCCAGCTACTACTTCCGAACCAATCCCGTCTTCGAAGCGCCTGCGGGCAAGTATGAGTGGCTCAACCGCGTCGTCGCCATCGGCACAGGCCACCGCTTTCCGGGCGGCCCGGTCTACAGCATTTTCGAAGTGCTCTGAGCCACGCGTTTCGCCACAACCTCGCCTCACCCCGCACCGATATGCGGCTGTAGCGCCTTCAGCCAGCACGCCACCACCACCGCCCCGCCATCGGGCGTCCCGATCGCGCGCGCGCCGAGATAGCTTGCCCGGCCCGCGCGCGGCGTCATTTGCGCCGTGCTTTTCGCACCGCTCTCCGCGGCGCTCACCGCCTGCGCCCACGCCTCGCCCACGGGGCGCGACGACTTCAACGTGCTTTCGAACGCATCGACGGCCGGAACGAGCGCATCGAGCATCGTGCGGTCGCCGGGTTTCGCGCCGCCCAGTTCGCTGATCGCCTGAGCCGCAGCGCGCATGGCTGCAGCCCAATCCAGCGCATCGGGCTGCGCTTGCTCGCCGAGCGTGCGCGAGGCGCGCAGCAGCGCCGTTGCGTAGAACGGCCCGGAACTGCCCGCTATCGCGCGGCGCAACGCCATGCTGAGTGCGGCGAGCGCGCTGCCAGGCGAGCCGAGCGCACCTGGCCGTACGGCGAGCATGGCCTGCGCGGCGCGCTGCATGCTCGCGCCCAGATCGCCGTCGCCGGCTCGGGAATCGAGGTCCGTGAACAGTGCCTCGTTCTCGATCAATGCGTGCGCAACGGCATCGAGCGCCGGCTTCAGACGCTGCGCCCATGCGACGCTCGCCGCGTCAGCAGGCGTAGCGCCCGCCTCTGCGAGCACATCCGCTGCTGAATGCGCAGGCTCGATGCGGATTCGCCGATTGACCGTGCCGACGCCGGGCCACGCGCGCGCTTCGGTGGCGGCGTCGAGCAGCGCCAGCTTCGCATCGTCGAGCCGCAGCACGGAGATCGAACAGCCCGGCATGTTGAGCGCCGAGAGAAACGTGCCGGTCCACGCCCGCTCGACCGCCACATGACGGCGATTCAGGCTCTCGAATGCATCGCGCATGATGATCGCCAGCTCCATCGTGGGCGTCGCGCCCAGTCCGTTCACGAGCAGCGCCACGCGCTCGCCGCCCTTCAACGCCAGGTCTTCGACGATGTTGGCGAGCAGCGTTTCCGTCAATTCGCCCGCCGCCATCGGCACGGTGCGCTCCACGCCTTTCTCGCCGTGGATGCCCATGCCGAGTTCGATCTCGTCGTCGGCAAGGCGGAAGCCGGCTTGCTCCGCGCCGGGCAACGTGCAGCCATCGAGCGCCACGCCCATCGTGCCGAGATTCTCGGCCACGCTGCGCGCAATCGCGGCCACGAGGCCCAGTGCGTCGCCGCGCGCCGCCGCCGCGCCCGCGATCTTGTGCACGAGCACAGTCCCCGCGATGCCGCGCCGCTGATTGCGCTCCGTATGCCCGCGCAACGACACGTCGTCGGCGACGATGACGATTTCGACCGGAATGCCCTCGGCTCGCGCCAGTTCGGCCGCGAGACCGAAATTGAGCCGGTCCCCCGTGTAGTTCTTCACGATCAGCAGCGCGCCGTTCGGACCCGCACTCGCGCGAATCGCGGCGAGCACCGCGTCGGTGGAGGGCGACGTGAACACCTCGCCGCACACGGCTGCGGTGAGCATGCCTTGCCCGACATAACCGCCATGCGCGGGCTCGTGGCCGCTGCCGCCACCCGAAATCACGGCGACGGGACGCTCGGGCGCGCTGGGCAACGGGCTGCGAACGAGCACGTTTTCATCGCCGAGCACGGCGACATGCGGCGCGGTACGCGCAATGCCTTCGAGCATTTCGCGCACGACTAACGACGGGTCGTTGACGAGTTTCTTCATGAGAGTCCCTTGAACGAGTAACCGGGGCAAAAAACCAGGGGCAGAAGTGAGAGGCAAAAACGGCGGACCGCGCGCGATCCCTTCACGCCATGAGCGTATTGAAGCACGGGCATCGAATGCGCACCGGATGCATGGCCCACGCCTGGCGCGAGCCTCCCAGGATCCAGGCATCTAGGTAAAAACACCCATCAAAGCGGCACGCTGGATTCCCGTTATTCAGCCAGTAGCGACCGATCACGAACTTGCCGTGCCTTCGCCGTCTGCATGCCTGGAACACATGGCCCCTCTGCCCGCCTCCCGCGCTGATGCCGGTGCCTTCGCCAGTAACCTGCCCACTCCGGCCGAGCAACGCGGCGCGAGTGGCGATGTGCCGAATCGCGTTGCGTGGCAATGAACGTAGCTGAACTATCCGGAACCCCTCCACAGGCCCCGTCCCGCGCGCCCGGCAAGGGCGTCGCCGTAGCGCTAGCCGTGGCGCTGATCGTATGCGTGGCAACCGGCGCGATATTGAGCGCGAACCTGTCGCGCGGAACGGCCGACTCGCGGCTTCGTCAGGAACTGAACATCACGTCGGAACTCGAAGCCCTGCTCACGCTGCATATCGCGGCGAATACCGACTTCCTCAAAGGCGTGGGCACGGCAGGCTATACGTCGCGCGCGTGGCCGATCAAGCGCGCCGCCGTCGTGGCCGGCATTTACGACCGGCTCGAGCACGACTTTGCCGGCGCGCCGCGCAACGAGCGCACGATCCGCGAGTTGCGGCAGTTGAGCGCCGTCTGGCCCGAGCAGCTCGACGCGGCCGCGCGCAATATCGCGCTCGCAGACGCGGGCGCCAGGCTCGAGCCCGCCCTGATGCAGCGCGCGAACGAAACGCTCAGCTCCATCATGTCGCTGCTCACCGAGTTGCGCTCCGCGCAGCGCGAGCAGATCAAGGTCGTGCAGTTCGGCGCACAGGCGCAGCTCGTGCGGCAAAAAATCTCGCTGATCGGTACGGCGACGGCCGGCGCGCTGCTGCTGCTCTTCACGCTGTTTACGAGCCACCGCGCGGCGCTTTCCCGCAGCGCTGCGAAGATCGTCGCGTTCGAAGCCGAGCGGCGCTTTCGCGAGTACTTCGAGCAGCATCCGGTCGCGATGCTCATTTTCGATGTGCGCTCTTATGCGATCCTCACCGCCAACGCCGCGGCTCAGCGCCAATACGGCGCGAGCCTTCAGCAACTCAGAGGCATGTCGGTCGAGCAGCTTCGCCCGCAGGACGAGACCGACGCGTTCCGCCGCGACCTGCACGGCTACGTCAATTCCGGCGCGCAAAGCGGCGCAGGCGGCGTGCGCCGGCATGTGCGTATAGACGGCAAAGTGATCCACGTCGATATCGCCTGGCATCTGCTGGACTATGCGGGCCAGGACGCGTGCTTCATCACCGCGCACGACGTCACGGCGCACGAACAGGCGAGAGAGCATTTGCGCATTCGCAGCCGGGCGCTGGAAGCTTCGAGAAACGCCGTGATCATTTCGCAGAAGGTCGAGGGCGAAAGCATCATCACGTACGCCAACGCAGCGTTCGAGCGCATCACCGGCCGCAGCGTCGCTACGGCGAATGGCGCCGGGCATTGGGATATGCTCGATTGTGATAAGTCGTCCGCCGATGCCGGGATCATTCGGAGTGCAATGCAATCGGAGCGCGAAGGCGAAGGCCTGCTCAAATGCGCCAGGCCCGACGGTTCGCCCTACTGGATCGAACTGCATGTCGCGCCGGTGCTCGACGAGCGCAATCGCCCTACGCACTGCGCGACCGTGTTCAACGACGTTTCCGAGCGCATCCGCTATCAGGAGCAGTTGCGCCTGCAGGCCAACGAGGACTCGCTCACGCATCTTCCGAACCGGCTCGGCCTCAAGGCGCGTTTGCGCGAAGTGGTCAGGACGGCGCTCGACGGCCAGCAAAAGTTCGCGCTGGTGTTCATCGACCTCGACAACTTCAAGGAGGTCAACGACTCGCTCGGCCATACCGCGGGCGACGAAGTGCTGTGCGAAGTGGCGCGCCGTCTGACCACCAATATGGCCGATGGCGAAATGGTTTCCCGCTATGCGGGCGACGAATTCGTCGCCGTGCTGTATGGCCGGGGCGACGTCGATCAGTTCGTCGGCGCCGCGGCAAGAATGCAGGAATCCTTGACACATGGCCTGCTGATCGGCAACAAGGTCATCGTGCCGCTCGCCTGTGTCGGCCTCGCCGTGTTCCCCGATCATTCGAGCGATCCGGATTCGCTGCTCAAGTACGCCGACTCCGCCATGTACCGCGCCAAGTCGATGGGACCCGGCAGCATGCAGGTGTTCGATATGGCCATCGCCATGCAGAACCTGGAGCGGGCGAGCCTCGCGCAGGCGTTGCGGCTGGCCGTGGCGTCGCGCGCGTTTGCCGTTGCATGGCAGGCGCGAGTCAACCCGAGAACGGGCGAGACGATGGGTTTCGAAGCGCTCGTTCGCTGGCACGACGCGGAGCGCGGCCAGGTGAGCCCGGCGCTGTTCGTGCCGCTCGCCGAGGAAAACGGCCTGATCGTGCAGATCGGCGAGTTCGTGTTCGAGGAGGCCTGCCGCCAGGCCCGCGCGTGGGCGCGCCAGCACCCGGACATCGTCGTCTCGGTCAACGTTTCACCTGTCCAGTTCGTGCGCGCGGACTTGCCCGCGATGATGGCGGAAACGCTCGCGCGAACCGGCGTGAGCCCGCGCAATATCGAGCTGGAAATCACCGAAGGCGTGCTGATGGCGCCGCGCTCGCTCGCCACGCTGCGCGCCCTTCGCGAGATGGGGCTTTCGGTCGCCATCGACGACTTCGGCTCGGGCTATTCGAGCCTTGGGTACATTCGCAGCTTCATGCCCGATCGCCTCAAGCTCGACATGTCGTTCGTGAGGGGCATTGGCCACTCGCGCGCGGACGAGGTCATCGTGAAAGCCGTGCTCGCCCTCGGGCATACGCTCGGCATGCGCGTGGTGGCCGAGGGCGTGGAAACGCTGCGGCAACTGGAATTCCTGATCGAGAATGGCTGCAACGAGGCGCAGGGCTACTGGTTCTCGCGCCCTGTGGATGCAGCGAGCGCGCAGGCCTACCTGGAAGCGAGCCATGCGGCCAGCGTTCACCAGCGCTAACCTGCTCAGGTGGCTCACGGGGCCGCGCGCCATTTTCTATGGCAGCCTGGCAGTCGCGTTCATCATGGCGTCGCTCTGCGCGACGGTGCTCTTCGAAAGCCGCCACGACGCCCTGGAGCGCGCCAAGGAGAACTCGCGAAACGTCGCGCTCGTTGCCGAACGCGACATCGAGCGCAACTTCGAGCTCTACTCGCTTTCGCTGCAAGCCGTGGTCGACGGCATCGGCCGGCCGGACGTCATGGCGTTGCCCGCCCACCTGCGCAGCCAGCTGCTGTTCGACCACGCCATTACCGCGGAATATCTCGGTGCGATGATCGTGCTCGACGAAGCGGGCAACGTCGTCATGAATTCAGGCAGCGACACACCGCTTAAGGCCAATTTCGCCGACCGCGACTACTTCACGGTTCAGCGCGACAATCCCCATGCCGGCCTCTACGTCAGTGCGCCCTACCGTTCGCGCCTGCGCAACGGCTCGCCCAGCATCGCGTTGAGCCGCAGGCTTTCGCATCCCGATGGATCGTTCGCCGGCGCCGTCATCATCGCCATCAACCTCGAGTATTTTCACCAGCTGTTCGCGGGGCTCTCACTCGGCCGCCACGGGGCAGTTTCGCTGATCGCGCAGGACGGCACGATGATCATGCGCCAGCCCTACGATCCGGCCGTGGTGGGACGCAACATCCGCAACGCGAGTACCTTCCGCCACTTTCTGGCCGCCAGCGAGGGCAGTTTCTCGGACACGTCGTCGATCGACGGCGTACGCCGGATGTATTTCTTCCGCAATTTTCCGCACCAGCCGCTCATCATCATGGTGGCGGAAGCCGAACCCGATATCTACGCCGCGTGGCGGCGGCGAGCGCTGACCATCGGTACGCTCATGGGGACCTTCGCCATCGGCTTCGTCGGCCTCTCGTTCGTGCTCGCCACGCAGTTGCGGCGCAGAATGCGCGCCGAGTCGGAACTGCAGTTGCTCGCGCGCACCGACAGCCTCACGGGTCTGAACAACCGCCGCACGCTTGGCGAAATCCTCGAACAGGAGTGGCGGCGCGCCAGGCGCGCCCGCAGCGTGTTCTCGCTGCTGTTCGTCGATATCGACCGGTTCAAGGCCTATAACGACCAGTACGGCCATCAGGCCGGCGACGACGCGCTCGCCGCCGTGGCGCGCTGCATTGGCGAAAACATCCGCCGGCCCGCGGACACGGCCGCCCGCTATGGCGGCGAAGAGTTCATCGTCGTGCTGCCCGATACGCTGCTGGAAGGCGCCTGCGCGATCGCCGAGAAAATCCGCCATGCGATCAGCGAACTCGCGATCGAGCATGCGGGCAGCGAGTACGGGCGGGTCACGGCAAGCATCGGCTCCGCAAGCTGGTCGCCGGACAAGGATGCGGATGTCACGCAGATCATCAAGGCGGCGGATCAAGCGCTGTACGACGCGAAGGCGCGCGGCCGCAACCGCGTCGCCATGTGTGCCGCCTGACCCGCGCGGCTACGGATTAGCGACGCTGTTGGAAGCCCCGTTCGCGTGATCGGGCCGGGGCGCGTCCTGCCCGCCTCCGAGCGCGACATACAGCGAAGCGCCGTTTTGCAGCGCGGCCGCGCGTAGCTGGATCAATTGCTGTTGCGCCGCGAACAGGCTGCGCTTCGCATCGACCACTTCCAGGTAGATGGAAATGCCGTTCTCGTAGCGCAGTTCCGCCGCCTCGGCCAGGCGCGACTCGGAGGCCACCGCGCGCTCCTGTGCCGCGATCTGCTCTTGCAGGCGCTGGCGCGCGATCAGCGCGTCGGAGACTTCACGGAACGCCACCTGAACGGTTTTCTGGTAGTTCGCCACGAGTTCTGTTTGACGCGCTTCAGAGAGGCGCACTTGCGCGCTGCGGCGCCCCGCGTCGAACACAGGCAACGAGACGAACCCTGAGATGAGCCATGCCTGCTTGCCGGGCACGAACAGGTCGCTCAGCTCGGGAGACACATAGCCGAAATTGCCCGTGAGCGAAATGCGCGGGAAATAGTCGGCACGCGCGGCACCGATATCGGCGTCGGCGGCTCGCAACGACTGCTCGGCCGCGCGAACATCGGGGCGAAGCGCGAGCAGCGAGGAAGGCAGGCCCGCGTCGAGCGTGCCGAACTGGTCGGCATCGGCCAGCGCATGGCGCTGCGTCATGTTCGCTGCGTCCGGCAGCGGTCCGCCGATCAGGACAGCCAACTGACCGCGCTGCTGGCCCGTCGTTCTTTGCAGCTCGGCAAGCTGCGTCTGCGCCTGCGTGACGAGAATGCGCGCCTGCTCGTAGTCCACGAGCGAGGTCGCGCCCGCTTCGAGGCGCAGCCGCGCGACTTCCAGCGCGTAGCGGCGCGTTTCCAGCGTGTGCTGCGCCAGGTCGATGCCCTCGTTGCCCGAGAGAATGGCGTAGTAGGTCGCCGCCACGTTGCTGATGAGCGAGAGACGAAACGCTTCGTTGGCCTCCACCGTCGCCAGATAGTTGCGCCGCGCCGACTCGCTCAGGTTGGCCACGCGCCCCCAGAAGTCGAGTTCGAACGACGTGACGGCCACCTGCACGCTGTACTGGTTGAAGTGAATCGATGTGTTGTTGTTGGGCAGCTCGGGCTCGATGGTGTTGAGCGGCGTCTTGGTGCGGGTTGCGTCGGCGCCCACGGCCACTTGCGGAAACTGCGCCGAGCGCTGCACGCGATAAAGCGCCTGAGCCTGCCCGATGCGCGCGACCGATGCCGCCAGATCGCGGTTATGCGCAAGCGCCATGGCGATCAGCTGCTTGAGCGCCGGGTCGCGAAAGAAAGTCTCCCAGCTCAGCTCCGAAGCGAGACGCTCGCCGCCCGGCGCGGCAATATCCGCACTCTCGTAGGTCTGCGCAATCGGCAATTCCGGCTGCTGGTAACGCGGCGCGAAGTTGCACGAAGCCAGCGTCAGGCACGCGGTGATCGCCATCCACCTGGCAGTCTTAAGCATCGTGCGCTCCCGCGGATCGCGCGTCTTCTTCGTCATCGTCGTGCGTGCGTTTGCGGCTCAACCATCTGCGTGCCACCACATAGAACACAGGCGTAAAGAAGATGCCGAGCAGCGTGGCTGTGAGCATGCTGCCCATGATGCCCGTGCCTACCGCCTGCCGCCCCGCCGCGCCCGCGCCCGTGGCGAGCACGAGCGGCAACATGCCGAGCACGAACGTCACGCTCGTCATCAGAATCGGCCGCAAGCGCTGGCGCGCACCGTTGACGGCCGCGCTCACGGTATCGCTGCCCGCGGCCTCCTCCTTGATCGCGAATTCCACGATCAGAATGGCGTTTTTCGCCGCGAGGCCGATGATCGTCACGAGGCCGATGTTGAAGTAGACGTCGGCGGAAAAACGCCGCGCCATGGTGAAGAGCACCGCGCCCAGCACGCCCAGCGGAATGATGAGCAAAACGGCGATGGGAATCGCCCAGCTCTCGTAAAGCGCGGCGAGCAGCAGAAACACCACGATGAGGGAAAGCAGCAGCAGCGCCCCGATCTGCCCAGCCGCCTGCTGTTCCTCGAAGGCCGTGCCGGTCCATTCGTAGGTCAGGCTGCCGGAAAGAACGTGGTCCGCTATGCGCTCCATCTCGGCGAGCGCGGCGCCGCTCGAACGGCCCGGCGCCGCCTGCCCCGAGATCGTGGCCGACGGAAAGCCGTTGTAGCGTTCGATCTGCTGCGGCCCCGCACTCCAGTGCACGCTCGTGAACGCTGAAAACGGCACCATCTCGCCCACGTTGTTGCGCAGCCTCAGCGCGCCGATATCCTCGGGCCGCATGCGCTGGTCGGCGTCGGCTTGCATGAGCACGCGCAGCACGTTCCCCTCGTAGACGAAATCGTTCACATAGTTCGAGCCGAATGCGAGCGCGAGCGCGCTGTTCACCTGTCCGATCTGCAGCCCCAGCGCGCGCGCCTTCACGCGGTCGATATCGACATAGAGCTGCGGCGCGGGCGGCAAACCGTCGGGCCGCACGCCCACCAGCAAGGGGCTGCGTGCGGCCTCCGCCAGCATGCGCGCGCTCGCCTGCTGCAGCGCCGCGCCGCCCACGCCGCTGCGGTCGAGTATCTTCATCGTGAAGCCGCTCGCATTGCCAAGCGCGGGAATGGCCGGCGGATCGAGCGCGAAGACGAGCGCTTGCGGAATATTGCGGAACGCCGCGTTTGCGCGCGCCACCAGCGCCCCCGCCGAATTGGCCGCGCCCGGCCGCTCCGACCACGGCTTCAGGTCGACGAACGACATCGCCGCCGACTGCCCCTGGCCGAAGAAGCTGAATCCCGTGACCGACGCGATATTGCGCACCTGCGGCTGCTGCCTGAGAAACGCCTCGACCTGATCGACGACCTGTTGCGTGCGCTGCGCCGTTGCGCCAGGCGCCGCTGTGTACGCGACGAAAATGTGCCCCTGGTCCTCGCCTGGAATGAAGCCGCGCGGCAATTGGGTGAAGAGGAACCCGGTCGCCGCGCAGACCACGACGAATACGACGAGCCAACGCACCGGCTTGCGCAGCATGGCCTGCACGGCCAGCACGTAACGCTCGGTGGCGTTTTCCATGCCGCGATTGAAGCCATCGAACACGCGCTGCTGCATGCGTGCCGGCCAATGTGTGGCGGCGGGTTTGCCTGTGCCGTCGTCGGTCTTCTTCTTGCTGCCCAGCAGCGCTGACGACATGGCCACACCCAGCGTCAGCGCGAGCAGCGTCGAGAGAAAGATCGAGACAGTGAGCGTGACCGAGAACTGGCGATAAATCGCGCCCGTCGAGCCCGGAAAGAACGCCATGGGAACGAACACCGCAACGAGCACGAGTGTGCTCGCAATGGCGGCGCCCGCAATCTGACCGACGGCCTTGACGGTCGCCCGCCGCGAACTTAAGCCCTCTTCCTGGATCACGCGCTCGACGCTCTCCACTACCACGATCGCGTCGTCATTGAGAATGCCGATCGCAACGACCATGGCAAACAGCGAAAGCAGATTAATCGAGAGTCCGAACAAATAGATGCCCACACAAGTGCCGATCAGCGCAATGGGGACGACCAGCGTGGGAATGAGCGTCGCGCGCCATTTCTGGAGGAAGAGGAAGACGATCACCGTCACGAGCAGCAACGCCTCAACCATCGTGCGCAGCACGCCGCTCAGAGAAGTCGTGATGAACGGCGTCGTATCGAACGGCACGACCCACGCCACGCCCTTCGGGAAAGTCGGCTGCAGTTGCGTGAGACGCTGGCGGACGGCGTTCGCCACGGCCAGCGCGTTCGCGCCGCTCGCGAGCTGGATGGCGATCCCGGCGGACTCCCTCCCGTTCACGCGAAACTGAAAGCCGTAACTGTCGTTACCCAGTTCCACGCGAGCGACGTCGCCCACACGCACCGTGGACCCGTCCGGGTTCGAGCGCACGATGACTTCGCGGAACTGCTCGGGCGTCGAAAAGCGGCCGCGCATGACGATCTGCGCATTGAGTTCGGCGCCCGGCGCAATGGGCTGGTCGCCGAGGCTGCCGCCCGCAGTCTGGCTGTTCTGCTCCTGGATGGCCGTCATCACTTCGTTTGCCGAGATCCCGAAGCTGCCCAGTTTTTCCGGATCGATCCATATCCGCATCGCATACGAAGACCCGAACAGCTGCGCGTCCCCGACGCCGGGAATGCGGCGCAATTCGTTGACGATGTTGTTGGCGGCAAAGTTGCCCAGCTCGACGGCCGGGATCGAACCATCGGCGGATTGCAACGCAACGAGCATCAGAAAGCCCGACGACGCTTTCGTGACGCTCACACCAACCTGCCTCACCTCCAGCGGCAAGCGGGGCTCGACGCGGCTCAAGCGGTCCTGGACCTGCGAGAGCGCAACGTCGAGATTCGTGCCCGGCCTGAGTGTGACGGTGATCTGCGCCGTGCCGTTCGAGCGGCTCTGCGACGACATGTACAGAAAATTCTCCACGCCGTTCATTTCGTTTTCGATGATCGACGTGACCGTGCGGTCCAGCGTGTTCGCGTCAGCGCCGCTGTAGACCGCCGATACCGTGAGCGAGGGCGGCGCGACATCGGGGTACTGCTCGACCGGCAGCAGCATGAGCGCGAGGGCGCCAAAGAGCGTGATGAAGAGCGCAACGACCCACGCGAAGACCGGCCGGTAGACGAAGAATCGGTTCATGAGGCGCGCCGCTCAGGAGTGGGCCGCAGCGGCGAGAGGATGGGCGTCCACATGCTGCCCAGGCTGCACCCTTTGCCAGCCGTCGACGATCACGCGCTCACCGGGCTCCAGCCCATCCTTCACGACCCACTGCCCCGCTTCCTGCGGGCCGAGCACGACATTGCGCCGCACGACGGTGCCGTCGTCGGCAACGAGCGAGAGGCTCGCCCCGTTGCTGTCGAACTGCACCGCGCGCGCGGGCACGGCCAGGCCGTTCGGTATCGTGCCGATCACGACGCGCCCGCGCACGAACTGGCCCGGCAACAAAATGCGCGACGCATTATTGAAGCGCGCGCGCAGCACCTGCGTGCCCGTGGAAGGATCGACGACGAGATCGGTGAAGTCGAGCACGCCCGACTCGCCATAATCGTCGCCGTTCGCGAGCGTGAGCCACACTTGCGCGCGGTCCGCGGCCGGCGCCGCAAGCGTGCCCGACGCGATCTGTTTGCGTACTTCCAGCAACGAGATATTCGACTGCGTGAACACGGCGTTCACGGGCGAAAGCTGATTGACCTGCGTGAGCAAGGTCGCGCCGGCCGCACTGACCAGCGCGCCTTCGGTGACGAGCGCGCGCCCCACACGGCCCGCTATCGGCGCACGAACCGTGCAGCGATCGAGGCGAAGCTGCGCGAGCGTCACTGCGGCGCGTGCGTCCGCAACATTCGCGTCGGCCTGCTGCAGGGCAGCTGTTGCGGATTCGAACTCCTGGGCGCTCACGACCTGGCGCGCCACCAGCGGCTTGAAGCGCGCAACCTCGGAGGCCGCATTGCCCTGCACGGCCCGGGCCCGGTTCAGCGCTGCCTGGGCCTGCTGCAACGCGGCCTCGTAGTCGCGCGAATCGATGAGAAAGAGCGGCGCGCCGGCGCGCACATCGGTGCCCTCCTCGAAGAGCCGGCGCTCGACGATACCGTCCACACGGGCGCGCACCTCCGCCGAGCGGATCGCTTCGATACGCCCCGGCAGTTCGATCTCGCGGGGAATGGAATGCGCCGCAACCGTCTCGACCAGCACACTCGGCGGCGGTGGCGCGGCGCCGCTTTGGGCCTGCCGGTCGCGGCATCCGAAGCTCGCCAGCAGCAACATTGCCGCAATGCCGATCAGCCAGGGGCGACAGCGTCTGGGTTCGCAGTTTGGCACGCGAGGCTCCACCGAAAATAGTGACGGTACGCGCGCACCCCGAATGGCTCATTGCGCTTGTACTCGACCGGATCATTGCGATGTTCACTCAAACTGCGAATTACGGCCCCCGATGTGCGCAATCCGCGAGAGCACAAGCGCGGGAAAAGCGCACGACGTTTCAATCGTTATCTAACAACCAGCGCTTTCAAAGTATTCACGGGAATTACGCAAAACCGCCACAAAATCAACTATTCGTAAATTCCTTGAAGTCGGAATTCCGTTTACTACTATGGATAGACGCTTCACACCCTTATTCACACCGCTAGATTCTTTCGTTTTCCAGCCTTTGCCCATACGCTTTTAAGGGCACGTTCGCACAACTGGATATCACGGCTTTCGGGATGTTCTATAACCGAAGAAGCCATAGCCATGGCGACGTCAATCATCTTCTTGCCCACGGAGATCGAATCATGAAAAGCCAACTCGTCCTCTCAGTCATCGCTGCGCTCCTCGTCGGTGTCTCCTCTTCTGCAATTGCGCAGGGCACATCGGGTGGAGATCAAAGCCAGGGGACAGGTCGCCAGCAGGTCATGCCGACCATGCCGCATCGCGACTGGCACGAGGGCCAACAGGTTCCCTCGAAGTACCGGCACTACAACTATCAGATGAACGACTGGAAGTCGCATAACCTGGACGCACCGAAGCGCGGCCAGCAATGGCTTGGCGTGAATGGCGACTACGTGCTGGTAACGAGAAGCAACTGGCGGATCTCGAAGATCGTACCCGGTACTGAATGACTGAATGACGCGGCGGGCTACGTTGCCGTAGCCCGCGCAATGACTGCCTGATTCAGGCATGGACTCTCGCCATGCCTGCCGCCCTTATCACTCGACGAGCCGCGCGCGCAGGCGCTTGTACTCGTCGTCGGTAATCGAGCCTGTCGTCTTGAGCTTGTCGAGCTTCTCGATTTCGTCCGCCACACTGTAGCCCACAATGTGGCGCAGTTCTTCGCGCGCCTTCTGCGCCCGCTCCTGGTTGCGATGCGCCATGTCTCTGCCCTGCGTGAGGACATAGGCAAATATGCCGATATAGGGCAAAACAATCAGAAAGATCACCCAGACGATCTTCAGGAAGCCCGAGATATCGGTTCGACGGAACAGGTCGCTCGTGATCGTGATGAACAGCCAGAACCACAGAATGAACATGAATATCGAAAACGCATCGATAATAAAGTTCGAAAACGTAAAGCCATTTGCGAAGATCATGAATCGCCTCCGTCGGTTTTGCGTATGGAAAACGGCAACTGCAAGCTGATACAGGCGTCGATAGCGACACCATGTGAGCGCGAAACGTGATGCCCGGCCGTGACGCGGCCGCCGACTGCGCTTTCGTCAGGTCAGATCAGTTCGCGCCTGCGCTCCCGGCCGCCAAACGGCACCACGGCCATGGAAATGAGATCCAGCCCGAGGAACAATCCGAGCAAGGGTAACGGCACGCTCGGGAAATTGGCGGCCAGAAAAATGGCGAGCAGGAAAGACAGCGCCGCGCTGACAATGCCGATATTGTTGATCTTCACGTCCTGCCCGACCGACGCAATGATCTTGAAGAAGCCGTCGAGCACAAAGAAGATCATCAGCATCACGGTAAGCCCGCGCGCCCTTGCGCTGTCATTGACCAGAATGAGAATGCCGATGAGTATGGGCACGATGACTGGCGGAATACGCCTGATAGCGAGTTTCCAGTCTTTCGTCGTGAAGAGATTCAATGCGTGCACGAAGCCGCAGAACAGCAGCATCCTTGCGATGAAAAGCGTTCCAATCAAGGACCTTGTCGAGAGTGACAAGACGATGCAGAAAATTCCCGCCGCGACGAGAAGCGTTGAGCTGGCAATCGGAAAAATAGCACGCTTTTTCATATTCGAATGTAACTGCGTCAATACGGTTACATAGCTCGGCATATCTGACTTGCGCGTATTCTTGCCGAATTATAGGCTTAAGCGAAATTAAGCGTTCTGCTATCAGCCGTGGAAGTATAGTGCGTGAGTCTGCAAATACAAGGGCGCGATTGCACTGTGAACCCCGAACGCAGCCACACCTTCTCGTTCAGCCCCAATGGCGAGCACTTCCTGCTCGACGGCGAGCCCTTCCAGATTCGCAGCGGCGAAATGCATCCCGCGCGCATTCCACGCGAGTACTGGCAGCATCGTATTCGCATGGCCAAAGCGATGGGCATGAACTGCATCGCGTTGTACATCATGTGGAACTACCACGAGCCACGCAGGGGCGTGTTCGACTTCGAAAGCGGCAACCGCGATATCGAAGCCTTCATGCGCCTGTGTCAGGAAGAAGCGCTTTGGGTGCTGTTGCGCCCGGGCCCGTATGTTTGCGCCGAGTGGGACCTGGGAGGCCTGCCCTCTTACTTGCTGAGCGAACCGGACATTCAGCTGCGTACCGACTCGGCCACCGACGCCCGTTACATGGCCGCGGTTGCGCGCTACATCGGCGAACTCGCTCCCCGCATCAAGCCGTTGATGATCGATGCAGGCGGGCCGATCCTGATGATCCAGATAGAGAATGAATTCGGATCGTACGCAAGCAATCCCGCTTACCTCGAAGAACTGAGGCAGCTTTGGCTACGCGGCGGCATAACGGGGCCCTTCTACACCGAAGACGGTCTCGAGCAACTCGAACGCAATCGCAGTACGGTGACGGGCGGCGCCATCGCGTTGAGCAACGGCAACGCGGCGCAAATCGCCACGGTGCGACGCGCATTTCCTGCCGTGCCCGCAATGGCGGGCGAGGTCTACACGGGCTGGCTGACACATTGGGGCGAACCGGAATTCGCAGGACTCCATTACGATCTTTCCGCCATCTTGACGGCATTCATGCAGTCGCAATTGTCGTTCAACCTCTATGTCATTCACGGCGGCACGAGCTTCGCCTTTCATGCCGGCGCGAATGTGGACGAGTCGGGCAACTATCAACCCGATATCACGAGCTACGACTATGGCGCGCCGATCAACGAGCAAGGGGCGGCCACGGCGAAATACGTGAAGTATCGCGACATCATCGCCAGCTATCTGACCGATCCTTTGCCGGACATTCCCGACGCCATCGCCACACTCACGGGTCACACCCTGACGCCGTCCCTCTACGCCTCGATCTGGGACAACCTGCCCGCGCCCCTGCCGCGCGAGTCGAGCGTCGATCCGCAACCGTTCGAGCACTACGGTCAGACATCGGGCTTCATGCTGTATCGCAAACCGTTGCAGACGCAAGCCGTTGGCGCGCTGGATATCAGCGGCGTTCATGACTATGCGACGGTTTTCGTTGGCGAGCACTACGCGGGCGGCGTCTCTCGCGCGCGCATTCCGCACGGCTATGCACAGCGGTTGTGTGTGACGCATTGCGCGCCGCTCGCATTGCCCGCGGCCGTGACAGGAGCGCTCGAAATTCTGGTAGAGGGCATGGGGCGCGTCAACTTCGGGCCTGCGATCGTCGACCGCAAAGGGCTGCTCGCGCCCGTGAAAATGCAATACGCCGACGGGTCCGTTTCATCGCTCGAGGGATGGGAAGTCTTTTTGCTGCCGATGAATGAGGCGTACATCGCCGGGTTGGAGGCGCGCTGCACGAATCTGTTGAAGCCCGGACTCTTTTTCAAGGCACATCTGGTTCTCGATGAAATCGGCGACACCTGGCTCGATATGAGCCACTGGACCAAGGGCGTGGTCTGGGTCAATGGGCACAATCTCGGGCGCTACTGGAGTATCGGCCCGCAACAGCGCTTGTATTGCCCCGCGCCGTGGCTCACGCAAGGCGAGAACGAAGTGCTGATCTTCGACCTGCACCAGACCGAAACGAAACCGGTGCCACTGACGAATTCGTTGTATTAGCCTCCATCAGCCGGCAGCAATTCCAGCGTGAGCACTTCGAATGGCGCGAGCTGGATTGCGTACGGCACGTCCGCGTCCAGGACTGCGGGAACGCCGGCCGTGCCTGCACGCCAGAGACTTCGCGCGTGGAATCGCCCCGCCGCCTCGGGCGGCAGTTCCAGTTGATCCCGCAGCACCAGTGCAAAGCGCTGCGCCTCGTCGTGCGGATTGCGCAGCGTCACGATTGCCTTGTGCGTCGCCCACGCGGCCCAGCCGTAGATGGCCGCTTCGTCGGGCGCGCCGCCAATCCAGTGGCTGTCGCGCAATACGTCGCTGTTCACGCGCGCCCATCGGGCCGCTTGCGCGAGCACGTTCCAGTCGTCGTCGCCCAGCAGCGATGGCGTGATGTACAACTCCTGCAATTGCGTACCGCTCGCGAAGAAGGACCGCACCTCGTGCGCGAATGCGTCGCCTTCCGGCATATTCAAGCGTGGATTGCATTGCGCCAGGACGATGCCGTGCAGCATCAGGGAATTGAGCGGAAAGAGCGGGCTGCGCACCACGACGTTGCGGTACGTCTGCGCATCGCGATACGTGATCCAGCGCTCGCGGTTCGTGCCGCTGCCCGCCTGACCATCGTCGCTGCCGCCGCGCCAGATCGTGTCGACGTAGCGCAACCAGAACGGCGAGGGATGCGTGCCCGTCGAGAGATTGATGAAGGTTTCGGGTTTCGCCGCACGAATATCGCCGATCAGCTGGATTGCCGCGTCCCAGTCGCTATCGAAAACGCTGCCGGGAAAGACACGGTCCGCGTTGCCCGTCCCGTCGAACTTGAACTGGTTCACGCCGTCTCTCGTGAGCAGGCTCATCACGACTTCGTGGAATCGCTTGTAATAGCGCGGCCCCGATAACGCGAAGCCGCCGTCGATGACTTCGTAGCCCGCAGCGCGGCCGTGCGCGATGCGTTCGTCCTTCGGCGCGCAATAGCCGCCCCAGGGAGAGAGCCAAACGCCGGGCGCGCCGCCATAGCGTGCCGCCGCATCGCGCAGCGGTACGAAGCCATGAGGAAACGCCTGGCTGAAATGCCAGCCGCCGCCAAGGTCGTCCCAGCCATCGTCGAAGAGAAACGAATCGATCTGCACGCCGCGCGCGGTATGCAATTCGCGGCCGATCGCATCGATACGCTCCAGCGCCTGGTCCTGCGTATAAGGCGTGAGGTAACCGATATCCCACCAGCTGTTGTAGTGCAGAAATGGACGATATGGGCGGGCGCGCTCCTGCTCGATACAGGTGGCGAAATCGCGCCGCAATTGCCCGTCGCGCGCCACGCCCGCCACGGCGGCGTAAGTCAGCGTCCGGCTCTTTTCCAGCGGCAGCGCGCGCTGCAGCGTAAAACTGACGCTCTCTGCTTCCACGTGGCTGGTTGCAAGCGGCAACTCGAAGCCCAGGTAGAAGTTGCCCGCAACGACCGGCGTGCCCTTGCGTTCGCTGCAGGTCTGCGCGCCGACGGTGCGCGCCTGCATCAAGGTAACGACGGCAATGGCTTCGTTCTGGCGCAGGGCCGTCACGTCCAGCGTCATGCGCAGATATCGCGCACCGTCGCGCTGCTCTACGCTCCATTGAATCCGCAGGCGCCCCTGGGCATCACCCAGCGTGATGGTCACGCGCCGCCCTGCGACGCGTTCGGCCAGGCGCGATGCCTGGGGGTTGGCCGCGAGCGCGTCTTCCCTTACCGGTGCAAGCACTCGCATCGCATCCGGGCCGAGCGTGGTGCCGTCCGCGAAAGTCAGCGCGAATGGCGCGACGATGGGCAGCACGGATGCCGCTGCGCAATCGACCAGCGAGAAGCGAGCGAGGTGTTCATCCTCGAGTGCCCAGCGCAATGCAACGGCATCATTCCCGAACGAGCAGACATCGCCCTCTTTCCGGAATTCGGGCTTGCAGGCTTGCGTAGAAGTTCGATCGACGGCACGCATGAGAAACCTGTCTCGGACACGGGCAGCCTCTATAGGGTAATGGCAACGGCACACACGTGTAATGGCCCTAAAGCGGCGGCCCCAAACGCACGGCCATCCCGCTCCGCGCGAATACCTTATGGGAACCTTAAGCCAGCCTTTTTTCGCTCTGCTTTACCACCGGTTACACGATTGACAAATCTGCGCATCTCGTTCGTAAGCTCAGCGACTAGAATCCGCTTCCATCGCAACCGCGTCCGTTGACTGGAATAGAGATCATCATGAATCGCCTGACGTTTTATCTCCTCGCAGGGCTCGCAGGGACGTGTGTCAGCACAGCGGCATCCGCCCATGCCGATATCGGTGTCTATCTCGGCGTTCCCGGTCCGGTCTATGCCGCGCCCGAGCCGGTGTACGAGGCACCGCCGCCCGTCGTTTATCAAGCGCCGCCCCCCGTGGTCTATCAAGCGCCCCCCGCTTACGGCTATTACCGCTACGACCACGACGAAGACGAACACCACTGGCACGACCACGGCCGTCATCGTGGCTGGGACCATCACCACGGCGACGACGACGATTGACCGGCGCGCCTGCCGCCAATAGTTGCGCGCGCAACCTCATGCGCGCGCCTGCCTTCTCCCTGCATCTGCAAGTCCCTCTCCCCTCCCCGCGGCAGCAGTCCTGTTCGGCCAAGCTAGGCCAGGCCCTTAAAGTTGTCTAGCCAATAAGCGCTTACAACGCGCGCTCCATCCC
>NZ_SMOD01000057.1 GCF_004353905.1 Paraburkholderia guartelaensis | reverse complement strand
TTTCGGCTGGGCCAAGACCGTGGGGCGCATGCGCCAGGTGATGGTGCGTGGCTTGAAGAAGGTGGACCAGATGTTCGTGTTGAATATGGCGGCCTACAACCTTGTGCGCATGCGATCGCTGGCACAGGTGCGTCCATAGTGGCGGGAAAGCGGCAATGAGGCCAAAAAAGTAGCCTCAAACCGCCGAAACAACGTTGAATTCGCGTTGAGATTGCGCAATCTGAAAAATTTTGCGGCAGGAGCCGCGTAAGCGGAACAAGGCCGTCTCCGTTGGGCTGTATTTCAGCGGCCTGTTAGGAGTTGTCGCTCGTCCGACGCTCTCCTTGTGCATTCAGATGCCAGTCCCCCATGCGATCGGCCGATACCCGGAGATAAACGATGTGTACATAAGCCTTCGTCGAGTCCTTTCCTGATTTCACATCCCATGCCGAAAATAACGCTTTTCAGAACGTAAGCCATGCGTATGTGCGTCGACACACATAACGCGAAGGCATCACCGTGTTAATTCGGCGCAACCGTCTATTGTTCGGTTTTAGAAATATGGAGAGAGGCGCGATCTGGCGACTCTGTCAGTAAATGTTCTATATCTTTGAGCCTTTCGACTGCGCCCTCGTAGTCGGCGGGGTAAAAGAACGCTTAAGAGTGGGGCTGCAATGAGCGCAACTACACCAGCAAAAGAGAGTAGCTTCATGGCGGATTTGCGTCGCTTCTTCAGAAGCATGAAGCAGACGCGACAACAGGTACTCGTCAGGATGCCAGGTTGGCGAACATACGGGTACCCTGAAGACGCGATTACACAGGCAAAAAATCACTGGGAGTATGCGCTATTGAGTCTGGTCGCCTATGCGAAAGCCGCAGCCATCAAGAGAGCGATGACAAAGCTACAGTTGCTCCCGACAAGCGCTGAATTTGTTGAGAAGTCAAGGCCAGACTATACGAAACTCAATTTCGATCCTGAGGACGAACTGATAAAAGCCGGATGGGTATGCTACAACACGTTCGTTGACGACCGGCTCGACGCTGCATTCAAGGCCGCTCACCTTCGACTTGAAGTCTGGATGAAGAAGGATAGTTCCGCTCTCGCGGTTGCGTTCGGCGGCACGGTGGCAACATCCTTGCGAGACTGGCAGGCTAACCTGCGCTGGATTCTTCCGAAGCTGCCGGGGCGACCGGACGAGTACACCGTTTGTGTAACAAAATTCGTCCCTGGATTTCTTGCAGCTCTCGAAAAGGAGTCCTTAGAGAAGCCGCCCGTCATTTATTCGACAGGCCATTCGCTTGGCGGGGGACTTGCCCAGCAGTTCGCTTACGCGCTCCCTGATCAACTCGCGCAGCAAGGTCTGAGCCTGCCCAGGGTCATTCAGGTATATGCCTTCGATACATCGCCAGTCACCGGATTCTATAGCCTGGAAGAAGCGATCCGCGCACAAAACGCAAAAGGGCTGCAAACGGACCGGGTGTTTGAGCGAGGTGAGGTGCTCGCGTTTCTCCGCGCAGTCCTCGCGTTAGTACGTCCCCCATCGAGGATCAACCCGGCGATTCGCACGGTCCGCTACAATTTTCTTGGTCGGGTATGGCCAATACATGCGCACAACATCAGCCTACTCGCTCAGGCGCTGTATGACGCAACACATGTGAGCCAACCCAGTCCGCCTCGTCCACCCAGCTCATAGGGCGTTAGTTGTTCAGTTTGACTGAGTTCAAAGCGACGCCAGCACGCCCGTACCGTCAAGTACGGTAAGTTTCGGTGCGGTCAGCGAGGTCTGCGCGGTCGCTGCCCTCGGCGCGCCGGATGATCGCCGCGGCATAGTCCTTGTATACTTCGTCGCGCCACGGGCTGTCTGGCGCCTCGATCCCCCGAAGTGCTTGAGGAGTTGATCGCGGCGCGCGGCGGCGTAATTTGTGCACATGGGCCACTCCGTACCCTTGCTAAGCGTTCATCTTAGCCGACGCTACCTCGCGCGGCATTGAGTTCCATGATACTGCGCGATTCCAACATGGATGTTCATCGAGTATTCTCCACTAGCAGAAGTCACGACTCACGGTTGGAAGCTCGCCAAGCAAAGCGGTAACGTCAACGAGCCGGTTTGCAACGAGATGCCGTACCTCGCCCTCGCGCTGCCACACGCCATAGACCGCTAGCAACGACGATCCGAGCGCCTCGCGGCGGAACTTCTCCAGCACGGACTGCCAGACGATGATGTTCACGCTGCCAGCCTCGTCTTCCAGCGTCATGAACATCACGCCTTTCGCCGTACCCGGGCGCTGCCGGACGGTGACGATGCCGCAGGCGCGCGCCAGTTGTCCATTACGATAGCGCATGAGCGCATCTGAAGGCACGAGCCGCATCTTTGCGAGGCGGGGGCGCAGCAGGGCGAGCGGATGACGGCCGAGCGTGAGACCCGTCGAACGGTAGTCGCTCACGATCTCCTGCCCTTCGGTCATCGGGGCGAGCTCAGGAGTCTCGTCGTCGTCGGTGGCGCCACGCAACAGGTCGCGATCGGGGACTGCGGCAACGGCCTGCCAGAGCGCTGCGCGCCGCTCTCCCGCGAGAGAGAGCAGGGCGTTCGCGGCGGCGAGCACCTCGAGGTCGCGTCGATCAAGTTGCGCGCGGCGTGCGAGATCGGAGACGTCGCGGAATGGCCGGACCGCACGAGCCATCTCAATGCGCGCTGCCGCTTCCGCTTTCATGCCACGAACAAGCGACATGCCAAGCCGTAACGGATCGCGCGTCGTGGGACCTTCAATCGCGCAATCCCAGTTGCTCACGGTCACGTCGACGGGGAGAACACGTACTCCGTGGCGCTTCGCATCCTGGACAAGCTGGGACGGTGAATAGAACCCCATCGGCTGCGAGTTGAGCAACGCACATGCGAACACCGTGGGCTCGTGACACTTCAGCCACGCGCTCGCGTAGACCATCAGCGCGAAGCTCGCCGCGTGGCTTTCAGGAAAGCCGTATTCGCCGAAACCCTGGATCTGGGCAAAGATCTGTTCAGCGAATTCGCGCTCGTAACCGCGCTCAAGCATGCCGTTGACGATGCGGTCGTAGTAGACGCCGAGTCCTCCCTTGCGACGCCACGCTGCCATCGCACGGCGCAACTGGTCGGCTTCGCCTGCAGAAAAGCCCGCCGCAAGCATTGCAACCTGCATGACCTGCTCCTGGAAGATCGGCACGCCCAGCGTACGGGCGAGGGCCTGCTCCATCTGTGGACTCGGGAACGTCACCGGCTCGATCCCCTGGCGCCGGCGCAGGTACGGATGGACCATGCCGCCCTGGACCGGGCCCGGCCGCACGATTGCCACTTCGATCACCAGATCGTAGAACTGGCGCGGCTGAAGTCGAGGCAGCATGCTCATCTGCGCGCGAGATTCGATCTGGAACACGCCCACGGTATCCGCACGGCAGATCATTTCGTACGTCGAAGCGTCTTCTGCCGGAATGTCCTGCAGTTCGAACACCTCGCCGCGCTTTTCAGAAATCAGTTCGAGCGCGCGGCGCACGGCCGAAAGCATCCCCAGTGCGAGCACGTCTATCTTCAGGAGCCCAAGCGCCTCGATGTCGTCCTTATCCCACTGGATGATCGAGCGGTCGGCCATCGCGGCGTTTTCGATTGGCACGAGTCGCGAAAGCTTGCCCCTGCTGATGACGAAGCCGCCGCTGTGCTGTGAGAGGTGACGCGGAAAGCCAAGCAGCAGGGTGGCGAATTCAGCCCACTGCACGATGAGTGGCGCCTGCGGGTCGAGGCCCGCTTCCTCAAAGCGGCTGAGCAGGTCTTCCTTCGAGTCGAACCAGTGATGGGCCTTGGCAACCCGATCGACGATGGCCAGGTCAACGCCGAGCGCTTTGCCCGATTCACGGAGCGCGCTGCGAGGGCGATAGGTCGTTACGGCAGCCGTCAGCGCTGCGCGCTCGCGCCCGTACTTGCGGTAGATGTACTGGACGACTTCCTCACGTCGCTGGTGCTCGAAGTCGACATCAATGTCTGGCGGCTCGCCGCGCTCCTTGCTGATGAAGCGCTCGAACAGCATTGACGAGCGTGCAGGGTCGACCTCGGTCACGCCCAGGCAGTAGCAGACCGCGGAGTTGGCGGCCGAGCCGCGTCCCTGGCAGAGAATCCCCTCGTTGCGTGCAAAGCGCACGATGTCATACACGGTAAGGAAGTATGGCTCGTATCGAAGGTCGGCAATCAACGCGAGTTCGTGCTCGATCTGCGCCTGGACCTTGTGCGGAATGCCAGCGGGCCACCGCCGGTGAGCGCCGGTATACGTTTCCTGGCGCAGGTAGGCTTCGGGCGTGAAGCCGTCGGGCACAAGTTCGTCCGGATATTCATAGCGGAGCTCGTCGAGAGAGAAGGTGCAGCGGCGCGCAATCTCGATGGTCTCGGCGAGTGCGCGTGCCGGATAGAGATTGGCCAGACGTAATCTCGAACGCAGATGCTGTTCGGCGTTGGGCGCGAGGTCATAGCCGCACTCGGCAACCGGCCGCCCGAGCCGGATGGCAGTCAGCACATCCTGAAGCGGCTTGCGCGAGCGAACGTGCATGACGGGCGCGCCGGTGGCCACCACGGGCACGGCGTGGCGCGCTGCAGCCCGCTCGATCGCGCCGCGGTGAAGGTCGTCCATCGCGCGGGCATGAAGCGTGAGCGCGATCCGCGCGCGTTCACCGAACGTCGGTGCGAACCATGCGACTTGCGCATCAAGGCGCGTCTCGTTCGCCGGGTACTCCGGGATGAGGATCGCAATGCAGTCCGGCAGTCCCTTCAGGTGTCTGTGCGAAGCCTCCGGGTGATCCAGGTCGCGTGTGGCGAGCCGGTAGCTACCCTTGTCCGCACGCATGCGCGCAAGCGTGATCAACTCACTGAGATTGCCGTAGCCCTCCCGCGTCATGGCAAGGGCGGTAAAGCGCAAGGCGGGCGAGCCGTCGGCATTCATCAGCGCAAACTCGGACCCCACGATGAACGGGATATTCGCGCGTTTTGCTTCGACGTGCGCGCGCACGACCCCGGCCAGCGAACACTCGTCGGTCACGGCGATTGCCGCATAGCCCAGTTGCGCCGCACGCGCGGCGATGTCGTCGGCATGCGAGGCACCGCGGAGGAACGAGAAGTTTGAGGCGCATTCGAGTTCCGCGTACGCCGGCAGTCCGCCAAAGTCAGGTGCAGGCATAAATTGCGCGCGCGGCCCAGCCGGTACCCGATCCATTGGACCCGGACACCCTGATTCCGTCTTTCCGCCCCCGACACTGTATATTTATACAGTGGTATTCTAGCGCAACCCGGCTGGCTGGCCAAAATATCGGCTTTTCCCGGAATGAACCGGACTCCGGCGGGCTAACATCGCGGAAAATCCGGCCACGACCGGTTCACAGCAAAGGGAGCACAAACGATGGGACAGGCAAAACAGCGCGGCTCGCAGGAGCAACGTATCGCGCAGGCAAAGGCGAAGGTAGATGCGTTGCGTCCGGAAAAGCTGGTGTGCGGTGCATGCAGGACCGCCTTCAGCGATTTCGACGCGCTCGACACGCGAAACATGGCGGGTATCCAGGCGGCATTCGGCGGCATCTGCCCGTCGTGCGGCGAGACGGTCCTGTCCTTCAGCGGCGAGAAGGACGCTGTCGCGAACGCCATGCTCGCGTGGCAGGACGCGATGGAAAATGAGAGCAAGCTTGGCAAGCAGTCGTCGACGGGCGAACACGTACCCTTCGATGAACAGAAAGACTCTTGACGGCTTGCAGGCGCATGAGCGCGCCATTTCATGGTCCGAACTGACGGGCCAGACACAGGATTGACAACCACTACACATATCGCGCGGCAAAGCCCCGCGCGCAGGGAGGGCCGAGCATGAGCATGCACGAAAACGCTGAGGTACTCCTCGCGTGGTTTCGCGAACGCGCAAGCGCGACGGTGAGCGAGATTGTGGCGTCCGGACTGATGAAGTCGCGCACGGCAACTGACGCCGTGCAGTACGCGCTGCGCAATGGGGCGCTTGAGCGCATCGTGCGTTCAGGTGCAAGCGCGAAGGATCGCGTTCACTATCGGGCGACCGGAGTCGCGTTGCCCGCGCCCCGGGCGCAGGCAGGCCGGCCGTCTTTTGATGGATTGCTGACCGCGTGGGGCATCGTTCTTGAGCCGCCCCGGCTTCTGTCGACGGAGTCCTGCAGGCACCAGATTTCGGATAGTGGACTTCCAGATAACGACTAGCAGGAAAGCGTTGCTGACGACATGGAAGCGCTCTGGTTCTGGTATGCCGCGGTACAGGAGAGGGCGACTGCCATTGTGACCAGGAGGTCGACGTCCTGAGGCAGCTTCTGTCGTGCATCGCCTTTGTGGGTCAGCGCCCGGATTGAAGCGCGACAACAATCTTGCCGTTATCGAAGGAAAGCATCGTTAATCCTTCCCTGTCATGTCCCGAACCAGGCAAGGCGCGTCGACGCGCCGCTGCGGCATTCCATTGGCTGTTCGTTTGCTTCCCCTCCCGGAGAGCGCGGTCCGTCAGCGGATGATCGCGTGTCACATCACGCTTTCCAGCCTCCGGCTGCAGCGCGGCGATCTTGTGCATTTCGTGACGATGGCACAGATCATCGTCAGTACGTCACACCTCTTCGATGCGGGGTATGGCCTGGCGCGCATTGAGGGCTTGACCGAAGCGCACGACGCGCTCGAGCGCAGCCTGCGCGCGGCGCTGGCGTCTGGGGTATCGATCAGGCAACCTTCGAACTGTTCGCAGAACTGCTGACGTTACACGAGGAGCAGTTGCATCTCGCTCCACTCGAAGCCGTCACACGTTCCTCACAACCCGCTCACCTGAGTCGGGCAGACGGGGTCCGGAGTGTGCACCAGGCGGCGGCGTGACGATCACGCCAGAGGCTGTCTGGGGGCCGTTCTGCGCCCAAGCGCACTCGCGGCGGATAACTGGATCACAGCGTTAACGCCCCTGTGCCAACTCCCGCATTTCAGCCAAACAGGCCGTGAAGAAACCAGCGTGGCTCACGCTCATCACGACTGCCGACGCGCTCACGAAACACCCAGTAGTGCAGATGGTTTTCGGCTTCGGCGACGAAATAGTCACGCGTCACGATATGGCCATCCTGCCAGCCACACTCGATCCGCTCGCCGGGCGACACCATGCGCAGCGGTGTGCCGTAGAACGGGCGGTGACCACGCATGATGAGCTGGATGGGCACCTCAAGGAGCCATGCCGGGCGAGGCAAATCCCGCGGCAGATCGGTGCGTGAGGGTTTGGATTCGCTGCAGACCGGCACCCACTGTGCGGCGACTTCGGGGCGGAAGTCGGCGACCGGCGCAGCTTTCATCACATTGGCCGAGCCAAGCCTTGCCGTGAGCAACTCCATGAGGCGCGCGTGATCCTGGGGCGATCCTCCGGGTTCGGGAAACAGCGAGTCACTTGGTGCCTCAGCTTCCCGTACATCTTTCGCTTCGAGCCTCAATGCAATGACCGGCGCCGCGAGTTCGATCCGCGAGAGTCGCTCCTTCAGCAGCCGGACGAGGTGTTCTTCGTGCCACGTCGGCTCGCCCAGCGCGACTTCCACGCCCGTTGGGGGAATCGCATCGCGGCCGCGCTCGTGCTCGAGCGAGACAACGAAACGCGCGACGGCAAGCTGGCGGGCGGCAAGCCAGCCCGTCATCTGCAGCGTAAGCCGGCGCGCGGCGAAGAGCGCCGCTTCAACGTGTTCGATGCGGTCCGGCAACTCGACGCGGGCATCGAACGCGGGCGGCATCGTGAGCCATTCGTGGACTTCAGGGGCTTCACCTTTCGCGCGGTCAAGTGCATCGAGCAACGCAGTGCCGCAGCGCTTTTTCAGTCCGGCGCGCGGCAGGCGTGTCACGTCATCGATCGTTGCGCACCCAAGACCATGGAACCAGTCGGCGAAACGTCTCGCGGCCGGGAGCACGCCCAGCGGGATGCGCTTTAGTACACGCGCAAGGGACCGCTGTGTGAGCGCAACGCCACCACCGGCGCGTGCAATAAGCCAGGTTGCCTCGGCGGTCGGTGCGATTGAAGCCGTGCTCGTCACGCCGAAGTCTGCAACCGTGCGACGCACGCGCCGGCGAAGCGCGCGCAGCCCACCGAATAGCCGCAGGCTGGCGCTCACATCTGCCAGTACGACGTTCTCGTCGGCGATTACGACGTTCGGCGTGAACTGAAGGAGGGCGAACGCGACGCCACGTACCGTCTGCTCTTCACGCGTGAGCTCACGCTCCCTGAGATCGGCGTTCGGCGCGAGCGTGAGCACGCCGCCCCGACGCATGCCATCGACGACTCCCTGCGCCCGCGCGGCTGCGTCGGCATCGAGCACGCGGCCTTTTTCCAGAACGACAAAACCGTTGTCAGACACCGGCATGTACCAGGTTGGGCAGAAGCTCTCGATGGGCAGGCGTGGCAGATGAACGCCGATCCAGTGGTGCATGACGATTCAGGAGAACAGGCGAAGGGGAGAGTGCAACGAATACGGGCTTGTCGCGATGCGGTCCGCGGCGTTTGATGAATGACACGTTCACGCCGTCGGGCGCTGCGTCGATCGAGATACGCAACGGAGCGGGGGACGTCGACTTCGCCGCAGCCGTAGGTCGAAAGAGGAACAGCAACGTGTCCGCGTGCTGCGCGGCGAGATGCAGGCGACGCAGCGCCTCCGGGCGTACCTGCTGCTGCCAGAACAGGAGGGCCCCTGCGGTTCCGGCGCGCAGAATCTGCTCCGCTGCCCACAGGCTGTCCGCAGTCGTGGCTGCCTTGAGCACGCGGATGTTTTCAGCGCCCAGACCCCACCAGGTGAACGCTGCCGGCTGAAGTCGGTGCGGAGGCTGGAGAACGAAGACCGGCCGCGTTGCGACGGCTTCAAGCGCAGTTTTAAGCAGACGCAGTTCGCCGCAGCCCGGCTGCGGGACGATTACTTCGGTCAGGGCCCCCGCCGGCCAGCCGTGGCCCGGCAACTCCGCGTCGAGCGCTTCGTGTCCGCTCGTCACCGTGCGGCCGTGCGCCGAAGCCAGTTGCGAGGCTCGCCACAAATCCGGGTGAATCGCCTCGACGTCCAGTAGCGGCAGCGCCATGGTGCCCCCAATAAATACCTGTATAAATATACAGTGATCGTATCGGGTCCGCTCGCAAAAGTCACGCGATCAGTCGGTGCATGACCGTTTTAATCTTGCGCCAGGACGTACTTTCTGTAACTCCAGAAAGTCCTTGCGTGCTCCTATTTTTCGACACTACAATAAGTTGCATGCGAATCACATTTGACCTTGCGAAGGACGCGTCGAACCAGGAAAAGCACGGCGTATCACTCGCCGAGGCGGCGCGGCTCGACTGGGATGGGATGCTGGTGGTCCAGGACATTCGGCACGAGTACGGAGAGGATCGGTACAGGGGCATTGCCCTGTTAGGGGGCAGGCTGTATAGCGTGGTTTTCACGCCCCGCGACGAAACCATGCGCATCATCAGCCTGCGCAAGGCGAGTAACACGGAGATTGACGCTTATGAGCAAAGCTAAGCTGACACGCAACACCGCCGCAGAGGAAGCGGCAATCCAGCGCGGAATCGAGTCCGATCCGGACAACCCGGAATGGACGGCTGCGGATTTCGCCACGGCGCGTCCATTCGCTGAAGTCATGCAAAAGCGCATGGGCCGCCCGCCGAAGGAGAATCCGAAAGAGCAGGTCACGATGCGCTATGATGCAGAGGTTCTGGAGGCGTTTCGTGCGACCGGCGCAGGCTGGCAGACGCGCATGAATGACGCGCTAAAAACCTACCTGAAAGAGCACCCACTCAAGGCAGCCTAAGAAAGCTGTCGAGCGGCTTGTGGTTGAAACGGAGTTCGGCCAGTGCCGACGAGTATCGGACCATGAAGCTGCCGACGGTCCGGTGGGGCGGCAGATCGGTCGCCGGATAGCGCGACCGGGTCACACGCTGGCACCGGGACGCTGCCAGATCGGGCAGCGCCCTCTGGCAACCGGCAGATCGGTCAACGGTCGGTGGCTGGCGGGAAAACAGGTCGACGCCGGTCAGGAATGACGTCTCGCGGAGGACGCGCCTCGGTGCGCGTCACATTTGCGCTTGCTGACGGGGAAGACGCAGTAAGCACAACGGGCCTTGCGGCCCGTTGTCTGATCAGCGGTCAAGCCGCCGCTCGGGCAGCTCGGGAAATGCACTTCGTGTCGATGTCTTCGCCCGCTTGCGTAGTGGCGCCTTCGTCCCGGAAGTGACCACGACCTTTTTCTTGCTGGAGCGCGAAATACGCACCATGACGGTCGGCGGGGTCGCCACATCCGGCTTGGGCTTCTTCAGGGTTTCGCTCATATCAGCTCTTCACCGAGATAGTCTAGCCGCTTTGTCCAGGCCGGGCTTTGCGCCGCGAGGTCAAACTCCATCTATATGAACGGCCCCTTTTGTTCCAGCTGTCTCATGCATTGACAAGAGAGTAGAGCCGTTTCCGAAGGAGAATTCGCTCTCCGCTGGCCGTTCCTGCGTGCACCGGGTGGTTTCGCGGCTATCGTTTTTCTTTCGTGCGGCACATCGATGCCCGCTGTGAAGGAGAACTGAATGTATCGTGAATCACGCTCGGGCGAAGGGGGAGGGACGACCGCGACTTGAGCGGAAATAACGTTTCATGGCTGTGTCTGCGATTGACATATGTCTGGATTCAGGCACTTCATGAATGCCGCAGTCTGGGCGACTTCGTCACGCTCGGCGTGGGCCATTGAGCCTAACGATGAAGTTCTGGCAGTGACGCGTATCGTCGCGATGAATCTGCTGGACACGGTTGTGAGAAGCGGCCGGATTCTGGCAACGTTCGTTCCAGCTCTCACCTGGACTGGCTCATCTTCAGCAAACGGGTGCTTTGCGCGCCGTCATGTCACAGCAGCAACTCTTCGATTGGTCACCGCACAACTTTCAGTGACTGGCCAGTTTGTGCGGGAAGCGCGGCACATGGCCGTTCGTTCCATGCCTGAAGCTTTATTCCTCAGTGGGCGAGAGTCACGTCAAGTGAATGTCCAGGCATCTGGAGTAAGGAAGCTGACGTCGGATCCCAGGTCCTGATTGCTTCGGCTCTCAGGCGCTCACGTCCTCTGTTTTGATTGTGGCCAGTCTCGAGCCGGCAAACGGGTCATTGCGCCAGTCGGCGCCGGTGCGTTTGTCCGGGTCGCGATTCGACGCGCCGTCAATTGCGAAATGCTCAAGAGACTGGCCGGCACTGATTGCCTGAACCACCCATTGTGGCGGAGCGCCTTTGCCGTCCCATTTGTTGCCCGACGCGTCGCGGAAACGCACTGCCCGCAAACGCTCCTGATCGGCTGCAATTGAAGTAGCGATGTCTTCCGGTTCGATTCCAAAATCAGCCATTCGTCGCCTCAAATAGGCCACGATGCTTTCGCGCTTTCGTTCATCCATTCGGTGTATTCTCCGCGCAACAATCTGTCGTTGGGCAGGTGACTGCAAATCGCGTGCCGCCAGGATGCCACGCGACCCAACGCTGCCCGTGCCGGGGCGGCGAAGAGGGTGGAGCATGTTTAAACCATATTTTGCTGGGAGCGGCGCAGGTGAGGCGCCGCGACTGGCGACCGGTATGAGAGCAGTATAAATCAACCCGAAGGGGACACCAGGTTTGCTTGCGCACGTTGAGTCTCTTTTATTGCGCTCGCGATTCATCGTGCGAATCGAACAGGCGCATCGTTGACTCAAGACCCATACCTCCCCGACCAACGATGCCAGGCACATGTCTGGATAATAGGGAGATGGCTATCTTGCGGCGTAATAGCAAACAAACAAACAAAGAAAGGCAGCGCTGCGGGATGCACAGGCAACATCGGACGTGCATCTATTCCTGAACGCCAGTGACATTCAAACCGTTGCGCGCTGTGCTTTCAATTTGCACGAGTGTACTGATAAAGTCATAATCACGATCGCGTCAATTCTGACGGGCCGACCGAACTTCGAAGTGCCTGGCAAACAAGCCAGGGAAGTTCCAGGATCGCATGAACGGAAAACACCACAGCGAGGAATAGAAATGGTTACCCTGGACGCAATCAACTCGAAAATTGCCAAACTCCAGAAGCAGGCGGCAACGATTGCCGAAAAGCAGTCGTCGGTGGGCCTGACGAAAATCCGTGACCTGATGCAAAAGCATGGACTGACTGTCGCTGACATCGAAGGCTTTGTTGCAAAACGACGCGGTCGCAAACCTGGGACGACGCTGGCAAAGGCAGCAGCAAAAGCGCCGGGTGCGGTCGTGCATCACGTCGCGCCGAAATACGCGGATCCGAAAACGGGTGCGACGTGGTCAGGCCGTGGTCTCGCGCCGCTCTGGATTCGCGACGTCAAGGATCGTTCGAAATTCCTGATTGAAGCTGGGGCAACAGCGAAGACTGCCGGCGCAAAGGCAGCGCCTGCCAGGAAGGCTGCTGCGAAAAAGGTAGCTGCAAAAAAGGTAGCTGCGAAGACGGCAGGCGAAAAACGTGTCGTGGCCAGGAAGGCGGCGAAGACGGCAGTCGCGACGAAAAAGGCTGGCCGGGCAGCAGCGGCGCCGGCAAAGGGTGTGCGTGGGCGCAAGGCCGCAGCACCCGCGAAAAAGGCTTCGGCGCCGCGCAAGGTCGCAGCCCGAAAGGCACCGGCCGCAGTTGAGGCTGCTGCAACGCCTGAAGTCGCAGCAGCGTAAAGGACAACGGCGGTAACGGGCGTTCCAGTCGTAGCTGGCGGAGCGACATGGTGGCCACGCCGCATTTGCGGCCCGCTACGACTGATTACTCAGGTCCCTTCGTGCGTCGCCTCACGTGAGAGCGGCGCCATGTTTGTACATCAGGAAGTGCGGACACAGCGCCGCGCGCTGTTAACCGAATGGCTTATCGTTTCGCGCTCGTATCTCTCGCGTTGCCCGTTGACTGTCCACCCGAGTCGATTCCTCCGGCGGTGGGTCGGCTGATCACGGCCGCATGGAATGGCATGAGCCGCGCGCAGCTCGTGGATCGTGCCCGTCGGCTCGACATGCGTGCATCGCTGCGCGTGCAGCCCGGTGTCGGACCGGATGGGCTGACGCAGTTCCGGCTCACGCTCAGTTTTGCGAACGGAGGCTTCGAACTGATCGCCCATGTACGCCGTGTCATTCGCCGCCGCACGGGCGCGAGACGCCAGAAGCCGTCATTGCCTCCAGCACGCGATATCAGGCAACAGAGCCTTTTCTGAATTTTCCCGCGCTGCGCAACGACGCGGGTCATCACGTCATCAGCCAGGTGTTATTGCAGGGAAGGCACTCAGCCGAGAATCCTGAGGTTGCGAATCTTGCCTATTGCCGGCGAGCGCTTGACGATCAGGTTGGCAATGAATTCCGGTAACAGGACGCGTGGCATGTTCGCGGGGATATTGGTCACGACCTGAGATGCCACATTGGCGATGAATTCGTCCGGGGCAGACGCGAGGCTGTGTTCGTAACTGACGCGAATATCCATGTTGTTTTGTGCGTTTGGAGACATGGTTGGCGGCGACACATTCATCGCGCTCAGCGCTGTGCAGGATTGTTGACGCAGTGTAGCGCGCGATACCCCTGATTTCGTTGCGTTGGGCTCTGCCGGATTGCCCGTTGTGAGCGCTTGCGCGCTTTTGCACGCAATCACAGGCCACACCGCTCGCGATTTGAATTCTTCGCGATGCGCGTACGGCGCTCAGGTCTCCGTCTATGGGGGCTGGTTACCTTCCTGTACCGTGCATATCCGTATGACGTTTGCGTGCGACTTTCCCGCATTCGCATGGCCTCGTTCACTGGCGGTCTCAAATGCACATGCGCTGACTGATGTGCGATTGCGGCACGAGAGGCGCGATGAGACTAACGTGCGACCTGAAGGTGGCTGCTGTTGGTACGGGTCTCACGAGCGGCCAGGTCCGCGCGTTTTTCGAGATGATCGCTCGCCCGTACGAAGACCTCCATCCGGGTCACGCAGAGCAACCGGTCGTATTCATTTACCACGACGGTGAGGCCCTCGATCAACGCTTCAGGCACACTCCAGACTCCGGTGCGATCTGCCTCGTTGAGGACCTCGCCGAGGTCGCGTTCGACGCGGTCGATATCCCCGATATCCAGCTTTCCATGTCCCGCCCGGGTGATGAAGCTCGCGATGATAGCGACCTGCGAGACGAGATTGATCAGTGCGCGGTCCGCTTCACCATGGCGCAGACGCTCAAGCGCGATCCGCGCACGTAGCGCGAGATCCGTGGCTTCCTTCCGGGGCATCGGCAGAAACAGGGACTTTGCATGCGCGCCCGCCGATGGCTGACGCAATGATCGATAGCTCTTCTTGTTGGGCATGTCCGGTAGCCGGTCGATGAATGTCGGGATGCCATATTGGGGGCTTTGAGCAAGGGGCAAGAGCGGACGGCAAAATTATCTTTAAGCGGACTCCCTCTCTCAATCAGGGCAGCGTCCCGGGAGCGGGGAAGTTGCCGGAGCAATATGGGATGACGTGGGAAAGGCAGCAGATTACTCACGAGTGGGCGAGGCCCGAACATCCAGATATCTACTGCAACTAACCGTCACCTGCAATCGCAGACTGTGCGCGCCTTTCCGGCGGCAGAAAAGCGCTGCGCAACGAGAGGCTGCATCACGCAAGGCAACGCGGATCGAAGTTGTGGTACCAGCGCGCTCGCAGGACATTGGGCTTCGGACGCCCGGGTTGACTGAAAGTCGGGGGTGTGTCGAGACCCCGGCCGGGGAGGCCACGTCGATGTGCGACGTGTTCGTAGGGCAGGTGGAAAGCAGTCTGGGTAACGGTGGGGGACGACTGCCGGAAGGCGGGGTGTTCCCTTGGGTACGGGCGTTGGTGCCTCCATGTTTTCCCCAAATGAGGTATCATGAACCGTCAAATGGAGGATATATGAGTGGTGCCGTTAAAGATCGGGATATGGGCGACGTGGCATCCGGGCGGGTGTCGGGTCGTCGGCCGGAAATGATTGATCCGCTCGGGGGCAAGTCCCGGTCGACCAGGGCTACCCATGCCCATGGGCCGGGTAGAGTCATTGGCTCCCGATCCTCAGGCGCGACGGATAACGCAAAAATGAGGATCTTTCTCAGCCATGTCGCTGGTGGTGGCGAAGTCGATCCGGATGCCTTCACCCGCATTTTTCGGGTAGATCCGGCAGACCGTATTTCCATCATCAAGTCCGGTGTGAAGCCGGAAGCATTCGGGGTTATCGCGAGGCACATGGACCGCACCCGCGAGCAACTAGGCAAGACGCTCGGGTTGTCGGTGACGACCATCGACCGGAAGCAAAAGGCGGGCGAAAATCTCTCGCCGGAGCAGAGTGAGCGCGTCGTGGCGATGGCCAAGCTTATTGGCCAGGTGCAGGCGATGGTGGAGGAGTCGGGCGACCCCGAGGGGTTCGATGCTGCGCACTGGCTGGGGCGCTGGCTCGATGAACCGTTGCCTGCGCTGGGCGGTCAGCGACCCGCCGATTTCATGGATACCGCGGAGGGCCGGGAGCTCGTTTCGCGGCTTCTCGCAATGGCGCAAAGCGGAGCGTACGCTTGAAGGGCGGCGCGACGCTCTGGCGCATTGGAACCGATACACCGGGCTATACGGCTGACGACATGTCAGGCGCGGGTGCAAAGATCACGGGTGGTCGATGGAACCGTCCGGGAACACCGATGCTCTATACGGCTGGCACGATTGCACTGGCCTGCCTTGAGACACTGGTGCATCTGAAGGTCGGTGACCTGCCATTGAACCGCTACCTGATATCGATTGAGGTGCCACCGGCCGTCTGGAGGAAAACGGAGTCACTCGTGGACCCGGCGAAACACGTTGGCTGGGACGCGCTACCCGCAGGGATGGTCAGCCTTGAACTCGGAGAGGCGTGGGCCCGATCGAAGGCGAGCGTCCTCGCCGTCGTGCCTTCGGTGGTCGTTCCGCGTGAACTTAATGTGCTGGTGAATCCGGAGCATCCGGACATCTCGAAACTGAAAGTCATCAAGCACGAAAAGTGGGTATATGACCATCGGCTCATGAAGCGGGCCTGAAGTGCTGGCTAGGCGAACGCGCACTCGCCTTGTATCGCCCGGCTCAGCGCCATGGGCGTTCGTTGGCCGGCGCGCGTGAACGAGGCATTCGAACGTTTTTGCAGGACATTCCGCTCCATTGGCACTGAGTGCAACTTGCGAGGCCCCATACAATGACTGATCTTCGGCCATGGATTCGCCCCATGTTGATCAACGGCCACGACGCTGTGGTGGAGTTCGATCCTGTCACTGGCATCTATCACGGCGAGTTCACTGGTCTCGGCAACCGGGTCTACTTTTACGGGGCAGACGAGGAGCAGATGGTTGCAGAGGGAAGGCGTGCCCTCGCGATGTTTCTTCATCAGGGTGAGTGCCGCGGGATTGACACGAAGGACAGTGAATGAGTGGCGAATCCCTCATCCAGATCGCACCGGGGATTGTTTTTTTCGGCGACTGTCTTTAGCTTACGCCCACACATCTTCCGCAGTTCACGATCCGTCGATATGGATCGAGCCAAGGCATACTGATATTTACCCGTCTGCTGTCAATCGCAGCAAATCGATCTGTGTAGAGAGCGTCAAAGCGGCATGCACGGTCGAGCAAAGATATTTCTCGCCGTCTACCTGAGCGGTGCGGGGGCGCTAGAATAGCCATCCTGGCATCCGCAGCCGCTTGTGACGCCTGCGCCTGACCAGCGGAGGGTACGCGATGCCAGGCGTGCGGCGGAAGGTTTGTGGGAGCAAAAACTGTGAACGATGAATCAAGGGAAAAGATTGGTGTTGTCGCTGGCAAGCTCGTGCAGCAAGCGCTGACGACCGGACTGGCATGGGAAGAAAAAATGCGTTGCACGCGCGCGTAGCTGTCTGGAAGATGCCTTCGAGCAAGACGTCCACGTCGTCATTGCTGATGGCGGTGCGCCAAAGGGCGACGCCGAAGCCGACGAGAATCCGCTTCTGGCAACTGCCCGCCGTCGCCACATGTCCAAACTCCACTGAGCCGCAGGCGAACTCCGCGCCGCGGATAGCCTGGCACACGCTGTTCAGTCTGCCCAGGAAAGCCCGGGAGAAAAATCCAGTCTGTGTCGTCCCCGGCAACGTCAGGTGATTGACCTCTGCGGTCAGCCCGGCGATGCAGGTCAGTGGCAAGTCGACCTGACACAGCGCAATTTTTTTTGCGTGGCAGGACCCGGTCACCTCGATGCGCTTTGCGCGGCACGGCGCGGGGAGCCTGGCACGCTATACCGGCTCATAGCAGGATCGCCTGCTGCAGCAGTTCCAGCGCTTTCAGTTCGTCGAGGCGACCCGTGCGTGCCTTGCCTGCCAGCGTCTTGATCAAGGCTTCCGCTATCGGCTCAATGCCGTGAAGATTGTCCAGACTCGTCACGGAAGCGAAGGGGAGCGCTGCCGGGTTTCGCTGCGGTACTGCGGACGTGGCGAACGACTCCGGGGTTGCCCGTATCGCTGCCGGCGCCCCGTCACCGCCTTCTTCAGGCAGCTGACCGGTAACGTCGTCGGGAAAACCATTTACATGATCTCGCGCGCTGGTCACGATCGCCTCTTTCTCTCCTGCGACATCCGCCGAAACAGTTGAGCCTTCTGGATCGCTCGCCTGCGCGCGCCGTGCACGCGCCTTCGTACCTGCGGCCTTCACTGGCATGTCCTCGTTTGTTGCGGGCGCAAGCGATTCGTGCTGTTGGGCGGATACGCGTGAGCGCGCCGCAGGCGCAAGCATGCGCGACACCGACGCCGGAATATCGGCTTCAGAGCGCGGGGTGTCCAGCCAGCCAGCGGGCAAGCCAAGCCGTTCCGTGAACCGGTTGGCTTCGACAGCGTCCAGGCGCTTCTTGCCATGCAGCCGGTGGGCCATGTTGGAGCCACTCAACTCCATAACCACACCCAGTCTTGCTTTCGATCCGTTGCGACTCGTGAGAACGTGGAGGTTGGCGCGCCGGATGTTTTCTACGTCGACGCCATCGTTGAGTGCCAGCGACTGCTGCTGGGCCGCTTCAGGAGACGTCCTGGATTTCGAACGCGAAGCTTTTCGCGGCGTACGAGCTTCGGGCTGTCCGGCCGTATCGCCTCGACTGGTCTTGACGGCCCTGGGCGTACCACCGGCTGCTTTCCTTGGCATTTGCGCTTCCTCGGACAAACTGTCTTCAAGAGAGGGTTTCGGGTCGACGCTCAGGACGGAAGCCGGCTTGAGTGCTTCGGACTCTCCGTCTGGTTCGTCGTCGGGTTGAATGAAGTCGAGCGGTGACTTCAGGCGAGCGATGGTCTCGGCTGCGAGGCCAGGATTGGGCTGGTCAAAAAAGCCATGCGGCAACCCGAGCGTGGTTTCCATGTGAAAGGCGGTCTCGGGAGTGAACCTCTCGCCCTTCATCAATTCGGCCACGCGCGTCATGCTGGATTCAAGTGCGATGGCGATATTCTCTGCGCCTACCGTATCGACCAGAAACTGGAACGACCGTGTCTTGAAAATGGAGGCGGTCTGGGTGGAGTCCTGAGCAGGCGCCTTCACATACGGCTGTCCCGGCCGCTTGGGCTGAGACTTCTTTTCCTGGCGAGCCTGGCGTTGGCCGCTGTCGCGGGATCCCGCATATCGCCCGCGGGCTTGATTCATAAAGTAGGGCTCCATGCGGTCGCTGATATCCTTAAGGTGTTGATTATAGACGCGGCGATGCTGGTATTTGATGTGTCATTCGCACAAAACGCGTAAATGTACGCCGGGATGAAGGTGGCGGCCTCCTTGATGTGCTGGTTTTCCGTGATCGGGTTTGGAATGGAGAGGATAACGAATGAAGTCACGAAAGAAATCAGGTGATCATTCATGGTCCAGCTTGAGGCGTCAAAGCTTATTAAGCCACTTGAAACTGCGACGAACTCGGGGTCGTCGATGACGCAGGCGGCGAGCGGATATTCCGTTCAGGGAGGGCGTGGCGCTCTGCTCACCGCCACAAATCGGCGCATCAACGAATGGGACGAGGTCTTGCACAACCCGCTCATGAGGCTAATCGCCGTCGACCGGCAGGTCGACCACCCGATCATCTTCGAGCGCAACGTATTCGCCTGACAAGTCCCTGATGAGGATTTTCAGTATTTGGGAATGCGCAACTTACCTGGAACATCAAATTTACGTTTCCCGAAATCGTCGTGCCTCCGGTGTCACGACGGTGCGAAAACGACCGCGCCGCGATCCTCAAAATGTTTGAAGCTCCGGATAAAACGATATAGCTGTCCGCCGATTTCCAGCCGGTTTCGTCCAGCGCGGGTTTGCTCAAGGATCTCTTCGGCTTGGGTAGCGGCGATGTCCCCGTGATATCTCAGGCGATCCTGATCTCGCCTGGCATCGCCAACGTACATGGCACAGACGTCATTGCATTTCTGCATCATGATCACGCTTGCGCCAGAGTTCAGGGACAGTTCGAGATATTCGGCCAACGTCAGAAGCGACTCAGTCGTCATGGCGATTCCCCTGAGAGCACGGCTCGCAGCATCGATCCACTGGGTGGTGGCATCGACACCCACCGAGGATAGCGCCACGAACTTCCGGCACTTGCCTCGCCTGATTTAAACAATCCATGCGGCGGACGGCGTCCCGGTCACCATGATCATGCACGGGACCGGGCGGGTTCACCACGCACGCGTCGCGAGGCGCAGTGGGCCACCACATCGAGGAGGCTGTCTGGCATGGTGAGTGCCAATCGTCAGAAAATTATCGTGCGACAGGCACCTGCCATGGCCACCGGCATGTTTTCGATCGTAGTGCTTCTGGTCGGGGATGTCGATTCTTCGAGGACGGTTGTGTTGCCAGCGCGGAGTTCAACCGTTTTCCGTCACAGGATATCCGCTGTTTTGCAGGGCAATGATGGGTCCGGGCAGCGTGGCCGCAAGCGCGGCATCAACGCTACCGCAAATGCGCGATTCGTCCTGCGTCTTCACGCCTGGGCTGGATCGAATCAATTCCGTGGAGGGCAGGCGAAACGCTTGCGCTTCGTCAACGATCAACCAGAGAATCGATCGATGTCGCGAAGAGGGCGCACTGGACATCGCACGCATGTGCTGGCATGTCCATCGCTTCATTAAAGATTGATGCGCAGGGTGCAAGAAAAACTGGCCCGCAGGACGGGCCACAGATCGGGATGTGACGCGCGCCGATCAGGCTGGCTTGATATTTGCGGCCTGCTTGCCCTTCGGCCCCATCTTCACGTCGAAGCTTACTTTCTGGTTTTCCTGCAGCGACTTGAAGCCTTCAGTCTTGATTTCGGAAAAGTGGGCGAACAGGTCTTCGCCGCCGTCATCCGGGGTGATGAAGCCAAAGCCTTTCGCATCGTTGAACCATTTCACAGTGCCAGTTGCCATTTTTTGAATCCTGTCGATGTTGAAACCTGAAATCGCGAGAATATGGCATCGCATGGAGGCGATCACCCGCAAGGGATGACTTTTTACCACGCCGGGATGACACCTGCCAATCAGCAGGTCCACGGACCGCGCAGGGGCTGGCTTTCAACGACCCAGACCCGGTGCAGACATTCGTCGTTCTAATCCCTGACGGTGGCACCCTATGATTGCCGCGCCGGCAAAACGCGATCTACCCGGCAATCGGGAGTCCCGGCGAAGCCTCCAGGCTGGGCCGCGAAGACTGATTCTGAAACGGAGCTTAAGAAGAGTCGCAGAAGCACCAACGCATTGCGGATTCCTCCCTCGGCACACGCGAAAGCCCGGTCTCCGTCACCATTCTGGTGCGGTCCCGTCCCGCACATTCCAGCGACGAACAAATTATGGCGCGCAAGCGGCCCCAACCAGTTTTGCAGTGCCAGCCCGGAGACTGGGGAGCCCATGTTACCCTTGGTCGACGCTAACACCAGCGAAGCCGCGCTCGAGGATGAACGATACATTCGAGTTTTCTCAGGATTTCGAGCCGTTCCCCGAAGACCTGCCAAGAAGGGACTGGCAGACAAAGTCGCTCGATTGCGCCATGGCCGATTACTGGGTGGCAAGCGATGGACTTGTCGCGCGTCGACAGTTTCTGAGTGACGGTTACCTTGCCAGCAACACAGCCTCCTTCACGGCTTATTTGTTCCACGTCCGGAAAGGCGTGAGACTCGACCTGAAAGTGGTTGTTGCTCACGGTCGCATCCTGGAGCTTCGGCGAGAGCGCGAACCCGAAGCGGGGAAAGCGGTGGATGAGTGGAATATCCCCGTGCCGGGTCCCGACGCGGAACATCACAAGTGATGCGGGCCGGATCGCAGACGACTCGATAAAAGACTGGTAGCAGTTCTGCGTAAGTGGAACCTGTCCGAAGGCCACGATCTGCAATAGCGACCACCGCGGTGCTTCGCCCAGGCGTTGGCTTTTGTTTAAGCGCGTCCCGCGTCGGCTGGCGCTTTGCCCAGGGATGTACCACCGCTTCGATGTTCCGACCGGTTTTGCCCGTCGCTGCGGAGAACTGCGCGCGATCGGCGCGCTTTGGCAAGCGAGCTCTACGTTCACCAGCGCGACGGGCACAATTGGCACGCGAAGGTCCGGTCACCAGGGCGGCGTCCACTATCGGGTGTCGCACCAGGCGCCAGGTCGAACGGCGCTTCCTGGCGTAGGCTGCTCTCACGGGGCGACAGGCATGTCGATTGGCATGTCGATACATGCCTGTGGGCCTCTGATCCCTGAGCGCCAATGTATTTGTTCTGGCGCAACGGTGACGCCTCCGCCAATCCGCAATGGACCAAAAATCCCGCGAACACCTCCCAACTTGAACTCAATCGATCGATCCACGCGGCGACGATGGTCGCAGGCGAAAGTGGTGCGGCGGTACTGGCGCCAATGAGTTGAACCTGCTCCGGAACCTTATTCAAAGGTAATGAACTGCGACGACGACCACACCTTGCTGTCGTCACGCTGCCGCCCGAAGAAGTACACCGGACGAAAGCCAAATGACGCATTCTGCGCGGCAACCTCGACGCTGCCCGCCAGATCGACCGGTAATGGCCTGTCGGTCAGTCGTTCGACCGCGACGAACAATTCCGTGCCGCCGAGTGCATGTGTTGCGCTGCCCCGCGCAAGCAGTTCTGCGCCGTTGATCTCGAAGCGAAACACTGGCGCATGCGCGAACGGATTGCCTGCGCGCGGATCGCCGACCTTAACGAATCCGTCGATCGTCCCTTCGATCACGATTGTCGCCGCGGCGAGATTGCTCACGTCGATTTCGATGCTGTCCGCGTCACCATACGTGTCGCTGCTGAATTCGATATCGGTTGCGCCGGTACGCCACGCGGATTCCTCGACGTGTTCGAAGCCGTGAGAACCGAAGTTATGAATCGTGCCGTTGAGAATGCGGATGCGGCCCCGCCACGCCGCCCAGCGATACCGGTCCCGAATGCGTGCGCCGCCCCAGCGCACGCGGATCAGACGCTCCGCATAGCCGAGTTCCTCATGCAGGTTGCGCTCCCATATCAGGCCGCTGTGATCGTAGGCAGCCACATATTCCCAGCCGGCGCGTCCAAGCAGGCGGTATTCGAGCGTGGCAGGGCCGCGCTGCGTGAACGCGTCGCCTTGCCAGTGATCGCCGCTGCGCACGAGCAGCGCGCTGTGTTCGCCTGTTGTCGCCCACGTGCGGCGTGCACGTAAGGCCTGGCCGACCGTGCGCCGGTCGAGCGTATCGGCAAGCACGCCCGTGAGTCCGCCATGTACGCCGAAGACCTGCACGCCCGGCGCGCCGCCGCCGGGACGTCCGCGATGTTCGTCGCCGCTCGCAGCCACGCCAAGCTGGTAGCCCCGCGCGATGACGTCCTGGTAGAGCCAGCCGAAGTGACCCCAGGTCGAAGCGATTTCGACGAGCCGTTCGAGCTCCGGATGGTGCCAGTCCGGAATGTAGCGCCGCCCTCCGACGTGTGGCATGACGAGATGATGTCCGGCGTCGTCGACATACGCATCCCATAGCTCCTCGACGGGCCAGCGGCCGAGTTTCACCGCGTTGCCTTTCATGTCCTCGTTCCACACGAGTGTGCGGTTGTGCTCGCCGCGCGCGTTGTACGGAAAGCCGGGACGTTCGTCGCCGAGAAATACGACGTTGTGGTCGCCGCCCGCCGTCGAGCTTCCGCACCATTCCTGTACGGGATAGACAACGAAGCGGCCTGGTTCGTTGAAGCGTTCGACGGCCTCAACACCCAGTTGCCAGTTCTCATCCGTGATCTGGAAATCGTTGGCCGTATAGCCGAGGATATCGATCCCACCAATATCGCGCGCGTACTGCGCGTTGTATGCGGGACTGTTGGTGCCGACCGTGTCGTGCGCATGCACGTGAAGATCGGCATAGAGCGCGCGTGGGGCGGGCAATGCGGCGTCGACCGTGAGCCAGGCCACGGCTGCGCGGATATCCGGTCGGGCGGGCACGTCTGCGACGATGTACAGCGTGCCGCGGTCCGTTGGCAGATCGTCGAGCGCGAGTGTCGCGAATCCCTGCGCCGGGAATGCGTGCTCGCGCTGATAGACCGTTGCGCCTTCTGCGTCGCGGGCGACCACACTGGCGATTGCGGGCTGCGCGTTCGCGCCCAGCTCGCGGCACGCGTTGCCCCAGCGATCCTGCAACACAAGGCGAAACGCAGTGGCTTCGCCGGGCTGCACGAAGCGCGGCCCGTTGAGCAGCACATCCGCAGGGTCGCCCGGATGGATGTCGATGGCAATGTCGCCAGGCACCGCAACGAAGCGCGATGTGCCCAGCGGATCGACGTAGAGGCGGAAGCGGAAATTGTCTTCGGCAAAGGTCTGGATGCGCGTGCCGGGACCACGTCGGCGATCGCCAAGACGGATCACGATGCGGTCGCCCGCGTTCAGATACCCATCGACGACATCGACGATCACGGCTTTCTGGTACGGCCGCTCGTGGCCTTTCTGGTCAAAACGCACATTGAGCGCCTGCACGGTGGCGGGACTCTGGCCCGGTACGAGCGGCGCCGCGTGATATTCGGCGCTGATGTAGTTCGCGGCGGTGGGGTCGCTCGTCTGGAAGAGCGCCCAGTCCGAGTAAAACTTGAACGTCGCCTTCAGCCACCCGCCATCGGCAATGCCCGATGAGCCGACTTCATAGTCGAGCACGACCTCGGCCCAGCTGCCCGCCTCAAGTCGGGAAACACTGCAGCGCACGCTGCCGGCGAAGGGGCGCTGTTTCAGTTGCTCATAGAGGCCGGCCGGGGCAACGTGATCGCCGAGGCGCTCGCGCAGGGCACGCGCGCGGGCGTGCACACAGGTTTCATTCGATTCGTTCATGTCGGATGGCTATCGTTAAGGCGGGGAAGAGATTGCGCGAAGCCTGCGAGGCGTGTGCGTGCGGGTATCAATGCGCGAACGGCCAGGCTGCAGATGCGTCCCACACAGGCACGCCCATGAACGCATACCACGGTGCGATCACGCATAGCCCATAGAGGATCGCGATCAGCACCGAGACCACGCCGACGCGGGCGTAATCGGCGGTCGTGAAGGCGCCGCTGCTGTAGGCAATCACGCCTGCCGTGATCTGCGTGGGCAGCAGGTAGGCAAAGCTGTCGGTGTCGCTGACCAGCATCGTGAAAGCGACCGGATGCAGCCCAAGGCGCGGAGCGAGGGCGAGCGCGATCGGCGCGATCATGGTGACAGCGGCGACGTTAGACAGCATGCCGATACGGATAATGTGCGTGCCGACCATGACGATGCCAATGGCGAGCCACCAGCCATGACCGTGCGCGACGAGGTAGATGTGATCGGCGGCCCATTGCGCGAGCCCCGACGAACTGATCGCCGCGGACAGCGAGAGCGCGCCCGCGAGCAGAAACAGTGTGCCCCAGATTGTGCGCTGCTCGACTTCGGCCCAGCCGAAGCGCAGCACGCCCGGCGCAAACAGGATGGCAAGCGCGATCAGCGCGACGATTTCCGACGACAGATGATGCAGTGGCTCCGTCGCCCACAAGACCGCCACGCAAGCGAACAGTGCGAGCACCAGCCAGTCATTGTGCGAGGCTGGCGGGAGTGTGCGACGCATCGTCGTGATGGCGGCGCGTCCGCCAGGAATCTGCACGGCGCGCGAACGGAAGTAGTACTGGACCCAGCACTGCGTGATCGCGAACATGCCCAGATACGGCCACTGGAGCTTGAACCACGTGAAGTATGAAATATGGATGCCGAGCTGTTTTTCGAGCAGGCCTGACACGACCATGTTCGGCAGATGTGCCGTGAGAATGCACATGCCACTGATCATCGCCCCGTAGACGAGCGACTGGATCACGATGGCCTTTTTCGCGGCGCGCTCGCGCGGTGAATCGCCGAACAAGTGAACAATGCCGTTGGTGACCGGCAGCAGCGCGGCCGAGCGCGCATTCGCTGCAGGCACGACCATCGACAAGACGAAGTTGACGGCGAACATCGCCCAGATCACGCCGTTGGCGGTGCGTACCTTCAGGCGCTCGAGCAGCGCCAGTGCAATTCGGCGGTCGAGGCCGCTTGCCTGCATGATCGCCGAAAACAGGAACGCCGCGAGGCAGAGGAACACGACGGGCGCCGCAAAACCGCTTGCGGCCTTCGGAAAACCCGGACTCGCATGTGAAAGCACAAGCAGCATCGGTATCAGTATGCCGCTCACGCCAACGGGAATGGCCTCGGTCACCCAGACGATTGCGACCCATGCGACCACGGCGAGCGTGGCCTTGCCGGACGCGCTGAGACCGGTGGGTATCGGCAAGAGCCACGCAAGTGCGATGAAGACGATCCACGCGGCCATGAAGCCGACGCGGGCACGAAGGAGCGCGGTAGCGCTGCGCGGGCCGGCGTGGCCGCGAGCACCTGCAGGGACAGCTTCTCGGGCATGGAGGGCCTCTTCAGCATGGGGTGGGCGCTCGAGCGGCGGCGCCTCGAGGATCCTGTCTGTCACGGTTGTGTTTTCCTGCGTTCGTTATTCGAGCAAATGCCGCGATTATTCGCGGTTCAGGATGGCATAATACGTATTAATACAAGTTGGGCTATCCAATTGCTTTTCATATCGGTATCGCGAATCGCGCATAAGGCACGACGCGACCGCAGCGAGGAAGATCGATGACGCTGGTGCGGGAAGACGTGACGTCGCTTTATGAGCAGATCGCGACGACACTTGAGCAGGAAATCGGGCAGGGCGTCTATGAGACGTCGGGCAAGCTTCCGTCGGAAGCCGAACTCAGCGATCGCTTTGACGTGAGCCGCGTGACGGTCCGGCTGGCGCTCGGCCGTCTGGTGGAAGCGCACGTGGTGGAGCGCAAGCAGGGCAAGGGCACGTTCGTGAAGCACAGGCGCTTGCAGCACCGGCTCGACGTATTGCGCGGCTTTTACGACTCGCTGGCGGCGCAGGGTGCGCGGGCCAGCATGGAACTGCTGCGCATGGAAACGTGCGCTGTACCGCCTGGCCTGCGCGAGACTTTCGCGGGTGATGTCACGCAATGCGTGTACCTCGAACGGCTGCACCGCGTCGATGGCGCGCCTGTCGCGCTCGCGCAGACCTGCCTGCTACCCGAGGCAAGCGTCATCTCGCGCGAGGAGGCGCAAATCCTTCCCTCGTACGAGATGCTAGAACGGTTGCCGGGCTGGCATATCGTCGATGCGGACATGATCGTGACGGCGGTCGCGGCTGCGACCGATATTGCCGAGTATCTGGAAGTGTCGCCGCGCGCGCCGTTGCTCGTGCTGCGCCGGACCTCGCGACTTGCTGACGGGCGCGCGTGCGAGGCGACAGTGTTCCATATTCGCCCGGAGCGTTTCGATCTGGCAGTGCGCAGCGGGCTTGAGGCGCGGGTGGTTGGATAAAGACGACACGCGCAGGCCGCCTTGCTGAGGAACGTCGCCGCTGGATATGTGATGAGGTTAGGATTCCAGACGAGCGTGCCGGCCGCTGGCGACCGTGATCAGGGATGTTCGCTACCAGGGATGGGGCAAGACTGGCGCAGTCTGTGCGGCCAGGCTTCAATCACCTACGCCAATGTCGGGCACGACTCTCGTTTCCTCGTGTGCGGAACCCAGCAAACGCGTTTATGGCAGAAAGGCTCTGCGATCTCGGGGCACTTCCTCAGTCGGACGGCGCTGTACCGGCCGCAGCCTGAAAGCAAAATCCACTTCCACAGAAGCGCCCTTCGGTAATTGCAAAACGCCAACAGACGTTCGCGTGTGCACGCCAGCGTCGCCAGGAACCGCACAAAGCACGTCGGACGCGCCATCGGCGACTTCGCTTTGCATCGTAAAGTCAGGCGCACTGCGTACAATGACATTGATGCGCAGTACGGCGTCTATCACGTCGAGCGTCCCGCACTGCCTGAATATCAGCTATAGCGCTCGAAGTGTCGATATCGCAGCTGCGCGACGTGCTTCGTCCAGCGAAATGTCCGCTCCTGCAATACCCGTGAAGCGCACGACGTCGCGAACACGCGGAATCTGGCCCGCGACGTAAGCGTCGTTACGGTCAATCAGGACGGTTGCGTAATTTCCACCTGCCTTTATTTCGTCGAGCGGATCAAAACCAGCTTCAGCTGCGAGGCGCGGAAATTTTTCATCCCTTGTCATGGTGCCCTTCCGAGTACGGTGAAGATCGGAAAGACCGGGTGTACGTGCTGATGCTGGATCGTGTTCGCGACCATCGCTACCTGCCTCGCCTCAACTACCGTAGCCGGCTGGCATTTCTGTTAGTTGTACTCTCTGCCTACCCTGCGCGGAGTAGCTCCGAACCGGGCGGGTCAGGCCGGCGCGCTTGCATGTAAACCATCGACAACGTCAACGCGCGCACCATGTCTGTGCACAGCTGAATCGGTCGAGGCTGGCAGTTCCAAAGACCCTTACGCCGTTGTAAAAAAATTCTCGCCGATGAATGAGTTATTTGTATGAAGAAATAAATCATGCCGCCGATAACCAGTCAGGTACTGCGCTATTCCCGTCCAGGCATGGCCGGGTGCGAGCGATCCATCGAACCATGAAACCTGGCTTGCAGGACTTGCAGGTGTTCGTTGAATCGATGCAGGGTTGCCGGGCGTTTCGGGATTGATGCCGCGTCGAACTGTGCACGAACCCGCTTATCCGTTCTGGTTCTTTCGTCCTGACCAAAGTGAACTATGAATATCGGCAACATGAAACTCGGCACCAGACTGATCAGTGCTTTCATCCTGGTTTCGGCCATCAGCGCTGCCGTCAGCGGTATCGGTCTGCGCAATATGGCGCAAATCAGCGCAAATGCAGACAAGACGTATCGGCAGGATCTTGTTGGACTGAACCTGATCCAGCAGGCTAATGCGGACGTACTGCGAGTCGGAACCTATCTGCGTAATGCGGTTCTGGCCACAACGGCCGAGCAACGGGCTGGCTCGCTGGACCAGGCCGATAAAGCCCTGGCCCAGGCGCGCGAACACCTCAACCAGGCAGAGCCTCTCGTCTATACCGACAAAGGGAAGGCGACGTTCGCCGAGCTCGACCAGAACTGGCAGGACTACATCCAGGCCTTCAACGAAATGAAAGGCAAGATCAGTTCTGCCGCGTTACAGGACCGGGATGGCCTGACCGAATACATGCTGGGTGAGTACCACAGGAAGGGTTTCAGGACGCTCGTCCTGATGGGCAATCTGGTTGCCCTGAAGCAGGGCGACGCGCAAAGCATCACGACGACCGCCGTTGCTCAGGGCGATGAGCTGGTCATCAACGGCGTGAAGCACTACATCAGCGGCGCGCCGTTTGCGGACTTCGCGATCGTCATGTGCGTGACGGACGCTGCCGCGAACCCGCCCGCGATCACGGCTGTGCTCATCGACCTCGATCTGCCGGGCGTGACGGTCGAGCAGCGCTACGTGCCAATGTCGGGCCAGCATATCGACGCGGACATCCGCTTCGATAACGTGTGCGTGCCACGCACGAACGTGTTCGGCGGCGAGGGCAACGGTTTCAGGCTCGGCATGTCGCGCATCAACGTGAACCGCCTGCTGCATTGCCCGACCATGCTCGGCCTCGCTACATCCGCCTATCTGGCCTCGCTCGACTATGCGCGCGAGCGCCGGCAGTTCGGCGGGCCGATCGCGCGTTTTCAGGCGATCCAGCACATGCTCGCCGATATGGCGGCTTCGCTGTGGGCCTGCGAGAGCATGATTGCGCAAACGGCCATGCTAGCCGACGCCGGCGCCGACCTGCGCATGATGGGTGCGGCCTGCAAGCTGTTTATCTCGGAGCGTTCCTTCGAAGTGGCGGACAAGGCGGTGCAGATACACGGCAACGTCGGCGTGACGCGTCACCATCCGATCGAGCAGACCTTCCGCAAGCTGCGCATGTTCCGCGTGTTCACGGGCACGAGCGAAATCCAGCGCAACACGATCGCCCGGGCCATTCTTGAGCCCGCTCAGGCGGGAAGATGATCGCGCAACCTCTTCGCGAAGAATTGGAATCATGGCACACACGAAACCAGAATGGTCCTGCCTGAGCGGCGTGAAAATCGTGGACGCAAGTCAGTTGCTGCCCGGTCCGCATGCGACTTCGCTGCTCAGACAGCTCGGCGCCGACGTCGTGAAAGTCGAGCCGCCAGGAACCGGTGACCCCACACGCCTGCTCAGTCCTCAGCTCTTCGCGCAGCTCAATCGCGGCAAGCGGTCGGTGGCGCTAGATCTGAAAACGCCGGCCGGCAAAGCGGCCTTTATCGAATTGATCCGTGATGCCGACGCGCTGGTGGAGGGCTTCCGGCCCGGCGTCATGGCGCGGCTCGGGCTCGACTACGCGACGCTGGCCGAGGTGAATCCGCGTCTCGTCATGTGCTCGATCTCGGGGTTCGGGCAGACCGGTCCCTATGCTGCCGCGGCTGGCCATGACCTGAACTTTCTGGCGCTTGGCGGCTACTGGTCGGTGCCGGTGCAGGTCGACGACAAGGTGAGCCGTCCACGCATCCGTCTTGCCGACTACGCCGCGTCGAGCCACGCCGCGCTCGGGCTGACCGCGGCGATCTTCAGCGCACGGGCGAGCGGGCACGGTCAGCACCTCGACGTTTCGATCCACGACTGTGTGATGGCGTGGACCGCGCCGGCGGCGTGGACGGCGCGCGAATACGTCGAGCGACCACTGGAGTCGCCGGGTGTCATGCCGGAGAACGATCTCTTTGAAACGCAGGACGGGCGCCACCTCGCACTTGGCATACTCGAAAACAAGTTCTGGCTGAACCTGTGCGAGGCCATCGGCGGCGATTTCCCCGCCTTGCTGGACGAGCGCTTCGCGAACCGGGCGGGCCGTCAGCAGCAAAAGCGCGAGGTCAACGCGCTGCTTGCACGGATCTTTACGACGCGCCCGCTTGCGCAATGGATGGCGACCTTGCAACGCTTCGATCTGCCGGTTTCGCCTGTGCTCGATGCACGCGAGCTTTTCGACGATCCTCACGTACAGGCGCGCGGCATGGTGCGCAAGCTCGCGGTGGACCAAACGATCGCATGTCGCTTTCCGGTGCAGTTTTCGCTCGGCCTGCCGGACGAAGACGATGCCGTGCCCTTGCTTGGCGAGCACGGCGAATAAGGCGCCGAACAAGAAACAAATACACGGAGACAGATGCAGTGGCAACCGGAAACCTCACTTACCAGCCTGCACGCGCATGGCCGATTGCGGTGATGCTGGCATTGATGATGCTGGTGAATTTCCTCGACAAGGTGGTGCTGGGTCTCGTCTCGGTACCGATGATGCGCGAGCTTCATCTGTCGCCTACGGAGTTCGGCGTGATCGGGGGCAGCCTGAACTGGCTGTTCTCGATTTCGGCTGTGCTGGGCGGGCTGTTGGCGAACCGTACCTCGACGAAATGGCTGCTGCTTGCGATGGCCGCGGCGTGGGCAGTCCTTCAGTTGCCCATGCTCGTGGCCGGTTCGATCTGGGGCGTCATTGCGTGCCGTGTGTTGCTCGGTGCAAGCGAAGGGCCGGCCTCGCCAGTCGCGGTGCATGCGATCTACAAGTGGTTTCCCGACGAAAAGCGCAATCTTCCGGTCGCGGTCTTGCATCAGGGGAGCGCGCTCGGACTGCTGGTGGCCGGCCTGGCCATCCCGGTCATCACTGCACATTGGGGCTGGCGAGCGAACTTCCTCGTGCTGGCCGCCCTTGGCGCGCTGTGGTGCACGGCCTGGTTATTCCTCGGCGCCGAAGGCCGTTTGTCCACGCGCGCGCCCGGCTCACACGATGCTCGCGTTCCTTACGCCTTGCTGCTGACCGACCGGACCGTGCTGGGCACATTAGTCGGCCACTTCGCGGCGAACTGGATTCTCGCCATGACACTCACATGGATTCCCCGCTGGCTACAACTCGGCATGGGCTACGAAGCGCATGCGGCAGGGCGCATGTTCGCGCTCTCCGTTGCGATTTCATCGCCCTTGAGCCTCGCGCTTGCCGCGGTCTCGCAGCGGCTGCTTGCTCGGGGCGTGCCGTCGAGGCGCGGACGCGGCAGCTTCGTTGCTGCGGCGCTAGCTTGCGCCGGGGCGTTGATTGCGGCGCTCGCGCTACCCGGTTTGCCACCGCTCGCGAAGTTCGCCATGTTGACGGTGGGCAGCGGCATGACGCTGGTCATGTACTCGATTGGACCGGCTATGCTCGGCGAAGTCACGCCCGACGCTCAACGCGGCGGCATCCTCGCCCTCAGCAATGGCTTCTCGTCGCTTGCGGGTCTTGCGGCGCCCATCGTCACAGGCATGCTGATCGAGTCGGCCGGAGGCTCGACCGAGCGCGGCTTTGAAGCCGCGTGCCTTGCATGCGGCGTGATGTTGGTGGCTTGCGGCGTGCTTTGCGCATTCTGCCTCGATCCGCAGCGCTCCGCTGCCCGGCTCCGGCATGGTCAGCCTCACGCCGCGGTGTGCGAGACTTTGCAGAACCCAGGTTGATCGTTTTCGGCAAAGCGTTTCACGATTAGGTGTATATACCTCGCGTTAATAAGCATAACTATATAAAAATAGACAAGGAGACGTATGAAAAAAGCCGTGCTGGCCCTGTTGATCTCAGGGGGCCTTCCCGTTGCTTCGCACGCGCAGTCGAGCGTCACCCTGTACGGCGCAATTGGCGGTGGTATGCGTTGGACAAACGGGCTCAAGGGCGGTAGTGCAGTGGGCTTCAACAACAATATCATCGCGCCCAACGAATTCGGCTTCTTCGGCAAGGAGGATCTGGGCGGCAATCTCCAGGTTATATTCCGGCTGGAAGGGGCATTCAACAGCGGCACGGGCGCGTTGAAGACATCCGGGACGATTTTTTCCCAAGCTTCCTACGTGGGCCTGGTGTCCGATTACGGCCGGCTGACTTTGGGGAGACAGTTGAACGCCAACGAGGACTTCGCCATACAGATCGACCCGATTCTGGGTAGCGGACAGTCGCTCGCGATCGAGCCAGGCGTGGTGTTCGATGCGAACTACTTCACGCTTGATTCTCGCTTCAACAACACGATCAAGTATATGGGGTCCGCGGGTGGCCTGCGTTTCGGCGCGAGCTATTCCCCAGGCGGCGTCGCCGGCAACACGCGGGCGGGCACCAACTATTCCGGCGCGGTGATGTACCAGTGGGGAGTGGCCCTTGCCGGGATCTCGTACCAGAAGACATGGAATGCCGCAGCCACACAATGGGCGCAGACGTTTCAGACAGGCGGCTCGCTTCAACTCGGTCCCGCGCGCCTCTACCTGAGCTATGCGGACCTGGGTGTCAGCGCGGTGAGCGATACTGCGCCGAAGCGGCGAGATCATATTCCGGGTGGCGGCATTGTGTGGTTGCCGACGTTGTCACTGCAATTTACCGCGGCGTTCTACGACGATATTGCAAGCCATTTGGGCAATGCGCCGTCGGCGAGCGGGCACAAGGTCACGACCTACGCGCTTGCACAATATTTCCTTTCGAAGCAGACCGAGGTTTACGCGGAAGTGGATTACAACGGCTTTTCGGGGGCTTATCGATTCGATCCATCCAATATTGCCGCACTTGGCATCTCTTCCGGAACGCGATCCACGACTGGCGTATCGGTTGGGCTGATGACACGCTTCTAACGATGCCTGAACCCTGATGATCAATCCACCATCCAACAGCATGAATATTAAACGGCAGATATCGTCCGCTTTGGTGGCGACATTCTTCGCCATCGTTGCTTGCGGTGCACAGGCGACGCAACAAGAAGCGACAGCAAGTGCACCGTCGGCCATGCTTATGGACACGATGGCCTCGAGCGTCGGCGACAGAAAGCTCGCACGCCAGATTGCGAGCCGGCTTGCGCGAACACGTGGACTGAATTCGACGCAGATTCTTGTCAAGGCACATGACAGTATTGTCACGTTGAACGGTTCGGTTTCGGATTCCGGGCAGATTCCTCTCGCCACGGAAGCTGCCAGGCAGGTCGGTGGCACCGTACGGGTTGAAAACCGCATTCGAGTGGCGGGCGCGTCACTCTAGGCCACGCTCAGTCCCATCGTGGAGCTCAATAATTTTGTCACCGACTCGGACCACACGGCGATGCGATTCGCACCGAACATGCTGGCGACTATCGGCTGATGTTGCCGGTTAGCGATGACGGGCAAAGCAATCGACTGCAGTGGCACACCGTCCGGTCGGTGACCGTCGGCATTCGCCGATGATGCAATGTTTGATGTCGCGAATCGAACGGCCGTTTCCTGGATAGAACCGACGCCTAAATATCCGAGCGACGGCGCAGGCGAAAGGCCGCTGTTGGCCGAGGCCGACTTCTGCCTGGAGTGGTTGGCAGTAGCCGATCTGGAAGCGCGATCATTCTCATTCACATTAAATAAGCATTCCGAATAAAACGACGATGCATGAAAGAGCTGAGGCGTCGAGCACGCGGTCCTCTATGGCTCTCCTGGAACTCAGTCGTTATGCTTCTGCAAGCGCATACATGAATTGACCGTGGTTCTGCAATCCTCGTACCACGCCAATATTCGTGGGGGCGCCGCGCGATGAACTGGCATCCGTAATGTTTTTTTCACACAAATGCGACTCTCACGACCTAGTGTGTTTTGGTAGTTGCATCTTCGCTGCATGTTCAGGCGGACGGTAGCAAGCGTTGGTTTTGCGGTGGGGCAAGTCGTTTTCACATGTACCGGAAGATCACGGTGTGGAAGTCATTGCGCCGGTGATGGACAGCCGGCAGTGCACAGGCGTTTTCCCTTTTTCGCGAGGCTCAGAATGAAAATCAATATCAGGCGCTTATCCCGGTTTGCTTTCCAGGGCATGGCAGGCGGCGTCATAGCGCTCACGTGCTCGATCGGCCCAGGCGCGAACGCGCAAACACTCGGATCGCTCGTCCAGGTAGCTGCGGGCGACCCGTTCAGCGGATGCACCGCCGACTAGGTGCATGCGCAGGAATCGGCATTTGGCAGCGTCCCGTATTTTGCGACCTCGATCGAGCCATGGATTGCGGTCGATCCGACCGACACGTCTCGCCTCCTCGCCGGCCACCAGCAGGATCGCTGGAACGACGGCGGTTCACGCGGGCTTGTCGGCGTCGTCTCGAGTGATGCGGGCACCACCTGGTCCAATTCGATTCCGTCTGGCGTGACTGCGTGCACCGGAGGCAAATTCCGGCGAGCTTCCGATCCCTGGGTAGATTTTGCACAAGACGGAACGGCCTTTTTTTTCTCTCTGGTTCTGGACCCCGCGCAGCCGACGACTCCTTTCGGAGCCCGAAATAGCGGGATGCTGGTCAGCCGCTCCGCTGACCACGGCGCGACTTGGCAGCCTCCCGTTACGCTGATCCGCACCAACTCGCCGCACGTGCTCAATGACAAGAACTCGCTCACTGCGGATCCGACCGCGAACAAATACGTCTATGCGGTCTGGGATCAGTTGAGTGTGTTCCCGCCCACGAAGGAGGGCGCCCAACTGCTCGCGCAAAATGACGGTGTTGAGATCGCGCGCCAATTGGCGGGCCTTTCTTCGACATGTGGGACACCGCCGTGCGCGGGTGGTGCCCCCTTCTCCAAATTTAGTTTCACCGGGCCGAGCTTCTTCTCACGGTCCACCGACAATGGCGTGACGTGGAGCACAGCCGCACCGATCTACCAGCCGGGCACGAATGCGCAGACAATCGACAACATGGTGCGCGTGCTGCCTGATGGAACCCTGCTCAACTTCTTCACCGCGATCAACGTCACGCCATCGCCCCTGAGCATCGGCTATATCAAGTCGACGGACAAAGGCGCGAACTGGTCGGGGCCGACGTTCACCAACGATATTCATACGGTCGGCGGCGTGGTCACCAGCGTGGTCACACCTGACAGCGGTCAGCCGATACGCGACGCCGCCATTCTCTACAGTGTCGCTGTGAACCCGGTCTCGGGGGCTATCTATCTTGCCTGGCAAGACGATCGCTTTTCGTCCGGGACCTGCACCACACCCACCGGATCGATTCCGGTTGTCGGGATCGTCTTCAGCGAGTCGGATGACGGCGGGGCGACCTGGTCAGCACCCGTGATGATCAACAAGACGCCGCCGAACGGTACGAACCCCTGCCGTCAGCAGGCTTACATTCCGGCGATAGTGCCGTCGGGCGACGGCAATACGATCGTGGTGACTTACTACGACTTTCGCAATGACACGAACACGCCTGTGGGCTTCGAGGGCAGCGACTATTTCGCGGTGTTCTGCCCGACCGCGACTGCGTGCACGAACTCCGCCAATTGGGGTAACGAACGGAAACTGACTGACGCCTCGTTCAACATCCTTAACGCACCCGTAGCGGGTGGACATTTCCTCGGCGACTACATGGGTCTGGCCGCTAGCGGACCCAAAACTATTTACCCCTTATTCGGTGTTGCCACGAGTGCCAACGTGACTGCCGAATACACCCGCAAGATCACCTTACCGTGAGCGCTAACGGCAGCGACTGGAGGAGGTCGCCGCCCATGAACCGGGAAGCATTTGTAGACGACCGATTCGGCCGACGCGGGGGTTGGGCACGCGCGCTGTACTTCTCGCCAGGACGGCGGCGAGAGCGCCTCGTTGAACTACGAGAGAAACTGTCATGAGGCAGACGGTGATAGGCGTATTCGACAGCTAATCGCAGGCGCATTTGGCGCAACTGGCACTGGGTGGAGCGGGCGTAGCCACGACGCGGATTCGCGCACAAAGGGTCCGCTGTCGACTGCGGAAACGACGTTCAAATGTCCGTGGGAAAGCACCGGACAATGGCCGGAGATGGTCCGCCTACAGCCCGACGCGTGTGCCCGCAGGCGACCGAGAAGCGGCGTTTGGCCATTGGCGACAGCAGCGGCTGCTTTTGTAGTCTAACTGCCATCCCCGTGCTGGCGATTGACGATACGCCTTCGGTCTGGGCGGAGGATCTGCTCCAATCCCCGTCGCCATCCCTTGTCTGACCGCTACACGACATCTAGCTTACATGCCTACGAGGACAAAACTTAAAATGACCGGCCGGGCTTATTTGACCGCTCTCCGGCCGCGAGGACGCCCGCGCGTTTCTTCACGAATAATAGGCAACAAGTTATGAAAATGAGGACTGTTCGCCTCACGGATACAACGGGTCTGCACAGCCGTGATCAGCACGGATTTGGGTTTAAAAGAACTATTGTTCTGGTTGCGATGCTCGGCCTGCTAGCCACACTATTCACCTTGAAGATCACGAGCGGCCCGGAAGAGGTGAAGCGTGTCGCTGCAAAACAGGACATCGCCATGATCACGAAGGCGCTGATGCTATACCATCGCGACAACGGCCGATATCCAACCCAGGAGCAAGGCCTGCGGGCGCTGACCGAGAAACCTACTTCTGATCCGGTGCCGTTCTACTGGAGGGACGGCGGCTATCTCCAGCGTTTGCCGACCGATCCATGGGGTAACCCGTACCGTTATCTCAATCCGGGCGTGCATGGTGAGATTGACATATTCAGCTACGGCGCCGACGCAAGGCAAGGCGGTGAAGGCGACGACGCCGATATAGGCTCGTGGGAATAGTCTGCTTTCACTGTGTACCTGATGTCTTACGCGGCGGCATCCGTATCTCTGGGTTTGCGTCCCGACTCGTCATGCCTGGACTCAGCGAAGACTGTGCGCGCCGGACATGATGGGTTCAGGCTGAAACGTGGGCGCCGCGGTGCAGAGCAGACTACTTCACGATGGCAACACGGTGTGCAGACACACAGGGCCGTATCGGTGGAAGCGCTGTCACAACCCGAACTTCCTTTTGCAGGGCAATTCGACTTCAGGCCATTCAAATCTTATTCCGATGGCGCGACTTGTCATGCCGCTGCCAGATGATCGTGCAAGCGACTCGCGCACTCCGTCGCGACATCACCGAGTCCATGTTGGTCCATTCCAGCACATCGGCAGGGAGATGGCGTTGGCGATCATGCTGTGCGAAGACACGTCGTTACGGCCGTATCCTTTTATCCTTTGTTTGTTGCCCGCGCAAAGACCGCAGTGCGGCGGCTTTGGGCCGGAAAGGCACCAATGGCCGATCAGCCAGGAGACGGCATTTGCTGACCGTCTCCGCAGGGGACAGGGGGCTCAGGTCGCCAGATCGGACGGCAGCTTTCCGCCGTTTGCGGCGAGCGCCTGCATGAGCTGTTTGTGCAGCCACACATTCATGGTTGCGGAGTCGTCCATGTCACCGTCGTACTTCAGTTCCTGCGCCAGTTGCTTGCGGTGCTCCAGGCTACTGTCGACACCCAACGCCTTCATCGTGTCGACGATGGACGTGCGCCAGTTGAGTGTTTGCCCGCTTTCGCTCACGAGCTGATCCATGACCGCGGCGACGTCAACATCGGCCAGCGGTGCAGCGGTCGGCGGTGTGTCCGGAGCGGCGGCCTGTACCGTAGTGGGATCCGGCGCAGGCTCGGTCGCGGGCGGTGGCTGATCCGGTTTCGCCTTGCCAAACAGCTTGCTGACAATTTCGCCAAAAATGCTCATACAGAACCTCCAGAAGTAGAAAGAGATCGCGAGAGGCGTGCTGACGGCGCGCACCAGCGATGTTACGCGCAGGTATGGTGGGTGATGTGAACTTTGTCATGCCCCTTGCGCCCGAAGACATTCCTCAGGCCTGCGTGCAGTGCGAAGGGATGAGACCGTGGGGCGGCGTCTTTCCCGTTTCCTGATGCCTCGGAGATCGGCCGGTGTTGTCTGATGCCATCGGACGGTAATGCCTGATACGTGGGAGACGAGGTCGGATCCGGACATGTCCGATGCATTGCGATTCACCTGTAAGCGAAGCGCGTGAGAATCGGCGATAACAAAAGGGTGAAATCTCCGTGATCTTCGGTCAGCGTAGCCCCATTCTTATGCAAAGTTTGCATATGTCCATGCCGACACAGCATTAGACGATCACATCAGGCCACTTCATCATCGCGTCTCCGCAGCAATTGCGGTTGCCTCTACATCTCAGCATCACCAGGGTATTACAACAAGGACATGCGCTTTCAGGGCCGGCCACCTGCGTTATGCGGGCTCGGTACGGGACAGGTATGCCGTACCCGGTATGGCTCGCTCGCGCTGTCCATAACGTAGGAGACAATGTGAAGCAATCGATACAACGGAACATCGGCCCGTTCGCGCTGATGTTCACCGGCCTCGGCTCGATCATCGGTTCGGGCTGGCTGTTCGGCGCGTGGAAGGCGGCGAAAATTGCAGGTCCGGCGGCTGTCTGCGCCTGGATCATCGGCGCCGTGGTCATTCTGGCCATCGCGCTCACCTACGCCGAACTCGGTGCGATGTTCCCGGAGTCGGGCGGTATGGTCCGCTATGCCCGCTACTCGCACGGCGCTCTCGTGGGCTTCATCAGCGCGTGGGCAAACTGGATCGCCATTGTCTCGGTGATCCCGATCGAAGCCGAAGCCTCGATCCAGTACATGAGCACCTGGCCCTATGAGTGGGCGCATGCGCTCTTCGTCGACGGGTCATTGACGCATTCAGGGCTCGGGCTCTCCGCGATTCTCGTGATCATCTACTTCATGCTCAACTATTGGGGCGTGAAACTGTTCGCGCGTGCCAACAGCGCGATCACGATCTTCAAGTTCATCATCCCGGGTCTGACGATCATTGGCCTGATGGCTGGAAGCTTCCACCACGAGAATTTCGGCGAAACGACCACGTTCGCGCCGTATGGCTGGTCGGCGGTGTTCACGGCAGTCGCCACGAGCGGCATCGTGTTCGCGTTCAACGGCTTCCAGAGCCCGATCAACCTCGCGGGTGAAGCGCGCAATCCTGCCAAGAGCGTGCCGTTCGCAGTGATCGGCTCGATTCTCTGCGCACTCGTGATCTACGTGCTGCTGCAGGTCGCCTATATCGGCGCGGTCAATCCGGCCGACGTCGCTAAGGGCTGGAACACGTTCAACTTCAAGTCGCCGTTCGCCGAACTCGCGATCGCGCTGAACCTGAACTGGCTCGCGATCCTGCTCTACGTCGACGCATTCGTGAGCCCGAGCGGCACCGGTACGACCTACATGGCGACGACCTCGCGCATGATCTACGCGATGGAGCGCAACAACACGATGCCGAAGATGTTCGGCAACGTGCACCCGTTCTACGGCGTGCCGCGTAACGCGATGTGGTTCAACCTGCTCGTCTCGTTCATCTTCATGTTCTTCTTCCGCGGCTGGAGTTCGCTCGCGGCGGTGATCTCGG
>NZ_SMOD01000056.1 GCF_004353905.1 Paraburkholderia guartelaensis | reverse complement strand
GGCAGCATGTGCGGACCACGAATCCAATCGAATCGACGTTTGCGACGGTACGCCATCGCACGAGCCGCACGCGTAACTGTCTGTCGCGCGCGACCTTCCTCGCCATGGCGTTCAAGCTGATTGAAGCGGCCGAGCAGGGCTGGAGGAAGATTCGCGGTGCCGAGAAAATTGATCAGCTTCTGAAGGGTGTTCCCTTCAAAGACGGAACCCCGGTGATTGATAGCACACCGGCTCCTCAAGCGCTGGCCGCCTGATCATGCCGTCCCGCCCGCGTACACCACTATTGACGATTGCTCGCCTCCGTAGCTGCCCCGACACGCGTCGATATGGATGTCGCCTGTGCCGGTTGCCCCCAGACGCGTCTGTAACGGCACAAACCACCTGCTGGACCGCATCACCGCCGCCCACATCGTGTAGAACCTGTCCAGTTCAAATTTAGTTGGACACGATCGTCGCCTGCGTACCCGACGCTAGCAAGATGCCCTCCCCTGGCGCTTACCGGTAAAATACTATCCTTGGAAATAGGAATTTCGGAGAGGCCAAGTGCAGATCGAACAGTTGATCGAAAATATTCGGGATCCCCTGTATCGGACCAAATTCGTCAACGTACCCGACATCATTGCAGACTGGCTATCAGATAGTGGTGGCCTACATAAAAAGGACGTGCTCGAGTTCGGATGCGGTGAGGGAACAATGGCACTCGGCGTGGCCCTTCGCAAAGAGGCTCAGCGTGTGGTCGGCGTGGAGATTCTGGATGTACACGAGCAGTGTCGGACGCTCGCGCAGTCGCAACTCGGCGTCCGCGAGCTTCCCCGTAACCTGTTCCTGCGCAAAATCGCCCCGGGCGCCGACCTGACCGAATTCGGAGCGTTTGATGTCGCATATAGCTGGTCGGTCTTCGAGCACGTCGCGCAAGACATGCTTCCTCAGGCAATGACCTCAGTTTTCAACGCGCTCAAACCAGGTGGCCACTTTTTCCTGCAGATCGATCCGCTCTACTACTCACCGAACGGATCGCACATGATGCCCTGGCTCGTCGAGCCGTGGGCTCACCTGACGATGCAGGCTGACACGTTCAGGCGCCGCCTGTTCGAGGCGCCTGAAACACCTGCCAAGGTCAGAAATGAGTGGGCCGTTTATATCCCGCTGAATGCCGCCACTGCAGACGAACGCAAGACGCTTTGGGAAACATACGACACGCTCAACCGCATGACGGCACCACAACTCCGAAGGCTCGCGGAATCCGCTGGCTTTGAAGTGATCCGGGACTATCGGACCACGGCCGAACGCGAAATCCCGCTAAATCTTCTCGAGGCCTACGACCGCGAAGCCCTCCTGACCGAACAGATAGTGTTGCTCCTTCGGAAACCCGCAACAGCTTGAAGTTCGGGTCGACAACGAACCTGTGAAATCGCTTATAAAGTGGGGCACTCTTACACTTCGCCAAACGGTTTAGGGTAACTAGTACAACCCGGACCGGCATGCGGCCGGCGGGTTGATGGCAATCTAACTGTAATAAGTCTCTTTGTTCTTTCGCACGACTACCGAGCCACATAAATCCGGCAACGGAACAATGCTTTCCGGCTTATCCGCAAAGAACCTATCAATGGCCGTTTCAGCCCCGTCCCAATATAGACTGTTGTAATCGTGCATGATAATGAAGCCGCCGGGCCGAACGCGAGGATAAAAATAGTGAAGTCCTGCAGCCATGGGTTCGCCAAGATCGCAATCAATATGGACGAGCGAATACGTACCGGCGGCTGGCAACTGCGGGGCGGTATCAGGGAAGCGACCCTTGATAAAAACCGTTTGATCGTCGCCAACCTTTTCGCGAACTGCATCAAGGCTTGTATCAGCGAATGCCCCATTCAACTGCGACTCGTTTTCGGAGAGATCCATCGCATCAAACCCTTCAAACGTGTCCAGCAGATAGGTCGTTCGGCCAAGCCGACGCGCAATCGCCGCCAGGAACTGCGCTGAGTTGCCCTTGAACACGCCGAGTTCCGCAAAGTCTCCGCTGATATTGTCCTTCGCGAGTTGATCGATGATCAAACAGAATGCGAAGAATCTCGCCTGGTCGTTATGGGAGAACTTCAAGATATCCGTCTGCGGATCGAGAATTCCGCCGCGCGCGCGATATTTTTCAATATTTTCCGTATATTTCTGTGGTGCTTTCGGGATAAGCAAATCTGGCCAACTTACTTCCGCTACAGTGCTTTGCGCCATTACAACTCTCCTTCGTAGAAAGTCTAATTAACGTTGCAGAACTGCGTAACATCCTATCCAAGAACTGAATATACCAAGTACCGTGCCGACGATGTGCAATTCTCGCGCCTGTATCAGCGCCCCATACTTGCCTTGGTACGCGGCGTGTGAGTCGATGCGACCAGGGAAGCGCAACGCGCCGCATACCTTGGATCAGATAACTCACCCTCGCTATACGTAAATCACGACCATTAACTGCAAGTCGAAAATTCTCAGAATCCCCGCTTATTTTTTGTCGGCAAGGTGGATATATATTGATTACCCCCTAGATCGTTTTAAATAGGCGACAGTGCAAACGGTCGTGACGACCGCTCTTGTAATCGCATGCAATGCATGCGCGAATTGGAATTTATCGGTAGCGAGCTTTCTTATTCTTCCGCACGACTACAGTACTGCAGAGATCGGGTAATGGCATGATGCCCTCTGCCTTATCGGCAAAGAATTCCTCCACGGCCTTTTCTGCCCCATCCCAACAGAGGCTTCCGTAGTCATGCATGAGGATAAAGCCGCCCGGTGCCATACGCGGATAAAAATACTCCAAAGCCGCAACCATCGGGACGTATAGATCGCAGTCGATGTGCACGATCGCATATTGGCCGTCGTCAGGCAATTGCGATGCCGTTTCAGGAAAGTGGCCCTTGACGAATACGGTCCCCTCCTCACCAACGCGACCTTTTACGGCCTCAAGGCTCGTATCTTTGAACGTCCCAGTCAGATGCTTTTCGTCCTTATCGAGATCTTCGTCCGGAAAGCCCTCGAAGGTGTCGAGCAAGTAGAGGGTTCGTTGCTGCCGACGCGCGAAGGCGGCCAAAACTTCGGCGGTATTACCTTGCCAGACACCGAATTCGACGAAATCACCCGGTACCTTATGCTTTGCTACCAGGTCGGAGATGAGACAGAGCGAATAGAACCGACCCATGTCGCCGTTGTGAGAGTCCTGACCGTTTGCAAACCTCGCGGCATCCTCTTCCGGTTCGACCAGCCCGCCCAAGGCAACGTACTTCGCATAGTTCTGTGTGTATCGCTGCGGGTGCGAAAACTTACGCTCAACTTTCCAGTCTGGTTTCGAATCCGTTACAGGGGCATCGTCTTTCAAGAACTTCCGAGCGACGTTCAAAAGCGACATAACCTTCCTCCACGGTAAGGAAGGCCCATTATAGGTGAAGGAAGGCGCACTAATGTGCAGCCAATGTGACACCATAAGGGTCAGACTCGCTCCAGCGCGCTCGAAACGGTACGCCATCCACGAAACTGACTTTCCGTAGCTGGCGGAGCGCGCCTCTAGCAAATTGACACTCCCCAGTACGACTGGGAAGTGTCTGTCCCAAGGCCGTTTAATTTTCCTGTGCTGACCGGGAGAAAGCATACTGACCGCTGCCACGAGTCAGTTCAAACCGTCATCGGATCATGCAATACCCGGTGCCGGTCTTCGCAAACACATGAATGTTGGGCGTATCGCGATAGAAAGCCACCCATCCGAGCCGCTTATTCCTCGTGCCAACAGCCGCAGCAGCGTCGGGTCGGTACCCGCCGACCACGCCAGAACCAACAGTCTTTCCAGACGCGTCTGTGATCGCCACAGTGCGAGCCCTTCCGTGATCCGCATAGGTCCATCCTTCTGCGCGCTGCCATCCTGGTGTCTCCGTGGGCTTCGTACTGTCATACGCACCTGGGCAGGTCTTAGTTGAATCTATGTGATCGGGCGGTGTGTCGTAGCCGGTTGCATTGGGGCGCAAAATGCTGATCGACTCCTTCTGTGCCTGAAGGACGATCGGCTTGATTGCATCGCCGTTCGGCCCAGCGAACCACAACGCTTGCATGTACTGCCGATCGAAAATATCGTCGCGCATTGCCTGACCAGCTACCAGCCTTCCGTAGAGCACGTCGGGATTGCCGGTAAACGCTGCTGGCTGAACGACCAGAACGGACAGGAGACCGACGCCGATGCCACCATAAACCAATGGGCGCATCGTCTCCCGCTTCAGATTCACCGCCCAGAACAACAGGATCGATGCCCAGGCGAGCAAGCCGTTGGTCGCATAGCGCGGCTCAAACACGCTTTCAAGCCCAAGAGTCAGACGACCAATCCCTGTCGCTAGCGCCGTGATGCACATGAATATGGCCGTCGCGAGCAACGGCATGACCTTCATGTCCCGGTTCTTGCACGCGCAAACAAATCCTGTTGCCGTGCCGACTACAACCAGCAAGCCTGCCAGCGTTGCCAGTTTGAACCGATGGAACGGGTGGTAGATGGGCGAACCGAGGTAGGCGACGGCGTACCGCACGAGGCCCACAGGATCATGTCGCAGCACCCATCCCGGGGTACCGTGCTGCAGAGTTCCCATCGCGCCGTCCGCGTGGTGGAAGTAAAAGAAGACTTCCATGAGTGCTACGACTATGGCGACCGCAAAATATCGGAGCGGGAATCGATAGTAGGCCATCAGCAAAATAAATACTGGCCATGCCAAACTCCCGTTTGCCATCGAAAACGCAGATGTGAGTGCTGCGAAAATGCCTGCCGCGAACCAGCGTTTCGAATATCCGCCTGCCGCACTGAGTGCAAGCGCGTGGAAAGCGAGAATCGCGAACATCCCGACGGCAAACCACTGGTTCTGGAACGCCCAGGTAAAGTTGTCCCTCTGCATCCACGAAAAACAAAACGCCAGGATGATCCCGGCCGTCGCAAGCTTCGCTTCCGCAGTCATTCCGCTTCGGAAAATCGCGGCACGCCATAAAGACAGCGCCATCAGGCCACACATCACGACATTGCTGATGAACGAGAGGACGTTCACGCCGCCGAACCAGCGCATGTCAGGATAGAAGATCAGGCGGGAGAACAGCAGGCGGTGCTCGTTGTGCAGCGACCAGAAAGCCGGCCACCAACTCTGATTGGCTTTCATGTACCAGTCAACGTTACCGATCCACTGGTCCCAATATGGGACGGGAGAGTAATTGAGGACGACGCCTGCTGTTGTGACGAGAGCTACTGCAAGACCCAACAGAAAAAGACCGCGAGATAGTACCTTCATTTGTTTGATCGATATCCCCAAAGCTTTCGCGAGCCCACCGCAATCCTAATCGTCACCAGCAAGCGCATCTCGATATGGCCACTCTGGACGAACTCGGATATTTGCCCTTCAGATGGGCCGGCGGAGCACTGCGGTGTAATCTTCTGTGTCGCGAGTGCGAACACATGAGCGTTGCCATTGCAACGAGTCCAGACTTCGCTGACTGATGCTTTTCGCGAGACTTACGCCGAAGAAAGGTGCATTTTATCAAGGATTCCACCCCACGAATTGGATCATCCTGGGAGGGCCCCCTTGTGAAGGCTGCCTGACTTCCAACAAAGCCGCCTATAGTGAGCAAAGCAACTTTCCGGCTCGCAACACTAGCGGTTGATGAGGTCGCGCACCATACCCGCCACTCCATCGGCAAAACGTTGGTAGCTTCTAGTGCGCGCCTCCCTGACAATCGAAGCAACCCGTTGCACCGGATTGCGTGGGAACTCGCGCCGACGGATAAAGTGCTGCTCGGCTTCGGCCAACAGCGCCAACGCATCAGCGCGTACGAACTGTGTTTCGCCCAGTCGCCGGTGCAGCACCCCAAATCGCGAGATCTTGCGCGCCAGATACCGGTCACGCGGCAACGCGATCGCTCGCCTCACGTAAGCGGCGAGCCACGAAATCCTGCCCGTCGGGACGCCAATTGCATTCCGGCCATGTTGTCGATAGCGGACCAGCTTTTCCGGCAGCATCGCGACCGCTTTCCATGCCGCTGCACAGGCCGCAAGCCACTCGTCATGCAGCCATTCGGGGGGAATAGGCAGCGCGACGTCAAGCAATTCGCGCCGGAAAGCAGCGGCCGTCCCTGTCACGAGATTCCGGCGGCAATAGACTTCGAAGAACCGCTGCTGCTGGACCAGCACGCGTTCTGCTGCGGAAAGGTAAAGCGACTGGAAGAGCGTTTGTCCAAGGTCTCGATCATCCTCGTCAACTAACTCCGCGTCGGAATGCACAAGGAGTGCTGACGGGTGTGTTTCGAGGTAGGCGCCCATAATCGCAATCTTATCGTGCGCCCAAACGTCATCCTGGTCCGCAAGAAAAATAATGCAGGTATCGAGCGCGCGTATCGCTTGTTCGAAGTTGCGCGTCACACCCAGCCGCTTCTCATTGCGAAGAAGCGTGACCCGTATGCCCATAGACGAACGCACATACTCGCTCCACTCAACAAGATGCTCCCAGGTGCCGTCGTCGGAGCGATCATCGCTCACAACGATCTGATCTGGTAGACGCGACTGGTCAGTCAAAGACTGCAGTTGCGCATCAAGGAAAGCGATACCGTTGCATGTACACATTGCAATGCCAACGGACGTCGCGGGAGAAGTCGTCACGCTCATCTGGAATGGAGGAAAGTCAGGGGCTGGGCCAACAATCAAGTGCAGAGGGCGCTGCTACGCAAAGCAACGAACCCTCGCTGGTCGGCCGGATATCCGGGCTCGCACGAGGGCTCATTTCGCGTACGAGCCGTGGCACAGCTAGAGCCCCATACGTCGGTTATTCTATTCCCGAGCGTAACTGCAGAAACAACCGGGCACGCAAAGCTGCCTTGCTCACGCAGGCGACTTTGCGCACGCCGCGGCATGGTCAACGTCGGTCGCTAATTATCCGACGCAACCGATGCTTCACTGCCCCCAACGCAGGCCTGCCCGAATTGGCCGGTTCCTCGTTCACGTTCGCCGATCGCGCGGCCGCAAGCTCGGTGCGCAGCGCCTCGCGATCCCGCCACAGTGCGCCGGATTGCGCGCGCGCCGCCTGGAAAATCCGGTACGCGCCCTCGTCCTTGACACGCTGGACCCGCTCGAGCAACGCCAGCGCCCGCGCGTACTCCTCGCTGCCTTGCAGCGCGAGGACGTTCTTTACGTCGGCAATCGCGTCACGCGTTTCTTCAAGATACCGGCGTCCACGCCGGCCGTCCGGCTCGAGGTAGGTTCCTTCGCACCATTCATTCCACGAATGCAGGAACACGATCCGTTCCTCGGCCGGGTAGCGCCTGTAGGTATCGAGCAATGCCTGTGCGAGCCACAACCGGTAAGAGTCGCCTTCCGTATTGACGTGCACAAGTGCACGCGAGCCATAGCGCGGGGTATTGTCCCAAGGCAGCATCACGGTGCGGAACCGGCGGTACTCCGGCGCGGGCCTACTCATGTGGAATCGCGCAAATCTGTCATAGTCAACGATTCGACCCGTGAAATTCTCCGGCAGGTCGAGCGAATCGGTCTCGCGACTGAGCACGTCGGGCGGCACAACATTCGAAGGAATCTCGTAGCTCGCATCGAAACCAAGTTGTCGCGGTTGCGGCGGCTCAGGCGTCCAGTCGTCGACCATCACCAGATAGATTCCAGGGAATCCGCGCCGAGCCATCTCGTCGCGCCAGATCTCGGTTGTGCTGAGAATGTCCGGGAACAAATGCGCCTTATAGATGCACAGCACCGGCTTACCGTTCACCTTCGTGTAGCGGTCATCCTCAAAAAGGGGCATCAGTTCCCGGATGAAAGCAAGGTCATCTTCCTTCGAGTGCTGCTGGGCGATGATGACCTCGTTGTCGCCACCATCCCAGCGCTTGCTCCAGTTCTCGTTTGCCCAAAGGAAGAAGAACGGCATTTTCAGATCGGAATTGATGTAATTCTCGATCGGCTTGTAAAGCAGCTTCTTGCCATGGAAATAGTAGTAGTAGAAGCACAAGCCCGAAATGCCATACTCCGTCGCCAGCTCGACCTGCTGGCGCATGACGTCGAACGAGCGCAAATCATAGTAGCCGAGTTCCCCGGGAATCTTCGGCTGGTAATGCCCCTTGAACAGCGGCTTTGCCTTGATGACGTTGTTCCACTCGGTAAAACCGGGGCCGTGCGCCCAATTGTTCTCTGGAATCGGGTGGAATTGCGGCAGATAAAAAGCGAACGTGCGAGGCAGTTCGGCATCCGGCACCTGGGCCTCTCGCGACGACAGCACGATGGTGGGTTGCTCCAGGGCGTCCGAAAGGCGCGGCGGATCGGCGTACAGTGACCGGCCATTGCTCTCGAGCTTGAGGTCGTGATGCCCACCTGCCGGTTGCGTCTGCACTGCGCCAGCGCGCCCTTCGAGTTCGCCGAAACGAATGTAATGTAGCACCGGGTTCATGCCCGAGGCGGCTACATCCTCATTGCGCTTCAGGTACTGCTTCACATCGAATTCCGGACCGGGGCGATATCCGAGCGCGCCGCCGATGGTCAGATAATGCTCGGCCGGATCCATTTTCGACGCCTCGACTTCTGGGTGGTGCAGCATGTACCAAGCCGCATCGTAAAGCGAAGACTGGCGCAGCAGCGCGATATCCGTGTCGTCAAAGGCAATAGATTTTGGTGGCGCCTTGGGCACCACCGGGCTGCTTTCCGAATTCTCGCCTCGCCCGTCAAGGATATTGGCCACATAGCGCGTGGCCTCGATGACATCCTGAGCCCGCAACTCGTGCGCGGGACCGAGCAGATTGCGGGCGAGCTTAACCTCCGGCGCGTCGCTGCCATAGAGGCCCGTATACGGCGTGTACTGACGAAATGCGCCCATACGGCCGAGCAGGACGACGCCAGGCGTGCATACGGCGTTCGCGAGATGCGACGGGCCGCTGTCGACGCCGATAAAGAAACGCGCACGGCGAATGACCTCTGCCGTTGCGAGGATGCTCGTACGGCTTCTCAGGTCGGTAGCCAGTGCAGCCAGCGGGGACGGTTCGCCCTCCTTGCTCACACCGACCTCCACGATCGGCAGCTTCAGTTCCGTCGCAATCCAGCGCGCCAGTGCCTGCCAGTTTTCACTGGTCCAGTCTTTGTCGACGTTGTTCGACTCGCGGTGGATCACACAGTACTGCGCCGGAAGCCCCAGCGCGTCAACCGCACGGCGGTCTGCATCGCCGATATAGAGCCGTGGAGCCGCCGAAAGCTTCGGCAGCCCGGCGCCCATCGAGAACGCTTCGAGCAACGCGCCATAGTCCAGCCACTCGTAGGCGTTAATGAATGGATTGCCCTGATCCTTGATCAGCGGAACACGGCAATGCGAACAAACACGGTAGTTGACGTGCAGATCGACGACCTTGTCGTATCCCCCATGCCGGGAGATCTTGATCCAGTCCGTCAGGCAATCGACGGCCACCGTCTCATCGACGTGAGGATTCGAATCAATAAGCTCGCGATAGGCTTTGTTGACAACCCACGCCACCGTGCTGTCGGGGTGCTTCATCTTCAGGTAACGGGCAACCGGCTCACACGCGACGATGTCGCCGATATGCTCTACCAGACCGATAACGATTCTCATCCTTTCATCGCCTCAAAAACGTTCCTGCCAGCCCGAAGGCCCCGATGTATCTCTCAATCCCGCGATCGCATTCGGTCAGCGATCTGTATTCTTTTTGCCTAACGCGCGTAGCGGTGCCGTTATGCGCCAGATCATCGACTGCGTGATCTGGTCGGTAGCCCGCTGTAGTTCCGCTGATGCCTCCCGCGCCGAACGCTCCGACTCCATTGCGCGAGTTACTTCTGCCCGGAGTCGGTCCACCTCGGCCAGCAGCTTGCTGTTTTCTTCCTCCGCCCCAGCAATCTTGCGTTCACGGTCGTCGAGTTCTTGCGCGTGGTGCTCTTTCAACTCTCGCACAATTCGCTCTTCCTTCTCCGCTGCCTGCCGCGCCGATTCCCTCAATGCGACCGCAGCGTCCAGCACAGCAGTACCACCTGAGCGCGCCGCCGCGCTGGCGCGCAGCACCTCATGGTCGTACTGCGGCTTGTTCAGCAGGGCAAGCGCCAGATCGTCAGCGGTTTCAATATCGAGCAACAACTCGCACTGACGAACCTCGTAACCTTCGAGCGGATCCGACGCCTCAGGCGTTCCCACCAGAGCCACTTCGCGCGCGCCCATGAAAACGTTCTGACTGCAGTGCAGAAAGTTATCCTCATTGAAGGCTAGTACGACATGTGCCCGAACCCGATAACCGTATTCTCTCAACAGCCTGAAACAGCGCAGCCCATCTTCGAGCGAGTTGCACTCCGCATAAATGGCAGGTCCATGGCGGCGTATCAATTCCCCGGCGCCGCGCAAGACCATGTCCTCCATGCCCTCCACATCGATCTTGATGAGCGCACAGGAAGCGACGGGCAGTTCGTCGAGGGCGATCGACTTCACGCGGAATTCCGATGCACCGCTGGATTCGTGCTGCCGTGCCCCCGGTACGAACACGTCCCGCAACGATGCGCTGCCATAACTCGCAGGCGTTTCGATATCGATGGCGGGAATGTGTTCTTCCTTCGCCACCGCCGAAGCGATCGCATTTTCCGCACGGACATTGGCGAGGCCGTTGTCGCGGATGTTTCGGCTCAACAAATCAAAGCTGCGTGCCTGCGCCTCGATCGTAACGACCTGTCCATGTTCCCCAACGTGACGGGCGAACGCCAGGGTGTGCGTACCGATATAGCCACCCACATCGATCACAGTGTCGCCCGGGTGCACCATGGACAACATGAAACTTAATTCGTTTTGCGCCCATTCGCCATACAGGCGTAACGAATCGCTGATAGCCCCCGTATCGTTAGCGAATAGTGTTACCTGCCCGTGACGGGTACCAACAGTTTCGAACAAATTGTCCGATTGCATCAGCTTCTCCAACACTTCTCTCGGCAAATTATTTGCCTGTTATTCAAATACTCTGAGTGCGCGACTGCGCAGCAGCGCAATTCAGGCTCACTCCTGCGCGAGCCAACGTACGTAACGATCCACCCCTTCCTGCACCGTCAGGAACGGCGCGTCGTAGCCCGCTGCGCGCAGCTTCGACTGGTCCGCTTGCGTGAAGCACTGATACTTGCCGCGCAGCGCATCGGGGAACGGGATGTACTCGATCAGACCTTCCTTGACCTGCTCCGCGAGCGAGAGCGCGGGCTTGCCTTCCATCGCACGCAGCGTGTTCACCACGGTCGTGGCGATGTCGTTGAACGGCTGGGCGCGGCCGCTGCCCAGATTGAAGATGCCCGTCTTCTCCGGATGATCGAAGAAGAACAGGTTCACCTTCACCACGTCCTCGACGGAGACGAAGTCGCGCGTCTGCTCGCCCGGCGCATAACCGTTGTATTCGCCGAACAGCTTCACGCGGCCTTCGGCGCGGAACTGGTTGAAATTGTGGAACGCCACCGACGCCATGCGCGCCTTGTGCGTTTCGCGCGGACCGTACACGTTGAAATAGCGAAAGCCCGCAATCTGGCTTTGCGCCGTGGGCAGCACGCGGCGGATCACCTGGTCGAACAGGAACTTCGAATAGCCGTACACATTGAGCGGCGCTTCCACGTCGCGCTCTTCGACGAAGCGCGTCGAGCCGCCGTAAATTGCCGCCGACGACGCGTACAGAAACTGCACGCGCTGCGCGAGGCACGCGTCGAGCACGGCGCGGCTATAGCGGAAGTTGTTGTCCATCATGTAGCGGCCGTCGGTTTCCATCGTGTCCGAACAGGCGCCTTCATGGAACACCGCGCGCACATCGCCGAAATCGCCGCGCGCAAAGCGCTCGACGAACTCGGTCTTGTCGATGTAGTCGTCGATCTCGCAATCGACGAGATTCCTGAATTTGTCCGCGCGGGTGAGATTGTCGACGGCGATGATGCGGTCTTCGCCGCGTTCGTTCAGCGCCTTGACGATGTTGCTGCCGATGAAGCCGGCCGCGCCGGTGACGATGAGGGTCATGATTGAGTCTCCAGCGCGGTGTCCTGCATATCGGTCACCGCATCGGGAAAGAGTTCGTTAAATTCGACTGTTGCAGTGCCCAGTTTCCCGACCACGATACCGGCCGCCCGGTTCGCAACGGAGACAGCATCGGCCAGCGACGCGCCGGCGCCGAGCATCGCCGCGAGCGTGGCGATAACCGTGTCCCCGGCGCCCGACACGTCATAGACTTCGCGTGCACGCGCCGATTCGTGCATCGCACCCGCATCGGTAAAGAGCGTCATGCCCTCCTCCGATCGCGTCAGAAGGAGCGCCTCTAGCTCGAGCTCCTCGCGCAAGCGTGCGACGCGTGCATGAAGATCGTCTTCGGACTTCCACTGACCAACGACTTGCTTGAGTTCGGCGCGATTCGGCGTAATCAGCGTCGCTCCCCGGTAGCGCTCCCAGTCGTCACCTTTCGGATCGATCAGCACTGGCTTGCCCGCCTCGCGCGCAGCGGCAATCATCTTCGTGACGTGCGTAAGGCCGCCCTTTGCGTAGTCGGACATGAGAATCACGTCGTGCGACGGCAACAGCGCCTCGAAGCGTGCCAGCCCGGCGAGCAGCACCTCGTGGGCCGGCGCGCTCTCAAAGTCCACCCTGAGCAATTGCTGATGACGCGACAGCACACGCAGCTTGATGGTGGTAGGCAACGAAGGATCGCGCTCAAGATGCGCCTGCACACGACTGTCGCGCAGCAAGGAAACGATCTGCTCGCCAGCCTCGTCAGTACCGACCACGCACAGCAGCCCCGACCGCGCATTCAGCGCGGCGATATTGCGGGCTACGTTTGCTGCTCCGCCGAGGCGATCCTCGGCGCTGGAAACGTGCACGACGGGTACCGGCGCTTCCGGCGATATGCGATGAACGTCACCGAACCAGTACCGGTCCAGCATGACGTCTCCGACAACCAGTACGCGCGCCGCGGAGAGGTCGTCCGACAGCCGGGTCCTCGTCACTGCATTCATGGTCCCTTCGCGATCTGTGCTATAGCCCCGAATCGATGTCATCGTCATTCCGTTACTAGTTGCCCTTACGCCTGTTCCTCAAGCGTCGAGCGAAGCGCCAACAACGACGCGCCAGCGGTTTCATGCCCGGTACACGCAGCACGCGTTCAACGCCCGCCTCGACTCTCATGCCGACCCACTTCCCGGGGGTCGGCGCAACAGTGCCACCGCCGCTGATCGCGAGTCGAAGCTGATCGAACTGGCGCAGGCGATCTACAAGCGTACCGTACCTCACAGTTCGTCGCGCCTCTTCCATCGTGGCGAACACCTCCCGCGCCGAGCGATCCCAGCCTCCGCGTTCACCCGTCGTTTCCGGCGTCTTCCAATGCATACCGTTTTCGCGGATATCGGAGATCAGATCTTCGATCGTGCAAAAGAAATGAATGTTCTCCGCGCCTTCGGCACCAGCGGCCAACTCGCGATATAGCGCAGAATCCCGCACGTAAATCGGCCGTCTGCGTGCCAGCGCGTGCAGGACCGGAAAGCCGAAGCCTTCGTAGTGACTGGGGAACACAACTGCGCGGGCGTTTGAATAAAACTTCTCGAACGCCTCGTCCGAGAGATGTCCGGCCTGAAAAACCTCGACGTTTGCGTGCGGTGACGGCTTATCGCCATAGCCCACAGCAACAATGCGCTCACCGGGAAACGCAGCAGCGATAGCGTCCACTGTCGGGCGTACGAACTTATGGTTGAAGTGGTTGCCAATCACGAAAATGTGCGACTTGTCCTCATCGCGCTTTTCGCTCGGCGAGCCGTATTCGGTGATGTCAAGAGAGTGCGCCGACACCTTCTGGATCACAGCTGAACCTATCTCGAAGCGGTTCGTAATGCGATCGAGTGTGAAGCGCGAGTTCGTGAACAGCACGTCGATATGGCGAAGCGCGAAGTGCCAGATACGCGCATCGAAGTTCAACGACAGATAGCCACAGTCATATGCGATCGTATCCAGCATGAAGATGCCGACTACCGGGGCTCGGTTCACGAGCCGTGACATGGCATCGACATCGAACGGCTGGCCAATACGCACGATGGCGGTGACCTTTTCCGATTGTCCGTCGACCTCCAGCCGTGCCACGCCTTCCAGACGTGAGAGACCGTGGAAGTCCCACGCCGCCTTCTGCATGTACACGGCGATCTTGCAATGCCTGGGCCAGGTGCGTACGGCCGCCTCGAGCAGCTTGATGCCCGATTCGAATGTTCCGTTGAAGTACGGACCAAAGCTGGAAAAATCGAACGCGTAGACGAGTTGTCCGTTCGTGCCGCCAGCGTATTCAATCAACGTTTCCGCCCGGAATTCCGGCGACGCGAAATACGAATGGATGAGTTGCGGATACTCCGGATAACGCGCATGAAGAACTGGCGCGTTTTTCGCCTCACGAGCGGCCTTGGCCCGCGAGGACTCGGCGAACGATTGCTCACCCATGTGCCAGACGAAGGCCCGATTCGCGAGAACCGCACGATAGCCGCAGCGGTTCGCGCGCATGACCAGATCGTTTTCTTCGTTGTATCCGGTTCCGTAGACAGGATCGAAACCGCCTAGCTCGCTATGGACAGTCCACTTGATCAACAGACAAAAACCAACCGCCGTGGGTACGAATGAGTAACGCGGCAAAGTCGGTGCAGTCTGCACGAATGCCGCGTAACCCCGCTGCGGAGTCACGTCCTGATCGAGAAATGAATAAGGCAGCGTTGCGATGGTTGCATTGTTGCTCCGCGGCGAAACGAAGCCGATCATCGGATCGAGCGCAGCTACATCGAGTATCTCGCTCAACGCTCCGGGGAACACGATCGTGTCCGAGTTCAGCAGAACGACCTCCGCACGTGCCGCCTTCGCGCGCGCGAACGCCCGGTTGCAGGTTCCGATGAAGCCCAGGTTATTCTCGTTTGTGACCACCTCGAAGCTAATCGCGGGGTCATCGAAACGACAGATCTCGAGTGCTGCCTGGAGGGGTGCGTAGTCGGGACTGTCGTTGTAGAAGAAGACCTTCGCGCCTAGCCGGCGCAGTTCGTCGCCGATCGCATTGAGCGAACCGAACAGTTGCGGAACGAGCTCCTCTTTCTTGTAGAAAGGGACAACGATGTGCAGTTCGTTCTTTGAGCAGACTGCCTCGTAAGGCGGAGAAAAACCGTCGTTGGGTGCTCCCGCGGCAGTCTCGCGCATCCCGGTCCAGGGCGTGAAGTGCCCGGCAAAGGTTGTCGAGCGTGTAACGTTTGTTTGCGCCACCGCCTCCTGCACCCACGCGCGCAGATCCTCGAGGGATGTGACCGGGTGCAAATCATGAGTAAGGAAACGCTCACCCTGCTCGTCCGGCATGAGGATCAGCATGCAATCGCGTGCGTCGCCATACATATTCTCGGTACAGCGACGATAGTTTTCCGGATTGAACGCGAACGCGGCGTGTCCGAATACCGTGTAGCGCTCGCGCTTCGCAGCAACAAGCCAAGCCTCGCCATCCTGCACAGTAGTGGGATCGACGCATATGACCGGTCGGCATCGGCCGATGGTCCCTGTCGCCGAATCGAACAGCGCTGCCGGCGATACGGCCACTCCACGCCCGATGTGAACGAGATCGACGCTCGGTAGCGCCAGCGACTCGAATGCCCCCCAAAGCGCGTCGCCCGACGAAGCGTTTATTCCGCCGTCAACCTCGCGCGTCAGCACTACGTCCTGCAAGAAATTGCGCTCAACGTTGGCCTTCAACGCATCGGCTGTGGCGCCTCGCATCTCAAGCGCGTGAATGCGCCCCGCGTCGTGGGCGTGGCGAGCGAACGCTATCGCGTACGCGCCGACATCGGCCCCGATGTCGGCGACGACACTACCCGGCACGAAAAAGCGCTGCATCATGACGAGCTGACGCTCGGCGAACTCTCCGTACAGCCGCAGCGAATCCACCGCGAGTCCGCGGTTACCGGATATCTCGAAGAAGCCGTACTTACATTGCATTTGCGCCATCGGACAGACTTTCAGATTGAGTCACATCGAAGGTAATGGAAAGCGACGGTGCGCCAAACTTGCCATGTACGAGATTGCTTCCGAGCGCGGTCAGCACCATGACGTCATGCATCAGATGGTGCTGCACGTGATCGTTACCCGGCCCTTCCGCGAAGGCGACGTCGATCGGGTATTCGCCCCGGATGAGCGCTGGGAAGCACATGGAAAACGTCGCCTCGATTTCCGAGCCTGCACTAGCGAAGATCGCGCGCTCGCGCAGATAACTGTCGGTACTCTCGGCGATCAGCTTTTGCCCATGGTTGTCTTTAAGCACGAATCCGATCGACGGATAAGTCATATCCGACTTCACAGTGGCCCGTATCACGAGGCTAAGCATTTCATCGGAGTGGAACTCGCTTACCACCTCCCCGTCGCCGTTCCGGAAGAAGACCGCGGTGATGGTCGCGCCACCGATACCGAAGCTCTCCGCTTCAGCCCGGAACTGCGATGCGTGGTAGCGCACGGGCGCAACGGATTCGACCTCATACCTGCGTGCCTGCCCAGTCCGCTCGCCCGATGAAGCAGCAGCCAGTAATGCGCCGGCGGATCCGCTCGATGCTCCGATTTCAGCGACTTGCGAAGCAGCCTTCTCCGAGTAAAGATCGCGTAGATAGATCATTGCGATCTCTTTCGGCGTTCCCGTTTCGTAGTGGTACTGTGTTCCTTCGCGGCGCAACAGGATCGCGTGCTCACAAAGCGCGTTCACCGCGCTCATGTCGTGGCTGACAAACAGCAACGTGCCGCCGTTCGCCTTGAAGTCGAGCAGGAAGCGCATGCACTTCTGCTGAAAGAACGCGTCACCTACGCTCAGCGCTTCGTCGACGATCAGGATATCGGCGTCGACGTGTGCGATCACGGCGAATGCGAGCCGTACGAACATGCCGCTCGAATACGTCTTGACCGGTTGGTCCACGTAGTCGCCAATACCCGCGAAAGCACTGATCGCCTCAAACCGCGCATTGGTTTGCTCCCGGCTCAAACCGTGCAGCGAAGCAGCCAGATACACGTTCTCCCGGCCCGTGAATTCGGGATTGAAGCCTGCGCCAAGCTCCAGCAATGCCGCTACCCTGCCGCGAACTTCAATATTTCCCTCGGTAGGCGAGAGAGTGCCGCAGATCATCTGCAACAGTGTCGACTTGCCTGCGCCATTGCGCCCGATGATCGCTACCGTCGTACCGCGCTCCACCGTGAACGAAACATCGTGCACGGCCCAGAACTCGCGAAAGTAGGTGCGCCTGCCGCGAAACAGCATCTGCAGCAAGCGGTCCCGAGGACGATCGTAGATGTGATAGCACTTGCTCAGATTGTCGATCTTGATGGCGTAATCAGAGGACATCGGCGAATCCTTTTCGTGTCTTCTCGAACCACCAGAAGCCGCCCAGCAACACGACGATCGACAGCACCAGCACTGGCACATACGCATGAAGGTCAAGACCTTCATGCCACATCAAAACCCGGCGGACCTGCTCGATGAGTGGAACGAGCGGATTCAACTCTGCGACAGGGCGAAATCGCGGCGGGATGGAGTCTGCCGAATAAAAGATGGGCGAAAGAAACATCAACACAGTCGTGAACAGGCCAGTGATCTGCGCGGTATCGCGAATGAAAACACCAAGCGCGGAGAAAAACCAGGCGATACCGAGCGACAGGAAAACCAGCGGAAGCAGAGCGACGGGAAACAGCAGCACGGTGATAGACGGCACGCCAATCGCAATCAGATAAAACGCCAGCCACACCAGGAAGCTGATGAAGAGATGAAAGAGCGCAACTGCGACGGCCACGAGTGGCAGGATTTCCAGTGGAAACACCACGCGCTTTACGTAGTTCACGTTCGACAGGATGATGCTCGGCGCACGGTTCAGGCATTCGGCAAACATGTTGAACACGAGCAGACCAGAAAACAGCACGAGCGCGAATTCAGCGCGCGACCCTGTGCCGCCCGGCCAACGCGAACGGAAAATCACGCCGAACACGAACGTGTACACGGCGAGCATGAGGACGGGTTGAAAGACCGCCCAGAACATGCCAAGCATCGAGCCACGGTAGCGGCCCAGCACTTCACGAACCGTCAGTGCGGCGATAAGGCCACGGTTCGTGACGATCATGCGGAGCATGCGTTTCGGATAGTCAATTAGACGCAGCATATTTCTTCAGGAAGAGACTGTTGGCTCCCCAGCGCGCAGACATGCTGACGATGAAGGGAGCCGCGCAAAATCAGCGGTTGTGCATCCGGCCATAGTTATCTTCGAAACGGACGATATCGTCTTCCCCAAGATAGGCGCCGGATTGGACCTCGATCATCTCCAGCGGCACCTTCCCTGGGTTTTCCAGGCGATGCTGGGTTCCGAGCGGAATATAGGTCGACTGGTTTTCCGAGAGAAGCAGTGTGGTGTCGCCGTTCACGACACGTGCAGTGCCTCGCACGACGATCCAGTGCTCCGCACGGTGGTAATGCATCTGCAGCGACAACGACGCGCCGGGATTAACGACGATCCTTTTCACCTGGAAACGATCGCCGCTATCCACACCTTCGTAAGTGCCCCAAGGGCGTGCCACCTTACGATGCAATTCCGATTCGACGCGGCCAGCCGCATTGAGCCGATCGACGATCTTCTTGACGTCCTGCGCCCGCTCCTTGCTCGCGACGAGCACAGCGTCGGCAGTCTCGACCACGACCAGGTCGTCGACGCCGAGTACGGCCACCATCCGGGACTCACTACGCACGAACGTGTTGGTCGCATCGAACGCGATCACGTCCCCCTGCAAGGTGTTGCCCTGCTCGTCCCGCGGACTGATTGCGGCAAGTGCGCTCCACGTGCCCACGTCGCTCCAGCCAATCCCGGCCGCCGCGACTACCACTGCGTGAGAGGTACGCTCCATCACGAGATAGTCAATCGAGTCCGAACGGCTTGCCGCAAACGCATCACGATCGAGACGCAGGAAATCGAGATCCTGCTTCGCGAGGCCAACTGCCTGCGTGACCTGTTCGAGGACGTCCGGCGCATGCAGAGCCAGTTCGCGCAGGTATGCGTCGGCGCGGAACAGGAACATGCCACTGTTCCAGTAGTAGCCGCCTTCCGCCAGGAAGGCCCTGGCCCGCGCCTCGTCCGGCTTCTCGACGAACGAATCGACCTCGAAAACATTGCCGCTCGCTCCGCGAGCCGCTGCACGCCGGATGTAACCGTAGCCAGTGTGAGGCTCGGTGGGCTCGATGCCGAACGTGACCAGCTTTCCTTCGGCCGCCTGCGGCAGCGCCTTCTCGACAACCGCGCGGAACACATCGTCGTTTTCGATCATGTGATCCGACGGCAGCACCAGCAGGACCGCGTCAGCGTCATCCTTCGATGCAATCAACGCGGCGGCTGCGATCGCGGGTCCCGTGTTGCGAGCGACGGGCTCGAGCGCCACACAACCCTGCACACCGATCTCGCGCAACTGCTCCGCAACGAGAAACCGTTGCTGCTCATTCGAAATGACCAGCGGCGCTGCGGTGTCAGCGAGACCGTCAAGCCTCCTGGCCGTCTGCTGCAACAAGGTCAAATCGCCACAAAGGGACAGAAACTGTTTCGGATATCCACTGCGGGACAACGGCCACATGCGTGTACCGGAGCCGCCACAAAGAATGACCGGGGTAATCGTCATAATCGTTACTGTTGAGCGTACGAGGGCACCGCCCGTGATGTTGAGGTCAAGGGCGGTAAACAGGTCATTATTACATGTACAAACGTCGCTCCCACCGCCCGTGGGTCCGAGTCGCGACAGCGAACCTTACCCTTGTCGGCAGCGGCGGAAGCAAATTGAGTCGGTCAACGTGCCGCCATACACAAACGCAATGCCTCCCGCCATTCCGGCGCCCGTACACCGAACACCTGCGCAAGCTTGTCGTTCGAGAGTTGGGAGTTGCCGGGGCGTTTGGCCGGCGTCGGATACGCAGACGCCGGAATCGCCATGACAGTGGGCTTCTTCGGCAAGCCCGACGCCTCGAAGATAGCCTCGGCGAAGCCGTGCCAGGAGGTCGTGCCGTCGGCCGTAAGGTGATAGACGCCAGAATGCCGCGCCCACCATTCGGCTCCATCTGGAGCGGCAGTCAACTGCGCCAGCACGTTCGCGGTCACCGCCGCTATCGTGCTCGACCAGGTCGGTGAGCCGATCTGGTCCGCTACGACACTCAGTTCATCGCGTTCAGCGCCAAGGCGCAGCATCGTCAGCAGAAAATTCTTGCCTCGCGTGCCATACACCCAGCTCGTGCGGAAGATGAGATGCGCGCAGCCCGACGCCGCAACCGCCTGCTCGCCCGCAAGCTTGCTCTTCCCATACACGTTCTGCGGGTTGGCCTCATCCGTTTCGACGTACGCACCATCCTTCGTGCCGTCAAAAACATAGTCGGTCGAGTAATGCACGAGGCCCGCACCGAGCTGTTTTGCTGCTTCGGCGAGCACGGCGGGCGCGTGGGCGTTCAGGCGCATCGCTGCGTCCGGTTCGCTCTCGGCTTTGTCAACCGCCGTATGTGCGGCCGGATTCACGATGAGTTGCGGCTTCACTTCCAGCACGACACGCCGCACTGCGTCCAGATCGGACAGGTCGAGCATGTTGCGATCGGCCGCGACGACTCGACCCAGCCCCTGCAGGCTGCGCGCCAGTTCGAATCCGACCTGGCCGTTCACGCCGGTGAGCAGAATGGTGGGGTGTTTGCGTAGCGCCATCGCACCCTCACGCAAACACTTCGGCTTCGGCAAGCCGCTTGCCCGCCGCATCCTTCGCCGCCAGCAGCGGTTCGAAGTCGACCGGCCATTCGATGCCGATATCAGCGTCATTCCACACGATGCTGCGCTCGTGCTCGGGGAACCAGTAGTCGGTCGTCTTGTAGAGGAACTGCGCGGACTCCGACAGCACGACGAAGCCGTGCGCAAAGCCAGGCGGCACCCACAACTGACGATGATTCTCAGCCGAGAGGTGCACACCCACCCACTTGCCGAAATTCGGCGAGCTGCGGCGTATGTCGACGGCCACGTCGAACACTTCACCTTCCACCACGCGCACGAGCTTGCCCTGCGCATGCTGGATCTGATAGTGCAAGCCGCGCAACACGCCCTTCGCGGAACGCGAATGGTTGTCCTGGACGAACACGACGCCAGGTTCGACCAGCTCTTCGAACTCGCGGCCGTTGAAGCTCTCGTAAAAGTAGCCGCGCGCATCGCCGAAGACTTTCGGCTCGATGATCTTGACTTCCGGGAGTGCCGTTGCGGTTACCGTGATGGCCATGCGACCTGATCCATAAGAATGTTCAGCAAATATTTTCCGTAGCCGTTCTTGGCGAGCGGCTTGGCCAGCGCCTGAAGTTGCTCCGCGTCGATCCACGACTGGCGATACGCGATTTCCTCAGGACATGCGACCACCAGCCCCTGACGCTTTTGCAGCGTCGCAATGAACGTCGCCGCTTCAATAAGCGAGTCGTGCGTGCCCGTATCGAGCCACGCATAGCCGCGGCCCATGATCTCTACATTCAGCGCGCCATCGCTCAAGTAGCGCGAATTGACGTCGGTAATTTCCAGTTCGCCACGCGCGGACGGTTTGATGTCCGCCGCGATGTCGCACACGCGGTTGTCGTAGAAGTACAGGCCCGTGACTGCGTAATTCGAACGCGGCTGTGCGGGCTTCTCTTCGATCGACAGCGCGCGAAAGCCCTTGTCGAACTCGACCACACCATAGCGCTCCGGATCGTGCACGTGGTACGCGAACACCGTCGCGCCCGACTCCTGGGAGCTGGCACGTTCCAGCTGCTTGGCGAGATCGTGGCCGTAGAAAATATTGTCACCAAGAATGAGCGCCGACGGATCGTTGCCCACGAATTCCTTGCCGATGATGAACGCCTGCGCGAGACCATCCGGCGATGGCTGCACCGCGTACTGGATGTTCATGCCCCACTGGTTGCCATCTCCAAGCATCGACTCGAAACGTGGCGTGTCCTGCGGCGTCGAGATGATGAGCACGTCGCGAATACCCGCAATCATCAGCGTCGAGAGCGGGTAGTAGATCATCGGCTTGTCGTACACCGGCAGCAGCTGCTTCGACACGGCATGCGTGATCGGATAGAGCCGGGTGCCGGAACCGCCGGCGAGAATAATGCCTTTGCGCGCCATATCGACCGCCTTTACGCGCGCTGCGCGTAGTTCGTTTCGACCCACTTGCGATAGTCGCCCGAAGCAACTTCGTCAGCCCACGCCTGGTTGTCGAGATACCAGCGCACCGTCTTCGCAAGACCGGTTTCGAAGGTTTCTGCGGGCTTCCAGCCGAGCTCGCGTTCGAGCTTGCGGGCGTCGATCGCGTAGCGGCGGTCATGGCCGGGCCGATCGGTCACATAGGTGATCTGGTCGCGATACGAACCGGTCGCCTTCGGACGCAATTCGTCGAGCAGGTCGCACAGCGTGTGCACGACTTCGAGATTCTTCTTCTCGTTCCAGCCGCCGACGTTATACGTTTCGCCGCTCTTGCCGCGCGCGAGCACTTCGCGAATCGCGCTGCAATGGTCGCCCACGTACAGCCAGTCGCGCACGTTCTGGCCGTCGCCGTACACGGGTAGCGGCTTGCCGGCGAGCGCATTGGCGATCATCAGCGGAATGAGCTTTTCGGGGAACTGGTACGGGCCGTAGTTATTCGAGCAATTCGTGGTGAGCGTCGGCAGGCCATACGTGTGGTGGTACGCGCGCACGAGATGGTCCGAGCCGGCCTTGGTCGCCGAGTACGGGCTGTTGGGCGCATACGGCGTAGTTTCCGAGAATTGTGGATCGGTTGCGGAGAGCGAGCCGAATACCTCGTCGGTGGACACGTGCAGGAAGCGGAATGCGGCCTTTTCGGGGTCAGGCAGACCGGTCCAGTACTGGCGAGCCGCTTCGAGCAGCGTAAAAGTGCCGACGACATTCGTCTGAACAAAATCGGCGGGACCATGAATCGAGCGGTCAACATGGCTTTCTGCCGCGAAATGCAGCACCGCACGCGGCTTGTGCTCAGCGAAGAGCGCGTCGAGCGCCGCGCGGTCGCAGATATCCACGCGCGCAAACACGTGCTTCGGATTGCCTTGCAGCGACTGCAATGTTCCAAGATTGCCCGCGTAGGTCAGCTTGTCTACGTTCAGAACGGCTTCATCCGATTGACGCAGCCAGTCAAGCACAAAGTTGGCGCCGATAAAGCCGGCACCGCCCGTCACGAGAATCATGGAACTCCTTTATAGCTCTGTTTGATAGCAACTCTGGCCTAGCGCCCCCGGACGCAGAGTGCTCGAAAGAATGCTGTAAAAATGGCTGTTTGGCGAGCAAATGCCCGTCTTTTAACCACTTTGCATACTCTGGCTCTGATTTTATGCCCGACAATTATAAGGCCAGCGAGAGCGAAAACCATACCGCTAACATCTTGAAACAGCTTGACAAATTCCGATTCGACACCGTCACAGGCATGCGCCTCCGGCTAATGCTTGCGCCTGTCGCGCGATAACGACAAATCGGCCGCATCTCCGATGGTCACTTCGGCCGCATCAATGACTCGCGTCACCTACTCTTCACACCACGCGGCAAAACTATTCCTGTGATACCGTCATTGTCTCTTCCCGCGCCGTACTGCAACTGATTCCGATTTAATGACCAAGCATGCGCCCGTTACAGCCCCCCTCGCCTTCGGCGATCTCCAGGGCTGCCTCACACCGTTTCGCGAGCTGCTCGCCAAGGCTGCGCCCTCTGCCCATACGCCGCTGTGGTTTGCGGGCGACCTGATCAATCGCGGACCCGAATCGCTCGAGACACTGCGCGAAGTGATCGCGCTCGGCGAGCGCGGCGTTGCCGTGCTGGGCAATCACGACCTGCATCTGCTTTCGGTGTCGGCGGGAATCCGCAAGTCGAAAAAGGGCGACACCATCGACGACATCCTGAACGCACCCGACGCCGATGACCTGTTGCACTGGGTGCGCCACCGTCCAGTCGCGCACTACGAGAGCGGCATGCTGATGGTGCACGCGGGCGTGCTGCCGCAATGGGATGTCGATCTCACGATGGAGCTCGCGCACGAACTCGAAAAGGCCTTGCGGCGTGACAACTGGAAGGAGACGCTCGCGGGCCTCTATGGCAACGAACCGAACCGTTGGTCGAAGGACCTGAAGGGTATCGATCGACTGCGCGTGACGTGCAGCGCACTCACGCGCATGCGCTTTTGCGATCGAGACGGCACGATGGACTTCACCACGAGCGGCGGCCTCGATTCGGCGCCGCCGGGTTTTATGCCGTGGTTCGATGTTCCCGGGCGCAAGACCGCCGACATCACGGTCGTGTTCGGCCATTGGGCGGCGCTCGGCCTCACCCTGCGCAAGAACGTGGTTGGGCTCGATTCGGGCTGCGTTTGGGGCGAACAGCTTTCAGCGGTGCACCTCCACGCAGATCCGTCCCAGCGCCTCCTCACTCAGGTGCCGTGCGAGAGCTGCCGCGCGACAAGCGGCTGAACGCCACGCAGCCGCGCCATCTCAGCGCTTCTTGTTGTACACGTGCGTGGTGCTCTTCACCCCTTTGGGAAAGACGCGGCGTACGAGTCCGCGCGCCGCGGCGTCGGCCTGAAGCACGACGTCGCGTACAGGCTCGTCGGGTCGCCCCCGAAACGAGGTCGGGTGAAAGTATTCGGCGTCGCCCACCGGGTGATCCGAAAAGTAGTAGTTCGATACGCAGCAGCGCTGCTCCGTGCTCGCGTTCTTCGACACCGAATGCCACGAGTGCTGGTTGGTCACCATCACGGCGAGGCGGTTGAAGCGGCTCACGATCGTCGTGGGTTCGGCTTTCGTGCCCTTCGGCCAGACTTCCAGGTTGCCGCCCTTCTCCAGCGACCAGTCCGGCGAAACGTAATAGAGCAGATTCAGCACGCGGTAACGTTCGCGGTCCTTGTCGTGCGAATTGTCGAGATGCGGGTTGAGGAAATGGCCCGGCCCCATCATCGAGATGCCGCCGGCATAGAGATGCTCGTCCGGATAGAGCGAGCGCAGGCCGGTAATCTCCTTGATGAGCTCGACCACACGCGGCATTTGGAACGCAAAAATGATCTCTTCGAGCAGGGGCGCGTGCGCGTCCATCTGCGCGGACACGTATTTAAGCTCGCGCAAACTCTTGCGCAGCATCATCTTCGACGTGTCGGGGAAGGCCGCGCGGATTGCACGTGCAACGTCCTCCGGAAGTACGTCGTCGATATGGAAGTGGTTGACGGGCGCCGTCTGTGTCCATTGTTCGCGCAATCGCGCGCGCTCTGCTTCGAGGCGCTCCGCAATATGCGCGCCGAGTTCCGTGCGATCCATGATGACTGTCCTGCTTTCGATGTTTTATTTTCGATAACGCGTCGATGCGTCACGATACCTGAACGGCCCCGGGTCCTTGCATATGCTCCGGTTCCGCCCGCATCGTCTCCAACGCCTGCCCCACCGCTTCCTGCGCCCGCGCCGCCAGCTTGCGCCGGTCATCCCCCGCTTCGATCGCCTCACCAACATAAACGTGAGCCGTCAGCGGCCCGGACTTAAGCATCGCGTCGAGCGAATCTTTCAGCGAAAGGTCGTCGATATACGCCGGCGCCACCGACTGCCGCCCCTGTGCATCCTCATACAAAATGCACAGCGGCTGTACGGGCCTCCCTGCCGATACCGCCGCCTGGAACATGTTCGAGTGAAACGGCTTGAGCGCGAGGCCATCCGAGGTCGTGCCTTCGGGAAACACGCACATCAGCTCGCCGCGCTCGAGCCGCGCCGCCAGCTCATGCATGATGCGCTTCGCGTCACTGCGCTTCTCGCGCTCGACGAACACCGTGTCGAGGTTCTGCGCGAACCAGCCAATGAGGGGCCAGTTGCGGATCTCGGCCTTCGAAACGAACGGCGTGGGACGCCACGCGTTGATCACATAGATATCGATCCACGAAATGTGGTTGCTCACGACGAGCGCGCCCGCGTCGAGCCGCGCTGCGTCGTTGTGCACGACGAGCTTCAGGCCGCACAGCTCGAGCATCTTAAGGGACCAGGCGCGGTTCATGGCGTGGCGCTGATCGGCGCTCGCACGCGGAAAGCGCATCGCGACGGTCAAGGCGCCGCGCAGCAGATGCGCGAGCAGCCGGGTCTTGCGAATGAAAAGGCTCATGTTTGACGATAGGCTGAATCGCGAAATCCTAGCAGACCTGCATGACACAAATCTGTCATGCGCGATCGCAACTCAATCGAACCCGCGCTCGAAGGCCACACGGCCCGCTACGAGCGTCGCCCGCACCACGGCGGGCAGTTCGTAACCGAGGAACGGCGTGTTGTGTCCCTGACTCCTGAGCGCGCGCGGCTCGACGCGCCAGTGCGCATGGGGATCGAACACGCAGAGGTCCGCGCTCGCGCCCACGGCGAGCCGCCCCGCGTCACGCTGCATCACGGCTGCCGGCGCCGCCGTCACATGGGCGAGTGCCTTCGCGAGCGGCACGCGCGCTTCCTGCGCCCATTTCACGGTCAGCGAGAGGAATAGCTCGAGGCCCGTCGCGCCCGGCGTCGCTTCGGCGAAGGGCAAGAGCTTCTCGTCGTCGTCCACTGGCGTGTGTTGCGAGCAGATCGCGTCGATCGTGCCGTCGGCGAGACCCGCGCGAATCGCCTCGCGATCGCGCTGCTGGCGCAGCGGCGGGTCGAGCCGGAACTGCGCATCGAAATAGCCGATGTCCATGTCGATCAGATGCAGATGGTTCGCCGTCACGTCGCAGGTCACGGGCAGGCCTTCGGCCTTCGCGGCGCGCATGAGCGCCACGCCCGCCGCAGACGAAAGATGCTGCACGTGCACGCGCGCACCCGTCACGCGCATCAGTTCGAAGAGCGTGTGCAGCGCGATCGTCTCTGCGCTCACCGGCACGCCGGAGAGGCCGAGGCGCGAAGCCAGCGCGCCGCTCGCGGCCACGCCGCCCTTCGAGAGATACGCGTCCTGCGGCCGCAGCCACACGGCGTAGCCATAGGTGCTCGCATACTGCAGGGCGCGCAGCAGGACCTGGGTATCGGCGACCGGCGTGTCGGCCTGCGTGAAGCCGATGCAGCCCGCCTCGGTCAGCGACACCATCTCGGTGATCACCTGCCCTTTCAGGCCCACGGTGAGCGCGCCCAGCGGATGCACATGCGCACGCGCGAGCTTGCCCGCACGATGCTTGAGCATCTCGACCAAGCCGGCCTCATCGAGCACGGGATCGGTGTCCGGCGGGCACACGAGGGTCGTCACGCCGCCCGCGAGTGCCGCGTTCATCTCCGAGTCGAGCGTGGCCTTGTGCTCGTAGCCCGGCTCGCGCAGGCGCGCGCTCAGGTCGACGAGACCCGGCGCGACCACGAGGCCGCGCGCATCGAGCGTGCGGTCCGCCTGGAAGCCCGCGGGCGCCGCGCCAAGCGCGGCGATCTTGCCCGCTTCGATGTACACGTCCTGCTGCTGTTCCGTCCTGGCCGCTGGATCGATCAGCGTGCCGCCTTGAATATGGATCTTCATCTGCTGCCCTTGTCGTTCTCGCCGCTTCAATCGTTGTTACCGGCGACGATGCCCATCACAGCCATGCGCACCGCAATGCCGAAGCTCACCTGGTTGAGGATCACCGACTGCGGACCGTCGGCGACCTGCGAGTCAATCTCGACGCCGCGATTCATCGGCCCCGGATGCATGACGATCGCGTCGGGCGCGGCGAGCGCGAGGCGCTCGGGCGTCAAGCCCCAGCTCTTGAAGTACTCCTGCGCGGAAGGCAGCAGCGCCCCGCTCATGCGCTCGTTCTGCAGACGCAGCATGATGATCACGTCGACGTCTTTCAGGCCTTCATCGAGGTTATGAAACACGCGCACGCCCATCTGCTCGAGGCCGCCGGGCAGCAACGTACGCGGGCCGATGGCGCGTACCTCGGGCACGCCGAGCGTGGTGAGTGCGTGGATGTCCGAGCGCGCCACACGCGAGTGCAGGATGTCGCCCACGATCGCCACGCGCAGGTTCGTGAAGTCGCGCTTGTAGTGGCGGATCGTGTACATGTCGAGCAGGCCTTGCGTCGGGTGCGCGTGGCGGCCGTCGCCGGCGTTGATCACGTGCACGTGCGGCGCGCAATGCTCGGCGATCAGGTACGGCGCGCCGCTCGACGCGTGGCGCACGACGAACATGTCGGCGTGCATCGCCGACAGGTTGCCGATGGTGTCGAGCAGCGACTCGCCCTTGCTCGTCGATGAAGCGTTGATGTTCAGGTTGAGCACATCGGCCGAAAGACGCGTGGCCGCAATCTCGAACGTCGTGCGCGTGCGCGTGGAGTTCTCGAAGAACAGGTTGAACACCGACTTGCCGCGCAGCAGCGGCACCTTCTTCACGTCGCGGTCGGTCACGCTCACGAACTGCGTGGCGGTGTCGAGTACATGCGTGAGGATCGCGCGCGACAACCCCTCGATCGACAGCAGGTGTTTAAGCTCGCCATTCTTCGTGAGCTGCGGATTGCCCTTGAGGAAGCCGTAGCGAAAACGCTTGTCGTCCGCTGTGGACGCGGCGGGCGTGGGCTGTGTGTTCATCGCGTGAATCCTGGATGTGATAGGCGGCGTGTGGACGGCGTGAATGCCTGTGGGACCGCCGTCGCTGCCGCCGAATGTGTTCGATGCGCGCGTCAGCTACCGCTGCCCTGCTCGACTTCAAAGGCGAAGCGGCCGTCGGGGTTGTGCGCAAGTACGAGCGTTTCGTGTGCACCGACGCTCACTGCGCCGCCGGTGAAACGCGCGGACACCGGCAACTCGCGCCCGCCGCGCTCGGCGAGCACCGCGAGTTCGACGGAGGCCGGCCGCCCGTAGTCATAGAGTTCGTTGAGCGCAGCGCGCACGGTGCGGCCCGTGTACAGCACGTCGTCGACAAGCAGGATGTGGCGGCCTTCCACCGCGAACGGCAGCGCCGTTGGGCTCGCTTTGCTGTGCAGGCCCTTTTTCGCGTAGTCGTCGCGATGCAGTGCAACGTTGAGCACGCCCCACTCGAGCGCACCGACGTCCTGCGCGAGCCGCTCGGCGATCCACGCGCCGCCGCTATGAATGCCGACGATCGCCACGCCGCCGGGCGCGCCAAACGCATCGGCGTGATACGCCGCGCGAATCTCGTCGAGAAGGGCGAAGTACAGCGCTTCAGCGTCGGGAATGATCATCGGGCAACTCGCGGGCTAGTCAGAGCGGGAGTTCGTCGAGGTACTGCTGGAGAATCACGGAGGCCGCTTCGGCGTCGACATGCTCGACGCGTTCGCCACGCTCGCGCAGCCGTGCTTCGGCATCGACGGACGAATAGCGTTCGTCCACCCACACCACCCGCAGACCGAAGCGGCCGTTGAGCTGGTTGCCGAAGCGCTTCGCGTGCTGCGTCATGATGTGTGGCGTGCCATCCGGATGGCACGGCAAGCCGACCACGAGCACATCAGGCTGCCATTCACGCAGCAACTCGCCTATCGCTTCGAAACGGTAGTCGCGACTCTTGTTGGGAATGACGGTGAGCGCCCGGGCGCTGCGCGTGAGGGCATTGCCGAGCGCCACGCCGATGCGCTTTTCGCCGTAATCGAACGCAAGCAAGGTGGCCTCGCCGGCCCCTCGCCCAGCGGCCACGCTCATGCGTGACCCGCCTCGCCCGACAGCATCGTCGAGGAAATGCCGAGCAGCGCGAGCGCGGCTTCGAAGCGCTCTTCGGCGGGCACGTCGAATACGATCTTCGGATCGGCCTCGACCGTGAGCCAGCCGTTCTTCGAGATTTCGTCTTCGAGCTGACCTGCGCCCCAGCCTGCGTGGCCGAGCGTGAGCAGGAAGCGCTCGGGGCCGCTGCCGTTGGCAACGGCTTCGAGCACATCCTTCGACGTGGTCATCTCGAGGCCGCCCGGCACCGACATCGAAGACGTATAGCTCGTGCCCTCGGCGGGCGCGTGCAGCACGAAGCCCCTCTCGGTCTGCACCGGGCCGCCGAAATAAACGGGCACGTGCAGGAGCGGCTCGATTTCGAGCTTCAGGTCGATGCGGGAAAAGAGTGCCTCGAGATCGATGTCGGTGGGCCGATTGATGACGAGACCGAGCGCGCCGCGCTCCGAATGATCGCAAAGGTAGACCACCGTTCCTGAAAACGTGGGGTCCGCCATGTTCGGCATGGCGATCAGGAACTGGTTGGTCAGATTGATGCGATCGTTACTCTTGGACATGGTTTGAATTCTAGCAAAGACGATGCGCAATGGCGGCACGCTGCCAGGCCGGAGGTCGGGCGCCCGATGGCTGCCTCGCACTTTGCCAGCCGCTACGCGTCGCGCATTGCAGGGAATGGCTCACTCTAACACGCGCATGCTGTGCCCTTGCAAGGCAATGGACCGACGGCGCAAGGCCGATGCCCGGCGCCTGGGCGGCCTCGCGCACGCCGCTGATCCGCCCGCCCGTCCATTCAGTGCGCGGTTGTTTGCGCTGCGGTTTGCGCCACGCCGCTGACGATCGCCGCCGCAAGCCCGCGCACCGCGGGCGTGGCGTCGGGCTGCGCGATGCCCGCCGCGACCTTGTGCAGCATGGCGCGAAGCGCCTCGCTGGCGTGCTCGATCGCCTCGGCGCCGGGCGGCTGAACCGACGGCGCGCCCTTCGCCTCGAGCGTCGCGAGCGTTGCCGCGTGCGCGGTGCGCCGCCAGGCGAGGCCCAGCGCATCCGCGAGCTGGCCGACGTGACCGAGCCCGAGCGCCCAGGCCGCAGCGCCGATGCGGTACGCCGCCTCGGCCGCGACCAGCGCGTCGGCGGGCTCTGCGGCCCCGCCCGCACCGCGCATCGTCAGCGTGCGCGAGTGCGTGCCGAGCGCGATCATCGCCGCATCGGCAGTCTGCAGAAAATCTTCATACGCGTTGCCATTCACGACCAGCGCGCCCAGCTCGCGCGTGGGCGCCACGCGCGCTGCGAGCGCGCCGGCCTGCGCGCTGCCGGCTTCCCACAGCGCTTCCGAGGCCTGCGTGCCGGCGATGTGCCATTCCACGGTCAAGCCATAGTCATGCAGCAGATCGACGTCGGCGGTGTCTTCGGCTGCGGCCCCGAAGAGCGCGTAGTCGCGCCATAGCAACGCCAGCGTCGAGCGCACGAGCGTTTGCGGCGCGAAGCGCAGGCCGTGCGCGTGTTCGCCGATCAGCAGATTGCAGCGCGCGTAAAGGCGCCGCACACCCTCGTCGCCCCACGAGGCCACGCCGCGCCGTAGCGCGCGTGCGCATGCGGCAGCAAGCCGCCAGAAGTCGTAGGGGTCGGGACTCGATAGCTCGGCCATGCAGGCGTCCATCTCGTCGAACGCCGCGAGCCCGAGCGCGCTGGCCGCACGGCTGCCGTTGCCGACATGCGATTTCAACGCATGCAAAAGCGCCTGCTCGAAGCGCGCGCGCACCTGGCCAAAGCGCTGCGCCGGCTGCGGATGCAGCGTGGCGGGCGCGAGCGGCCTGCCCTGCAGCGCCACATCCTCGTAGGCGAGCGCGATGCCCGGCACATGCTCCGCCAGTGCAGCCACGAGCGCATGTTGCCGCGCGAAAAGCGCGGGCGAGCACGCCAGCTCGCGCAGATTGCGGCGTTCGAGCGCGGCGACGAGTTCCTTGAGCGCCTGGCTGAACAAGACGCGGAATTCAGCGCCCTGCGCTTCCTCGGGCGCATGGAGCGGCCGCGCGGGCAAGCCCGGCGGCGGCTCCACGGGCACCGGCGCGGCAAGCGCGAGCGGGGAAGCGAGGAGCAGCGTGTCGGCAAAGCGCGAGGCGGCAAGCCAGCCGGCGTCGTGCAGCGTGCGGGCGGCCTGGCGCAGCGGACGGGCAACGTCACGCTGCTCTTCGAGCGCGGCAAGCGCCTGGGCGAGCGCGCCGTGCGCGAACGGCACCGTGCCGCCGCGCGGATTCGGCAACGCTTCGAACCGCACATCAGAGCTTGTAGGATGACTCATAGGGCAGCGCCGAAAACATTAGCGGGCCGACCAGGCGGGCGATCTCGACAATAGCGTCGACGCTGACGTCGACAACCGCGACGGCAAGCGCAAATACGGTGCCCGCCGTTGCGACACCGCACTCCACACCCGCCACACTTCTGGAATCTGCAGCCAGACTGCGCGCCGGCTATCGCCAGCTATCTGAGCAACGCGCTCAGATCTGGACCATCTCGAAGTCTTCCTTGCGCGCGCCGCACTCAGGGCAGGTCCAGTTGATCGGGACATCCTCCCAGCGCGTGCCGGGGGCAATGCCTTCGTCTGGCAAACCGGCTTCTTCGTCGTAAATCCAGCCGCAGATCAGGCACATCCAGCTTCTATATTCCATTCTTATGCCGCGTCGAAAAGTCCGAAACCAGTCGGGGAAAAATTCAGGGGAACGAGAGCCATGATGGTACCTTGTTGCCGTTTCCATGCCTAGCAAGAGGAAAACTGGCCTGCACGGGATCAAACGGAGCGCGTTGCCGCGAGCAGCTCGCGCAGCGCGGAAAAATCCTCGCGCGCGCCGGGGTCATCCGTCCCCCGGATTCATCGATAGGCCGCATAATTGAAGCATTCTCTTATGACGGCACGGTACGCCGCACCCGAAGTCCAATCCATCTCGCCACGTTCATGCCCAGCGACACCCCTCCCATTGTCCTCGCCTTCGGCCTTTCCGACCCGACCGGCGGCGGCGGACTTCAAGCCGACCTGCTCACGCTCGCCAGCATGGGCTGCCACGGCGTCACCGCGCTGACCGGCTACACGGTGCGCGACTCTGCGGGCTGCGACGAAGTGACCGGGCTCGATCCGGAAACCGTCGCCACCCAGGCGCGCATGCTGCTCGAAGACATGCCCATCGCGGCATTCAAGGTCGGCGCGGGCGCGCGCGCCGAGGTCGTGAGCGCGATCGCCGAAGTGGTCGCCGACTACGACGACGTGCCGCTCATCCTCGCCCCCGACTTCACGCTCGACGACGAACATGTGCTCGCCGCCGACGAACTGCGTGAAGCGATGGCCGACCTGCTCGTGCCGCAAACCACGCTGCTCGTGGCTGACTCCGCCACGCTGATCGCGCTCGCACAGCCGGACGGCGACGCAGAGGCGCCCAGCGTCGACGCCGCCATCGCACACCTGCTCGCCACCGGTTGCGAGTTCATCCTGGCGATGGAAACGGGCACGCATCGCGTGGTCAACACGCTCTATTGCGAAGACGGCCAGTTGCGCCAGGATCTGTGGGACCGCTCAACGCAGCCGATGATGGGCGTGACGGACACGCTCGGCGCCGCTATTGCTGCACTGCTTGCCAATGGCCAGGAGCCACCAGAGGCCGTGCGCGAGGCGCAGGAATATGTGTATCAGGCCGTGCAGAACGCGTTCAGGCCGGGCATGGGCGCGTGGCTGCCCGACCGGTTCTTCTGGGCTCGCAGCAACGACACGGACGCGGACGAAGCCTCGCCCGGCGAAGCGAAAGAATAAGACTGCTGCTTGGCCTTCTGCGCGGAGGCCAGCCGCGCGAACCGCATAGACGAAAAAAAACCCGCATCGCTGCGGGTTTTTTCTTTTCGGGCTAGGGCAACACCCCTCGCGGGGTGCTGCCTGCACGTCGATGTAATTTCGGCAAAAGCCTACATTACATGTCCATGCCCATGCCGCCCATGCCGCCGGGCATGCCGCCAGGCATCGGAGCATCTTCCTTCGGCACTTCAGCAACAGCTGCGTCCGTCGTCAGGAGCAGGCCAGCAACCGAAGCTGCGTTTTGCAGTGCGGTGCGCGTGACCTTCGTCGGGTCGACCACGCCGGCTTCGACCATGTCGACGTACTCGCCGGTCGCTGCGTTGTAGCCGTAGTTGCCTTGACCAGCAGCAACTGCTGCCACGACGACCGAAGCTTCTTCGCCGCCGTTCGTGACGATCTGGCGCAGCGGCTCTTCCATTGCGCGCAGGACGATCTTGATACCGGCGTCCTGGTCTGCGTTGGCGCCCTTCACGTTGGCGATCGCCGTACGTGCACGGATCAGCGCAACGCCGCCGCCCGGGACGATGCCTTCTTCAACGGCAGCGCGGGTTGCGTGCAGCGCGTCTTCCACGCGTGCCTTCTTTTCCTTCATTTCGACTTCGGTCGCAGCGCCAACCTTGATCACTGCCACGCCGCCTGCCAGCTTGGCAACGCGCTCTTGCAGCTTCTCACGGTCGTAGTCCGACGTCGCTTCTTCGATCTGCGTGCGGATTTGCTTCACGCGCGCTTCGATGTTCACGGCTTCGCCAGCGCCGTCGATGATCGTCGTGTTTTCCTTGCCCACTTCGATGCGCTTCGCTTGACCCAGTTCGGCCAGCGTTGCCTTTTCGAGCGTGAGGCCGGTTTCTTCAGCGATGACTTGACCACCGGTCAGGATCGCGATGTCTTCCAGCATGGCCTTGCGGCGGTCGCCGAAGCCCGGAGCCTTGACGGCGACGGTCTTCAGGATGCCACGGATGTTGTTGACGACCAGCGTTGCCAGAGCTTCGCCTTCGACGTCTTCAGCGATGATCAGCAGCGGACGGCCAGCCTTCGCGACTTGTTCCAGAACCGGCAGCAGATCACGGATGTTCGAGATCTTCTTGTCGAACAGCAGGACGAACGGGCTTTCCAGCACGGCGACTTGCTTGTCCGGGTTGTTGATGAAGTACGGCGAGAGGTAGCCGCGGTCGAATTGCATACCTTCGACGACTTCCAGCTCGTCTTGCAGCGACTTGCCGTCTTCGACGGTGATGACGCCTTCCTTGCCGACCTTGTCCATCGCTTCAGCGATACGGTCGCCGATCGACGTATCGCTGTTTGCCGAGATCGAGCCGACTTGAGCGATTTCCTTGTTGGTCGTGCAGGGCTTGCTGACCTTGCGCAGCTCTTCGATTGCTGCTGCGACGGCCTTGTCGATGCCGCGCTTCAGGTCCATCGGGTTCATGCCCGATGCGACGTACTTCATGCCTTCGCGGACGATCGACTGGGCCAGAACCGTAGCCGTCGTCGTGCCGTCACCGGCGTTGTCGCTGGTCTTGGAAGCAACTTCCTTGACCATTTGCGCGCCCATGTTCTGGAGCTTGTCCTTCAGCTCGATTTCCTTTGCGACCGAGACACCGTCCTTGGTGACCGTCGGGCCGCCGAACGAGCGCTCGAGGACCACGTTGCGGCCCTTCGGACCCAGCGTGACCTTCACTGCGTTGGCGAGAATGTTCACGCCTTCAACCATCTTGGAACGGGCGGAATCGCCGAACACGACGTCTTTAGCTGCCATCTTCTAACTCCTTGGATTCTTGAATAGTGAGCGGTGGAATGAACTTACTTGTTCACCACGGCCATGATGTCTTCTTCGCGCATCACGAGCAGTTCGTTGCCATCGACCTTGACGGTCTGGCCAGCGTACTTGCCGAACAGGACGCGATCGCCGACCTTCACGTCGAGCGCGATCTGGGCGCCCTTGTCGTCGCGCTTGCCCGGGCCGACGGCCAGGACTTCGCCTTGATCCGGCTTTTCTGCGGCTGCGTCCGGGATCACGATGCCCGAAGCGGTCTTGGTTTCTTGATCCAGGCGCTTGACGATCACGCGATCATGCAAAGGACGAAGGTTCATGGATGTTCCTCTGTTGATTGGGACTTGAAGAGACTCAAGAAAACCTGGCTGCCGGTAACCGCCAGCCAGAGATGTTGATAGCACCAGAGTTGTTAGCACTCTCATGCGGTGAGTGCTAATTATATCGACGGGCAGTGACAAATTCAAGAAGGGGCGGAATGGGGAATTTCCGTTGAGATTGATTCAACCCCGGAGGCACTTTTGCTAGCTCAAGTTAGAACTAGTGGATGTTGGGCTTGAGTGCCACATCGAAATATTATTCAATGAAAACAACGCGATAGATCGCCACAATACCTGACTCGACAAGAAACCGCATGACTCTGGAAGCAACGGCATTCGGCAAGCGGGCCCCGGCCTGCCGAGTCATCCGGGACGCTTCTCGGGGAAATCCCCAATCTTGCTATGATCTGGCGCCATTTATCCGCACAACCGGTTTGTTGGCGGACCACAAACCGGCAAATCGTGACGGGCAGTCCCCCGCGCCAGATGACTTAAGTCCAGTCGACCCGCGGCAAGCGCATATGTGCGGTAGGCAACACCGGCAATCAGCGTATGAACGGAGAATCACTCATATGATCTTTCGAGCGGCTGCGCCCGGTCAGGCACCGCCGCTCTCCTGCGCATGCAGATCGTGGGTTCCGCGAGGCCTCGCCGATCGCTTCAACGACGATCCTGAATGCCGAAATGGCGTCGCCATGACGGTGGAACGACAGCATGTTCGCTCAGATGACTCGTAAGCAGAGTTTCCCCACACCGTGCAAGTTCTGTGGCGGGGCGCTCTATCAATACGCCGATTCCTGCCCTTACTGCGGCAAGGATCGCCCGCTCGACACGGCTGCGCACGCGCGCCCGAAAGCCACCTTAAGAGTCATCGGTTCCGCGGCAGCACCTATGCCTGCCGTTGCAAAGGTGTCACTTGCCGGCGCGGCCGCATCCAATCGCCCGCCGGTGCACGCGGACTATTTGCACCACTATCAACTCGAAGAACACCGCCCGTTCTGGCGCACCGTCAAAGGGCGCTTCGTGAAGGGCGTTTTGCTCGCCTGGCTCATTGTCGCAATCGCATACGCCGCGTTTCTGCTGTACGGCGAAAGGCGCGGCCAGGAAAGAGAAGTACGCGTCACGCGCGCGAGTCCTGCGGAGAAAAGCTTGCTAAACGGGAATGCCGCACTTCCACGTGGCGCGAACAATCAGGAAGCGCGCGAGATGCAGCGCGACAGCGCACCAGCGGCGCAACGCCGCGATGATGCGTTGCAAAGCGCGGACCGATGTGCCTCGCAACGTGCCTGGGATTGCGTGCGAGAACAGGCATCGGAGGCGCTCGCGATTGATCCGGGCAGCCTGCGCGCGCGATCGCTGATGGAGCGCGCCATCCTGGCGACGGGCTGGTCGCCACTCCGTACGCCGAACGGCGCCGCGCAGGCGGACGCGGCCGCACCGCCGCCGCGCGACGCAAGCAGCGTTCCGCTGCCGTCGTCGCGGGATTGGGGCGCAGCCACACCAGCCGCACCGAACGCCCCGGCCCCATTCGCGTCAACGCCCCCGCTGCCGAGCGCGACCAGCACGTCAGCTAACGGACATCCAACGGACGTCGAAGGTGCCGAGAGCGTTACGGCGGCTGCTGCGAATCAATCCGCTGCCGCCGACGCCACCGTCCCGGGCAGCAACGACGACGGCGTCGATACCCAGGAGCGCGCGATTCGCCAACTTGGGTGGAAGGACGCCCCATCCTCCGAAGGCACGCATTGAAAACGATTACAGATTAAATCGAAGTCTGCCGTACAACGTATCCAAGGCGGGAGAGAGACCATGCTGAAAACGATGCTCGCGGGGATGGCAGCGCTGACTACCCTGCTCCTTTCGACACTCGCGCTCGCTGCCGCGGCAGGCGCGAACTACAAGATCGTGACCGGCCAGGAGCGCGGCACATACATCCAGATCGGCCAGGACCTGGCGAAATGGGTCGCGCAGCCGGCGGGCATCGATCTCGAAGTGATCCCGTCGAAAGGCTCGGCCGAAAACGTGCAGCGCATGCGTTTCGAGCGCGGCGTGAAGCTCGCGCTTGTGCAGTCCGACGTCTACCAGGCCTACGTCGACATGGCCAATTCCGGCAACGAAGAGGCCGGCACGCTGATACGACCGCTGCGGCTCATCATGCCGCTCTATGACGAAGAAATTTACTTCGTCGTACGTAACGACTCGCCGATGAAGACGATCAACGAGATCAAGGACAAGGTGATCAGCGTGGGCCTGATCGGCAGCGGCACCGCGCAGTCGGCGACGACGCTGTACCGACTCATGTTCGGCCAGCCGATTCCCGAGCAGAACGCACAACACCTGAGCAACGAGGACGCACTAGCCGCGCTCATCGTCAAGAAGATCGATGTGGCCATCATCGTCGCCGGGCAACCCGCCAAGCTCTTTACCGACATGAATCCCGAGCTGCTGCAGCAAATCCGCTTCCTGCGCGTCGATCCGAACGCGCCGGAGACGGCGCGCGCAAAGCAGACCTACTACCCCGCGACGATCCACGTGTCGAGCTACCCGAACTGGCTCAAGGAAGACGTGCCGACGTGGACGGTCAAGGCGTTTCTCGTCACCTATGACTACAACCTGCGCGATACGGTCGGCAAACTAAAGCGTTTTGCCGACTCGCTCTGCGCGAACTTCGACAACCTGCAGGAGCACGGCCACCCGAAGTGGAAGCAGGTGAAGCTCGAACTGCCGGCCCTCGGCAAAGGCTGGCAATACTATCCGCCCGTTGAGCAACGTCTGAAGGCTTGTTTCGCGCATCGCGCCCCGATGCAGGCGGCCGCGCCGCCGCGCGCCGTCGCCACAGAACAAGTCAATGCACGGGCGTGCTCGGACCAGGAGCGCCTGCTGCTGCTTTGCAAGTAATTTGACACGGAATGGACATCTTCCACTCGGCCGCGGACCGCGCACATCGAACCACGCGACGACCGCCGCAGGCGCAATCGCGATCGTCTGCCTCCCGACAAATGGCAGGCTTGTTCCGCCACGTAACGCAGCTCCACTCACGGATGCGATAGAAATACAGCGCGCTGACCACGAAATCGCCGCGCATTTCGCTCGTCTCGCGGCTTACGTCGCCACGCATGGCTTTTCCTGAATACGCATCCTGTTCGAATGTCGCGCCACTCTTATTCAAGACGCTGCCGACAAGGATGAGCGCGCGCAAGAAGACGAGCTTTGTGCTCTGGCGAACGGTGGTTCCGGGGCCCTTTGCCTAACATGCGTCAACCGCCATCCCTTTGTCCGGCGAGCACACGTCACCAACGTCTCGATGCCTGCTTTCTGGGGCCATTACGACCGCTTCATCGCGATGGACTGGAAAGGCGGCGTCGTGCTTGGTAAGGCGAGCGGCTCCCGGGCCGAGCACACGCTGGTCATCCGCGCGCTGCCCTGTGCGGCCTTCAAGAGGAGTACGCTATGAGCAGCACCGTTGCTAGCATGTCACTCAGCCGCACTCGGCTCGTGTTCTGGTACGCGACGTTCGCCGCCATGTCTATCGGCGCCAATCTGGGCAGTCAAAGCCTCGCTTTTCACCTGTACCAAGGCCCGTTTTCGGTACCACTTTCGGTGTGCGTGGGCACAGGTGTTGGGCTTGTCGTCAAATATCTGCTCGATAAGGCCTGGATATTCCGCTACGAACACCAAAGTGTTGCGCACGGCGTGCGCACATTCTCGCTGTACGTTGCCATGGGGCTCGGCACCACGCTCCTTTTCTGGTCCGTGGAATTCACCGCGAACGCACTCTTTCATGGCGAAGCCGGACGGCTTGCCGGTGGCGCAGTCGGTCTGGTGATCGGTTACGTTACGAAATACCAACTGGACAAACGCTTCGTCTTTTCTTGAAAACGCGTGCGTTTCAACACAGAGGCCGCACGCCGCCGTAGCTACGATTCTCTCCCGGATTGCGGACCGCGTACCTCCCGCCAGCGTCGCGCTCCGACCAACACGTCAGCAACCGATTCACCTGCTCTTGTGCCGGCACGGAGAATGAACATGGCCACGCCCATAGCCCAATCTGTCCCGCTGTGCGTGGACCTGGACGGAACGCTCACGCGCACCGACCTGTTGCTTGAAGCCTTCTTCGTGCTCATCAAGCAGAGTCCACTGTCGATCTTCCTGTGCTTCGTCTGGACACTGCGGGGGCGTGCCTACCTGAAGGAGCAGATCGCGAAGCGCGTGAACATCGACGTAGGCGTCCTGCCCTACAACACCGAACTGCTCGCATGGCTGCGCGACGAGCATGCAAACGGGCGAGAGCTGTATCTGTGCACGGCCACTAACCAGCGCCTCGCCACCCAGATCGCCACACATATTGGTCTCTTTACCGGTGTGCTCGCGAGCACGGTCAGCAACAACCTGCTCGGCAAAAACAAGGCGCGAGCGCTCGTTGAGCAGTTCGGCGACCATGGCTTCGACTACTGCGGCGATGCGCGTGCAGACTTGCCCGTCTGGCGCCAGGCACGTCAGGCGATCGTGGTCGGCGACAAGCACATTGCCGCCGCGGCCCGCAAGACAAATGCTGCGATCATCTTTTTCGAGGAAAAGCGCCGGCTGATTCCGCTCGTGCTCAAGGAAATGCGCGTGCATCAGTGGGTGAAAAACGTCCTGATCTTCGTGCCTCTTCTCACCGCACACCAATTCACGGACCGTTCCGCACTCGCTGCCGCCTGTATCGCTTTTTTGTCGTTCAGCCTGGCCGCTTCGTCGGTGTACCTGCTTAACGACATGCTCGACCTTGACGCCGACAGGCGGCACGCGCGCAAGCGCAGCCGACCATTCGCGTCGGGCAAGCTGTCGTTGAAATTCGGCATCGTGCTCACTGCAGGGCTGCTCGCCGCCGGGGGCGGTCTCGCAATACTGCTGCCGCGCGAGTTCGGCGTCGTAATGGCCGCCTATTTCGTGACCACCGTTGCCTACTCGTTCGCGCTCAAGCGCATGACACTTGTCGATGTGTTCACGCTTGCGTGCCTGTACACCGTGCGTGTGATTGCCGGCGGCGCGGCAACCGGCATCCCGCTGTCGTACTGGCTAATCTTGTTCTGTGTGCCGATTTTCCTCTCGCTTGCAATGGTCAAGCGTTATGTCGAACTCGACATGATCGTGCGCGAAGGCAAGACTGAAGCCGCCGGCCGCGGCTACATCACGCAGGACATCTCGATCTTGCGCTCGTTCGGCACGGCTTCCGCGTACCTCGCCGTGCTCGTGCTCGCACTTTATCTGAACACGCCGGAAATGAAGGCCCTGTATCACCACCCGAAAGCATTGTGGGCCACATTTGCACTCACGCTCTTCTGGGTGAGCCGGATCTGGATGTGCGCGTTTCGCGGCATGATGCACGACGACCCGATCGTATTTGCGTTCAAGGATCGTGCGAGCCTCGCCGTGATTGCACTTTCCGGCCTGAGCATGCTGCTCGCTATCTGATATCGCGCCAGCGACGAGAAGCGGGGCGCGGTGCACTTCCCGTTATGGCGGCAGGCCCAGGAGCCAATGCCCTCGGGCCGACTGAGCGCATCGATGAAGCATTCCGACGTGTTCCGCTACGACACACAACACACCAGCAAGTCGATACGCATCTTCGCATTGGCGCGGGTCGGCGACGTACGGTGGCGTACAGACCCACGCACCACCATGCCCTACGGTTGTCCTTTCAATCCAGTAAGGTGCGCGTGCGGTCTTTCCAGACAACCTGTGGACAGTGTTTGCGTCTTCGCTATTCGAGCGAAGCCACACTGCGGCCCTTCACGCTTTACCGCCGAATTTTTGACAGTCACTGATCGAGATGGGGACGTAATTGAAGCTAGAGACGACGAGCGTTAACGACGACAGGGCATGGCTACTATGGAGTTTATCTGCGGCCGTTTGCTTCTTACTGGTTCTCGCGTTCAGCAGTAAAACCGGCTCATTTTTCTGGGACTACCACGTCTACGAGAAAGGTTTGAACTGCTATTCTTCTGGACCGAACCCCTACGCTTGCGCGGCAGGCGACTTTCCTTTTGTGTATCCGCCCGTCTTCCTCAAGGTATTTTCGGCCATCGATTTCCCGATCTCCTTTGCCCTCCTGGTTCTGGCCTCGGCAGTCGGAATTGTTTGCGTTTGCATCAATCTCAGATCGTTCATTCCATACCATCGCCTGGCTCCCTGCTTGATTCTTGGTTTCCTGATTGGGGGCTCTGGCTTTGCTTCGATCCAAACAGGCAACATAAGCGTCTTCGCGCACCTGCTGCTCGTGTCACTGTCATACTTTCTCTACAAACACCGGTCGTTCTACACGCTGACGCCGCATGCCATCGCGATCATATTTTTCGCGGCCATAAAACCCTACTTTCTTGCCTACGCCCTGCTGTATCTCATTCTGCCCCGACGCAGCTTGTTCGCATTCGTCGCGGTGCTGATATCAGTCGCCGGCATCTACATAGTCGGCCTTGAACAATCCGCGAAGGCTTATGCGGCAAGGCTCTGAGGCCGAATTGGTGTTGTGGGAATTGCAGGGACCAGGCATATTGACGCTTGAATCCTGCAAATCCTGACGAGGTGCGGATGGGTCCGAAGACGCCTGTGACAGAAGGAGATTTCTTCCGGCAGCCGCTGCGTGAGCAGATCAATCTGAAACATCCGCTGGTGCGGCTGGCTGAACTGATCAACTGGGATCGGCTGGGCGTGGCAATGAGCGAGAGCTTCGTGTCGCGCAAGGGACGGCCGGCAACATCACC
>NZ_SMOD01000055.1 GCF_004353905.1 Paraburkholderia guartelaensis | reverse complement strand
CTACCGGTGGCTCGCTCGACACCGGGCCGGCCGCACCGAACACGTCGGCCGCGCGCTCCTGCAACTGCCGCTTCCATTCCGTGATCTGGTTCGGATGCACATCGAACTGCTGCGCCAGTTCGGCGAGCGTGCGCTCGCCCTTGACTGCCGCCAGGGCCACTTTCGCTTTGAACGCCGCTGAGTGCGTGCGTCGGGTTCGTTTCGTCATTTTCTCGGTTCCTTTGCCTGCATTATCGCTGGCTCAGGCCCCGGTCGTTCCACTTATCCCGCTGTCCGATTTTGCGCGGCCACCTCTACCCTCCCGTATAGCCGCGTTCCTCGATCTCCCGCTTGAGCACCGTCGCCGGAATCCAGTCTGGCTTCGCCGCTTCCACGCGGCCCTGCAGATACGTCTTGAACGGCGCAAGTTTGCCCGGTACCGGCTGACGGGCCTTGCGTTGCGGCGGACCCGATTCCAGATACTTCCTGACTGTGTTGACTGCCATGCCGGTCTCGACTGCGATGTCCCGGAGGCTGTTTCCCTGGCGACGCAGAATCTCGATTTCCATGTACTCCTCGTAGCTGATCATGGGCCGCCCAAAATGGGCAACCCTACAACGAGGTGTATCAATTCCTAACTGCGTTGCTGTATCAATTTACAACTGCGCGCGACACTGATGTCGAGTTCTGCTGAGCCTGCGCCATTCGCTGCTGACGGTAACGAGTGATCCACTTGCGAAGCTGATTCGGATTTACGTCGTGCTCCATGGCAGTGCGCGCGATTGACACGCCGGGTCTTAGGCACATCCTGACCAGTTCGTCACGCGCACCTTCGTCGTACTCGCGTCGGCCGTCGCGTTTCTCGCCAATCACAAGACGGCTCTTAAGGTCTTTGTTCTCTGTCATCAGTGTCAGTGTGCAGGTGTCCACGTGGACACCTAGCTTCTGACCTTCTGCCCCTCTATGGAAGGGCGTCATTTATTGACCGCTTACGTGTGGTCGCGATAGCGCTGTTAGTACGCTGGCGTGTGAACTAGCCTTGGTTTATTGGAAATGAAGGCTCTGTCGTGTTCGGAATAGTGGCCGAATTTGCTTGTACAGATTGCGAAACAATTGGAGTCGTTCGAGAAAGATGGAATGGCGCTCAAGATCGGGGTGAAATTCGTCTCGGACGTAGTGTCTTCGCATGACCCCAGCGAGATCTCCATCTACCGCGAGCGATCCCAGCCGCGCAGCGCCAAGCGCAGCGACGGATTGTGAATTTCTCTGCCGCCGAAGATGAATGCACAGCACGTCAGCAATCAGCTGCGCCCAGTATGCACTGCGTGCGCCGCCTCCTATCAATGTCAAACTAGTTTCGCGCGTTCCATCCGCGCGCATTGCATCAAACCCATCACGGATTGAAAAAGCGACTCCCTCAAGTATCGAGTACGCCAACGTTGCGCGAGTATCGTCGTTGGCAAGTCCAAAGAATACACCTTGGGCGTACGGGTCATTATGTGGCGTTCGTTCCCCGCTCAGATAGGGGAGGAATAACGGAGCCTTCGCGCATTGATCAGGAGTCACCTTTGTGACCTCAGCCAACAAAGTTGATTCGTCGGTCGCGGAAAGCTGGCACAACCATCGTAAACAACTAGCTGCGGACAGTGTGACGCTTGTTCTATGCCATCTTTCTGGTACCGCGTGACATAGCGCATGGACGCCCATCTCAGGGCTTATGCGAGCCTGGCCGGTCACAACCGACAGTACTCCAGACGTACCGAGGGAAAGGAAACCATCTCCATCCTCGGCGGCGCCCAAGCCTATTGCACTTGTCGCTGTATCGCCGCCTCCAGCGGCGACGGTGACGCCACTCGAAAGTCCCAATTCGCTCGCGATCCGCGGACGAACAAAGCCAGTCGGGCTGCTCCCTTCTACAATTTTTGGCACCTGTGCGCAATTCAAATCGCACGCTTGAAGAAGTTCGCTAGACCATTCGCGTCGAGCCACATCAAGCCACAGTGTCCCCGATGCATCGGATGGGTCTGTGAGCCTTTCGCCCGTTAGACGCAGGCGGAGGTAGTCTTTGGGCAAAAGCACACATGCCAGCTTCTTAAAATTTTCGGGCTCATGTCGGGCTAGCCAAAGCAGCTTCGGCGCTGTAAAGCCAGGCATTGCCCAGTTTCCCGTAAGCGCGTGCAGCATCGGTGCGCGCCGCAGTAGTTCATCGCACTCGCTGACACAGCGCATGTCGTTCCACAGGATTGCTGGACGTAGCGGGCGATCATAAGCATCGAGTAGCACAGCGCCGTGCATCTGCCCGGAAAGACCAATCGCCCGGATCTGGGCGTATGCTATGGAATGACTATCGCGGAGCGTCGCGAGCGTCGTGCATGTGACACGCCACCATTCCTCCGGGTCTTGTTCTGCCCACCCCGGCCTAAGACGTGATATGGCCAACGGATGAGAAGCACTTGCGACGATGACTCCGTCATCAGAAAGCAGCACAGTTTTCAACTCAGATGTACCGAGATCGATGCCAAGAAACATTTTTCTCCATCCAGATTGTGGGCCGGCTGGTGAAAAACCAGTCGTGCCACACTTCAAGGTGTTGATTCGCTACAGGCCTCGGCCTAAAGGTCAAAATTGGTTGGCATCAAGACCACGTCGCGAATAGTTGTGCCTCGTTGTCTGGTCAACATATATAGCACTACATCCGCGACCTCGCTGGCCTCAATCAGGCTGCCCGATTGCTTGGCCTCAAGCAACTTTTCTTTCGGCCAGTCGGCGAGCAGCGCACTTATAACTGGTCCGGGCGAGACTGATCCCACGCGGATTCCGTGTTTGAAAACCTGACGGCGGACAGTCTGGACGAAGCAGTTGATCGCCCATTTCGAAGATGCATATACCGGCTCCCAGGGTGTCGGAAAATGTGCCGCGAGCGAACTCGTCACGATAATGTCGCCAGTTCGTCGCTCGATCATATGCGGCAGCACATCATGAATATTTTTCATCACAACGTTGACGTTGAGATTGAGCATCCGGTCTATGGCGGCCGTATCTGCGTCAATCAAATCGCCACCGACATAAAGCCCCGCATTGGCATGAAAAATATCGATATGGCCCGTGCGGGCTAGAGCTTGTTGTACGAGGGTCGAGCAGGCTTTGGAGTCGAGAAGATCGATTACCAGAGGAATTGCCGCCTCGCCCCGCTCACCGCAAACTGTCGTCAGTGCTACATCATCACGGTCGACAAGCACCACACGTGCGCCGGCAGCCAACAAGGCATCAGTGCTTGCCAGTCCAATGCCTGACGCAGCACCCGTCACGACAGCGACCTTGCCCTCCAGTTCTCGTGCCATCTTTCGCTCCTCTATAGCGGACGGTGCCCTGGCGTAGCCCAGAGCATCACCCTAACTGATCAATTGTTCATCCGATGTTCAAATGTTCAATCGATCGTCGATTCGTGTCAAGCTGACTGACTGATGGGGAAAACCCCATATCGGTTGCTCGTCAGCCCTTGGAGGATCGCCTAGCGCTCAGATCCCTGCCTTCTTGGCGCATGTGACGCGATCGTGGAAGGAGGCTAAAGGTTTGTGACCGTCTGTCGCTATCGCTTGCTAACTAGGGAGGAATCAAGTGGAGACAAGGATCGGGGGGCGTGCTGCCGTTATGTTTGAAATTGCGAATTGTCTGCCAATCGTCTCCCTGTGTATCTGAGAACCTTGAAGTGCTTCGCGAGGCCGCGATTTCTGGTGTGGTGCGAAGTGCGGCGCGATTGCACAGTGATCGCATTCCTGGCCATTTATCGCAGACTGAAAATGGCAGTTATCAGTCCAGCACCGTTGCGCGCTCGATCGTGTGCTCACGCGCAGAGACTGCGCTAAGTAGATCGATCCCACGGCATGATCGGCAGCGAACGCGGCGTCAAAGCGGACGTTGCACAGCAACGCCATCGAAGCTACGCGGCGTGTGATTCAATCGATTGGCATTGAGCTGTCGGTTGCCCATGTCAAGAGGGTGCGGTGCTACCAGAGATGTAGCGGCCACGACTCACAGCATGGGGGAATGAAGATTGTCCGGATGATCCAGCATGTCTGCTACCAGATGCAGCGATTCCTCCATCGCAAACGCGTCACCGGGACCACCCAGGCAGATGCGAACGGCATTCGGCGGATTGCCGTCTGTACTGAATGCCGCGCCGGAGACCACGCCGATTTGCTTCGTGCGCAAATGTGAGGCGAGCTCGGACGCGCTCCAGCCGGTTTCAGCGTGTACTGTTAGCCACAGATGAAAGCAATCTCTCGACGCCTCGATTTCACGCGAGGCGAAAATTCGCGCCGCAATATGCTGGCGCACCTCGCACTCGCCCCGAATTGCCTTGAGCATTTGCTGCGCCACGCCGCTCTCGATCCAGCGTGCCGCCAGATATGACATATACGGGCTTGCCATCACCGTGGTCGCGCGCAGCGCACCGGAGAGACGCTCGGCATGCCGAGCGCTCGGTGCGACGACGAAGGCCACACGCAACCCCGCACCAAAGCACTTCGACATCCCGGTGACGTAGTAGGTCAGCTCTGGTGCGAGCGTGGCGAGCGCCACGGGCGGTGTTTCAGAGAGCATGCCGTAGGCGTCGTCCTCAATGATCGGTACGTTGTAGCGCAGTGCGATATCGGCGATGTGTTCGCGGCGGTTCTGCGAGAGTGTGCGTGTGGTCGGATTCTGCAGCGTGGGATTGCAGTAGAGCACGCCCGGCTTGCGCGTCTTGCAAAGCACCTCGAACGCCGTGGCACTCAGGCCCTCATCATCGCGCGGCAGCGGCGCGAGCGGCATGCCAAGCTGATTCGCGATCACCTTCAAGCCCGGATACGCGAGGCAATCGGTGCAGATCGCTTCGCCGGGCTTGACGAGCCGAAGCAGCAGCGCAACGAGCGCGTTGTGTATGCCGGGGCACACCAATAACGCATCCGCGCGGTGCGAAGGCAGGGTGTGGCGCAGCCACTGGCTCGCCATGCTGCGCTCGAACTGCGAGCCGCCAAAATCCTGATAGCGCAACATCGACCACGGGTCGGCCGCGCCTATGATCTGTGCCGCCGACTCCGCGAGCAGCGCAGTCATTTCCGGCGGCTCGGGCGGCATGTTCATGGTCATTTCGAGCGAGGTGCCCGCACGCAACGGCACCGCGGGCGGCCTTCCGCGTACATACGAGCCGCTGCCTGCGCGCGAATCGATCAGGCCGCGCTTGCGCGCCTCCGCGTACCCTCGCGCGAGCGTCGTGTAATTGATCTTCAGCGCATCCGAAAGATCGCGCAGCGCGGGCAGGCGGTCGCGCGGGCGCAGACGGCCGCTAGCCACATCTTCTTCGATGAGGTCGGGAATGGTCTGATAAACGGGCTTGTCGCTTTCGGCTAGCCGTTTGAGCCAATGGGCAGTGACGTTCGTCATGGACGTGCGCGCAGGCGCCTCCAAAAATGGGCCCATTCATTCTAGTGAGAACGGACGCCGGAAAATAAACAATTGATTGCATGCGATTGCATTGAATGATCCGAATTGATGCATGCATGCACCTGAAGCGAATGCGCGTTGCCCCGAGCCAGGGCGTGTGCCAGATCACAACAACGCCAGGGCGCGGCGCGCATACGTGCCTGGCACGCGCTTCACGAAAAAAATCGCCTGGATCATTCGCGGCACACGGCATTGATTGTCAATTGATTGCATGAAGCATGCCGCTTGATGGCATACCCGTTGCGATAAGAGAGACGCCGGCCACCGGTCGGCCACAGTCCTCAATTATTGAACGGAGTCACGCAATGCCCGCCATCACCACGCCCGCCCACAAGACCGGCGACTTCCTCGTCGATTACGAAGAGAAGGTATTTGAGGACATCAAGGCAGAACCCGGCGAGAAAGCGCTCGTTACGTTCCACACGGTCGCATTCGAAGGTTCCATTGGTTTCGTCAACATGCTGCAAGCCACGCGGCTGCAACGCAAGGGCTTCGAAACCTCGATCCTGCTTTACGGTCCCGGTGTGATGCTGGGCGTACAGCGCGGCTTTCCCACGCTTGGCGCCGAAGCGTTTCCTGGCCATCTGAACTTCAACAACCAGTTGATGAAGTTCATGGCCGAAGGCGGCAAGGTCTATGCGTGCCGCTTTGCGCTGCAGGCGCTCTATGGCCACGGTGAGGCTGCGCTGATCGAAGGCGTGCGCCCCATCAATCCGCTCGATGTGCTCGACCTGAAACTGCTGCATCGCAAGTCGAACGCGTTCGTGATCGACACCTGGACCGTATAAACGCATACGGGTATCGCCATGTCGATCACATCCACGAAGCGCATTGTCCGCGCGGCGGCAGTGCAAATCGCGCCGGATCTCGAGTCGGGCGCGGGAACGCTCGAGCGCGTGGGCGAGGCCATCGTCGCCGCGGCACGCGAGGGCGTGCAACTCGCCGTGTTTCCCGAAACCTTTCTGCCGTACTACCCGTACTTCTCGTTCGTACTGCCACCCGTGCAATCAGGCGCCGAGCATCTGCGGCTGTACGAGGAGGCGGTGGCGATACCCGGGCCCGTCACGGACACGGTGGCCTCGCTCGCACGCCAGTACGGCATGGTGATCGTCCTCGGCGTGAACGAGCGCGATCACGGCAGCCTCTACAACACGCAGTTGATCTTCGACGCGGACGGCCAGATCAAGGTAAAGCGCCGCAAGATCACGCCCACCTTCCACGAACGCATGATCTGGGGGCAGGGCGACGCTGCAGGCCTAAAGGTCGCGGAAACGGCCGTGGGGCGCGTGGGTGCGCTCGCGTGCTGGGAGCATTACAACCCGCTCGCGCGCTACGCGCTGATGACGCAGCACGAAGAGATCCACTGCAGCCAGTTCCCGGGCTCGCTCGTCGGGCCGATCTTCTCCGAGCAGATCGAAGTAACGATTCGCCATCACGCGCTGGAGTCGGGCTGTTTCGTTGTGAACGCAACTGGATGGCTCAGCGACGCGCAGATCGAATCGATCACGACAGACCCCAAGCTGCAAAAAGCGCTGCGTGGAGGCTGCAATGCCGCGATCGTCTCGCCGGAGGGCCAGCATCTGGCCGCGCCGCTGCGCGAGGGCGAAGGCATGGTGATCGCCGATCTCGACATGGCGCTCATCACCAAGCGCAAACGCATGATGGACTCGGTCGGCCACTATGCGCGGCCCGAGCTGTTGAGTCTCGCGATCAACGAGCGGCCCGCCACGCCTGTGTTTTCACTCGACGAGGCGAGCGTCGCCCCGGTCGTCCCCACCTGGAGTGCCCACGATGAATGCCAGCGTCAACCTGCCGGATTCGAACCTGCAACTCTTGACTGAACTTCAGTCGAGCGGGCTGCGCCTGGCCGAGCCGGACTCGGCGGGCCTGTCGCGCCGCGGCGGCGCGGGACCGTCGGACCACAAGGCTGTCGTGATCGACGGCGTCGCGCTCATGGTGCCGGTCCATACGCACGGCGCACACCGGTCAGCATTCGTGGCGGATACGCCTAACGATGCCGGTGTGAGCGTGCTCAGACGCGGCAGCATTCCCGTTGCGCAGATTGCCTTTGCGAAGACACCGCGCTTCTACAAGCTGCAGACGCTCGATGGTGTGCCGTACTCGCATATCGCGACACTGCACGGCACCGATGTGCTTGCGACGACGGTGCTGCAAACCTGCATCCGTTACGAGAGCCGTAAGAAGGCCTGCAAGTTCTGCGCAATCGGACAGTCGCTCGCAGCGGGGCGCACGATTGCGCGCAAGACCCCGGAGCAACTCGCCGAAGTGGCGCGCGCGGCGGTGCTCCTCGACAACGTGAAGCACATGGTGCTCACGACGGGCACGCCAGCCACGCCCGACCGCGGCGCGGCCATCCTTTGCGACAGCGCACGCGCAATCAAGCGCGCGGTGAATCTGCCGATTCAGGCGCAATGCGAGCCGCCCGACGACGATGCCTGGTTCGGGCGCCTGCGCGAAGCGGGCGTCGACACGCTCGGCATGCACCTCGAAGTAATCGGCGAGGCCGAGCGCGAGCGCATCATGCCCGGCAAGGCGGCGGTGCCCGTGAGCCGCTACATGGAAGCGTTCGAAGCGGCCGTGCGGGTGTTCGGGCGCGGCCAGGTGAGCACGTACCTCCTCGCGGGTCTGGGCGACACACCGCAACGGATTCTCGACACCGCGCAGCAGCTCGTGCGTATCGGCGTCTATCCGTTCGTGGTGCCGTTCGTGCCCATTGCGGGCACGCCGCTCGAAGATCACGCGCCGCCTACGCCCGAATTCATGCGCTCGATTCTCGCGCCGCTCGGCGCGATGGTGCGCGAAGCGGGCCTGCGTGCCGACGACATCAAGGCGGGCTGCGGCAAGTGCGGCGCATGCTCGTCGCTCGCTTCGTTCGAAAAGGTGGCGGCATGAGTGCGTCGCACGATACCGACGAGGAGATCGTCGTGCGCTGGGCCAGCGAGCCGTGGGAGCGCGAAGAAGCATTGGCGATCCGCCGTGCCGTGTTTTGCGAGGAGCAGGGCATTTTCGAGGGAGATGATCGGGACGAAATCGACGACACTGCCCAACTGCTCGTTGCCGTGCAAGGCGCGGATGGAGCGGCGCCTTGCGTGGTGGGCACTGTGCGCATTCATCGCGATCTGGCCGACGCATCGGTCTGGTACGGATCGCGGCTTGCCGTGCGCGCGGATTTTCGCCGGCACGGGCGCATCGGCGCGACGCTGATCCGTCTCGCCGTGAGCAGCGCTCATGCGCTCGGCTGCACGACGTTTCTCGCGCGCGTGCAGGCGCAGAACGCGCCGCTCTTCCGTCGTCTGCACTGGTGCACGCTCGAAGAGGTGATCGTGTTCGGGCGCGCGCATCACGTCATGCGGGCCGATCTTGCGCACTATCCGCCGTGCGCAACGCCCTGTGCGGGATTCACCATTGACCAGCGGAGGGCCGCATGACGCTCGACGCAATCGTGGAGACGATCCGGGCGAGCCGCGGCCTTGCGCACAAGACCGACATCGCGCCGATGCTTGCCGCGCTCGACGCGGGCCACGACGCCTCCGTGGTGATGGCCGCGGGTGATGATTGCGCCGCGATTCCCGACGGCGACGGCTACCTGCTGTTTGCCGCAGAGGGCATGGTGAGCGACCTGATCGAGGCGATGCCGTGGTTCGCGGGCTATTGCTCGGTGCTCGTGAACGTGAGCGATGTCTGCGCGATGGGCGGGCGGCCGATTGCGGTCGTCGACGTGATCTGGAGCCAGGGCATCGCACCCGCTGCGCAGGTGCTCGAAGGCATGGCGGCGGCGTCCCGGCAGCTCGGCGTGCCTGTTGTGGGCGGCCACAGCAACGCGCGCAGCGACCGCACCCAACTCGCAGTCGCGATCCTTGGCCGCGCGAAGCGCCTGCTATCGAGCTTCGAGGCACGCTCGGACGACAGGCTGCTGATGGCGGTTGATTTGCGCGGCGCATTCGTCGAACCGTATCCCTACTGGAACGCGGCCACCGAAGCGCCGGCCGAACGTCTACGCGGCGATCTTGCGCTGCTCGCGCAGATCGCGGAGGACGGCCTGTGCGCGGCGGCGAAGGATATCAGTATGGCCGGTATCGTCGGCACCGCGATGATGCTGGCCGAGTGCTCCCGGGTGGGCGTCGTGATCGATCTCGCCCGCTTGCCGAAACCCGACGGCGTGCCGCTCTCGCGCTGGCTGCAGATCTTTCCGAGCTACGGCTACTTGCTGAGCGTGCGCGAAGAACATGTAGCCGAAGTGATCGCACGGTTCGAGGGGCGCGGCATTGCATGCGCCGGGATCGGCGAGATGCAGCCTGAGCCCTCGGTAGACGTACGCTGGCAAGGCGAAACGCGCACCGTCTGGCGGTTCGACGCGCAGCCCTTCATCGTACCCGCGGATCGACGCGCGACGCGCACATTCGCAAACCAGTCTTCGTAGCACCCGACCAGGATCCCACCATGCCCGTCACTCATTTCGTCGTGCGCTGGCCGGACGGCACCGAAGCGCGTTGCTATTCGCCCTCGACCGTTGTCCGGGACTTTCTGCAACCCGGCGACTATGCGCTCGACGCCTTTCTCGATGCGACGCACGACGCGTTGGCCGCGGCGTCCGAACGCGTGCGCCAGAAGTTCGGCTACGCGTGTTCGTCTGCGCTCGACCAGTGGGACGTGATCGAACGCACAGCACAGCCATTCCGTTCGCAACCGGCGGCGCTTGTCACTGTCGTGAGCGTCGATTGATTCACAGCGTCGCGGCGGCGTGACCGCCGCGAACGTTGCTTAAGGAGATTCTTATGTCCATTCAGGCACCTGCCACCGAAGCCCATGTCAGCGTCGCCATTGTCGGCGGCGGTCAAGCCGGCCTCTCGATGAGCTATTACCTCAAGCAGTCCGGCATCGATCATGTCGTCCTCGAAAAGCGCTCCGTCACGCACGCATGGCGCGCGCAGCGCTGGGATGCGTTCTGCCTCGTTACGCCGAACTGGCAGTGTGCATTGCCAGACTATCCCTATCGCGGCGACGATCCGCACGGCTTCATGAAGAAGGACGAGATCATCGCGTGGCTCGACGGCTTCGTGCGTCACGTCGATGCGCCCGTGCGCGAAGGCGTGGCCGTGACGCGCGTAGCACGCCGTCCGCAGGGCGGTTTTCTCGTGCAGACCTCGGACGGCGCACTGAGCGCCGACCAGGTCGTGGTGGCCTCGGGCGGCTACCACACACCGATTGTGCCGCGCATGGCCGAGCGGCTGCCCGCCCATGTCGTACAGATCCAGTCGTCGGAATATCGCACGCCGGAAGCTTTGCCCGAAGGTGCCGTGCTTGTGGTCGGCTCGGGGCAGTCGGGCGCGCAGATCGCCGAAGACCTGCATCTCGCTGGCCGCAAGGTCGTGCTCGCAGTGGGCGAGGCGCCGCGCTGCGCGCGCTTCTATCGCGGCCGAGACGTGGTCGACTGGCTTGCCGACATGAAGTACTACGACATGCCGGTCGAGGAACATCCGCTGCGTGAGGGCGTACGCGACAACACCAATCACTACGTGACGGGGCGCGACGGCGGACGCGACATCGACTTGCGCAAGTTCGCGCACGAAGGCATGGAGCTTTACGGTGTGCTCGAGGACTATGCCGACGGGAAGCTGCGATTCGCGCCGAACCTGCAAGAGAATCTCGACAGTGCCGACGCCACGTATAACCGCATCAATGCGTCGATCGACAGATTCATCGCGCAACAGGGCATCAGCGCGCCGCCGGGCAACTCTTATCAACCGCTCTGGGCGCCGCAAGCGGAGCGCGAGTGGCTCGATCTCGCGGCGAGCGGCATCGGCAGCATTGTCTGGTGCATCGGCTTTCGGCCAGACTTCAGCTGGATCGACCTGCCGGTGTTCAACGGGCGTGGCTATCCGGGGCATGTACGCGGTGTGACGGCGCAGAACGGCCTCTATTTTCTTGGCCTGCCGTGGCAGCATACGTGGGGTTCCGGGCGCTTCTCGGGCGTTGCGCGCGACGCCGCGTATCTCGCGGACCGGATTGCGGCGCAGGCGAGGCCTGATGCGCGCGCGGCCTGAGAAGGCGCGTGCACCTGCGCGCTCGCAAACACAGGGCGCGTCCCGCACGCAGTACGTCGCCGGCATGCCCGAGCTGGCCTTCGCGGGCCTCTCGGAGCAGTGGCTTCTGCGCACCTGCGGGCAATTGCACTGGAACGCGCTTGCGCAGCAGGCAGGTCTCGCCTCACCGGACTTCTACGACGACGAAGGGCAAAAGTCGTATGCCGCGTTCACGGCGATCCGCGTGCGCGAGGCGCGACTCGAAGAGGTCGGCGAGCATCAGCGCTTCGCGATCGAAGCCGACGTGCAACGCATCGCGCTCGCGCGGCATTTTGGCGTCTTTCGCGTGTTCACGCCGGAGAGTGCCATCGCAAGCGTGGAGATGATCTCCACGTTTGTTCGCCGCGAGCGCAGTGGCGACAACCGTTCGGTATGCAGAGCGATGTTCGGTGGCGCGCCACCGCGTGCAACACCGGCTGCGGCGGCAGACCTCGCCGGCCAGGCGAAGCGCTTTCGTACCGGCGAGTGGACGCGTCATGGCCGGCTCGACCGGGCGGAACACGCCGCGCAGCATATTGTCGAGTACCTGCCGTGCCCGTCGCTCGATTTCAACGGCGCGCATCTCCTTTATTTCGCGAGCTTTCAGTCGATGGTCGAGCGCGCCGAATGGCACTGGCGCTCGGCGTCGAATTCTGCGCCACCGTGTCTCGTCGAACGCGATATGGCCTTCTACGGCAACGCAAACTTGGGCGATCGCCTGATGCTTTCATTTGGAGCGCGTCACACCAGTCACGGCGGCCTTTCGCACTGGTGCTCGATAGCGCGCGCGGCGGACGGCGTGCGCATTGCCGATGTCGTTACGCACAAACGGTGGTCGCATGAATGACACGATGCCCTTGCCGCGCAAGCCGCTCTACACCGCGGCCGACCTCGAAGGCGTGCCGTGGCTCGACGCGCGGCCGGGCGAGTATCCGTATATACGTGGCGTGCACGCGACCATGTACACCGAGCGTCCGTGGACGATCCGGCAATACTCGGGTCGCGCTGACGCCGCCGTATCGAATCTCGCGTACCGGCGCGCGCTGGAGGCGGGCGCCGTGGGGCTTTCGGTCGCCTTCGACTTGCCGACTCATCGTGGCTATGACTCCGATCATGCAGATATTGCTGCGGACGTGGGCGTGGCCGGTGTCGCCATCGATTCCGTGGAAGACATGGCACGTCTGTTCGAAGGCGTTGCGCTCGACCGCGTTTCCGTTTCCATGACAATGAGCGGCGCGGTGCTGCCGGTGCTTGCGGCATACATCGTCGCGGCGCAGGAGGCTGGCGTCGACGCGGCGCAATTGCGGGGCACTATCCAGAACGACATCCTCAAGGAATTCATGGTGCGCAACACCTACATCTTTGCGCCCGAGCCTTCGATGCGGATCGCGACGGACGTCGTTCGTTACGTGCTGGAGCACATGCCGCATTTCAATGCGATGTCGATTTCCGGCTACCACATCCAGGAAGCCGGCGCGGACGGCGTGCTCGAACTTGCCCTCGCGCTCGCGAATGCGAGCGAGTATGTGCGGCGGCTGATCGGGTTCGGCGTCGATGTCGATCGCGTTTGCCGCCGGTTGAGCTTCTTCTTCGCAGCGGGGCGCGACTTCTTCGGCGAAATTGCCAAGCTGCGCGCCGCGCGCGTGCTGTGGGCCGAACTCGCACGCTCGTTCGGCGCGCGAGATCCGCGTGCCATGCAGTTGCGCATGCATTGCCAGACTGCCGGTTCGACGCTGACTGCGCGGCGCGCGCAGAACAACATCGTACGTACCACCGTCGAGGCGATGGCCGCGGTGTTCGGCGGCACGCAATCGCTGCATACGAACGCGTGGGACGAGGCGCTTTCGTTGCCTGGTGAGGACGCAGCGGCGCTTGCGCGCGACACGCAATTGATCCTGCAGCACGAGATGGGGCTGTGCGACGTAGTTGACCCCTGGGCAGGCTCGTATCTGATGGAAGTGCTCACGGCGCGCACCGTCGAGGCGGTGCGCGAGATGCTCGCGCAAATCGCCGCGCAAGGTGGCGTGATAGCGGCCATCGAGTCGGGCTGGGTCGAGGCGCGCGTGCACAAGGGTGCGGCGCGGATTCAGGCGCAGACTGATTCAGGTGAACGCGCGGTCATCGGTGTCAATCGCTTCCGGGTGCCGCACGACGACGAAAGCGAAAGCCTCGATGTCGATGCACGGAAGATGCGCTCGCTTCAGGCCGACAGGCTCCGGCGGCTGCGTGCGAGTCGCGATCCACAGCGAGTGCGCGCCACGCTCGAGCGGCTCGCGGAGGTCGCGAGAAGCGGCGAGGGCAATCTGCTCGCGGCGACAATCGACGCAATGCGAGCGCGCGCAACGGTCGGCGAATGCACATCGGCGCTCGAACAGGTTTGGCCGCGCTGGAGCGCGCCGGTACGAGCGGACCGGCGCGCCTGGGCGCGTGCTCGTGCAGGCGATGCCGCCTGGGAGGCAGCGAAGGACGGCGTAGCAAAGTGGCGGCGATCGCGCGGCCGCGCGCCTCGCATCGTCCTGCTCAAGCTCGGCCAGGACGGCCATGATCGTGGCGTGCGCGTGGTGGCCGCCGCGCTCGCCGACGCAGGCTTCGAGACGGAGATTGGTCCGCTCTTTGTGACACCCGGACAGGCCGCGCAATGGGCGACCTCGCGCTCGCCCGACATCGTCGGCGTCTCGACCCTCGCGGGCGCGCATCTGAGCCTCGTTCCAGCGCTGATCGACGCACTGCGCGCGATTCATATCGATGCGCCAGTCGTCGTGGGCGGGATTGTCCCGCGCGCGGATCATGCGCGGCTCGTTGCGCATGGCGTGGCCGCGCAATTCGGCCCGGACACGCCACTCGAGAGCATCGTGCGCAAGCTGTTAAGCGTAATGAGACACGAGACTAACGCGCCTGCTTGAGGCCGCCGAGCACGTCTCCTGTGGCATGCCCCTCGGCGCGAAAGCGGCGTTGAACATCCGAAGCGACGTGCATTAGTCCTGCATTGGCTGCGCACCGAAGCGGTGATAAAGGCTACGCGCCGCGTAGTCAATCGTAAAGCCCAGTGCACCGATGACGAGGACAACGGCTACGAGTTCCGGGTACGCGAGCCGGTCGCGCGTATCGAGGATCAGATAGCCGAGGCCCGAACTCACACCGAGCATTTCGGCGGGCACGAGTACGATCCACAGCACGCCGACCGCGAGTCGCACGCCGGTCAGGACGTGTGCGGCTATGCCCGGTACATAGACATGCCAGATCATTTCGGCGTGCGTTGCGGCGAGACTCTCGCCAAGCTGCACCCAGCGCGTATCGATATGCTGCACGCCCGCCGCGGTGCTCATGACGATGGGCCAGATGGCGGCGAACGCGAGCAAAAAGTAGACGGGCGGATCGCCGACGCCAAGCGACATGACAGCGATCGGCATCCACGAGAGCGGCGAGATCATCCGCAAGAATTGCAGCGCAGGCGAAAGCGCGGCTTCGATCGCCCTGATGCGCCCGATCACGAAGCCGAGCGGCACGCCGAGTGCGATCGCGCATGCGAGACCCACGCCGATGCGCCGCAGGCTCGCGCAGATGTGCACAGTCAACCGGTCTTCGCTGATCAGATCCGGAAGTGCTTGCCATGCGGCAAGTGGGCCGAATTGGGCGGCGAGCGCATTGTGGCGCGCGAGCGCGGCTACTGCTAGCCACCATAACGCCACAATTGCGGCGAGACCCAGCACGCCGAGCGCGGCGCGCGCGGGCATGCTGTTTCGCCCGCGCGATTGCTTGCTGGAAAGTTCCGTGCGGGCGGGCAGGCTAGACAATTATGCTCTCCGAGCGGGCGTAGGAGTCGGGCAAGCCGAACGCCTTCATGCCGCCTGCCGCTGCGATGCTCTTCTTCACGAAGCGGTCATCGACCAGGTCACGCGCGACGAAAGCTGGATCGAGCGCCGTGATGAACTGTGCGTTGCCTTCGACCTGCGTGGTCTTGAGGCGCCGAACGAGCTCCTCCGTAAAAGCCGGGTAGGGATAGGGCTGAAAGTCGATCCGCTTCTCATGCCAGTCGCCGTGCACGATGGCGCGGTCGGCAAGGTAGCGCGCCTCATCGGCAGGCGAGGGTGCGAGTACACTTTGCAGGATGCCGGCCGCATGCGGCGTGTAATGATTTGCACCGCTCTTCGAAAGCAATTGCGCGGCTTCCTGCGGATGCTCACGCGTCCAGACCTGTGCCTGCACGATCGAATCGACGACCTTCTGCGACCACGCGGGCCGCCCGTTCAGGTCGCGCTCGTGCATGAAGACCACGCAGCACGCGTGATCGCGCCAGACGTCCCCCGTGAAGCGCAGCACCTTGCCGACCTTGAGCGCCTCCGCCGCCGCATTGAACGGCTCGGCGACGATAAAGCCAGCGATCTGTTTCGCGGCCAGTGCGGGCGGCATGTCGGCGGGCGCCATCACGACGAGGCGCACCTCGTTGGGCTTGAGCGTGCCGTCCTTGCCGAGCACGGGCGTGAGGCCTTGCGCGCGCAGCATGTCCTGCACGACGACGTTGTGAATGGAATACCAGAATGGCACGGCGACCGACTTGCCGCCGAGGTCTGCGACCTTGCCGATCTCCGGGGCGACCGTGAGCGCGGAGCCGTTGACGTGATTCCATGCCACCACCTTCGCGGGCGCGCGGCTGCCATAGCGCGCCCAGATCGTCATGGGCGCGAGCAAATGCACGACGTTGACCTGCCCGGAGAGAAACGCTTCGACAAGCTGCGCCCAGCTGCGTAGCAGCGTGGGCTTCTCGACCGCGAGGCCCGCTTGCTCGAAGTACCCGTTGTTATGTGCGACCAGCAGTGGCGCCGCGTCGGTGATGGGCAGGTAGCCGATGCGCAGCGGCGCGTCCGCTTCGGTGGCCGCGCGCGCGTTCAGTGCGTCGAGCATCGGCGCGGCGCCCGCGACGGTAAAGAGCGATGCGAGCTTGAGCCACTCGCGGCGGGTCATCGGAAGCTGGCACATATGGCGGTCGTCCTCGTGTAATGAATTGTCGATTGCGAAGTGGGCGCGTCCGTCACGCGGCGGCCGCTGTCCTGTCCGCCACCGTCTCGCGCAGCGCGGTGACGAGGCGCACACGCAGGGCGCCTAGCGCCTCGACGTGCGCCTCGCGCGGCGTGGGAAGGCTGATGGGCAGATCGAGCGCGATGCCGCGCCGTCCCAGCACGGTCACGCGATTGGACACCAGCAGCGCTTCGTCGATGTCGTGGGTGACGAGCAGCGTGGCCGCTTGCGTGTCGTGCACGACGCGCACGAGCAAGCGCTGCATGTCGGCGCGCGTGAGTTCGTCAAGCGCGCCGAACGGCTCGTCGAGGAGCAGCGTGCGCGGCTCGCGCGCGAGCGCGCGAGCGAGGGCGGCGCGCTGCGCCATTCCGCCTGACAACTGGCGTGGCGCGAGCCGAGCCGCATGAGTGAGGCCGACGGCTCGCAGGGCGGCAGTCACGCGCGCTTCGCGCTCACTGCGTGCGAGCTGCGGCTGGCGCCGGAAGCCAAGACCGAACGCCACATTGCGTTCAACCGAGAGCCACGGCAAGAGGCAGGGGTCTTGAAACGCCAGAGCGACATCGGCGCGAGTGGTCGTCAGGGGGGAGCCGTCCACGCGCACGTCGCCCGCATGCGGCGCGATCAGTCCGGCAGCAATGCGCAGCAGCGTGGATTTGCCGGCGCCACTCGCGCCGAGGATCGAGACGATCTCACCCGCACGCACGGCGAGATCGACGCCGTCGAGGATGCAGCGTTCCTCGCGGCGCAACCCGATGCCGCGAAGCTCGATCCGCGGCGAGTGCCCGGCGTGCTCGGCCGGAAATGCGTCGGCGCCTCGAACGTGAACGACGGTGCTCATGCGGCCTCGCAGCGCCGGGCCTGCGCGAGCTGGTGCTTTAGTTGCACGATGCTCGGCGTGACGATCGGGACGAACGCGGCTTCACGAGTGCGGCGCGCGGTGCCGGACGTGCTGCTCGAGCGCAGGTAGCCACGCCCGCCGGCTGCCTGAACGTCGAGCCTCACGGCGGCATCGACGACGACCGCGAGCGCGATACGCAATTCGAACTGCGCAGCCGGTTGGGCGACAAACGCGCCGCTTGTGACGCCTTCGTAGAGACGCGCGCTCAACCCGTCAAGTTCATTGCGCAAGGCGTTTGCGTCATCGTCAAGCGCGGCGCGCACGGCAGGACTGCTGAGTGCCACGGCGTCGAGCGAACGGCGAGCGAGGCCGATGGACATGCCGCATTGCAGACCCAGAAAAGCTGGCCGTGCGCGGACGAGGAAAGCACGCGCATCGACATCGATCAGCGAGCCTGCGTCGAGTTCGGTGTCCGTGAGTGTGAGCGCCGCAGTGTTGCTGCCGCGCAGCGCGATCAGGTCGAGATCGTCGCTGCGTGTGACGCCGGGCGCGTTGTGCGGTATGGCGAAGATTGCGGGCGGCGCGCCGTCGTGACGATCGAACGCGGCTGCCACTACGAAGCCTTCGCGGCGCAAATTGGTGATCCAGGGCAACGCACCGTCGAGTGTGAAGCGCGTAGCTTGTGCGTCGCGGGCCGACGCACGCATCTGTAGCGGCTCGATGGCGGACAGGTACTTCATGGCATTCGAAAGGCCCGTCGCGCCTGCATGCTCGCCGGTGAGCAGCGCGGGCAGCCAGCGTGCACGCAATGCTTCGTTGTCGCTTTGCAGCAGATATTCGATGAACGTGCGCTGGCCCCAGAACACGAACGCGCTCGCGAGCGAGTGCTGCGCGACCACCGCGATCGCCTCGATGGCATCAACGGTGGTGCCGCCGCTGCCACCAAGCGAACTCGCCACGCCGACGCGAAAGAGACCCGCGCGCGAGAGACGCGGCACGATCTCGCTCGCGTGGGCGGCGCTCGTGTCAATGGCCTCGGCGTGCGCGTCGAGCCATGTCGCGAGTACGGATGGCAGAGCGTGGCGGCGCGCGAGCATCATGCCACGCGCGCGTGCGCTTCCCAGCGAAACGCGGACAGTTGCGGATTGAGTTCGTTTTGCGCGAGGTTGTTCGCGAAGTTGCAAAGTGTGGCGAGACTCACGCCTAGCACGACTTCGAGCGCGTTGGCGTCGCTGAAACCCGCCGCGCGGAACGCGGCGAGCGACGTGTCGGCGACTGCGCCGCGCGTGGCTATCACGTCGCGTGTGAGCTCGGCAACGGCATCGAGGCGTGCATCGCCGCTCGTCACGCCATCGCGCAGCGCATCGACGATGGTCGATGGCAATTGCGCTTTCTTGAGTGCGACGGCCGTATGGCCGGCGACACAGAAGCCGCAGCCGTGTATGGCGGCAGCCGTGATTTGCACGGTTTCACGTTCGGCGAGCGTGAGGCCGCTGCGGCCATTGATTTCGCCAACGGTCAGATAAGTTTCGAGCGCGACGGGCGCGTTTGCGAGCGAGGCGACAAGGTTCGGCAGAAAGCCGTTCGCGGCCTGCGAGCGCTCCAGAAACGGACGGCTTGCTTCAGGCGCGCTCTCGACGGTATGTAACGGCAGGCGGCTCATGGCGGTTCCTCACGGATTCGAAATAGTGAGTTCGATTGTGACGATGCGTGCCGCGGCGGACAATGCGCGCGCGTCTGCGAATCATGCGGATTTGTCTCGCACCGCTCAGTGTGGTGCTCAGTGCAGCGCGCCGCGCGCGCTCTCGCCAGCCGTGCGCCGCCATGCGCCCGGCTGCAGACCGGTCACGCGCTTGAACGCCTGCGCGAACGCCGACTCCGATTGATACCCCACCTGCTCGGCAGTATCGGGCGTACTCGCGCCGGTGCTCAGCATCGACGCCGCGAATTTCATGCGCACGAGCGTCACGAATTGCGCGGGCGGCTGTCCCGCGAGTTCGGCAAACTGCTTGCAAAAGCGCGCGCGCGACATGTGGACGAAATCGGCCATGCTCGCAGTGGTCCAGCGTTCACCGGGCGTCGCGACGATCGCCGCGACGAGCGGCACGAACGCCGGACGGCGCAGCAGCGCCCAGAAGCAAGGGGCGAGTTCGTCGTTGCTATCGAGCGCGCGTAGCGTGTAGACGAACAAGAGGCTGGTCAGGCGCGCGATCAGCGGCGATGGCGCATGCGCGTTGAGTTGCGCTTCGGCGCGGATCAGTTCGAAGATCTGGCGCGCGCCATGTTGAGTGGGCTGATCGTGGCGCGCGATGACGTGATCCGGCAGCAGACCAAGGACGAGATCGTCGAGCCCTGATTTGAACTCGAAGAAGCCGCAGGCGAGGCCGAGGCTGTCGGGCGTTTCGTGGCCTGGCGCATCGAGCGGTGTCATCTGGCCAGCGCGCGCACTCTCGCGTCCCGGCGCGGGCGGTTGCGGGTCGGGGGAGAGACAGTGAGGCTGGTCGTTTAGCAGGAAGACGGCGTCGCCGGCCGCGAGCGCCACGCTGCGCGCAGGACGCGTGGCTTGCGCGGGCAGATGTAGCCAGCAGCGGCCATGCAGCACGACGTGAAAACTGGCACGGCGATGGCCGCTCGTGGAAGCCTGCCAGGCGCCGCAATACTGGCCAACATGAAACAGCGTGCTGTGCAGTTCGAGATCTTCAAGCAGCCAGTCGGAAAAAGCATCGGCGTGTGACAGCATGAATTCCAGATCGCTGAGGCGTGAGCGTAGGTATCGAACAGTCCGTCCGCCAGCTTAACCGGTGTTGGTGTCTGCATAACGAATGAATTTTCACATGCTTATTCCTCGCCTTGCAGAGCGAGCTCGACGGTCACTGATCGTTTCCTGTGCACGCGACTTCGGTGCGTGCGTATTGCAGGAATGCCCGCACTGCACAGGAGCGCTCGTGCCGGCGATAAAGCAGCGCGATTTCCGAAGGAATGGGCTTGCCGCTCAGTGGCCGGTAGACAACGCCCGGCAACGTGACGCAAGCGCATAGCGAGCCAGGAACGATCGCCACCCTGTTGCCGAGCGATACGCTCGCGACCACCGCGACGAGCGGGCCCGGCCGCAGTTCGACCTGAGGCGAAAAGCGACCGCGTCGCCCCACGTCCTGCGTGCCGAATTCCTGCTCGGGCACCGCGAACCGTGCGTTGCGCAACTGATGCGGCGAGATGGATTCCTGTGCGGCCAGCGGGGAGTCGCTAGAGATCGACAACAACATCGCGGAGAACGCGCTGCGTTGTGTAGGCTTGGTCTGGAAAAACTTTTTATTCGCCGACTCAGACAGCGGCGGCGAACGGGCAGCCGCGATGTACGCGTTGATTGGCACTTGCTGACTGAATGACATCGATCCGCGTGCCCACCTCGACTATGTGCTAACCCATATCGCTGGTCACAAAATCAATCGCATCGACGAGCTCCTGCCTTGGCGTGTGGCCGACAAGTTGCACAAGCCAGGTAGTCCGGCAGGTCCCGCTACCTGACTGGCAGCCCTAGTTCACCATCATACTTTACGCGCACGCGAATGGACGAACGGTCCAACTGAGACGCTCACCGCCCAACTGGATTAAGGGCGTAAAAACCCGCGATAGATATCTGATCCGTGACTGAGTGTAGGGGAAAGAACGGCCGTCTTGGGCGGGCAGAAGATTGGGGGAGGCGGTGGGGCGGGCGCCTGGTGGACTCGCTCCTACCTGCTCGAACGAATAGGTGTGCGGGTCGTGGTATGAACTGGACGGCTAACTTCACACTGAGCAAGCACTGCTGATCGTAGGAGTGACTATTTCAAGACGTGCGCGGTACTCTGAGATTCAGGGGCTGCTCCACTCTTCATCTCACTGACATTGAGCCTCGACTTCAAGCTCTGAGACGATGCCGGAGCGGCTTCCAGCTTTTCAAGGCGATAGCCATAGCCGTAGATCGGAACGATGCAGTAGCCGTTCTCTGGCCGAAGTCCGAGCTTGACCCGTACGGTGGCAATGTGTGTATCGAGCGTGCGGCTGGGAATGTCTGTGAAGTGCTTCCAGATCGTCTCGAGGATGTGAGCTCGCGATAGTGGTCGTGCAAAGTTGCGAAAGAGAAGCAGCGCGAGCTTGAATTCCTTTTTGGTAACTGGCAAATGTGTACCTTCGCGATAAAGCCTACCCTTCCGAAGGTCGAACAGATACTCGCCAAACTGCAGCGATGTCGCCACCGTTTCGTGGCGGTCAGTCCGGTGCAAAAGCGAAGAGACGCGCGCGACAAGCTGAGGGGCGGCGATCGGTTTCGTGACGTAGTCATCAGCGCCAGCGTTCAGCGCGTAAACAACGTCTCGCTTGCGCGTGCTGCTTGTCACAAAAAGCACAGGCAGGTATAAGTCGCAGTTCTTGCGGATCCATGCGAGCACGGCGTCAGCCTGAACGTCAACAACGTTCCAGTCGAGTGTCACTAGGTCGAAGATTTCCCGCTGCATCCGGTGAATTAACGCGCGTCCCTCGGCAAACACATGGCAGTCGTGGCCGGCGGCGGTCAGCGCTTCGGAGACGAATTGCAACTGGCTCGGGTCATCATCGAGAACTGCGATACGCATAGTGAACAAATCCGGAGTCGTAGTGCGTAAGCCGCACCTATTTCGCGCAGCCGATCCGTACCTGACGTAGCGCCAGCGGATTCGCGCTGCACTTGCAACTGATGTATGTGTTATCGATTTTGCGGTCGTCGCAACTGCGAGGACATCCACGACTAAGGGGGCGTGCATCGGCGGGCGGTCACGCATTCGTCGCGCTTGCGGATTCGCCTCTGGTCCAGCGGGACGGGGCATCGATCCGCGACGTAGCCTCCTGGCTGCGGAGTGCGGCTCTGGCTTTTGGCCGATGTGCGCCCGTGCACCTGTTCTCCTGGCGCACGGCGCAACGACGGGAATGCAATGCGGTAGCGCCGGCTCGAACTTTTCACTATGGCGAGAATGTCAAAACGACAAAGAGGGGTTGTCTGGAATAAGCGTAGGGAAATCCTGAAAAGAAATGGAGTCGGCACGGTTGCACCTGATCGATACCACGTCGAAAGATGGACGACAAAACCACGAGATGTGAACGTTGACGCCACGACGTAGCGATCAGCGTTGGGTCCCGTACCTCCGACGGACGATCATTGATAGGAGACGGTATCTGACTTCTTGAGGATGCCGTCTGGTCCGAAAAGAAAACTGATCGTGGTCCTTCGGATATTCGTCGTTGCATACGGACCGAAATTCAACATCACTTTGTCCCAAAATGGTCGTTCTCCCGTAAAGGCGTAAACCAGAACGGTCGACCCATCTGGTAAAGTGGTTGTTGAAGACGGCGTTCCCAATTTCCAGATTACGTATTGCTGGGTTGTCGCGCCGAGTGTGAATTCCGACATACTCTCCGGTTTGATCCCGCTTTCCGTCGAAGCACACCCAGCCAGCATGCAGACAAACGCGATTGACAGAGTCAGACTGGCTCTCAAGCTTCTCATTCCCTAGCTCCATAATTTCCGAAGCGGCTTTCACACAGTCTGCGCGCCGGATTCGAAACGAATGTTCCGCTACCGATTTCGGTTAGCTAAATAAATCGTGTTTAGTCTCTTGCCTTGCGTCGAGAATCAGGTCCTTCACCAGACAAGCGTATCGAGCTTGTGTGTGTCTCGACGCTCGTCGTCGGCGAACTCGTCGAGCGTGTCGCGCGAGCGTCGCTTTCGGGGAGTGCTCCCAGTGCAAGAGCAAAATAAGAGATCCCCGCAATCAGGCCGGCAACCGCGCCCAGGAGAATCCTGAAGGATTCGGCCCGTCGCATGAGGCAGATAGAAGCCGCTATCAGCGATAGAAACGCGATGGCCAGCCCAAGAATCCAGATCGTCGGGTACGCACGCGATGAAAACAGATCGAGAACCGCGCCGACGTCTTGACCGCTGATGTATGCCATCTCTCCGTGCCTGTCTTGACGGTAGGAATCGGGCCAGACAGTCGTCGATAGCCCAGCCAGCTGCATTGAGATGTAACCTCAAGCGTTGCACATCGACGGGAATATTCTGAACACCTACGCATATCATGGTTGATATTCAGGTCGAGTCGGTGAAGCCTGATCCTTATGCGCGTCGATAGTGCTGGCCGACGGGAATTCTTTTGTGAGTCCCGGTACCTCGCGTGAAAATACCATCGTGGTAACGAGCACACTGAAGAGCGCTGTGAGAAGCGGGATCGCGCAGATCAGTAACCTTCGGGAGGTCGGCGTGGTCATGGGTTCCAGTTGGAAGGACGAGTTCATTTTGCGAATGGTCTGCACGGTTTTCGTCGTTGAAGTGATATGGACTACTTGCTTTCGCGTCGACTTTCCTTGCTGAATGAGGGGGCAGCTGGCGCGAGGTTGCCGCGATACTGGCCAATCACAGTTGGCCAACAATGACCTTGTATATGCGGATCACCATCCGCCATAGTTTCGCTGCTACCCAGGTGCTGCGGCAGCGCAGGATCTGCCATGTCATTCTTTGACTCGACTGTGCGGCGATCCCGTTTCCTCAGACATGGAAAGACTGGCAGTAAAAATGAGCGGGAGTCGGATATTCGCAGTTTGGATCATCGTTCCTGTCCCAGTTGCGCGACGGTCGGTTGACGTGTCGCGACATCGTGCGAACCAGGATAGAAGTCGATGATGAATACAATGTAAAGCAGTCCGGCGAATAATCCAGCCAGCGTCCCCCATACGTCGCGCGCTTCGGCACCGGCAAGAAAGTGAAGCGGAATGCCAACCAGCAGATAAGCGACAACGAAGACCAGTGCGACCATAACCGGCGGTCGGAGGGGCAATGCGAAGAGGGATGCGATTTCTGACATTGCACACTCCGTCACCCAACATGTGATTTTGCTTACCGGAGTTGGGCAACCAGTGCGTCGGCGCCCTTGTCGATCCCTGCTTTTGCCGCACCGAGTGAGCCAAAACTCGCGACCAGGTTCATGGCGTTTGGATACTGTCTGGTTACATAGGCATTCAACAGCTTGTTGTTCGACGCGTCGTAGATCTCAACTGCATACGCAACGGAGCCGCCAAACATTGCCTTACCGCCGCGAACTGCCTGCACCCCGTTGTAGACGTTCCCACCGATGTCGAAATGCGTGAACTGACCAAGCACGGGCGTCGTGGTCTCGGCGCCCGTGAGGATCAGCTTGACGCGCAGCGTGCCCGGACCGGGCTGCGCAGCCGACGCAAATCTCGTCTCGAGTTTCTGCGTGAAAGACTTCTGGAGGTAGGTGGCCAGCGTTGCCCTGTCGGCGTCGCTCATCTCGCCGAACTGGCTGTCCGCACCGTTATAGACCGTGGCCGGGTCGACCATTACCCGGGAGTAGGCTTGCCAGTTCACCGTCGTCGAGTAGTTATACGGAACGCGTCCGCTATCGTCGTGAGCATTCGCCTTCAGGTTCGAAGACGAGGGGATGCCGGAATAGGCGACGGGTTGAACCCCTGCACAACCTGCGAGCGAGAGAAACGACAGCGCGAACAGCAGGGGGCGAACATCCTTGGTGATTGTCATTTTAGGTTCCATGAGAGATACGCGACGGCAACGGAAATGGCGAGCAGTACAAAAAAAGCGTCCGGACGGTTTGAGCTACGGCGGCAGCCGGGAGTCCCAGCTGCCTCGGTAGATATATAAAAGCCGTCCAGACGGTTTTATTTGTGCGCAAAGAAGAAGCGCTGGAGCGAAGTCTAGCACGAGATACAAAGAAAGCAAAACGTCTGGACGGTTTTTTTAGGGGGCCGTATACTGTTGAGTCAGGATGCAGATATTGCGTAAGTGGGCTACTGGAAGCAAGGCACGTTCGACCGCGCCATTTCAGCCCTCCATAACTTTGGGGACAGACTTTGGCCAGGCAGGAGCGTTCAGAACAGACCCGCAATGCAATTATCGAGGCGGCGTTGACCGTCCTAGCCCGGGATGGGACGGCGAGGCTGACATTCGAGGCTGTTGCCCGGGAGTCAGGCCTGAGCAAGGGGGCCGTCACGCATCACTTTCGCTCGAAGGCTGATCTGTTCAAGGGCGTACTGGCATATCGCAACGACAGTTTCGAGCAGTTCCGGCGCAACTATCTGGAGTCGCGTCCGAAAGATGCTCCACAGCAAATGCTCTCAGTCGAGATTGCGGCATTGCGCCAGATGGTGGACGAGAACCGCTCACCTGCGCGGGCAGTGCTTTCGATCCTTGTGGACGACCCGAGCCCTATGGCGTTTATCCGGGAACGATTCGCCGGGCATGTCCGGCAGATCAGGGAAGAGGCCGCCGACCCTGAACTCGCGCTACTACGTTGGGAAGCGGCCTGGGGCCTCGCACTGTATGCGCTGTTCGGACTTTCCCCCTTGTCGGACAAGGAGCGCAGTCACCTGTTTGACCGACTGCTTGACGATGGCGCATGGACGCGGTTCATCAAGATACCGGATGGCGGTTGATACCCCGATAGCAGGCGAGGTCCCGACCGGGAAGCTGCAACTGACACCTGAAATTCCAATGAGCCTCCAATAATGGATAACGCGACCCGCTCGGAACGGTCCCGAAACACGGCCCTCAAGGCCGCTCTGACCATCCTCTCACGGGATGGCCTTAACGCACTTACCTTCGATGCACTCGCCCGGGAGAGCGGTATCAGTAAGGGGGGGCTTCTTCATCAGTTCGGCACGAAGGACGGAATCCTGCTGGCATTGCTGGAGTTCCAGAGGCGGTACCTTGAAGAGTTTGCGGTGGGATATCTGAATTCCTGCGATGCCTCGGTAAAGGAGCCGCTCCTGCTCGCGCAGATTGCCGTGATGCGTGAAACTGCCAGCCAACCAGAATCTGCCAATCGCGCCGTACTGGCTGCATTGGTCCAGGCACCGGAACTCCTGGAAACCATTCGGGGCGCTCACGCTGCTGATCTTGCCGAGGTCCGCAAGGAATCCCCCGATGGCGATATCGCCGTGCTGCGCTGGGCCGCTGCGGCTGGCATGGCGTTTACGGGCTTGATGGGGCTGTCGCCACTGTCGTCGGAAGAGCGCGAACGGCTTTTCGAGCGGCTGCTCGACGAGCCGTCGTGGACGAGCCGGGGTGCACCGGGGTCGCCGGCTGCCTAGAGCAGTGCACTGTGCCGGTTCCGGCGATTGTCGCCATTGGCATCGGACCCGCACGTGCAAAATGCGGGGCAGTCACGAACCAGCTGGGCCATTTGTGCCGTTCCCGTCACGGTCTTGCGGGCCGGCGTGAGTGTCCCAGATCAACCGTGGATCGAACTGCATCGTAGCTGTCATCGTCAGTAGGACCACGGCCGCAAAAGCGACGGCGCCCCAACCCGACGTCGCAGACGCGACTGACCTGAAATTGACGAGCGCGATCGTGAGCGCAATCACAAAAATATCGAGCATTGACCATCGCCCGAGGCGCTCGATGATCCGGAACAGTTTTGTACCCACCAACGGGTGGCAGCGCGAGGTACCACCCGATGTCCAGGCGAGGAACGCGAGCGCGACGAGCTTGAGCAGCGGGAAAGCGACGCTCGCGATGAAGATAACCGTGGCAATTGGCCAGTCCCCGCTGCGCCAGAAATGGACAACGCCACTGATGATGCTGTCGTCCTTCGAGCCAAGAATTGTCACGGTATGAAGAACCGGCAGCAGGTTCGCGGGTAGATACAGGATTGCCGCTGCGACCAGTAATGCCTGGGTACGCATGAGACTGTCCGGCTTCCTGGGATGCATCCTGGCTCCGCAACGGGAGCATTGCTGCGCAGCCGCGCGCGCTCGCGGAGCGGGCTGGGCGCCATGACCGGATTCAGTGAACTCACGGTGGGCAACGCCATCGCAGCTCCTGCATGCAACAAGCCCCACGTCCTTGGCAGACGAGAAGGGTACGGCGGGCAAGGTCGTGAGTGACCCCGGCAAGTTGTCCCGTTCACGCCCATCCAGTGTCTCGCGGATGTGCCACAGGGCACGCGGCTCGAATGCCATGACGACTGCGAGCATGAACGGCAGCGTGCAAAGCGCGAAGAGGGCGGTCTCCGGGATAACGTATGCACGGCTGGCAAGCTTGGTTGCGGTAACAACGACCCCGAGGAACAGGACTTCAATCATGACCCACGGCCGCACGAACTGCAGCACGCGCAGTACCACTGCAAACGCGGGAGGAACCACGCCAAGGCGCATAGGAGCGGTGACGTAGAGCACCGCGGCAAGATCGAGAAACGGAAACACGATGGTCAGGCAGGCGACCAGGACAGCGAGTGGCCACATACCTTGAGCCCAGAGTGCGCAGACAGTCCCTGTCAGGGTGGTGGCCGATGTGACTCCCCCCATCTCCAGTTCTACAACTGGATACGCCTGCGCGACGAAGAAGGTAATCATCGCGGCGAGCGCCAGTGCCACGACGCGATCGAGCTGCGCCATGTCTGTGCTGGCGATGCTCGCCCCGCAACGTGGGCAGTGCATTTCCGCCTTCCGGGTCCGAAGTGGTCGAGAAAGCAGAAGATCGCAATCTGGACAGGCAATGAGATTCCGGATTTCCATGGTTTTCAGGTCTCTTGCCTCGTCAGGCTTCAGACGCGTCCGTCGCATTGCTCAAGCCTGTCCGCATGGACGCGAGTTCCACTTCCAGTGCAGCGATCTCGTTCCACTGCCTGAGCACAGTCTCCCGCAGGAGCGCGAGTTCGTGATGGACGGCGGCAAGTGTGAAGCGTCCACACGGTTGCAGGCACGATTCGCATGCGGCGTCAGAGGGGCTGTTGCGACAGATCCTGCTGCGTGCTGGTTTGTCAGTGAGTCGGGTTGTCGCAAGGAACACGTTGACCTCTTCTGCTTGATTGCCACTTCAATATGAACACAGCGTTGTGAGCCGACGAGCAGGAGGGGGCTGCTCCGGACAAGGCTCGCTACTTCGCCTGTATGCCAGCTGTCGCTGTCCGCATCGCTCCACGAACGCATTTCGACGGTGCGGGCGACTCCTGCTGTACGGCAAGGATCGCGGCCGCTATTTCATCCGACAGCTGGGACACTGCCTGCTGATGCCCCTTCACGAGCTCGCCAAAGCCATTGCCCACGGGCACCGAATAAATCGAATGGCAGGTCAGCATGGTCGCTCCTGTTCGTGGTCTCACCGTCCACACCGCGTCGAGTAATGCGTGCGATGCGTACCATGACTCGAATCGCTGCACCACAACGCTAACCCGATAGACCGGTTGATCTGCCGGGAAGGGAACGCTCGCGACTTCGAATGTGCCAAGCGCCTCCGAAAGGCTCGCTGACAAACTCTGGCGAATCTCATCGGCCGGGGCGGTGCTCCAGCGCTCCTGCTCCATGACCTGAACGCGCACGGAGTCCTTCTGCAACACGAGTTGCCGTCTCGCTATCTGTGCTGGCACGACGACAGGCGCCACATCGATCAGAAACGCTGGGCGTGAGCTTTCGTCGACCGACGCATTTTCGCGTAACGCGGGCCGCGGGGCCGTGCCCAGAGTGTAGGTTTGCACTTCCGGTATAGAGGTGCACGCGGCTACAAGCGCAGCAATGCTACATAGAGCGAGAAGCAATTTCAGGCATCCGGCCTGGCTACTTCGCATGATTGTTTTCAGTCTCATGGCTTTTCATCCCGGGGCTTGCCGCGCAGCAGTGACTCCGGATGTTCCTGGAGGTAGACAGCCAGATCGGTCAGCGATTGCAGCGTGCGATTGAGCTGCGAAACGGCTTGCCGCATATCCGACTGAAGCGGCGAGTCCTGCTGTAACGCAGCCTGCGCTGTACGGAACGTTTCCTGGGCGGTCGCGAGGGTATCGCGGGCCTGAGGCCCGAGTTCGGTGTTCAGTTGTGTGAATGCACGATTGGCACTCTGGAGCGTTTGATCCAGGTTGGTCCCGATCCTGTCGAAGGGCACGCGATCCAGCTTTTTCGCAATATCAGCGATGACCACCTGAAGCTCCTCCAGCGAGTTCGGCACAGTCGGCAGTTCCAGCGGTACCTTCGTCATGTCTATCGTGGCCCGTGGGGCGTTCGGAAAGATGTCCAGCGCAATGTAGCGTTGGTTCGTGATCAGACTCCCTGTCCGTAGCTGAGCACGCAAACCCCGGGCGACGAGTTTTTGCAGCAGTGCCTTTCCGGCGTCGTTGTTGCCTTCGCCCAGCGACTCCCGGAAGCTTCTTCCAAGACGATTGGGAAAGAGGTTCACCGTCACGGGCATCGTGAATTCTGATCGTTTCGGATCGTATTCCACGTCGATCGCAGTGACGTACCCAAGCTCGATTCCGCGAAAATCGACCACCGCGCCGACAGACAGTCCGCGCAGTGACTGGTTGAACTTCATGACAACGCTTGCAGCGGGACTGTCCGGCGCGCGCATTGCCTCCGCCTGACTGTCGGAGAGCGGGAAGACGGTGCCGTTGGGCGCCTCACTTCCCGACTCGTGGTCGGGACGGGACTGGAACGCGAGCCCCCCCATGACGACCGTCGCAAGTGACTGGGTGTTCAGCTTCATACCACCCGAATCTAGCCGCAGGTCGACACCACTTGCGTGCCACCAGCATGAATCTGCCCTGACGAATTTGTCATAGGGCGCATCAATGAAGACCTGGATGGTGACCCCCTTGCCGTCATCGTTAAGGGAGCGTGCTACAACACGTCCGACCTGAAAGCGGCGGTAATAGACTGGCGAGCCAATATCAACGGAGCCGAGGGAATCGCCTTCAAGAACATAGCGACGCCCATTCTGGTCACTGGTCACGGTGGGAGGCGTCTCAAGTCCGATGAATTTTTCACGGGGCTGGTTGGAGCGACCGGGATCCATGCCGATATAGGCGCCGGAGAGAACGGTACCAAGACCAGAAACACCACTCATACCGATCCTGGGGCGCACCACCCAGAAGCGGGCGTCGTCGACCGCGAGATTTCGTGAGGATTCGGTGATCTGTACATCCACAAGGACACGGGAATGGTCATTCGAGAGGCGGATGGCCTTGACCTCGCCAATCTCCACGTTCCGGTATCGCACCTTTGTTCGCCCGGCCTCCAGGCCTTCGGCAGTGAGAAAGCTGATGGTGACAGTTGGCCCTTGTATGGCGACTGATCGCACAAGTAGCGCGATGCCGATCAGCGCTGCCGCGAGCGGTACGAGCCAGATGGTGAGCGGAAGAAATCGTCTGAGGGACATTGGACAGTGCTGCGAGATTGGATTACCTGAATTGGGCGAGAAGTTCGTCTGCGCCCCGTTCAATGCCGGTTCTGGGGGCGTCTGGCGAACTCAACCTGGCAGAAGGCCTGCCATCCGGATACCTTTCGATAAAGGCTTCAACTAGCTGATTTGAAGAGGAATCCAAAATTTCTACTGCGTAGATGACATATCCGGGTAACGCCGTGCCTGCACCGGTAAGCGTCAGTCGAACGCGAAGCGTATCGGCTCCGGGTTCATTCACCAGATCGAAGCGTGTGGCCAGCCTTTCTGCGAACGTAGCCTGCATGAATTGAGCGAGTTTCGAGCACTCTGCAGCGTTGACGTGGTGAAACTCAGCGTCCGGTCCGCCGTAAATCTGGACCGGTTCAAGGATGAGCTTCCTGTACCGAGACCAGTCCTGTGGCAATGCATAGCGATAGGGCATATGCGTTCCGTCCCTGTCGTCGGGATTGACGCGCAGGTACGGCGACGAGGCGAGGCTGGAATACTTGACGGGCCTGACTGCCGAGCACGCCGAGAGCGCAAGAACGAGCGTTGCGAAAAGCGCAAGACAGACCGTTGCGAGCATCACGGCTTTTGGGGCCTGCTTCAGCAGTAACTCCATCGCAGGGGATATTAGTTTCAGTGTATTCATTTAAAACCGTCTAGCCGGTTTGTACATAGCGCGCTTCCTAAGGCTGAGGTCTGCGAAAACGTCGTCGTAGCGAAGCTCAATCCAGCATCACGCGCCGATGCTCACGGCGCCATACTACCGGAGCCCCGTCGCTATGTAAACCGTCTAGCCGGTTTGTATTTGTGCGAGAGCTTGGCTGGCTAGCTCCTTTGAAGCCCGCGTCGCTTTCCTCAGGGGCCCCGCGCAGGGACGCTTTTTCGGGAGCACGTGGAGGATTGAACTGCGGACGATGCCATTCGTTCTCGGTGAAGCCGGCGAAAATTGCGTGCTTGAGGCTAGTCAGGCCGCGAAAGAGGGTGACGAAGAGTCCATCGAGGCAACTGGCACAAACTTATCGTCCGGATTCCTGTTTAGCGCGTATGCCGCCATTTCGAATGGCGGATGTGCGACGGCTATCAATTTGAGCCCGTGGTCAGCCTTCATCAAATAGCGCGCGTAAAGACGCTATTGGGCATTGAGGTATAACTGTATCTCCAATTCGAAGGTGCTCATCATCGACTCGCACCTGGTCGGAATGAGTGCTTCCAAACAGCGATTCCGATGCGTATATGCCTTGGTGATGTATTGGGGGCAGGCGACGATGTCTGTTTCTGGGTATATCCCTCGCGGGGAACGGATTGGCCGGTTGAATCGATCGGCGAGTCACTGCTCGTCGGCACTTTAGGGAATACAGCATCGTCTTGGGTCGACATGATCCCGTTCCTGGGTCGGGTCGGTGCTCATCCCGCGTCGCCTCGCCTGCTCCTTGTTCTCAGATTCCGGCAGGATCACTCGCGCTCGGTGTCTGCGGGAAGAGACGCCGCGCGATCGTCATCACGTCGCGCTCATTTTCCAGCTGGCAAGACGTATCTTCGACGAAGCTGGCAGCATTACAACGCACGGGTGTCAAGTACCAACTCCTCTTCCCACACCGAAGTCTCATCCGCGCGGGGCGACCAGGAAAAGCACGCTTGCTGGCGGCCCTGTGGATCGACATAGACGTACCACTTCACCGGACTGCCAGGTTGCCGGTGGCTTCTTAGTGCCTTGACTTCCGTTAGCGCCGGCTGCCCGTCAGGACGACCATTGGCAAGACCCAGATGAAACACGCGGCAGCGGCTGGAATCGACTTCCGTCACGATTTCAACGAGCTCCTCAGGGGACGACACCAGCACGCTTCGAATGGCCTGATCGGGATCGTCGGGTCCCCAGAGCAGGTCGACGAAAAAGACTGGTGATTCGGCGGAAATGCCAACACACCGCCACGAGCGGTGGGGTGCGGATAGTTTCTGTTTCGCCGGGTTTGACTCGGCCCACTGGGCATGGGTCAACAACATCTCTAACTCACAAAAATTCGGTTTGTAGATTATATCCCGTGGACCAGGAGTCTCGGCATAGTCACGCTTCGTTATATGAAGCAACGCGACTATGAGACGCTACGACAGCATCTCGCGATCAACATTAAAGCGCTCCGGCGAGAGCATGAGCTCTCCCAGGAACGTCTGAGCCTTGAGGCTGACGTAGATCGCAGCTACGTGAGTCAGATCGAGCGGTCGCTTGGCAATCCGTCGCTGCTGGTGCTTGCCGCACTTGCCAATGTTCTTGGGAGGGACGTCGGCGAGCTGCTGTCTCCTCCGTCACCACGACGACGCGGGAAGTGAACGGCATGCCCGCGACCCATGCCCGCTTTTCACCGTGAAAAATGCCCGGCCGGCGCTTGCCCCCGCGAAGGTGTGAGCGATTGCTCTGGCTGCGGAGCATCCTCTGAGGATCGCACTGGGAAACTCTCCTCCATGATTGCTCGCAGCTCGGAAAGATCGGTTTGGGAATACCCCGCGGTTGTCACCACGGACCCGTGGCCGAGCAGGGCCGCCGCCATCGGCAGCGGGACCTTACGATCGATCACCAGTGTTTTGCCCACGAGATGTCTGAGCCAGTGAGGCGAGGCGCTTTCGAGCACCAGCCGGGCCGTATTACTCTCTGGCATTGCGGCCGCGATCTCCTGGAATGCCGACTTGACAACACGATATAGCCCGGAGGGACCGAGACCGCCACCGCGCTCCCCGCGGATCAGCGGCGCGACTTCCGCGGGCGAGGGTGTCGCGGGAAGTCCGCATGCGATTCGATAGCGCTTGAGGAAAAGCGTGCAGCTGTCCGGGAGGGGAATGGACCGTTTCTTCTGTCCTTTGCCCATGACCGTCAGTGTCCATCCGTCGGCGTCAACGCTCAGGCGCGGAAAGCCCTCACGGGTCGCCAGTTCATCCAGCCGGACGCCAGCGAAACGGAAGACTGCCAAAGCCGCTGCGCGCCGCGCAACATGCGGCCGTTGGCCCATGCTGTGGGCCTGCTCGCGTAGCCATCTGTCGATGGCTTCGACCGCGGCAGGCGGCAGGATACGTTCCGGCCGGAATCCGGCGCGGGCAGCGGCGGTGCTGCCCAGCCTGGCGCACGGATTCGACATCAGATAGCCCGTGGATGACAGAAAGCCAAAAAGGCTTCGCAGGACGGCCATCGTGCGCTGCTGGGCGGCTTCACTACGTTCGCCCCCCTCATACTCTGCTGGTGTTGCGCCGCGCCTGCCGTCCCGGTAGTCGAGCAAGGTAGCTCGCGTCAATGCTGACAGGGGGCCGGTCACGCCGTGCGCTTGGCACCAGCGGATCAGGCGGCGAATTTCCGCGGTATAGGCACGATGCGTATGACGCGACCCACTTGCCCGCTCCTGGAGGAATCGATGGACTGCGGCACCGTCATCACAGACGCCCAACGTGTTGGTCGACAAATCACTGTTGTATAACCGGCCGGTGCCCGCGAGCCAGGTTTCCTCGCTGACCGGTCGTCGCGCCGGATGCAGGTCGGGGCGAACGGCAGCCGCTCCAGGCCGATTCGGGCCGGACGTCAGCGACGTCGGTGGATGAGCCGGGCGAAAGCGCACCCTGAGGGTACGCAGGAGCCGCCCGACCACGGCCTCGGCGCCAGGGGCTTGCGCCGCACTGACTGTTCGGCTTTGGCCCAGATCCCAAAACCGGACCACGGTTCCACCGCCCAGCAGGAGGGCAAACACTTCTGGCTGGGCAACTTTCGCGGCCGACATGGAGCCGTGTTCTTCGAGCAGCCGGGCCGGTGTCCAGGTCTGGTAGACGGGCGTCCCCAGAACCGCCGTGAGATAGGCGATCGCGCTGTCGAGGTCGGAAGGCAGTGGCCGCGCCGGCTCAGCCGCGAGGTCGACGTAATTCGAGGGATCTAGCACGGTACGTCGTCCGTCTGGCGGGCGGCCTAGCGGGCAGCAGGGTTCTGCTGGTCCGCAGGCGCAGTGGGGCGCGCGCTTGCATCGGTTTCTGCGTCGGCGCGAAGCGGTTTCTGATACGGCTCGCTGACCTGGGCGAGGCGAAGGCGCAAGGCGTTCATTTCTGGCTGGACGGCAGGCTGTGCCACTGCCCGCGACTGGCGAAGCCCGTCGGTCATAGCAAACAGCTGCTTTGACAGGCCGGCATACCGCTCCCGGACCGCCGCGAGTTCCCCGTCGTGCTGGCGCCGGGCTTCATCGCTGGCGCGGAGCGCCTGGTCAAGTGCCGCTTCGGCACGAAGCGCACGGTCCGTTTCCCCTGCGAGCCGCTGCTGGAGCTGGACCAATTCCGCCTGCTGCTGTGCGACCCGCACGTCCTGCTCGCGCGCCTGCTTTTGCCGGTCATCGAGTTCGGTGCGCATCATCTCAACCAAAGCGCTCGCGTTGTCGCGCTCTGCCGCAGCGGCGGCGACCGACACCGAGGCGTCTGCCTGTGCCGCGGCGAATTCACCGCGAGCGGCTTCCAGGGCCCTCAGCCACAGCGAGCGCATGGCGTCGGCGACCGGGTCGGGCAGCCCGCTCGCCGTATAGCGGGCACTGGACTCGCTGATGACCTCGGCTTCGACCAGCCGAACCTGCCGGCCCACCCAGGCGGGGTCGCCCCCTCCAAGCTCCGCGCGCACCCGACGGGCGGTGACGATACGGCGGAACAGCGCAGGCGTGACGGGCGCAGCCACGCCGGCCGCGTCCAGCATGCGCTGGACGGTCTGGCGAACGGATTCCGGAGAGTTGAGCGGTGTGCGGCCCATTTCGCGATTATGGCGGGAAATCCGTGAGTTGACGGGATTTCCCGATTTCATGGCGCACTTTGCAGTATTTAAGGGAAAAGCGTCAGGGAAAAGATCGGGACTGCTGGATAAGTTTCATTATCAGGCGAATCGCGGCACCAAATCGCGTCTGACGCGTCGGCGCTTGAGCCTGTCCGCTATCGGGGGCGGATTTGCCATGGACCACAGCAAGCCGCGTGACGGAGATGCAAACCCCGGGAATAGAATTTCTTAATCTTGGGGAGCGGGTAGGGGTCGACCATGTCGCCGGCTTTACGACGACGTCAATTAGACAAAGAAGTCATATCAGGAAAACTTAACGACTCGCGAACGGAATGATCTGATTATTACAGTGTTGTGTGATGACATCTCGATTCTTCTAGTATCCGTTCCGACTCATATTCAACATTATTCGATATCCTTATCAATGTTTGGTTTGGCAATGACCAGCGATGAGATGAGGAAACCAGATGGCAACCAGGCTGCTTCCCGATGATGCTCGCAGCGCGACGGATATTTATAAGGGCCTGTTATTTACGATGCATTCGCGACCGCTGAACGCCCTGGGAGTGTGTCTGCGGGACAGCTTGACCCGTAACTGACATGAGCTACAGTTAGCTGAAAAAGGTTGCCGGGTCGCCCCGTCAAATCACTGAGACCCGCGCCAAGCGCGTCTGTCAAGTCGTCGCACTCGGTCTGGAATACCATGTCTGATCTCACGACACGCCAGAAGCGCCTTGTGAAAATTCGCCAGAAGGGACTTGGGACCGGAACTGGGCAGGCCTACGTTCCAGGCAAGACAGTGTGGGGCGACAGGTGGGCGAAGCGTGTCCATCGGATACCGTTTATGGGACGGGAAGCCCATATTGCGAATGACAGCCGGTACGCCGAATTTCTTTGGGAAACCTACCAGGACGACACGGTTGATATTCGCGAATCCTATGTATGTGACCCTGAGCTGACGCTTCGCATAGCGGGCGCGATGCATATACCGCATCCGCGATACGACGATGGCAGTGAGGCAATCCTCTACACCGATTTTCTCGTCTCAAAGCGCCTGGAGGGAAAACTGTGTTTCGTGGCGAAATCGGTCAGACGTCGACGCGACGAACCCCCTGCCATGACCAACGAACTCAGGATCGTCGAACAATACTGGATCAGACAGGGCATCCCCTGGTCACTCGTACTGAACGACGGAATGAATGAAAACTGGGCGCTCAATCTTGACCGTCTGTACCTGATCGCATTGCGGCCCGATCGTGCGGGCGAAGGGGCGATGGATCCGAATATTCAACAAACAATTCTTGACGCTTTGAGCTGGGACACCGATGCAACGGTAAGTGAGGTGTGTGCTCACGTGATGCGTCGGCGACAGCAACCTTTTCACTTTGGACTTAATGCTTACCACCTCCTGCTTGCTGCCAGGCATATCCGCTTTAACCTCGACTGTGGAAACTTCGATCATGAGCCGGTATCCTCGCTTCGGATTGTTGACTCACAAGTCGTTCCACTTCAGGCGCCCCGATGATCGAAACCCGGCTACGCTTCGTCTGTCGATGCAGGCCGATGAAGAATGACCTGGGAGCGACGCGTGAGACTGAGTCATATCATTGCTCCATAAGCGAATACTGGACGCGGACATGCCGTCGAAAGTGAGAGCACTGGTTCAGGTCTATAACAATCAGGTGTACCTGAACCTTAAAGAAGATCGACTGTATCGCGTTGTAATGACGGGGTACAGTCAGCCGAAGACCTACCTCGCGCGGACAGATGGATCGAGAATATGCATCGTCTCTTACCAGACTGAGGAGTTCGCCCGTCTGGCTGGAGCGAATGCGACCGCGACAGGTGGCTATCAGCTGGTGGAAGATCCATGGCTTCAAAAAAATAGGGAGAAGCGGTCAACCCCGGGCCATGTGAAAAAATCGGAAGGAACCGCAAAACTTCTTGCGCCACTGGTGAGAAGAAAGACGCCGGAGGATATAGAACGATTCATCGCATATCTTGAAGGCGGTTCATCGCGTTCTTCGGGCTTCGCTGCCAGAGCCAAGGAAGAGCACGTTGGACGGAAGGCGGTTTATGACGCTTTCCGCCGGTGGCTGCAGCGCGGCATGTCGGACGCAGCAGTCTCCAGCGACTATCCAAGAAGTGGTCGTCTTACCACGCGTCGGGAACGTGTGTACAAAAAGGTCCCGGGCCGTCGCTCCAGAGACCCCCGTCCGAAAACCATTCCGCCATCCCTGCGACGTGACCGGCTCATGCGGCGGATGATGGACTGGTTGGAGACAAACAATGAGGCGCTTTGGGACAAAAATCTGCCTAAAGACCTCGGATCGCTTGATACCAGCAAACCGCCGGCGAGCAGGAAAAATCGGAGCAGCGACAAACGGGGGCAATCTGGCCGAAAGGGAGGACGGAGCAAGCGGGGAGCAAGGAGAAAACGCTCGAGGCCGACTTTACGGGACGTCGTTCTCAGAGCCAATTATCTACTCCGTTGCGAAAAAGTAATACGAAATGAACGCGGTGAAGTGATCAACGTCGAGTGTCGGCAGGACGACGCGATCACCGACGACCAGTTTAAGCATTTTTTGGCCGCAGAGCGCAGGCGTCAAGCCTTCGACCCCGGATGCGGACAGGCCACAAGTGGGAAGCGTCGGCGTAAGACGGGACATGCTGTGCAGCATTGCGCGGGACCTGGGCATGTATTCATGGTGGATGCAACCGTTGCCGACGTCTATTTGCTGTCGACATTGTCCCGGATGCTGGTCGCTGGCCGCCCCACCGTTTATTTTGTCATCGATGTCTGGTCGAGGATGATCGTTGGAATCCATGTCAGTTTCCGGCCACCGTCGTTCGAAGGAGCCGCACTCGCGCTGATCAACATGGCCAGTCCGAAAGCGGAGTTCTGCGCCAAGTACGGATTTACGATAACGACGGAGGACTGGCCCTGCCGGCATATGCCAGGTCGCTTTCACGTTGATCGCGGTTGCGAGTATAGACAATCCGTTCCTTGGAGAAGGATAGGGGCACGATTTGGGGTTGGCGTTGACAATAGCGCACCCCTGGAGCCGTTCTGGCGAGGGATCATCGAACGTCGTTTTGGTCTGATACCTGTCATCGCTCAGCGGAACGGATACGGCATTGTCGAAAAAGAGAAGCAGCGTGGTTACGACCCTGCGAAGGACGCATTGTGGACCCGGGCGGAATTCATGCTTGAACTGCTGCGCGCAATACATCTGTATCACCGCACTCCGATCGGAAACGATCTTGATGCGCCAGCAGATATGGTCGGAGTGGGCGACGCCAATACGCCGCTCAATCTTTGGAACTGGGGTGTCAGTCACGGAAATGCGGTGCTTGCCGCATGCGAGGTCGACGATGTTGAGCACACTGTTCTCCCGGATGTAGAGGCTACGCCGGTAACAGGGGGAACGTTGACCATTCGAAAACTGACCTACATAGCCCAACGTCCACTCGGTTCTGGTGGAGGGCGTGTGCCAGGTGGAAACCAGGACATCATCGTCCGCTGCAACCCTGACGATCTGTCGAGAATTACCTTGTCCGGAGCCGATGATAACCCGGTGTATGCACACCCCGGGAAATCCCCTCTCGCACATGCATATGAGGCGTCGCTTCCCGAGATTGAGCAATATCAAAGGCTAAAGCGGGCGAACGGAAGAACCGAGATGCAAAAAAACGAGGGGTTGAGGATGGCTCAAGCGCTTAATTCCCACGAAAGCATGCACGCATCAGCCGAGAGACGGGAGGCCGCGCTTGCAGCAGCGGGGAAGGTCGCACCCGATACCAAACACATGCGAGCTACGAGGCGGGACGAGCAGGAAATTGAACGCTCCGCTCGGGACTCAGCCGGAACAACGAAGACCTCGTCTACCCCTTCGCTTTCCAATGGACAACGATCTGAAACATCGGCCTTTGCGGATGCAACGAAGGCGGCTCGGAGCAGCGTAGTGGCGGATTTGCTGATGCGTGCTCCAACTGGCCGCGTCAATAAGCGGAGAATCTGACATGGGATCACCACGCTCTAAAAAACAGTTAGACCTACAAGAAATTCCATTGAATGTTCCGGGCGATCCGATCCTCGGACGGTGTGATATGGCGATCGAGGCAATCTATCGTCCGTCCAATACCGAACTTCAAGAATACGCGGACAACCCACTCATCCTGGCGTTACCGGAATTCAGGCGTCAAGAAATTCTGGATAGCATGACCAAAGGATTCAAACTCGGCTTCACTGCGCAATCTCGCTCATGGAGAAAGGAGATGCGCTTGCTGGCGCTTGCGCGAATCGACCGGGTCTGGGTGCTGCTCCCCATCCATATTCAACTCGTTGACTGGTTTCATATCGCACTACGTTCCCGATACGTTCATTTTCAGACGACAGAGACCATTAAACGGATAATGCAGTCTACCTACGCGAGTATCCAGAGGGGTAGGTACAAGGTATTTTCTGCACCACGCAGTTCCCATTCGGAATGCATGCCGGTTCTCGCGATTTCAGGCGTGGGGAAGACCACTGCAGTCAAGATGGTCTTGAGCACGTTGCCAATGATCATAACGCACAAGAGTTATAAGGGCGAATGGTTAGGCGTTCAGCAGGCTGTTTGGGTATTTGTTACCTGCCCGCACAATGGTAGTGTCAGGAGTTTGTTGCTCGGCATATTGGGTTGGTTCGATTTGTATATTGGGACAAGGTACGTAGCAGAAGTCGGGGATCAAGCCGTTTCCTCTATGCTTGTAGAGAAAGTAATTATGGTGTTGAGCATTCATTACACAGGAATTCTAGTGATTGATGAAATACATAATTCCTTGAAAAGTGCAAATCGCACAGATTTGATTGATTTCCTGACAAATATTTTTAACGCGAGTTGTTGCAACTTCGTTGTTATTGGTTCCCCGGAGGTCGAAAAGGAGCTGAAGCGATTCCAGACGCGACGTCGGGTGGGTAGTGCAGGCGTGGCGAAGCTGGCTCCGCTCAGGGATGGGCCTGACTGGAAGAGTGTGTCTGATGCAATCATGGAGCAAGATTTCCAGCGCCGTGCGTGTAAGGATAAGGAGGGTGTCAGAAAGCAGTTACTACGGCGCTCTGCGGGAATGCCGGCGATCGCCAAACTCGTCTGGAAGCTGACTCAATACGAAGGAATTTTCATCGAAGATGCCAAGGGCGTAGAAGGGATTGCACTTGGAGAAGTGACTGTCGAACTCCTTGATACGGCAGCAGACAGGGGACTTGGGCTGGTTGAAGGGATGCTTGAGGCTATTGCGAAATCAGACTACAGGAAGATCGCAGAACTTACAGGCGCAGCAGAAGACGCTGTTGGCGCTTACTTGGAATCGATGCCTGTCGATAGTGAGCAACGTCGCGCAATCGAAGAATCCCAGATTCGCGTAGAGAAGTTCATTGGCACGGTCACATATCTGATTGACCTCGGGGTAAGACGAATTGATGCCGAGCGTCTGGCCGAGACGGTAATCGCTGAGAATCCAAATCTGGACGCGAACGCTACCGTACGGCGTGCGATTTTTTTGATGGAGAAGGGAGTTGACGAAGCGCTGCGGACGCAGCCCGACGATGAGCACCAGAAGTCATCGTCGGGTGCGCGTCCGAACCCATCGCGGCGCTCGGACGCGCAATCAGATGGTGCTCGCGGGCGCAAGAAGCCACGCCAGAAATCCGGTCGCTGAAATGAGCGTATTCCTCGATAGCGCAGAAGCCGATGAGCCTTTGTTTGGTGTTGTGGCACGCTATGGAAAACAGATGTTCGTGCACGACTGGCGTTCGTTTATCAGCGGCCTTTTTGGCTACCTCGCGCCACTAAATACTGGCCTAGCGTATAACCTCGACGAAGTGGCCCATCAGACGTCGACGTCGTTTGGATTGACCGGCTCGCAGATTGCCGAAAAGCTCACTCTGTTCCCTTATTATGCGAGCTTTTGTGCCCCAGACTTGCGTTATCGACTGCAAGCGGAAGTACTGAGGCGTTCTAGCAGGATTTTGCGTGGCGACCTCCTGAAGTTGATTCAACGCCCTCGTGTGATCCGTATGTGCAGAGACTGTCTTGAAACCGATAAGGGATGCGGGTTACCATTGACATGGCGACGTGTGCATCAACTTCCTGGCGTGGTAATTTGTCCGACGCACGGCGGGTATCTTCGGGAGTTCCCCCAAATCGCTTGCCCAAGTCGGGCGTGGCCGATACCAGAAGATTTTTCGAATGGCGTCGCAACGTCGTTCGTTTCATCTCGGACGCACCGCCCCGGTATAGTTGCCGTCGCAACGATATCGCAGCGCATTCTTCAAGACTCGGCCCTGTCTTTTAGGAATCTTCCCTATCAATCGTGGCTTGAGGGCGCGCGCCTTGCCGGTTACCAAAGGGGGAGAAACACCCTTGAGTCAGCTAAGGTCGCCAAGGATCTCGTCGACTTCTACGGTGCCGAATACCTGTCCCATTGCGAGTTGTTACCAGTGAGTAGGCAAAACTGGATTGTCGGACGCGTGACAGGTGCACAAACATCGGCGATGGCCTTGCCACAAGTGTTGCTATACGTTTTTTTTGAAAACAAAATTCAGAACGTGTCCGAGTCTTGGCCCACCTGTCCAAGCAGGTTTGCAGCGCACGGTCCCGGACACCGTGTAGAGGTCCGAATTCGGAGTGGCGGGAAATATTTTTGCCAGTGCCAATGCGGTATGGCTTTTGTTGGCACGCGAGGTGAGGCGCCGACCAGAACCACAGTTTCGGTGTATGGGGAGCCATACGCTTGCGAGGCGCAGACGTTGCACTGGCAAGGCTTATCGACAGCGGATATCGCCGGGAGGCTGGGCGTATCGGAGACGACCGCCCGTAGATTCGTCCATAAAGACCAGGCTTACGTTCAAAGAACGCTCAGCGATTTCGCCAGAAATGTTGCGCTAGACTGGCGGACCCACGTGTCCATTTTAGGTTCGGTCAGCACCGTACAGAAACAGTGTGACGGACTCTATCGGCGAACCCGTCGGTACGTGCCGGAAGAAATAGAAAAATCACGTATACGACGCAATCTCAAGCGATGATGGCACAACGATGACAATTTTTCTTCCCGATCAGCTTGATGAGGAGCCTCTTTTCGGGATTGTGGCTCGCTATCTGAAGACACCTAGAACACTATTGCCAGCCGTATTGGAGCATGTTTTCGGGTACCAAATGCCCTACGGAAAAATGCCATTCAATCTTAATCGTGTGGAAGAGGCGACTCGCGTTTGCTGGGGATTGACAGCAAAAGACATCGCCGAACGTATGACGGGGTATCCATATTTTGCTGCTTTGGCAGTCGACAAAACACCAATGCAAATTCTGGAGGCGATTTCGTCTCGGCGACAACCTACCGACGCAAGCTACCTGGGTCGTGTCCGATTTGGACCAAATTCTAGTCAACGAAGGTTTTGCAATTCGTGTTTCCAGTTGGACCGACGAAATGATCTCCCAATTCATTGGCGGAGAGTTCATCAATTGCCGGGTGTGTGCATTTGTCCGTGGCATCACGAACTGTTGTACGCTGTTTTGACGGGGACGGCGTACAAACGTGGATTCATCGACGCAGCGGATTTCAGATCATTTGACGCTGAACGTATCGGGTTGAAGCTGTCGAGCTCGAATTTCGAAGCTTGCCTCAAAGTGTCGTTGTTGTCTCAATGGCTTTTATCGAATCGTGTTGTGATCAATCCTGAGCTATTCAAACATCAACTTTTTAGTTTTATCAAAGATAAGTCTCTGGGCAGGATCCTTTTGTCGAGTAACCGGGCATTCATCAGCGCAATTGTGTCCCATTATGGGACTAGCTATCTCCGATGGGTGACATCTCGGCGTGAAGGGAGGGCAGTCAAGTCGGGAGAGTTTGCGTTACTAGAACAATCTTTGATTAGGGGGCAGATGAGTTCGCTACGTATGGTGTTGTATGCGTCTGCGTGCAATGCAATGTCGGTTTTTAGTCTGGACTCAGGCTCTACGGTGATCGACCTCCCGATGGGCGTGCGCCCTTCGGTCGATTGCATATATAGTGCGGAGGCGACCCGCACCAACCATTCGGTAGTCGTTGGTAGGAAAAGCTACGGTCGTTACGAGGCAACGTGCGCGTGTGGGGTTCGCTTTACGTTCTCTCGTTGGGAGAACCGAAAGCCAGCTGACGTCAAGTTGACCAGCCGGTTGAACGGCCGGTCTGAAGAGTGGATAAAGCGCATTTTCGAACTTCACAGCAATGGTATGTCATACCGTCAGATTGGTGCAATGTTTGGGATTGGCGAATCGGCAGTAGGCCACGTGTTACATAAGGCGCGAACGCGGAGCCGGGATCTTGAGACTCAGACTGTCCCTAAATAAAGACTGCCAGCAAGTCCCGGGCAGGGCGGCAAGTCTAGACTTTCGCTCGAGAATGCACCGAGATTGGCCAGTTACGACTTCAAGTCCGAACTTGTCGTGAGCGGCGGGGAGCGGAAATCGATGCGAATCCGGCCACGGGGGAAGTGTCTGAATTTTTGTGTGCAAGGCAGATAAAAACCTGCCGTCTGGCAGGTCATCAATTGCATTCTACAAATGATTCCTGGTGAAGCGATCCTCGTAGAGGATCGCGAACTGGTTCATCGCGGCTTTCCAGTCATGTGCGGCACGGCTCCAGTCAGCCGTGATATTGCGCAAGGCCAGCCACAGCAGTTTGGTCGCGGCCTCGTCCGTGGGGAAGTGCCCACGCGTCTTGACGATCTTGCGTAGCTGGGCGTTCACGCTTTCAATGGCGTTGGTCGTGTAGATCACTTTGCG
>NZ_SMOD01000054.1 GCF_004353905.1 Paraburkholderia guartelaensis | reverse complement strand
CCGCTCTTGCCGTTGCGCTGGTTGGTCGCGTTCTCGGGCCGCACGGCGCCGGCCGGATAGCCCAGATGGTGTCCAAGTTCGGCGCCCAGCGCCCGCTCGATCAGCGCCTTCTTGAACGCCGCTGAGGCGGCATGCACCGCTTCGGCCGTCATCGGCCCCTTCACGAACTGGTCGATCAGTTCCTTCGGAATGGACGGCAACGCCGTCAGGGCCTCGGGGGACGTCTTGGGTTTGCGTGGCATACATGCTCCTTGAGCTACATGTTATGCCTTACACACAAAATTTATGACAGGCCCCCAGGCGCACGTAATTCCGCAGCTGAAAAGACAAAGGGCCTTTCCATTCGGAAAGGCCCTTCATTTGGTGGCGCGGCTGGCAGGATTCGAACCCACGACCCCTTGGTTCGTAGCCAAGTACTCTATCCAACTGAGCTACAGCCGCACGCTAAAACGATACTACTTACAACACTATACTGCTTGAAACCCTTCCCAACTCAAACAGACGGGAAACGCTTCGAATAAGTGGCGCGGCTGGCAGGATTCGAACCCACGACCCCTTGGTTCGTAGCCAAGTACTCTATCCAACTGAGCTACAGCCGCACGCAGAAAAGAGATTATAGCAGGCCTTCGAAAAAAGGGAAGGCCCTTATCGTGATTTGTCTTGCGGCGAGGTTCGTGTACGCTGATAGTCGTGAATGAATCAGTACCCGTACCGCAGTGATCCCATCATGAACAAGGCCTTTGTCAAAGAATCGACCGACAACGACGACGACGATCTCGAAGCCGGTCAGCCGGAAATTCCCGCCGGCGCCAAGAACTACATCACACCCGCTGGCTACGAGCGCATGCGCAGCGAATTGCTGCACCTGATAGACGAAGAGCGGCCGGAAGTGGTCAAGCTCGTCTCGTGGGCCGCATCGAACGGCGACCGTTCCGAAAACGGCGATTACATCTACGGCAAGCGACGGCTGCGCGAAATCGACCGGCGTATCCGCTTCCTCACGAAGCGGCTGGATCTGGCCGAAGTCGTGGACAGCAGCCGGCAGGAGAGCGTCGACCAGGTGTTCTTCGGCGCAACGGTCGAGTACGGCACCGAGGACGGCGAGGCGCATACGATCACGATCGTCGGCATCGACGAGGTCGATCTCGACCGCGGCCACGTGAGCTGGGTTTCACCCATCGCGCGGGCGCTGCTGAAGGCGAAGATCGGCGATCAGGTCACGCTGTACACGCCGGCGGGGCCGGAGCCGATCGACGTCCTGGAAGTGCGTTATCCGCCGCGCGCCTGAGTGCATCCGTTGTCGCAGAAATAAAAAAAGGCACCCGAGGGTGCCTTTTTCAGCTGCAGTGCTGGCCGAGGCGGCCAGCAGCGTGCTGCTTAGAAGCGGTGACGCATACCAACCGTCACAGCAACCTGGTCTTGACGGGTCGAAGCCGAACCCAGACCGTTCAGGTACGCGCCGATACCGTCCTGGTTCGACGACACGTGCTGCCAGTCGCCTTGCAGGTAGACGTCGGTGCGCTTCGACAGTGCGTAGTCCGACTGCAGTGCGACCGTGTTGTAGTTCGGGTTCACGCCGCCGCCGAAGTTCGCACGGGTGTACGTGTACGCGCCAGCCAGGCTCAGGGCCGGGGTCAGAGCGTAACGGATGTTGCCTTCGAAGTTCTGGAAGCGTGCGCTGTTGCCGCCCAGGGAGATGCCCTTAGACGTACCCGACTGCGCCGGCGAAATGTTGATCGCGTTGCCCAGTTGCGTCTGCGTGTAGACGAAGCCTGCCGTTGCCGGGCCGAACGTGTAGTTCACGCCGCCGCCGAACGTGCTTTGGCGGCCTGCGCCGAACGTGTAGTCGCCTGCCTGTGCGCCCGAGAACGACGACGAGTTGAACTGCTGGTTGTTGATGTCGTTGTTTGCGTGCAGGTAAGCAGCAGCAACGTTCAGGCCGGCGTAGTTATACGTCGCGCCGAAGCTGTACGCGCGGTTGTTCGCGAATTCGGTGCTGTTCGAGAACGAGTACGTGCCGCCGAACTTGAAGCCAGCGTAGTTGACGCTCGAATACTTGATCGTGTTGTTGAAACGGACCGAGTTGTTCAGATTGTCGTTGTCATACGGGTGGGCTGCGATCGTGCCACCGTATTGCGTGCCGGTGTTCGACAGCGGTGCGAGGTAGTCGACCACGGAGTCGTACTGGCGACCGAGGGTGACCGCGCCGTACTGGTCGCTTGCCAGACCGACGAACGCTTGACGGCCGAACATGCGGCTCGACTGACCCAGCGTACCGTTCTGGATGTTGAAGCCGTTTTCCAACGTGAAGATAGCCTTCAGACCGCCACCGAGGTCTTCAGCGCCACGCAGGCCCCAACGGCTGCCGTTGACGGTGCCGCTCGATGCCTTCCAGAGGCTGTGGCCGCCGGAGTTGTTTGCGTAGGTGATGCCTGCGTCGATCAGGCCGTACAGCGTAACGCTGCTTTGCGCGTGTGCAGCCGTTGCAAAAACGCCCGTCAGGGCGGCGACCATGAGAGTCTTTTTCATCTTTGTAAACTCCGAGAACAGAGGTGGGTTTCGTTGAACCCTGTTTGGGAAACCGACCATGCGAAGCGCAGCGAGAGGCAAAGTTCGCGTGGTACGAATTAATCGGTCCGAGACGGTTTCCAGACAGGCAGAGTGTAGAGAGGGTGCTCGAAGAGGGGGTATTCCGAATTCCGCAATAAAGTATTGCGCTATCGGAAATGATTATCTCGCTCGTCTTAAGCCCTGCTGGTAAAGGCTTTGAGCGGATTTCTCGGGAGGGGGAGGAAACTGTCAACCGATCGAGCGTTGTGCGATCGCTACAACAATCGGTTGCGAAAAACGGCCTAAAACGATTTCAACTGATTATTGCGCGCAGCGTAACAGATGATTGTGCGCCGTATACTTAATCGCGAGACCTGGGTCCGGCTATACTTCAATCGCTGCTTTTCGAAGCAGACTTTTTCGTTGACGAAAAAGATCTCCAAACCTTTGTCGGCGCGGCCTTTTCAGCCGCGCTTTTTTTTGCCTGTCTTCAGCCACGCGCGCTACGCGTACCTTACTGGGTGCCCGCTTGCGGCGGTTCTGGCTGAAGGCTCCAGTCTTCCATTACGTAGTGCCTTGCGTCCATAGGGGAACACAGCAGGTTGTGCCAGTGGTCCCCGTGCCATGCGCCATAGGTTTCGACTTCTTCAGCCGTTGGCGCAATCCCGTCCGTTTGTACGAGCCAGTGAATCCATCGCCGCAGAGTTGTCAGCATGATGACCTCCGATGCCGCTAACAATATGGATCATGAATTGAATGTATTACTCGAACAACCGGGAGAAACACTTACGTTTGACACGAATTGTTACACTTCGGGAAAACTTCCCGGTAGAAATGGCGCGAGCGAGATAATCGGGTAAAAACGACGTAGTTTTATATATTCATTCGGATGGCATACGGTTTTCTTGCGGCTTTTTGATGCGTACCGCTTTTATTGCTGAATCGGGAAAGCTGTTATAAAAAATTCGCTTGACTGGCGATTGACGTTCCCCGTATAACGGCAAAGCTGATTTTCGTTCTGCTGCAATTTCAAAATCTGGAATGTGCCGAAGCGGGACGGCGGGAATTGGCTGGATACGGCGTGAGGGTTATTGCCCGCGTCATTAAAATCTCGAGGGAAACTGAAACATGGAAACCGGTATCGTCAAATGGTTCAATGATGCGAAGGGCTTTGGCTTCATCACGTCTGACGCCGGCGGCGACGATCTGTTCGCGCACTTCTCGGAAATCCGTGCCGACGGCTTCAAGTCGTTGAAGGAGAACCAGCGTGTGTCGTTCGACGTCAAGGTCGGTCCGAAGGGCAAGCAGGCCGCGAACATCCAGCCGCTGTAAGTACAGCGTGCGAGCGCTCGCTGCGCGAGCGCTCATGCATCACTAGGCCCCGGGCAAACCCCGGGGCTTTTTTATTTTTGGCATATTGATATCCAGGTAATTTGAGTAGTCTTTTTTATTCATGGAATTAATCGGGAAAACCCTGGGAATTCGCGATTCTCCCGATTCGGGTTTTCACTAAAAGCCAAAAGTCGCACTTAGACCACCAGAACCGTCGGCGCGCGGCGTCCAAACGGTGCATACTTGGGCCGTTTTCCATTTCCCCTCTCGTTTTCCCCATGTTTGAATCCTCCTTGAGCGCCGCACAGCCCGCCGGCGACCTTCCCATCGTCTTCGTGGACCTCGAGACGACCGGCGGTTCGGTAGGCGAGCACCGGATTACCGAAGTTGGCGTCGTGGAGGTGGCACAAGGGCAGGTGACACGCTGGAGCACCCTCGTCGATCCTGGTCAGCCAATCCCGCCCTTTATCCAGCAGTTGACCGGCATTACGGACCAGATGGTGCGCGGCGCGCCGCGCTTCGCCGACATTGCCGCGCAACTCCATGAGCGGCTCGCCGGCAAGCTCTTCGTCGCGCACAACGCGGCCTTCGATCGCGGCTTTCTGCGCGCAGAGTTCGAGCGTGCCGGTTATTCCTTCAATCCCGATGTGCTGTGCACCGTGCGACTGTCGCGGGCGCTTTTTCCGGGTGAGAAGCGCCACGGGCTCGACGCGCTGGTCGAACGCCACGCGCTCGTGCCGTCGGATCGCCACCGCGCGCTCGCCGACGCCGATCTCCTCTGGCAGTTCTGGCAACGCCTGCCGGCGCTGGTGCCGGGAGAAGCGCTGGCGTCGCAGATCGAGCGCACGACGCGCCGTCATGTACTGGCCGGCGACATCACCGACGAACTAATCGATACGGCGCCGGCAGGTCACGGCGTTTATGCGTTCTATGGCGAGAACGACGTTCCGCTCTACGTGGGGCGCAGCGTGCGGGTGCGCCAGCGCGTGCGCGCGCATCTTTCAGGTGAGCGGCGCTCGTCGCGCGAACAACGGATGGCGCAACAGGTCCGTCGCGTCGAGTGGCGTGCGACAGGCGGCGAACTTGGTGCGCTCCTCGTCGAAGCGCAATGGATCGCAATGCTCAAGCCTTCGTTCAACCGTGTGCCGCGTGTGTCGAAGCGCGACCCCGCCGATCTCGGGGCGGCGCCCTGGCCATTCGGCGGCGCAGTCGTCGTACTCGAGCAGGACTCGACGAACGGCGCTGACGTTTATCACCTGATCGATCGCTGGTGCTATATGGGCGCCTTTCCCAGCACGGCCGAGGCCGGGGCGCTGGTGGACCACAGCGCCGAGCGGGTATTCGAGCTTGCGACCTGGCGCATCCTGCAGACGCACTTCGAACGCGGCCTGCGCGTGCAGGTGCTGCAGGCTTCCGAGGCTGACGGCCTCACGAGCGCGGCATAACAGCGTTTAGGCGGTTCCGCCTACGCCGCCCGATTCGCACACATGCTCCAGCGCCTGGTTCATCGCATTCGTGCGCGCGGAGTCGTATCGCGTGAGCTCCTTCCAGTTCGCCACTGTTCTTGCGACACGCGCCGGGCAATCCGGCGCGCCGCGCAGGGGTTGCACGCGAGCGAGCGCACCGATCAATTGTCCGGTGAGTCTGTCGAGTTGTGGCCGCGTCGCCGTGGCGAGATCCGGTGCTGGGTCGCTGGGTGCCTGGGAGGCACGCCATGTGTCGAACAGCGACTGCTGCACTTGCGTGCTGGCATCGATCTGATCGCGGAAAAACGCGCGCGCAAACGCGGGATCGACGCCGGCTACCGTGGCGCGCTTTTGCACATCGGCGAGCAGGGCGTCTTCACGAGGCGTATCGGTGATCGGCTTGTGATGCTGCCATTTCCAGTGCGCGACCGGCTCGGCTAGCGCCAGCCGCTGTGAAACGAGCGCGACGAGGTTGGTCAGGGCGGTGTCGTCACCGTCGGCGTGGACGGATGCGATCGGCAGGGCGAAGAGCAGCGCAGCAGCGCAACGCGCGCTCACACGGGTCAGCAATGTCATCGAGGGGAAGAGAGACGCCGGCAATAAAAACCGAAGCATAGCCGGTTATGGTGCGCATGGTGCGCTTGCGTCTAACGCCGCTGAGGTCGAACGAGATGGTCACATCAAGGCGCGCCCGCGATCGAGCGCGCCGGGTGCTAGCTGCTACGGCGCAAAACTGCGCGCGCAGCACGACACGCGCGTCCCCGAACTACGCGTGTCTTTTGGCACACGAACGTCTGCAGCGTGCGTGAGCGCACGAGCGCGAACGTGTGCGTTTCCCCGTCACTTCTGTTCGTGTGCCTTGCGTTGCTCGTCGAGAAATGCGCGCACGTGAGCGGGCAATTCGTCGCCGAGAAACTCAACGGCCACCGGTTCCGGATCCGGGCTGAAGACTTGGTCCGGGGTCGGAATCCTTGGCGGTTTGGCGTCCATGATCTTTCTCCTATGTAAGCCGATTATCCGGCTCGGTACTTCTACTGCGCTAGTCCCGCTTACGGTAACAGTGCTTTTCTCGCACGCGTGTTGCTTTCTTCGCACAGCGATACAACTGATTAACGGCGCGGGAATATAATTGTTGAGATGTCCTTCGCACTGCCGCATGCTGCGTGAATCGCGCACGTTCCACGTTTCTCCCAACTCTCCCGCGCAGCATCTGCTGCACTCGCACAACGCCTCGAACGCGCTTCCCGCGGCTCTGAGCACCGCGCGGGTCCTGCCGTCTTGCCGCGTTCGTATTGCGCGGCGCCGCAAGTGCGGGCCGGTCCCTCCGGCTTCGGCGTGCATACACCATCTGTCTACAACGGTCGATTATGCTGAGCCGTTGACGTCGAAACGTTAATAAGAATTAAAACTATGTAAGCGACCGTTTCTATCCGACTGGGCGATTAATACTTTGTTGCGCGTCATTTGGCCGCGATTAATGACCGAACGTGCGTAAATGGCCGCGCATTCGGGCGCGGCCTATTGATGCACTCCGATAATTCGTTACGTTTGCGCCTCCGGCGGCGCCGGCACGCGCTGCACGTGAGCATGGTTCGCGGGCGTCGCGCGCACGTCCACCTGGCCGTGAATACGTGACTGGTGGACGTCCGCGAACATGTAGTACGGGAACGGGTGTGCGGGCTCGGAGGCCGCATCGAGACGCGCGACCAGTTCGGGTGCGAGCGTGAAGTCGAGCGCGCCCAGCGACTCTTCGAGTTGCTCTGACCTGGTCGCGCCCACGATGATGCTCGCCACGCCGCGCTTCTGATAGAGCCAGTTCAACGCAACCTGCGCCATGGGCCGGTTGGCCTCGTGCGCGACCCGCTCGAGCTCGGCGACGATCGCGAAGTTGCGCGCCGAGAGCTTGTCGAAGCCGGGCGGCGGCTTGGCGCCCATCGTCTGCAGGCGGCCGGCACCGCTCACGCCTTCGCTTGCCTGCGACGGCCGATATTTCCCGGACAGCACGCCCATGCCGAGCGGACTCCACGGCACGAGCCCCATGCCGAGTTGCGTCGCGAGATCGGCGAATTCGTGTTCCGCGTTGCGCTCGATCAGAGAGTATTCGAGCTGCATGGCCGCGACCGGCTCGAAGCCGCGCCAGTCGGCCAGCGTCTGCGCGCGGCCTGCGTACCAGGCGGGCACGTCGGAGAGACCCACGTAGCGGATCTTGCCCGCGCGCACTGCGTCGTCCATTGCGCGCATCACTTCGTCGACGGGCGTCATGCGGTCCCACGTGTGCAGGTAATAGAGATCGATGTAGTCGGTGCCGAGGCGCTTGAGCGAGCCGTCGAGTGCACGCAGCAGGTTCTTGCGATGGTTTCCGCCGGCGTTCGGATTGCCCGCTTCGGCGTTGTAGGAATACTTGGTAGCGATGACGAGCCGCTCACGCAGACCTCGAGCCGCCGCGAAGCGGCCCACCCAGGTCTCGCTCGTCCCTTCTGTATAGAGATCGGCGGTATCGATGAAATTGCCGCCTGCGTCGACATAGAGGTCGAAGAGACGCTGTGCGGCGGCTTCGTCGGCGCCCCAGCCCCATTCGGTGCCGAACGTCATCGTGCCGAGGGCGATGGGGCTGACGCGCAGGCCCGAGCGGCCGAGCAGGGTATAGCTGTCGAGTTTCATGGCGGTTTCCTCAAAGAGTAAGTGGCGAACGCGAACTCATCTTGCGCTATTCCTTTTTGTGGAAAAATCGGGTTCACCTGAAAGCACTGTGAAGTCAGGCTTCACAATGGAGACGACATGGGCCCGGTTTCCGCTCCAGCGTTAGCGCCGCCCGCCGCGTCGGGACTGGCGGGACGCCTGCCCGCGCTGCTGGCGGTGGCTGCTGTCGCACGCCATGGCAGCTTCACGCGTGCGGCCTCCGCCTCGGGCTTCTCGACTTCGGCGCTTTCGCAAACCGTGCGTGCGCTCGAAGCGCAGCTCGGCGTGAGGCTCTTCAATCGCACGACGCGCCGGGTCGCGCTGACCGAGGCGGGCGCGCAGTTTCTCGCGCGCGTTCAGCCCGCACTCTCACAGATCGAGGCGGCATTCGATGCGCTCGACGCCTCGCGCGACGCGCCGGCCGGCACGTTGCGGATCAACCTGCCGCGCGTGGCGAGCGAGTTGCTCGTCATGCCGCACCTCGCGGAATTCATGACGCGCTATCCGCAGATCAAGCTCGAACTCGCGCTCGACGATGGTTTTGCCGATCTGGTCGGCGACGGCTTCGATGCAGGCATTCGCCTCGGCGAATCGGTTGCGCCCGGCATGGTGGCGGTGCCGATCGGCGGGCCGATTCGCATCGTCGTGGTGGGGTCGCCGGAATACTTCGAGCGCCACGCGTGGCCCGTCACCCCCGACGACCTGGCCGCGCATGATTGCCTGCACTATCGCTTCGCGACGGGCGGCGTCTACCGCTGGGAGTTCGCGCAGCCGGGTGATCCTGGGCGCGTGTTCGACGTGGTCACCGAGGGCCGCTTCGTGACGAACGATCTGCGTACGATGGTGCGCGCGGCGGAGCAGGGCGTGGGTCTTCTGCACGTGATCGAAGATTACGTGCGTGCGCCGCTGGAGGAGGGCCGGCTCGTGCCTGTGCTCGAGCCGTGGGGCGCGTCGTTTCCGGGGTTCTATTTGTACACGGCCGGGCGCGCGCAGTTGCCGCCCAAGCTGCGTGCGTTCATCGACTTTTTGCGCGAGAAGCGTGAGGGCGCCTAAGCTCAGGTAGCGCGAGCAGGGGCGATGGGGTGAGGTGACCAAAGCGGTTAGGCGTAGCGCACCGAGTGCCGCACGACGACGCCACAAAGCAAAAAGCCCAGTCCGAAGACTGGGCTTTTTGCTTGAATCCTGGTGCCGGAAAGAGGAATCGAACCCCCGACCTTCGCATTACGAATGCGCTGCTCTACCGTCTGAGCTATTCCGGCGTGCATCAGAGAAGAAAGATTATAGGAAGTTGCTGCGAACTATGCAAGCCCTTTCCTCATCTTTTTCATTCTTTGGCTTCGTGGTGGTAGCGCGTGACGCGCTCGACCTCGTTCTTCGAGCCGAGGAACACGGCAACGCGCTCATGCAGGCTCTTCGGCTGGATGTCGAGAATGCGCTCTTCGCCGTTGGTCGCCATGCCGCCCGCCTGTTCGACGATGAACGACATAGGGTTCGCTTCATACATCAGGCGCAGCTTGCCCGGCTTCGACGGATCGCGCTTGTCGGCCGGGTACATGAAGATGCCGCCGCGGTTCAGAATGCGGTGCACGTCCGCGACCATCGAGGCAATCCAGCGCATGTTGAAGTTCTCGCCGCGCGCGCCGTCCTTGCCGGCGTTCAGTTCGCCGATGTACTTCTGCACCGGCTCATACCAGTGGCGTGCGTTCGACGCATTGATCGCGTATTCGCGCGTCTCTTCCGGAATGCGCATGTCGCTTTGCGTGAGCACCCACGAGCCCAGTTCGCGGTCGAGCGTGAAGCAGTTCACGCCATGGCCCGTCGTGAGCACGAGCACCGTTTGCGGGCCGTACACGGCGTAGCCTGCGGCGACCTGCTTCGTGCCGGGCTGCAGGAACGATTCCTCGGTCGCCTGCTGGCCGTCCGGGCAGCGCAGCACCGAGAAGATCGTACCGATCGACACGTTCACGTCGATGTTCGACGAGCCGTCGAGCGGATCGAACACGAGCAGGTACTCGCCCTTCGGATAGTTGGCCGGAATCGGGAAAAACGTTTCCATTTCCTCCGAAGCCATCGCGGCGAGGTTGCCGCCCCATTCATTGGCGTCGAGCAGGATTTCGTTCGAGAGGATGTCGAGGTTCTTCTGCACTTCGCCCTGGACGTTCTCGCTGCCGGCCGTGCCGAGGGCGTCACCGAGCGCGCCCTTGCTGACGTTGAAACTGATCGCCTTGCACGCGCGCGCGACGACTTCAATCAGAAGACGCAGGTCGGCGGGCAGGTTGCTGTGCTGGCGCTGCTGCTCGATCAGGTACTTGGTGAGGGTGGTGCGACGTTGCAAAGCCATTGCAGTACTCCGGATACGCTTAGGGATGTCGCAATTCTACCCGCTCGACTGTGACCGCCCGCCGCACAGCCGCGCAAAATAAAGCGCGGGGCGCGGCCGGGCTTGCTGGAGCGGCTTTTCGCGCGGCGACGGGTCGCTTCGCGCCGCCAAAAATAATCGTGAAAAAATGCGCAAAAAAACCGGCGCGAAGGCCGGTTCGTGGGACGCCGCGCGGCGCTGCTCAGCCGCCGCGCGTTGTCTGCCGATTGGCTATGTTTTGTCTGATCAAGCCAGTGCCTTTTCGACGATCTCGCGCACGTCGCGCGATTTGGCTTCAGCAGCGACGCGCTCCAGCGCCGCGCGCATCGCATCACGCAGCGTGGGCGTGAAGCGGCGCCACAGTTCGAGATTGCGGGCGAGGCGCGCCGCGACCTGCGGATTGAGCGCGTCGAGCGCGATCACCTGGTCGGCCCAGAACGCGTAGCCCGAGCCGTCGGCGGCGTGGAACTGCGCGGGATTCGCGGCGCAGAAGCTGAAGATCAGCGAGCGTGCGCGGTTCGGATTCTTGATGTTGAACGCCGGGTGGCCCATGAGCGCGCGCACCGTCTCGATGGTCGGGCGTTGCGCCGTGCCACGTTGCGTCGCTTGCAGCGCGAACCACTTGTCGATCACGAGCGGTTCCTTGTCGAAGCGCACGTAGAAGTCTTCGAGCGCGCGGCGCGCGACGTCGCCGCCCGTGGCCGCTTGCACGTTCAACAGCGCGGAAAGCGCCGCCGAGCGGTCGGTCATGTTGTTCGCGGCGTCGTATTGCGCGGTGGCGAGCCGTACCGCTTGCGAGGAATCGTCGAGTTCCGAGAGATACGAGAGCGCGAGGTTCTTCAGCCCACGGTGTCCCGCCGCCTCGGGCGTCGGTTCATACGCGCCCGGCGTGACATTGCGCTCATAGGCCGCGAGCCATTCTCCTTGCAGCGCCGTTGCCAGTTGCTTGCGCACGAACTGGCGCGCGGCATGCACGGCGGCCGGATCGGATTCGGTCATCTGCTCGGCGAGGTACGTCTCCGAAGGCAGCATGAGCGCAAGCTCGCGGAACGACGGCGAGAGCGATTCGTCGGTCAGCACGCGGCGGAAGGCATCGATGAGCGCGTCGTTGATTTCGAGCGGCTGGCCCGCGGCGGCGCGCCCGGCAAGCGCGAGCAGTTCGCGCGTCGCGAGGCGCTGGCCCGCTTCCCAGCGGTTGAACGCATCGCTGTCGTGCGCGAGCAGGAAGGCGAGTTCGTCGTTGCCGTAGTCGTAGTCGACGATGACCGGCGCCGAGAAGTTGCGCAGCAGCGAGGGCAGGGGCTTGGCCATCACATCGGCGAACGTGAACGTCTGCTGCGTGTCGGTCAGCTCCAGCACGCGCGTCGTGCCGTGCGCGGCGGCTTCGCCTTCGAGGCGCAGCGGCAGGTCCGCACCGTCCGGGCCGATCAGGCCGATCGCAAACGGAATGTGCAGCGGGCCCTTTTGCGTTTCGCGCGCGGCGGGCGAGCCGTTGGCGTAGCCCTGCGTGAGCGTCACGCTGTAGCAGCGCGTGCCTTCGTCATAGCTCGTGCTCACGCTCACGCGCGGCGTGCCCGCCTGGCTGTACCAGCGCTCGAACTGCGCGAGGTCGCGGCCATTGGCGTCGGCCATGGCGTGGCGGAAATCGTCGCAGGTCACGGCCTGGCCGTCGTGGCGCTGGAAGTACAGGTCCATGCCTTTGCGGAAGCCGTCGCGTCCGAGCAGCGTTTGATACATCCGCACGACTTCCGCGCCTTTTTCGTAGACGGTCATCGTGTAGAAGTTGTTGATCTCGACGTAGCTCTCGGGGCGCACCGGATGCGCCATCGGGCCTGCGTCTTCGGCGAACTGCATCTGGCGCAGCACGCGCACGTCTTCGATGCGTTTCGTCGCGCGCGCCGCTTCGTTCTCGTCGCCGCCCGACATCGCCGCCGAGAACTCCTGGTCGCGGAACACCGTGAGGCCTTCCTTCAGGCTCAGCTGGAACCAGTCGCGGCAGGTCACGCGGTTGCCGGTCCAGTTGTGGAAGTACTCGTGACCGACCACGGCCTCGATGTTGGCGAAGTCGACATCGGTGGCCGTTTCCGGATTCGCGAGCACGTACTTCGTATTGAAGATGTTGAGCCCCTTGTTCTCCATCGCGCCCATGTTGAAGTCGCTCACGGCGACGATCATGAAGCGGTCGAGATCGAGTTCGAGGCCAAAGCGCTGCTCGTCCCAGTGGATCGAGTGGATGAGCGAGTCCATGGCGTGGCGCGTCTTGTCGAGGTCGTGCGGCTCGACCCAGACCTGCAGCAGCTTTTCCTTGCCCGAACCGCTCTGGATGCGTTCTTCGAGCGCCACGAGTTTGCCCGCCACGAGCGCGAACAGATAGCTCGGCTTGCGGAACGGGTCTTCCCATTTCGCATAGTGGCGGCCGTCGGGCAGCTCGCCTTCGGCGATCAGGTTGCCGTTCGAGAGCAGCACCGGGTAGGCGGTCTTGTCTGCGCGCAGCGTCACCGTGTAGGTCGCCATCACGTCGGGCCGGTCGAGGAACCAGGTGATGCGGCGAAAGCCTTCGGCCTCGCACTGCGTGAAGAAGTTGCCGCTCGACACGTACAGGCCCGAGAGCGTGGTGTTGGCGGCGGGCGCACACGCGCCGGTGAGCGTGAGCTCAAAGGCTTCGGGCACGTTCTCGATCGTGAGCCCGTGTTCGTGCGCCTGCACATTCGCGTAAGGCTTGCCGTCGATCGCCGCGCCGATGAATTCGAGCTGCTCGCCCATGAGTTCGAGATGCGCGGTGGGTTGCGCGTCGGGATTACGACGTACGCGCAACGTGCTCTTGACGATCGTGCGCTCGGGCACGAGGTCGAATTCGAGGTCGACGGTTTCGATCAGAAACGCGGGCGGCGCGTAGTCTTCGCGGCGGATCACGGTGGGCGTGGCGGTATCGGACATGGTCTGGATGGGGGCGTGTCGGATCGGGGTGGATCGCTCGGTGTTGATCGAATGGGCCGGCCGCGGCGGCGTGTGCGCTCGCGGGCGCTGCCTGCCGTCGCGGGAGCGCGGCGGATCGCCCCATTGTACAAAGGCTCGGGCCGCTTTGTCCGTCGGGGCACGGCCTTCGAACTTTCGCGCCGGGCCGCGAGTCAGTATGATCAGGCCCTGCCGCGCGGCAGGCTGAGCGCAAAACAAGACACGACCGGCGTGGAATGCGCACGGAACGGACACGGAATAAGCGCGGCGCAACGATCGTATCGGAGAGAGCGGCCCCCACGACTGCACTTTTCCAACTGACGCAACACTGCTACGAGAAGACCATGATGCACGACAGATGGACCCGCCGCGCCCTCCTGATGCTGGCGGCGCTCGCTCTCACGCTCTCCGGCTGCACGACGTACGTCACGAGCCAGGTGACCGCCTTCTCCGCATGGGACGGCGGCAGCGACGCCACGCGCACCTTCGCGTTCAAACGCAGCCCTGAGCAGAACCAGAGCATCGAGCAGAGCACCTACGAGCAGTTCGTGGCCAACGGGCTCGCCATGCACGCGTTCCGCCTCGTGCCCGAGCCGCAAGCACGCTATCTGGTGGGACTCGCCTACGGCAGCCGCACCGACACGGTGACGGTCGCGCAGCCCGTCTTCTACAACCCCTGGCCGGGCCCGTACTGGGGACCGTGGAACCCGTGGGGCGCGTGGGGACCGTATCAGCCTGCCTACGTGAACCAGAGCTATCCGGTGTATTCGCATGCGCTCGGCATTCGCATCACGGAAAAGGCGAGCGGCAAGGAGGTCTATAACGTGCAGGCGCGCACCTCGGGCGACGATCCCTCGCTCGTGCGCGTGATGCCATTTCTCGTGCAGAGCGCGCTCGGGAATTTCCCGCTGGCCAACGGCACCGTCACGGAGGTCAAGATCCCGGTCGGCAAGAACGGCGGTGCGCCGAATGAAACAGCTGCGGCCCCGGCGGCTGCGGGGCAGGGGGGGGCGGCCGCGACGGGGAACGCGCCGGCGAAATAGGCACGTATCGTCGCGCTTGCCGACTAAACGACGCGCCGGGACTTATGTCCGGCGCGTTTTTTTATGTCGTTTGCGGCAGCACGTCAGAACCCCACGCCCAGAATCGCGAGCACGCCGAGTACGACGAACAGCACCGCCGCAACGGCATGCACGAGTTTCGTCGGCAGCTTGTGGGCGAAGCGGTCGCCGAGCAGGATCGCGGGCACATTGGCGATCATCATGCCGAGCGTCGTGCCCGCCACGACGCCAAAGAAGTCCTGAAAGCGCGCGGCGAGCGCCACGGTCGCGATCTGCGTTTTGTCGCCCATTTCCGCGAGAAAGAAAGTCACCACCGTGGCGCCGAACACGCCGAGCTGCGAGCGGTTCACGTTCGCCTCGCCTTCTTCGAGCTCGTCCGGTACGAGGATCCAGAGTCCCATGGCGACGAACGAGGCGGCGAGCGCCCAGCGCATGACGCCTGGCGTGACGAACGCGCCGAGCCACGTGCCGAGCGCGCCCGCGCCCGAGTGATTGACGAGCGTGGCGACGAGCACGCCGAGGATGATCGGCAGCGGTTTGCGGTAGCGCGCCGCGAGCACGAGAGAGAGCAGCTGCGTCTTGTCGCCGATTTCGGCGAGCGCGACCGCGCCGGCCGAAACCAGAAAGGCCTGGTTCACGTTGTGATGGATCCTCGGGCCGTGATGCGTGCGAGCGACGACCCACGAACCGCCGGGCCCTGTGGCGGCGGTCATGGGTCATCGGTCTCGCCGGGCCCGGGACAAAGGCTGCGTCCGCCATGGCCGTAGAGGCCAGGTCTGTTGACGGACGCCCCCGCGAATTCGCGCGCGGCAAGCCCGGGATCCGAAGACCGGTGCTGCGGCGCGATGCGAGGCGGCTACTCCCCAATGAAGCGCGGATCACAGTATGGCGCTTTTTTCCGCAACCCGCGCTGGGCGGGGCTTTCAGCGGCGCGCGCCGTCGCGGCTGTGCACGCGTTTGCCTGCCGCGTAGGTCTCGAACACGGCGCGGTCGTCGCCGAGCAGGGCGAGCGCAAACAGCAACTCCTCAAGCGTCTCGGCGCGCGCCGTGCGTCGTGCGAGCAGCGGCGTGGCCTGCGCATCGAGCACGACGAAGTCCGCTTCGCTGCCGGGCGCGAGCGTGCCGATCTTGTCGGCGAGATCGAGCGCCTGCGCCGCGCCCGCCGTCGCGAGCCAGAACATGCGCGTGGCCGTCAGGTGGTGGCCGCCCATGCGCGCGACCTTGTGCGCCTCGTTCATCGTTTGCAGCATGGAGAACGAGGTGCCGCCGCCCACGTCGGTGGCGAGCGTCACGGGCATCGACGATTCGCCGGCCTTGTCGAAGTCGAACAGGCCGCTGCCGAGGAACAGATTCGAGGTCGGACAGTGCGCCGCGACCGTGCCCGTATGCGCCATGCGGCGGCGGTCTTCGTCGTCGAGCCAGATGCAGTGGCCGTACACGGCCCGCTTGCGCAGGAGTCCGTAGTGATCGTACACGTCGAGGTAGCTGCGATGGCCCGGGAACAGCTCCTTGACCCACTTCACCTCGTCCGGGTTCTCGGCCACGTGGCTCTGGATGAAGATGTCGCCATGCGCCTTCGCGAGCGCGCCGCACGCTTCGAGCTGCGCTTCGGTCGAAGTGGGCGCGAAGCGCGGCGTGAGCGCGTACATCTGGCGCCCGCGGTTGTGCCAGCGCTCGATCAGCTCGGCGCTGTCGTCGTAGCCCGTTTGCGGCGTGTCGCGCAGGAACTCGGGGCAATGGCGGTCCATCAGCACCTTGCCCGCGACCATGCGCAGGTTCTTCGCTTCGCTCGCGGTAAAGAGCGCGTCGGCGGACTGCTTGTGCACGGTGCAGTACACGAGCGCCGTGGTCGTGCCGCAGGCGAGCAGCTCGTCGACGAAAAAGCGCGCCGTGTCCTGCGCCACCGCTTCGTTTTCGAAGCCGCGCTCGGTCGGGAACGTGTACGTGTTCAGCCACGGCAGCAGACCCGGCGCGGGCGAGGCGATCATGTCCGTCTGCGGATAGTGGATGTGCGTGTCGATGAAGCCCGGCACGATCAGCTTGTCGCGCAGATTGTGGACCGTCGCGTTTTCATCGACGCGCGCCTTGAGCGCGGACCACGCGCCCGAGGCGACCACGTGGCCGTCTTCGACGATCACGACGCCGTCTTCGTCAAAGACAGCGGCGTCGGACGATTGCGCAGGGTCGCCGGTGAACGTCAACAGTTTTGCGCGGTAAGCCGATTGAGTCATGGGAACTTCGTCTCCGATAAATTCAGGTATTCGTCCAATGCATGCCCCGCATCACGCATGCCGCTCCTGAAATTGCGGCGCGAGAGGGCCCACGGTCCGGCGCTTGCGCGCTGGACCGGATTCGTGTGACAGCCCGGGCTGGGGCTTGCTGTGCGGACGAGTCCGCGTTTTAGTCTGCGCTTGAGTCCACGCTTTAAGCCGTTGCGCGACTCCAGTTCGCGTCGAGCTTTGCGATCAGCGCGGCGCGCTCTTCGGGCGTGACGAACGACGCCTCGAAGCCGTTGCGCAGGATCGTGTACACCTCGTCGTCGTCGAGCTTGAGCGCTTCGATGATGGCGCGGTAGTTCTCGTTGACGTAGCCGCCGAAGTAGGCCGGATCGTCGGAATTGACGGTTACCGCAACGCCCTTGTCGAGCAGGGCCTTGAGCGTGTGCTGCGTCATGTCGTCGAACACGCACAGCTTGGTGTTCGAAAGCGGGCACACCGTAAGCGCCACGCGCGTGTCGGCCAGACGCGTGACGAGCGCCGCGTCTTCGATGCTGCGCACGCCGTGATCGACGCGGTCGACCTTGAGCAGATCGAGCGCTTCGTAGATGTAGGAGGGCGGGCCTTCCTCACCCGCGTGCGCGACGAGCTTCAGCCCCGTCGCCCGCGCTTTCTCGAACACGCGCTCGAATTTCGAAGGCGGATGACCACGCTCGGACGAGTCGAGGCCCACGCCGATCAGGCGCGCATGGCGCTCGAACAGCGGGCGCGCGGCTTCAAAGGTGGCGAGCGCATCGGCTTCGCTCAGATGGCGCAGGAAGCACAGGATCAGCTTGCTCGTGAGGCCGCGCTTTTCGGCGTCGGCAAGCGCACGGTCGATGCCCGCAACGACGGTTTCGATCGGCACGCCGCGTTCGGTGTGCGTCTGCGGATCGAAGAAAATTTCGGTGTGCACGACGTTGTCGGCGAGCGCGCGCTCGCAGTACGCCATCGTCATGTCGTAGAAGTCCTGCTCCGAGAGCAGCACGCTCGCGCCCGCGTAGTAGATGTCGAGGAACGACTGCAGGTCGGTGAACGCGTAGGCGGCGCGCAGCGCGTCGATCGAGTCGTAGGCGAGCTTCACGTTGTTGCGCTGCGCGAGCGCGAAGATCAGCTCGGGTTCGAGCGAGCCTTCGATATGGATGTGCAACTCGGCCTTCGGCGCATTGGCGGCCTTTTCGACGAGCGCCTTTGCGTTGGCGGCGGTGTTGGCGGTGGTCGTGATCGTCATGTTCGGTTCGATTCGCTTATGGGTTCTTCAGTGTTTGACATCACGCGGAATGGGTGGCGCCGGCATGCGCTGCGCTCGTCAGCTTCGCCGCTTCGATCGCCTGCAGCAGTTGCGCGGCGGCCGACACGGCGATGACTTCGGGCGACTTGTCGACGATACCGTCCACGCCGAGCGGGCAGTTCATGCGCGCGATCTGCAGGGGATCGATGCCGCGCGCGGCGAGCCGGTGCTCGAACTGCTTACGCTTCGTGTGCGAGCCGATCATGCCGAAGAACACGAAGTCGCCGCGGCGCAGGATGCGCTCGGCGAGATCGAGGTCGCGCGAATGATCGTGTGTCATCACGATGAAGCTCGTGCCGGGCGGGGCCGTGTCGACGGCTTCGTCGGGCGCGTCGTTGGCGTCGATCGCCACATTGGGCGCGTTCAGCAGCGCGAACGCCTCAGGCGTCGGAAACGCCGCGTCGCGCTCATCGACCCACAGCACGCGGCAGGGCAGCGTGCCGAGCACGCGCACGAGCGCCGCGCCCACGTGGCCCGCGCCGAACAGCACGACGGGAAAATCGTTCGGCGCGATGGTTTCGGTGAGGAGCAGCGCGCCGCCGGTTTCCCAAAGCAGGCAGTCGGGCGCTTCCACGCCCGGTTCCGGCTCGGAAAGCATGGCCGGATCGGCCGCGGTGCCTTCGCCTTCGGGGCTCCCGTTCCGCGAGGAGCGAAATGATACGCTACGCACGGTCGACGCGCCTGCCGCGAGGCGGCGCGCGAGCGTGGCGAGCCAGCCGAGGTCGGCTACGTCGAGGCGCTCGAACGCGAGCACCACGGCGCCGCCGCAGCACTGGCCGAGGCTCGGCCCGAGCGCGAGGCGCTCGAGGCGCCGCGCGTGCGGCGTGCGCATGCCGTCGCGCAGCACCTGGCGTGCGATTTCGATGGCCTTCCATTCGAGGTGGCCGCCGCCAATGGTGTGGCGGGCCGCTTCGCGCGTGACGATCATCTTCGTGCCTGCCTCGCGCGGCGCCGATCCCTCGACGCGCGCAACGGTGACCAGCACGGCGGCGTCGCCGTGCGCGAGCAGTTGCTGCAGATCGGAAAGCCAGGCTTGCATCTGGCGCTTCTCCCTACGGGGCGGCACGTTATTGCCTGTGCCGCCGGTTAATCTTCGTGGCCTCGCGCGGGCTGCGCTTCGCGGTTGGAGTGTGCGAGGCGCCGCCAGGTTCGCGCGGTCAGTCTATTTTGCGATGGTTTTCCCGCAGCGCGTCCAGCGCATCGAGAATCGCTTCGGGCGTTGCGGGCGCGCGCAGCGGCGCTGCCTCGCGCGCCTCGGGCACTCCCGCGCCCACGGCGTCGCGAATCGCGAGAAATACAGAGAACGGCAACAGCAGGGGCGGTTCGCCCACGGCCTTCGAGCGGAACACTGTCGGCTCGACGTTGTCGTTGCCGCCGCTGCGATAGAGCTTCACGTTGAACGCCTCTGGCGTGTCGCTCACCGCCGGAATCTTGTAGGTGGACGGCGCATGCGTCATGAGGCGCCCGTCGCGGTTCCACCAAAGCTCCTCAGTGGTGAGCCAGCCCATGCCCTGGATGAAGCCGCCTTCCACCTGGCCGAGATCGATGGCCGGATTGATCGACTGGCCCGCGTCGTGCAGCACATCGGCGCTCACGAGCTTCCATTCGCCCGTGAGCGTATCGACGACCACTTCGGACACCGCTGCGCCATAGGCGAAGTAGTAGAACGGATGGCCGGTGAGCGTGCGTGCGTCCCAATGCACTTTGGGCGTGGCGTAGAAGCCATCGGACCACAGTTGCACACGCTTCATGTACGCGAGTTCGACGAATTCGCCAAATGCAAGCGCCTTGCCATTCGCGCGCACCTGGCCATCTTCGAACGCGACGTCTTCGGCCGCGCCGCCGTATTGTGCGGCAGCGAAGGCCGCGAGGCGCGCGCGGATCGTGAGCGCGGCGTCTTCGGCGGCCTTGCCGTTGAGGTCGCTGCCCGTGGAGGCCGCCGTGGCCGACGTATTGGCGACCTTCGAGGTATCGGCGGCGCTCACGCGCACGCGTGCGAGCGGCAATCCGAGCACGCCCGCCACGACCTGCGCGACCTTCGTATTGAGCCCCTGGCCCATTTCGGTGCCGCCGTGGTTCACGAGCACCGAGCCGTCGCGGTACACATGCACGAGCGCGCCCGCCTGGTTCAGATGCGGCACGTTGAACGAGATGCCGAACTTGACTGGCGTGAGCGCCAGGCCGCGCTTGAGCACGGGGCTCGTGCGGTTGTACGCGGCGATGGCCGCGCGGCGCTCATGATAGCGGCTCGACGCGAGCAGTTCGTCGGTGAGCGGCGCGAGCACGTTGTCCTCGACGCGCTGGCCGTACGGCGTGACATCACGCTCGCCGATGCCGTAGTAGTTCGCGCGCCGCACATCGAGCGGATCGCGGCCCAGCAGCCTTGCGATCTCGTCGAGCATCACCTCCATCACGAGCGCGCCTTGCGGGCCGCCGAAGCCGCGAAACGCGGTGTTCGACTGCGTGTTCGTCTTGCAGCAGAGCGCGACGATTTCGACATCCGAAAGAAAGTAGGCGTTGTCGAAGTGACATACGGCGCGCGTGGCGACCGCGCCCGAAAGATCGGCGGAATAGCCCGCGCGCAGCGCGATCTCGACGCGCGCGCCGAGCAGCCGTCCTGCGTCGTCGTAGCCCGCTTCGTACGTGTAGAGCGCATCGTGGCGCTTGCCGGTGATCATGAAGTCGTCGTCGCGATCCGCGCGCAGCTTCACGGGGCGTTGCAGCCTGTGCGCCGCGAGAGCGGCGACGCACGCGAACAGCGCCGACTGCGATTCCTTGCCGCCGAAGCCGCCGCCCATGCGCCGGCATTCGCAACTCACGCGATGCGCGGGCCAACCGAGCAGGTGCGCGACGACCTGCTGCATTTCGCTCGGATGCTGCGTCGAGCTGTAGACGAGCATGCCTGTCTGCTCTTGCGGGAGCGCGTAGGCCACCTGGCCTTCGAGATAGAACTGCTCCTGGCCGCCCACGGCAAACGTGCCCGCGAGGCGATGCGGCGCAGCGGCGAGCGCAGCATCGGGCGCGCCGCGCACGAGACGCAGCGGCGGCAGCACGTAGTGCTGGCGCGTGCGCGCCTCTTCGATGCTGAGAACGGGTTCGAGCGGCGCGTAGCGCACGACGTCTTCGCTGGCAGCAAGGGCCGCGGCGCGGCGCGCGAGTTCGTGGCTCGTGGCGATCACCGCGAACACGGGCTGCCCGAGATATTGCACGACGTCGCTCGCGAGCACCGGATCGTCGTGCACGACCGGGCCGCAGTCGTTCTCGCCGGGGATGTCGGCGGCTGTCAGCACCGCAAGCACGCCCGGCGACGAGCGCACGCGATCGAGATCCAGCGCGACGATGCGCGCGTGCGCATGGCGTGCAAGGCCGAGCGCCGCGTGCACGGTGCCGTGCAGTTCGGGGATGTCGTCGGTGTAGCGCGCTTCGCCACTCACGTGCGCATCGGCGGATTCGTGGGGCAGCGGCGCGCCGAGCGCGCGCTCGTGGGCGTGCCCGGTGCCTGATTGCTGGCGCATGACGAGCGCTTCGGCCTGATCGTTCATGGCGTGACTCCCGCGGCTGCGAAGCCCTGGCCTTCGTCGTCGCCTTCGGCGAAAGCGAACGCGTTGACGTCGCACAGCGCGAGCGGGGCGTCGTCGCGCGTTTCGAGCCAGCAGCGCCACAGCAGATTGCGCGCGACCTTCATGCGATAGGCGCCGCTCGCGCGCATGTCCGTGAGCGGCTGATAGTCGGTGGCGAGCGCATCCATCGCGTGCTGCGCGCTGGTTTCGTTCCATTGCGAGCCGATGAGCGCGGCTTCCGCAAGCGCGGCGCGTTGCGGAATCGCGGCCATGCCGCCGTAGGCGATACGCGCGCTCGCGAGTGTGCCATCCTCGCGCACGTCAAGTGCAAACGCCGCGCACACCGCCGAGATATCCTGGTCGTAGCGCTTCGAGACCTTGTAGGTGCGAAAGCGCAGCGTCGGCGCGGGGCGGGGCACGCGGACCGCTTCGACGAATTCGCCCGCTTCGAGCGCGTTCTTCTGGTAGCCCGTGTAGAAGGCCGCAAGCGGCAGCGTGCGCACGCGCCCCGCACGGCGCAGCACGAGCGTGGCGTCGAGCGCGAGCAGCGCGGGCATCGAGTCGCCAATCGGCGAGCCGTTCGCGACGTTGCCGCCAAGCGTGCCCGCGTTGCGAATGGGCAGCGAGGCGAAGCGCGCCCACAGTTCCGCGAGTTCGGGGTAATCGATGGCGAGTGCGGCGTAGGCATCTTCGAGCGAGACGGCCGCGCCGATCGTGAGCGTCTGGGCGTCGCGCGAAACGGTCGTCAGTTCCGCGACGTTGCCGGTGTAGATGAGGTTGCCAAGTTCACGGAACTGCTTCGTGACCCACAGGCCGATATCGGTGCTGCCCGCGAGCACGCGCGCGTCGGGATGCGCGGCACGCAGCGTCGCGAAGTCTGCGAGCGTGCGCGGTGCGTAGAACGTGCTTTCGCCGTGCGCGGCGCCTCGCACGTCGGGGCCGCGATATTCGAAGGTGCCGGTGCGCTGCAGCGCGCGCAGTTGCGCCTCGACGCGAGCGCGATCGAGCGCCACGCGCGCATGGCAGGTTTCGTCGAACATGCGCAGCGCCGCTTCGATGATGGGCCGGTAGCCAGTGCAGCGGCACAGGTTGCCCGAGAGCGCCTCGTTGATCTCCTCGCGGGTCGGCAGGCCCGCACCGGCAGGCTGGTTCTCGTAGAGCGCCCACAAGGACATGACGAAGCCCGGCGTGCAGAAGCCGCACTGCGAGCCGTGGCAATCGACCATTGCCTGTTGGACCGGGTGCAGTGCGCCGTCTGGCTGACGCAGGTCTTCGACGGTATAGAGCGCGCGGCCGTCGAGGGTCGGCAGGAACTGGATGCAGGCGTTGACGGCCTTGAGCGCGAGATGGCCTTCGCTGTCGAGTTCGCCCACGACGACCGTGCACGCGCCGCAGTCGCCTTCCGCACAGCCTTCCTTGGTGCCGCAGGCGTGCAGATCCTCGCGCAGATGCTGAAGCACCGTGCGGGTGGGAGGCAGGTCGCGCACTTCGTGCACGGCGCCTCGGTGGAGGAAGCGGATGGTTTGCGTTGTCATGGTGAACCCGGGGACATTGCGGATCAGGCGCGCGTTACGAGAGGGGCGCGCCAACACCGGCCTCGCGCACGTAGATCGCCATCCAGTTCCGAAGATAGCACCGCTCGCCGCAGGAAAGTATTTCCCCCGCAAGATGGGGGTTATGTGATTTGGGTCATGACGCCGTCACAGCGCGCACGGCGATGGAAAGCCGTCGCGTGCGGCGATCGCGCCTCGATTGCCGGGAGGGTGCGCAAGTCGTGCGCAATTCGATGCTGCCGTGCAAGGCTCACGCTCGAATCGCGCTGGCGGGGGAGGCCGCCCGATGGCCGGGCGGCGGAAGCGGTGGAATAGGTGATGGAGCCTGAAAAGGCTCGTGGCGCCCTTTAGCCGGTCAGCGGCGGATGCCGGGCCACGACACCTGGCGGCGCCGGTTGCGCCACAGACTCAGGATCACGGCCAGGAACACGATGACGAAGGCGAGCAGCGACCACACCGGCATGGTCAGGCCAAGCGTCGGCGGATAGGTGGTTTCGCACAGGCCTTGCACCTTGAACACGCCGGGCAGCCAGTGTGCAAACGGCAGGCCATCGACGATGGGCTGCAGCGTGTCGAAACCGCAGCTGTAGTTGGGGAACGCCTGCACCCAGACGAGCTTCGCGGACGCGACCGCGCCGCCTGCCGCCGAAAGCACCACGAGCGCTTCGAGCACGCGCACGCCGCGCCAGCTCGTCATACGCGCGCCGAGAAAGGCGAAAACCGCAATCAGGATCAGGAAATAGCGCCCCAGGATACACAGCGGGCACGGGTCCTGATGCTCGACATACTGGAAGTACAGGGCGCCGCCAAGAAGCGCGAGGCAGATCAGGCCAAGGAGGACCAGCAGGCCGCGCTCGCGGCGCAACAGCGCGTTATCGTCGTTCATGAGGCTCGTTCGTTCGGGTTATCTGGCGCAGCGTAGAGGCGGCTGCGACGGCGTGACGGGATTCTAGCGCGAAGGGTGCGCGCGGCGCGGACGTGTCCTCGCTCGCGCGCAGGGGTTGTTTGAGCGATTCCGGCTCAGGTCAGCGCAGCGGCGCAAGCACCGCCTCGACGCCGCGGCCAATGGCGAGCAGCGCATCGTCGTTCCCGGGCGCGGCGGCGAGCATCAACCCGACCGGCGCTGCGCCGTAGTGGTGGCAAGGCAGCGAGAGCGCACACGCGTCGAGGAAGTTGAACGCGCTCGGATTGCGCAGCACGAGCGCGTTGGTGCGCGCGAAGACATCGTCGTCGGCGGCAAGCGGGTCGACGGGAGGCGGCGCGATCGGGACGGTCGGCGCGACCACGGCGTCGAAGCGCGACCAGAGCGTAGCCTCAGCCTCGTCCATGACCGCTGCGCGCGCGGCGATCAGATCGAGATAGTCGGCGGCCGTAGCGTGCTCACCCTTCAGGATCCGCACGAGCACGCGGGGGTCGTACTGGTCCCGATGCTTCGCAATCAGCTCGCGATGCCACGCATACGCTTCCATCGGCGAGAAGCCGATACGGTTGATCTCAGCGAAGCGCTCGAAGGCGGCAAAGCGGACTTCGCTCACGATCGCGCCGGCCGCATCCAGATGCTTGAGCGCCGTATCGATCGTTTCCGCGACTTCGGGGTCCACGCCGTCGGTCACGTAGTTGGTGAGCACGCCGAGGCGCACGCCTTCGAGGTGGCGCGCGGCCGGCACGCGCGGCGCGAGCCCGGCGAGCACGCGGTCCACGAGTGCGCAGCACGCCACCGTGTTGCCGATCGGGCCAAACGAGTCGAGCGTGGGGGAGAGCGGCACGCCGCCCGTTTTTGGAATGCGCCCGGCGGTGGGCTTGAATCCCGTGAGGCCGCAGAACGCGGCGGGAATGCGGATGGAGCCGCCGGTGTCGGTGCCGAGCGCGACGGCGGCCATGCCGTCCGCGACCGAAGCCGCCGCGCCCGAGGAGGAGCCGCCCGCTACGCGCGCATCGCCTGCCACGCCGCGGCGCCACGGCGAAAGCGGCGTGCCGTAGTGCGGATTCAAGCCGAGCCCCGAGAACGCGAATTCGCTCATGTTGGTGCGGCCGACCAGCACCGCTCCCGCATGGCGCAACCGCGCGACGGCCGTGGCGTCCTCTTTGGCGGGCGCCGCATTCGCGAGCGCCGTGGAGCCCGCGCGCGTGACTTCGCCCGCCACGTCGAACAGATCCTTCACCGAGACGGGGATGCCCGCGAGCGGCGAAAGCACGGTGCCGGACGCGCGCAGGCGGTCGTGCGCGTCGGCGGCGGCGCGCACGCGCTCGGCATCGACGTGCGTGAAGACGGTTGCGCCCTGGCCGGCCGGGTCGGCGATGCGTTCGAGCGCGGCCTCGGCGAGCGCGCGGCTCGTCGTGCGGCCCGCGGCGAGATCGGCCGCGAGCTGGGCGAGGGGAGGGAACGGGGTAAAAGCGGTGGTCATGGCGGCGGAAGACTCGGTCAATGCGCGGCGGCGCGCTGCGCGAAGTTCAGCGGAGCAGGCGGCCAGGCCGCCGGCGACGGGCGCCGAGAGCGGGCGGCGCCTGCAAGGGTCGCATCATTGTAGGTCGGCTTTTTTCCTTGCGTGCGATTTGGCTCACGCCGTGCATCGGGTAACATGCTCAGACTCGATAGCTATTTGTAAGGAAAGACCTTTATGCACCACGGAATCGGCTTCATTCAGGATCTGGCAGTCGTGATGGCGCTCGCAGGCGTCGTCACCGTGCTGTTTCATCGCCTGAAGCAGCCGGTCGTGCTCGGCTATATCGCGGCGGGCGTGATCATCGGGCCGTACACGCCGCCGTTCCAGCTCATTCACGACGAGCAGACCATCCAGACGCTCGGCGAGCTCGGAGTGGTGTTCCTGATGTTCTCGCTCGGCCTCGAATTCAGCCTGCGCAAGCTCTTCCAGGTGGGCGCAACCGCCATCGTCGCGGCGCTCTCGGAAATCGTGCTGATGCTGTGGATCGGCTACGAGATCGGTCGCGCGTTCGGCTGGGCCACGATGGATTCGCTGTTTCTCGGCGCGATTCTCGCCATCTCCTCGACCACGATCATCGTCAAGGCGCTCTCCGATCTCGGCGTGAAGCGCGAGCCGTTCGCGCAACTCGTGTTCGGCATCCTGATCGTCGAGGATATTCTCGGCATCGCCATGCTCGTGCTGCTGGGCGGCATTGCGCAGACGGGCGAACTCTCGCCGGGCATCGCGCTCATCACGCTCGGCAAGCTGCTGCTTTTCATGCTGGTCTCGCTGCTCGCGGGCATCCTGATCGTGCCGCGCGTGCTCGGCTATATCGCGCGCGTGGGCAACGACGAGATGCTGCTCGTCTCGGTGCTCGGCTTTTGCTTCGGCTTTTGCCTGCTCGTCGTGAAGCTCGATTATTCGATCGCGCTCGGTGCGTTCCTGATCGGCGCGGTCATGGCCGAGTCGCGCCATCTGCATCGCATCGAGCATCTCGTCGCGCCGCTGCGCGACGCGTTCTCCGCCATCTTCTTCGTGACGATCGGGCTCATGCTCAACCCGCTCGTGCTGGTCGATTACGCCTGGCCGATCGCCGTGATCTCGATTGCCGTGGTGCTCGGCAAGCTCGTGTCGTGCGGCCTCGGCACCTTTCTCGCGGGCCGCGACGGGCGCACCGCCATGCGCGTGGGCATGACCGTCTCGCAGATCGGCGAGTTCTCGTTCATCATCGCCTCGCTCGGTCTCACGCTGAAGGTGACGAGCGCGTTTCTCTATCCGATCGCCGTGACCGTCTCGGCCATCACGACGCTCACCACGCCTTATCTCATCCGCATCGCCGATCCGCTCTCGCAGCGCCTCGCGCGCGCCATGCCACCCGCCGTCTCGAACGTGTTCGGCATGTACAGCCAATGGCTGCGCTGCCTCGTGCCGCGCTCGGACGGACCCACGATCTTTTCGCTCACGAAGCGCATCGTCGTGCAGATTGCCGTGAATCTCGCGCTCGTCTCGGCGATCTTCATCGGCGTTTCGTATGGCGCGCGCTACGCGTCACCGTTGCTCGCGCACTGGATCGCCGACGAGCGCATTCAGCGCGTCGTCCTCTGGAGCGCCGCGCTCGTGCTCGCGATGCCGTTTCTCGTGGCGGTGTGGCGCAAGACGCAGTCGCTCGCATTGTTGCTCGCCGAAGTGAGCGTGCAGCCGGAGAAGGCAGGGCGCTTTACGCGCGCGATCCGTCATGTGATTGCGGAACTGGTGCCCGTGGTCTCGATGTTCGGCGTGTTCCTGCTCGTGGCGGCGCTCTCGGGGACGATCCTGCCGCCCACGGGCTTCCTCGTCGGCGTGCTGGTTTGCGCGGCGGCGCTCACCATGCTGCTGTGGCGCTGGTGCGTGAAGATCCACGCGTCGATGCAGATTGCGTTGCGCGAGACCTTCGACGAGCGGCCGGATGCCTGATCGAGGCGTGTGCGATGCCCCCTGGTGTGACGGGATGTGAGCAATTGTGTGCGGGGGTGGCGGCGGCGTGCCGTGCGACGGATAATCAAAGCCTGTTCATTCGTTCGCGCGCCGCGCGCCTGACCCCACGTCATGAGCGATAACAAATCAGACCACCCCGAGGTCCCTGACGGCGCACACCGTCCTGCCGATGCCGGTCCTGCCGGCGCCCCCGCGCCCTCGTCCTCTCCTCCCGCCGGTTCCCCCTCTTCATCGCCCTCCGCTTCTCCCACGGGTTCGCCCTCTGGGGAAGCCGCGCAACGCGCTTCGACCGATGTGCCCGAAAGCGCATCGACCGTCACGCCTGGCGCTGGGGAGGCGGCAGCGGCTTCCACCGCTGGCGAGCTACCGAAGCAGGCGCCCGCGGGCACGACGCCGAGTATTCCGATCAGCGAAACCGCCGAGGCCGGCAAATCCGCGCCCGCGCCGGCCCCGCATACCGAACCGGCGAGCACTGGCGACACGGCAGCTTCTGCTGCGCCGCAACGTCCGGGTGCAGCGCCCGCCGGCTTCGGCCAGGCGCCCGACTTTACGGCACATCACCCGCCGCCGCCCGGCGCCATTCCGCCGGAGCCGCCGCGTTATCTGCGCGCGAGCGATTCGGCCTGGGCGGTGTTCGGCCGCATCGTCGTGGCGCGAGCACGGCAAATGTTCGACCGCGCCGGTCAGCGCATCACGCAGCGTACGCTGCGCATTGGCGTCTCGGCGCGGATCTTTCACCCGGAGCCGGGTGCACAAGGGCTGCGCGGCAAGACGCTGCAATACCTGGAGGAATCGATCGCACACTGGGTGATGTCTCGAGACGTCATCGTGTTCATGATCCCGACGGTCGGGCACCAGGGGATGCTGCACCCGAGCAATATCCGCTTGCGCGACTATGCGAAGCATCTCGACGGCCTGCTGCTCCAGGGTGGCGCCGACGTCTCGCCGCAGACGTATGCGGAAGTCTCGCCGCGCCCCGAATGGCCGGGCGACCGTGTGCGCGACATGTACGAACTCGAACTGCTGCATGAGTTCGTCGAATCGGGCAAGCCCGTGCTGGGCGTGTGCCGCGGCTGCCAGCTCATCAACGTGGCGTTTGGCGGCACGCTGTACCAGGACATCGCTTCCGACGTGCCGACGGCCGGCGTGCACGTGAGCGAACACTACGACCAGCATCGCCACGCGGTCACGTTCCCGCAGGGCTCGACGTTCGCGACCATGTTCCCCGGGCGGCGCGAGGCGATCGTCAACTCGATTCACCATCAGGCCGTGAGAAACCTCGGACGAGACCTGACCGTCGAGGCCGTTTCGGCGGGCGACGGGCTCATCGAGGCGGTGCGTTACCGGCGCTCGCCATTCGTCGTGGGCGTGCAGTGGCACCCCGAGTTCCATCGCGCGGGCGGCCCCGAACTGCTCGACTGCACGCCGCTGCTCGACACCTTCTTGCGAGCCGCACGCGAAACGCGCTTCTGATTGCGAACCGCGGGCGGTCACAACGCATCGCAGCAATCCCGTCCTGGCCGCGCGCAACCTGCGCGCGGCTTTTTCATTTCGGTCTCCTTCCTCGGAGTCCTACGTGCTTCGCAGCTCGTCGAGCCGGTAGACGTAACGCAGTGCCGTGATGTCGATGCCGCCCATGCGGTCGGGTTCCGAGCCTGAGTAGGTCCAGCCCTGGCGCTCGTAGAACGCAATCGCGGGCGTGTTGCCGTCGAGCACGTATAGATACAGTTGCGTCTCGCCCTGGGCGCGCGCCCAGTCCTGCGCCGCACGCATGAGTCGCTTGCCGACGCCCGTGCCCTGATGCGCCGGCAGCGCATGCAGATTGTCGAGCAGTACGCCCCAAGGGGAGCCCGGCTGGCGTTCGACACACACGAAGCCTACGGCAGCACCCGATGCAAGCTCGGCGATCAGCACGAGCCTCCGTTCGCCGCCTGGCGCCTCCATGCGCGCGCGCCAGTAAGCCGCTCGCTCGGCGTCGACTTCGCGTTCGAGAAACGCGGCGGGCAGCAGCGCGCGATACGTGGCCTGCCAGCTTGCGGCGTGCATGGCGGCGAGCAAGGGAGCATCGGCGACGGTGGCCGGGCGCAGCGTGAGGGCTGGGATTTCGGTCATGCGGATGGAGGACGTGCGGGCGTCCGGATCAGGGCGCGCGTCGGGGGCCGCGCGCCGAGCCCTGCTGCAAAGTATTTTGCCCCATTCGAGGATATTCGCGGCGGGCTTGCCACGCATGAAAGCGTGACGAAGTGTAATCGTAATAAAAATGGAAGAAATGACTTCCATTGATGCTTTTTGCTAGCCTCTTTTAAGGAAATGCCCGAATATCTGAGTCCCGGCGCGTACCGCACAATAAAATGCCCGCGCGCGCGCCCGCGCGACCCTCGCTTTACCGCGAGTGATTGTTTCTCACTGTCCCGCGAGCCGCTCAGGCTTCCCGGTCAGTCTCTTCAGAGAGTGTCATGTCTACCGCGTCCCACGCATCCCCAAGCGAATCAAAGTTCCGGACAGTTTTCCGCGTCGTCAGCGGCAACTTCCTGGAAATGTACGATTTCATGGTCTACGGCTACTACGCTTCGGCGATCGCCCGGACCTACTTCCCGAGTGACAATGCGTTCGCTTCGCTGATGCTCACGCTGTCCGTGTTCGGCGCGGGCTTCCTCGTGCGTCCGCTCGGCGCCATCATCCTCGGCGCGTACATCGACCATCACGGCCGCCGCAAGGGCCTCATGCTCACGCTCGGCCTGATGGCGTTCGGCACGCTCGCGGTTGCCGTCGTGCCGGGTTACGCGACCATCGGCATACTGGCGCCGGCGCTCGTGCTGGTGGGGCGCCTGCTGCAGGGCTTCTCGGCGGGCGTGGAACTGGGCGGCGTCTCGGTCTATCTCTCCGAGATCGCGACCAAGGGCAACAAGGGCTTCTACGTCTCGTGGCAGTCGGGCAGCCAGCAGGTCGCCGTGGTGTTTGCCGCGCTGCTGGGCGTGCTGCTGCATCGCCTGCTGCCCGTCGAGCACATGACGAATTGGGGCTGGCGTGTGCCGTTCCTGATCGGCTGCCTGATCGTGCCGTTCCTCTTCATCATTCGTCGCTCGCTCCAGGAAACGGAGGAGTTCGCGAAGAAGAAGCATCGTCCGTCGATGGGCGAAATCATGGCGTCGATGGTGCAGAACTGGGGCGTCGTGATTGCCGGTATGGGCATGGTCATCATGACCACCGTGTCGTTCTACCTCATCACCGCCTACACGCCGACCTTCGGCAAGGAAGTGCTCAGGTTGAACGAGATCGACACGCTGATCGTGACGGTCTGCATCGGCTTGTCGAACCTCTTCTGGCTGCCGGTTTCCGGCGCGGTTTCGGACCGCGTGGGCCGCCGCCCGATGCTGATCACCTTCACCGTGCTCACGATCCTCACCGCGTATCCCACGGTGCAGTGGCTCGTGGCGGAGCCGTCGTTCGGCCGCCTGCTCACGGTCGAACTGTGGCTGTCGTTCCTCTATGCCTGCTACAACGGCGCGATGGTCGTGGCGCTCACCGAAGTCATGCCCGCCGACGTGCGCACCGCCGGCTTCTCACTGGCCTACAGCCTCGCGACGACGATTGGCGGTTTCACGCCGGCGATCTCGACGTACCTTATTCACGTGAGCGGCAACAAGGCTGCGCCGGGCGCGTGGATGGGCGTCGCGGGCGTGTGCGGCCTCATCGCGACGCTCGTGCTCTATCGCACGCCGGAAGCGCGCAATCAGTACAAGGCGGCTTGATCGGCGAATCGACCGATTGATCCGCGATCGCGCGGCGAAAGAAAAAAACGGGGCGCTCAGGCGCCCCGTTTTTCATTGTGCCGCTTACGCGTCGCGCAACTCGCGCGCGACCGTTTCCACGACTTCCGCCCATGCATGCGGGCGCGGCTGACGCACGAGCCGCGCGCGCGGGTACCAGGGGCTTTCGTCGGTGCCCGCAAACCAGCGCCAGTCCGCGGCGAACGGCAGCATGACCCAGAGCTTCGCGCCGAGCGCGCCCGCGAGGTGGGCGATCGAGGTATCGATCGACACGACGCCGTCCAGACGTTCGATCACGGCCGCGGTATCGGCGAAATCCTGCAGCTTGCCGCCGAGCCGGTGGATCGTGCGCGCCCGTGGATGCGCGTCGAGCGCGGCGTGTTCCGCGGCGCTGAGTTCGGGTTGCAGGACGATCCAGTCGATACCATCGAGCGCGAAGAGCGGTTCGAGCGCGGCGAGCGCAATCGCCCGATTCTCGTGCTTCTGGATGCGGCCGGACCACGCGAGGCCGATCTTGCGCCGCGCCTGGCCGCCGAGCGACCCGCGCCACTTGCGCCCGTAGGCCGCGCTGGCGTTGAGGTAGGGCGTGCGCGCGGGCAGCGTGTCGATGCTCGTGCCGAGCGCGAGCGGCAGCGAGAGGAGCGGGCAGTGCAGGTCGGCGGCGGGCCGGGGCGCGCCCTGCTCAACGAGCGTGATGCGCCAGGCTTCCGCCGCGGGCGCGATGAGCGGCACGAGCGCGCGCTGCACTTCGAGCACGACGCGTGCGCCGGTTTTCTGTGCTGTCGCGACGACTTGCGGAACGAAGCGCACGAATTGAAGCGTGTCGCCGAAACCCTGTTCGGCCTCGATCAGCAGCGTGCGGCCGTTCAGAGGCTCGCCGTGCCAGCGTGGCAGCGCGCTTTGCGGCGTGCGCGGCGCAATCGGTGCACTCACCGGCGGGGGCAGGGCGTAGCCCGCGCCGCGCGGTGCGTTGGCGTGCGCCTCGTCGCGTGCGGCCGGGTCGAGGCGCCATTCGTACTCGGGTAGTCCGCGCCGGAAGTCACCGAGCGTGAGCCACGTGAGCGCGCGATTCAAATGCGCGGCGGCCAGATCGGGCCGCACGCGCAGCGCTTCGTCGAAGGCGCGCAGCGCGGCCGCATGGCGGCCGAGCGCGTGATGCGCCACGCCGAGCGCAAGCCAGGCAAGGGCAAATTTCGGATCGAAGCCGATCGCACGCTCGTAGGGTCCGATGGCTTCATCGTGGCGGCCGAGCGCGGCGAGCGCATTGCCGAGCCCGAAGAGGGCGGGCCCGAAATGCGGCTGTAGCGAAAGCGCCGTTTCGAAAGCGGCCACGGCCTCGCCGTGATGGCCGGTCGCATCGAGCGTATTCGCCAGATTGAAATGCGCGGCGACGAAGCGCGGCTGCACGCGCAGCGCCTTCTGGAACTGTTCGAGCGCGCCCGCGCTGTCGCCAAGCGCGTTGAGCGACATGCCGAGATTGTTGTGCGCCCCTGCGTGGCCCGGGCGGATCTTGAGTGCGCGGCGAAACGAGTCGGCGGCTTCGGCATGGCGGCCGAGCGCGTGCAGCGCGTTGCCGAGGTTGTTGTGCGAGGAGGCGTCGCCGGGCTGCAGGCGCACGGCCTGGCCGAACGCGTACATTGCGTCCTCGTGGCGCCCGATCGCCGCATAGGCATTGCCGAGGTTGTAATGTGCGAGGGCAAAGGCGGGCGCGAGCGTAAGCGCGTTGCGAAAGCGCTCGATCGCGCCTTCCAGCTCGCCGAGCGCCTTGAGCGCGTTGCCGAGGTTCAGCTGGAGCGCGGCGTCGTCGGGGCGCAAAGCGACCGCGCGGCGCACGAGGTCCGCGGCTTCGGCGTGCTGGCCTCGCTGATGCCGTAGCACGCCGAGCAGATGCAGCGCATCGACGTGCACGGGATCGGCGGCGAGCGTCGCGCGATAGTCGCGCTCGGCGTCGTCCAGCCGGCCGTCGCGATGTGCGGCGTACGCGCGGACAAAAAGCTGTTCCATGACTGAAGAAGCAAAGCGATCGAGACACAAAGGCGGCATTTTCCCACACTCGCGGACCCGTTCCCGAAGTTGGCCGAATGTTGAATGAAAGTTGACCTGCATCTGTTGCTGAACTAACATATGAACACTTGTTCATATGTATAGTGTGTAATCATGACCCCAGTTTCCGATGACGAGCGCGTCGTACCGCTCGCCGACCTCTTCCGTCTGCTCGGCGACGCAACGCGTCTGCGTATCGTGCTCGCCTGCGTTCAGGGCCGGATCGCCGTGGGCGCGATCGCCGACACGCTCGGTTTGTCGCCGTCGCTCGTGAGTCATCATCTGCGGCTTTTGCGCGCCGCGCGCGTCGTGCGTGCCGAGCGCGAGGGCAAGCAGGTGTTCTATGCGGCTGCGGATGCGCATATCAGCGCAATGATCGCCGGCATGCTGGAGCACGTGGCAGAGCCCTCGACGCAATGGCAGGAGGGCGCATGAGCGCAGCCGATCACGAACACGCGCATGACGCCAAAGGCGCCGGGATACACGCGGGCGAGCACCAGCACGACCACGGCCATGCGCATGACGATGCGCACGATGACCACGCGCAGCACGGGCATGGTCACGCGCACGGCCACCATCACCATCATCACGTGCCCGCCGCGGGGCACGGCCGGGCGTTCGCCGTCGCCGTCGCGCTGAACGTCTTCATCGTCGTCGTGCAAGCCGTGTACGGCGTGCTTGCGCATTCCACCGCGCTGCTGGCCGACGCCGGCCACAATCTCTCCGATGTGCTTGGCCTGCTGCTCGCCTGGGGCGCCGCGTGGCTCGCAACACGCCGTCCGTCGGCGCGCTTCACGTTCGGCTTCGGCAGCTCGTCGATTCTCGCCTCGCTCGCCAACGCCGCGCTGCTCCTGCTCGCATGCGGCGCGATCCTGGCGCAAGCGCTTGGCCGGCTGTTCAATCCGGCGCCGGTCGCGGGTTTCGACGTATTCGTCGTCGCGACCATCGGCATGGTAGTCAACGGTTTTTCGGCCTGGCTTTTCATGCGCGGGCAAAAGGACGACCTGAACATTCGCGGCGCCTTCCTGCACATGGCCGCCGACGCCGGCGTTTCCGCCGCCGTGGCCGTGAGCGGTCTGCTGATCCTTGCGACCGGCTGGAGCTGGATCGATCCGCTCATGTCGATCGCCGTGGTGCTCGTGATCGTGTATGGCACCTGGGGGCTGTTGCGCGAGTCGGTGCGGCTTGCCCTTGCCGCCGTGCCCGAGAACGTCGACATCGTGCGCGTGCGCGGCTTCCTCGCGCAGCAGGAGGGGGTCGTCGACGTGCATGACCTGCACGTCTGGGCGCTTTCGACCACGGGCTGCGCGCTGAGCGCGCACCTCGTGATGCCGGCGGGGCACCCCGGCGACGCCGCGCTCGATCATATGGTCGAGTTGCTCCAGGTGCGCTTCGGCATGCGGCACGTGACGTTGCAGGTGGACCTCGGCACGAGCGAGCATCGCTGCGCACTGGACATGCCGGACGGCGTGCACAGGCACACGCCAGCGCACGGGCATCCGCACGCGCACTGAAGCGCGGCCATTCGAGCAGCGACTTCCCGCCCGATTCAGCGCGCATTTGATGCGCTGCCGCGCGACCGGTCCCGGCGCGGGCGATACACTAAGGGCCTGCTCACATGAATAACAGGCTTGCGCTGGCCACCAGAAGGGCCGAGCGCAAGGATTGCGACGAAGCGAATACTCAACGTATTCGTGAGGAGCATGACGCAGCGATCGGCCCTTCTGGTGGCCAGCCCCTGTAATGCAATTAGTTGGTTTGGGGAACGTGCCTTGCCGGCCGCATTGCAGCGTCGCGCGTCGCTTGACCCCCAAGGGGATTTCCTTCGGGGCATTTGGCTCGGCCAAACGGCGCGCCGCCCTCCTTGCACTGCAGCCGGCAAGGCGCGTTCGCAAGCCTGTTATTCATGTGAGCAGGCCCTTGTATCGTGTCGAGCGCATGGAGGTCTGCATGGCCGTGGCTTCTTCTCTCGCGCCCGTGCTCATCGTGGGCGCGGGACCCACCGGGCTCGCCGCCGCGATGAGTCTTGCGCGCGCGCATATCCCCGTGCGGCTGATCGATCGCGCGCCGCAGCCCGGACGCCACTCGCGGGCGATCGGCATTCAGGCGCGCACGCTCGAACTGTTCGAGCAGCATCGCATCGTCGAGCCGTTTCTCGAACTCGGCCACCGCGCCCATATTGCGAATCTCTATTCGAACGGCCAGCGCCGCGCGCGGCTCGACTTCGATCCGCTCTTCACGCGCTATCCCTATCTGCTCTTCATTGAACAGACGGTTACCGAACGCATCCTCGGCGGGCATCTCAAGACGCTCGGCGTGGAGATCGAGCGCGGCTGCGAACTGCTGGAGTACACCCAGGGCTCGGTCGGGGCGAGCGCGGAAGTGCGCCGCCCCGACGGGCGCGTCGAGTCGGTGCGCTGCGCTTACGTGATTGCCGCCGACGGAGCGCATAGCACCGTGCGCCATCGCCTCGACATGAAGTTCGACGGCGAGACGATGGCGCAATCGTTCCTGCTCGCCGACCTGAGCGCGAGCACGCCCTGGTCCGACGACGAGTTCCACATCTTCGCCTCGGGCGACGGTCTCGCCGCGCTCTTCCCGTTCGGCCACGGCCGTTACCGCCTGATCGCCGATCACAAGGCCATGCTGCCCGCTGCGCCCGAAGGCACGATCCCCGTGCCCACACTGGCCGAGTGCCGCGACATCATCCTGCAGCGCGTGCATCATCCGGTGTCCGTCTCGGACATGAGCTGGGCTTCGTATTTCAGCGTGAATAGCCGGATGGTGAGGCAGCTGCGCGTCGAGCGCACTTTCTTTGCCGGGGACGCTGCCCACGTGCACAGCCCCGCGGGCGCGCAGGGCTTGAACACGGGCATTCAGGAAGCCTTCAATCTGGGCTGGAAGATCGCGCGCGTGCACGCGCGCGGCGCGCCCGAGCGCCTGCTCGACACCTATCACGCGGAGCGTTACCCGATCGAGCGGCTCGTGCTGCAGCAGACGAGCTTCATGACGCAACTGGTGGAGGCCGATCACGGCCCGCTCAAGCTGCTGCGCGAGCGCGTGATGCCGGCGCTCGTCGCGCTCGGGCCGCTGCGCGACGCAGCGCGCCAGGCGGTGAGCGAGCTGTCGATCCAGTATCGCCGCAGCCCGCTCACGCTCGAGCGTGTGCTGGACGGCGGCCCGCGCGCGGGCGAGCGCGCCCCGGACGCATTCGTGCGCGTGGTGGACGGTCCGTTAGGCAAAGCGCCGGGCAAGGGGCGCATCTTCGATCTGCACGACCCGGCGTGCTTTTCGTTGTTCCTGCTGGTGGAGGGTGACGGCGAGGCCGCAGCGGCAAAAAACAGCGCGGAAGTGGGCGCAACGCTCAAGCGTTTTGCCGAAGCCGTCGAGCGGCTGTTTCCGCAGGCGCTGCGGGTCTGGTGGATCGCCGAACTCTCAAACGGCGAGACGCCGCTGGCGGGCGAAGGTGCGGCAACGCTTACCGAATCGTACGGGCGCACGCGGCCCGCGTTTTATCTGGTGCGGCCCGACGGCTACATCGGCGCGCGGGGGCGGCCCGCGTCGGACCTCAACGCGCTGCTGCGCCACTGCGAGACGTGGTACGCGGCTGCGGGCTTTGGACAGGCGCCGGCGGTCTGAACCGCGGCGCCGTGCGTCTCATGTGACGGGCCGGCTGGCCCGGCTCAAGCCGCCGCGGGCGTCAGCGCCTCGCGATGCTTCGTGAGCGAGGCGAGCACGATCTCCGTGAAGCCCGCTTGCTCGCCTTCGCCATCGAGCGCCGCGAGCAGCGTGCGGCGCATGCGCGGCTCCCAGAACTTGCGGATGTGCTCCGCGATGCCCGTGAGCGCTTCCTCGCGATCGGGCAGCGAATCGAAGAACATGCCTATCTGGTTCGCCATTTCGATCAAGTGATCAGCTTTCATCGCTTTATTTCCCTGAGGTTGTAAGCGGTTCGCGCTTGCTGAGCAGCTCGAGCTGGGTCGTGTTGAAGCGCGAGTATTCGCGCTGCCACTCCGAGGGCTGCTGCACGTGGCTGACCTGCACGGCCGTCACCTTGTACTCGGGGCAGTTCGTGGCCCAGTCGGAGGCGTCCGTGGTGATGACGTTCGCGCCCGACTCGGGGAAATGGAACGTCGTATAGACCACGCCCGGCTGCATGCGCGTGCTGACTTTCGCGCGCAGCACCGTATGCCCCGCGCGCGATTCGATGCCCACCCAGTCGCCGTCGCGAATGCCGCGATCTTCGGCGTCCACCGGGTGGATCTCGAGGCGGTCTTCTTCGTGCCAGCGCGAGTTCTCGGTGCGTCGGGTTTGCGCGCCCACGTTGTACTGCGAGAGGATGCGGCCCGTCGTGAGCAGGAGAGGGAAGCGCCGCGTGACCTTCTCCGGCGAGGCGATGAACTTCGTGATGACGAACTTGCCCTTGCCGCGCACGAACTCGTCGATGTGCATGATCGGCGTGCCGTCGGGCGCGGCTTCGTTGCACGGCCACTGGATGCTGCCCATCTCGTCGATCTTCTTGTACGAGACGCCGTGGAACGTGGGCGTGAGGCGCGCGATCTCGTCCATGATCTGCGACGGATGCGTGTAGTCCATCTCGTAGCCGAGCGCGCGCGAGAGCAGGATCGTCACTTCCCAGTCCGAGTAGCCGGCGATCGGCGGCATGACCTTGCGCACGCGCGAGATGCGGCGCTCGGCGTTGGTGAACGTGCCGTCCTTTTCGAGGAACGACGAGCCCGGCAACAGCACGTGTGCGTACTTAGCCGTTTCGTTCAGGAAAATGTCCTGCACGACGATGCATTCCATCGACGAAAGCGCTGCCGCCACGTGCTGGGTGTTCGGGTCGGACTGAACGATGTCCTCGCCCTGGCAGTAGAGGCCCATGAACGTACCGTCGAGCGCCGCTTCGAACATGTTCGGAATGCGCAGGCCCGGCTCGCTTTGCAGCGCGACGTTCCAGGCCGCCTCGAACTCGCCGCGCACGATCGAATCGCCCACGTGGCGATAGCCAGGCAGCTCGTGCGGGAACGAACCCATGTCACACGAACCCTGCACGTTGTTCTGGCCGCGCAGCGGATTCACACCCACGCCTTCGCGGCCGATGTTGCCCGTGGCCATCGCGAGGTTGGCGATGCCCATCACCATGGTCGAGCCTTGTGCGTGTTCCGTCACGCCGAGGCCGTAGTAGATCGCCGAATTGCCTTGCTGCGCATAGAGGCGCGCGGCGGCGCGAACTTGCTCGGCGGGCACGCCGGTGACATCGGCCATCGTTTCGGGCGAGTTTTCCGGCAGCGAGACGAAATCGCGCCATTGCTCGAACGCGCGCGTTTCGCAGCGCTCGGCCACGAACGCTTCATTCACGAGCCCTTCGGTCACGATCACGTGCGCGATCGAGTTGATCATCGCGACGTTGGTGCCCGGGCGCAGTTGCAGGTGATACTCGGCCTTCACGTGCGCGGTGTCGACGATATCGATGCGGCGCGGATCGACGACGATGAGCTTCGCGCCCTGACGCACGCGGCGCTTCAGACGCGAGCCGAACACCGGGTGGCCGTCGGTCGGGTTCGCGCCGATCACGATGATCACGTCGGAGTGATCGACCGAAGCGAAGGTCTGCGTACCCGCCGATTCACCAAGCGTCGTCTTGAGACCGTAGCCGGTGGGCGAGTGGCAAACGCGTGCGCAGGTATCGACGTTGTTGTTGCCGAAGGCGGCGCGCACGAGCTTCTGCACGAGGTACGTTTCCTCGTTCGTGCAGCGCGACGACGTGATGCCGCCGATCGAATCGCGCCCGTGCTTCGCCTGGATGCGGCGGAACTCGCTCGCCGCATAGTTGATCGCTTCGTCCCAGCTCACTTCGCGCCACGGATCGGTGATCTTCGCGCGGATCATCGGCTTCTTGATCCTATCCTTGTGCGTGGCGTAGCCCCACGCGAAGCGGCCCTTCACGCAGGCGTGGCCTTCGTTCGCCTGGCCGTTCTTGTGCGGCACCATGCGCACGACTTCGTTGCCCTTCATCTCGGCCTTGAACGAGCAGCCCACGCCGCAATAGGCGCAGGTCGTCACGACCGAGTGCTCGGCCTGGCCCAGCATCACGACGGTCTTTTCCTGCAGCGTCGCGGTCGGGCACGCGGCCACGCAGGCGCCGCACGACACACACTCCGAGTCCATGAACGATTCGCTCGCGCCGGCGGCTACGCGCGATTCGAAGCCGCGCCCGGCAATGGTCAGCGCGAACGTGCCTTGCGTCTCTTCACACGCACGCACGCAACGATTGCAGACGATGCACTTCGACGGGTCGTACGTGAAGTACGGATTCGATTCGTCCTTCTTGTCTTTCAGGTGATTCGCGCCGTCAAAGCCGTAGCGCACTTCGCGCAGGCCCGTCACGCCGGCCATATCCTGCAGCTCGCAGTCGCCGTTGGCGGGGCAGGTGAGGCAGTCGAGCGGGTGATCGGAGATGTAGAGCTCCATCACGTTGCGGCGCAGTTTCTGCAATTGATTGCTTTGCGTGCGCACCTTCATGCCCGCTTCGACGGGCGTCGTGCACGAAGCGGGATAGCCGCGGCGGCCTTCGATTTCCACGAGACACAGACGGCACGAACCGAACGGTTCGAGCGAGTCGGTGGCGCAGAGCTTGGGCACGTTGATGCCGGCCTCGATGGAGGCGCGCATCACCGACGTGCCGGCCGGCACCGTCACGGACTGGCCGTCGATTTCGAGCGTGACGTCCACGTCGGCGTGAACGAGCGGCGTGCCGAAATCGGTATCGTCGAAGGGCGAGCGTTGCTTCTTTGCCTGGGACTTGCAGGCGCAATTGCCGGAACCGCAACCACCGGCTTGGGACATGAGCGTGTCGGACATGGTGGTTCCTCGTTCAGGCAGCCGCCGGTTGTTGGCCTGCGTGTTGGGCGACGGGTTCGAGACCGAAATCTTCTGGGAAATGGTTGAGTGCGGAGATCACGGGGTAGGGCGTCATGCCGCCCATCGCGCACAGCGAGCCGGACACCATCGTGTCGCACAGGTCGCGCAGCAGCGTGACCTGCTTTTCGGACGTGTCGCCCTTGCGGATCTTCGCGATTACCTCGACGCCGCGCGTCGAGCCGATGCGGCACGGCGTGCACTTACCGCACGATTCGAGCGTGCAAAACTCCATCGCGTACTGGGCGAGTTCGGCGAGATTCGACGTGTCGTCGTGGACGACGAGGCCGCCGTGACCTACGACCGCGCCCACCGCCGCATACGCTTCGTAGTCCATGGGAATGTCCCACTGGCTTTCGGGCAGATAGGTGCCGAGCGGGCCGCCCACCTGCACGGCGCGTGCCGGACGGCCGCTGGCGGTGCCGCCGCCGTAGTCGACCATCAGCTCGCGCAACGTGACGCCGAACGCAAGCTCCACGAGGCCGCCGCGCGCGATATTGCCCGCGAGCTGGAACGGCAGCGTGCCGCGCGAGCGGCCCATGCCGAAGTCTTTGTAGAACGCCGCGCCCTTCGCGAAGATGATCGGCACCGTGGCGAGCGTGATGACGTTGTTGATGACCGTGGGCTTGCCGTAGAGGCCGGCAAGCGCGGGCAGCGGCGGCTTCGCGCGCACGATGCCGCGCTTGCCCTCGAGCGACTCGAGCAGCGCCGTTTCCTCGCCGCACACGTAAGCGCCCGCGCCCTTGGCCACGAACAGCTCGAAGCGCTTGCCGCTGCCGAGCACGTCGTCGCCGAGCCAGCCGGCAGCACGTGCGCGGCGAATGGCTTCTTCGAGCGCCTCAATCGAATGCGGATACTCGCTGCGCACGTAGATATGGCCAACGGTCGCGCCCACCGCGATGCCCGCGATCGTCATGCCCTCGATCAGCACGTACGGGTCGCTTTCCATGACGAGGCGGTCGGAGAACGTGCCCGAATCGCCTTCGTCGGCATTGCAGACGATGTACTTCTGATCGGCTTGCGCGTTCGCGACCGTGCGCCACTTGATGCCGGCCGGAAACGCCGCGCCGCCGCGGCCGCGCAGGCCCGACTCGAGCAGCGCTTCGCAGATATCGGCGCCGGTCATCTTCAACGCATTGCGCAATCCTTCGAGGCCGCCGTGGGCGACGTAGTCGTCGGTGGATAGCGGGTCGGTGATACCGATGCGCGCGAACGTGAGGCGCTGCTGCTTGCGCAGATACGGAATCTGCTCGACGAGGCCGACGCTGCGTGCGTGCTGGCCGCCTTGCAGGAAGCCGGCGTCGAAGAGTGCGCCCACTTCATCGGGTTCGACGTTCGCATAGCCGACGCGGCCATCGGGCGTTTCAATTTCGACGAGCGGTTCGAGATAGAGCAGGCCGCGCGAGCCGTTGCGCACGAGTTCGATGCTCGCGCCGCGCGCGGCGGCTTCGCGTTCGATGGCTTCGGCGATGGCGTCCGCGCCGAGCGCAAGCGCCGAGGAGTCACGGGGAACGTAGACGCGTGTCATGCGGCCTCCTCGGTGCGCACGGTCGCGAGTGCGGCAGCGTAGAGCTTGTCGAACTTCTGCGGGGTCACTTTTGCGTGCAACGTGCCGTTAATCATCATGGTGGGCGAGAGCGCGCATTGGCCAAGGCAATAGACGGACTCCAGCGCGACCGGACCTTCATGCGCGTGCGCATGTTCCGCGTCGTGGCCGTGCTGTCCGAACCGGCAGCCGGTATGCGCCTCGACGTGCTGCGCGAGCGCCTCGCTGCCCATGCTGCGGCAGGCCTCGGCGCGGCAAAGCTGAACCGTGACCGGCGCGGGCGGGGCGGTGCGGAAGTGGTGATAGTAGGTGATCACGCCGTGGACTTCGGCGCGAGAAAGATTCAGCGCCTTCGAGAGCGGCACGACCGTGGCCGGCGGCACGAAGCCGACTTCGTCCTGGATCGCATGCAGGATCGCAAGCAGCGTGCGGCCTGGTTGCGCGTGACGCAGGACGAGATCGTCCGGCGCGCTAACAGCTGTCTCTTCCATCATGGGGCTTCTCCTGGGCATATATGCACTTGTTATTCATAAAGTGTGCATCTATGCTGCGGTTGTCTTGTTGTCTGACCGAACAATAGGCCCGTGGAAAGGCGGACGCAATAGGAAGGAAAATTTCATAATGATCAAGGTCGAATGCCACGCGCAGCTAGTCGTGCGCGACGCGGAGGGCCGCGAGGCAAGCCTGACGGACGTTGTGCCGTTGCTTGCGCTCGTCGCCGAGGAAGGAAGCATCGCGCAGGCCGCGCAGCGTAAGGGTTTGTCCTATCGCCATGCGTGGGGCGTTTTGCGTGAAGTCGAGGAGCGCCTGGGGGGCGCGTTGATCGCGAAAGCGCGCGGCCGCGGGTCCGTGCTCTCCCAATTGGGCGAGGCCGTGCTGCGCTCGCAGCGCCTGTGCGGGGAGCGGCTGCAGGGCAACCTCGAGGCGCTGGCGAGCGAAGTGGCGAGCGACCTGAACCGCTGGCTCGCGCCCGATGCGCAGGACCTGCGCATCCATGCTTCGCACGGCTACGCGGTGGCGGCGCTCGTGACGGCGCTCGTCGCCGACCAGGTGCCCGTGGAGATCAAATACCGTGACAGCGTGGATGCAATCACGGCGCTCGCGCGCGGCGAATGCGATCTCGCCGGCTTTCATCTGCCGCGCGGCGATTTTCGGGCAGCCTGCGCCAACGCCTACCGCAGCTGGCTCGACCCCCAGCGGCACGTGCTCATCCATCTCACGCAACGCAAGCAGGGACTCTTCGTCGGGCGCGGCAACCCAAAGCAGATCACAGGGCTCGCCGACCTCGCGCGCGGCGATATCCGCTTCGTGAACCGGCAGCCGGGCTCCGGCACGCGCATGCTGATCGATCTGCTGCTCACGCGCATCGGTGTCGATCCCGAGCGCGTGAACGGTTACGCGTCGTCGGAACTCACGCATTCGGCGATCGCCGCATTTGTGGCGAGCGGAATGGCCGACGTGGGCTTCGGCGTTGCGCCGGCGGCGCACCATTTCGGGCTCGATTTCATTGAAATCGCCGACGAAGACTACTATTTCGCGTGCGATCGCGGCCATCTCGCGCACGAGCCTCTGGCGACCGTCTTGGGTTTATTGCGCGGTGCGGGGTTCCGCGCATCCGTTGCGCAACTGGAGGGATACGATCCGGCGACGTGCGGCGACGTGGTGGAACTCGAAGCCGCATGGGGTGGGCCGCGTGAGGGCGAGGCGCAGGCGCTGTAATAGAAGGCAACGTATTGGACGGACTACGCTGCAGACGAAGGCGCTTTTTGTGATACTTTCAGTTTGTATTCGCTCTCACGTTTCAGATGCGCGCCCGTCGCGCCGATCGACCATGAAATTTGTCCTCAAAGTTGGTGCTGCAGCCGCAACGGCGGCAGCGTTGTTTGCTACGTTCAACGTTGCGTTTGCGCAGAACTCGCCGGGCGTGCCTGGCGGCATTCTGAGCGATCAGTTCAAGTTCAACGAGCATCCGCAGATGCAATTCGCCGCTTCGGCGCCGTCTGCCAAGTATCAGCATGGCAAGCCGAGTGCCGCACGTAAGCGTGGCGATCTGGGTGATCAGAACGGCTGTAATCTGCAGTGCCCGCAGGACAATTGATGATCTAGGGGCGCACGCGAAAGTTGCGCCGCCTATGGAGCAAAGAAAAACTCGCGAGGCCCGAACGGGCTGTCGCGAGTTTTTTTGTGCGCGCTATGCCGGCGCGGCCGGCGTCGGGATCGTGGCCCCGATGGGCGGGCAAATTCCCCCACCTGTGGGCACCTCAAAATCCCCCACCTAGAGACACGCGGAGCATGATGCTGGCGCGGTCTGGCAGGACGTTACCTTGCACCCCTCGAATGAAGAAGAGGGGTTGTTGGAGTGAATGTCTTGAAGCCGCATCTGCAAACAACCATCGCCACGCTCGTCGCAGCGGGCAAACGTCAGCGGGAGATCGCCCGGATTACGGGCGTTGACCGGAAGACGATCCGTAAGTACCAGGAGCAATTCGCGGCGGCGCAGGCAAATTCCCCCACGGTGCC
>NZ_SMOD01000053.1 GCF_004353905.1 Paraburkholderia guartelaensis | reverse complement strand
AACTGCTGCAGACCCTCGTCCATCAACGCTACAAGCAACGCCGCAGCATCCTCGTCACGTCCAACCGCGTCGTCCAGGACTGGGGGCGCTACCTTCGCGACAGCACCATGGCTTCGACGATCCTTGACCGTCTGCTGCATCGCTCCAAACTCCTCGAGTTTGAAGGCAAGAGCTATCGTCTCCGTGAAGCCGCTGCCAGGCTTGCCGTCACTGAGGAATCCGACGCATAATCCGCTCGTCCTGCCTGGGGGAATTTAGCCGCCCACAAGTGGAGGAGTTTGAACTGCCCATCGGGGGTTGTACTGCGCCCAGTTCTTGACGCGGTATTCGGCTTTCGAACTCGATTGCTTGCTGGTCGTGTCCTTGCGCATCTTCTCGGCAAAAATCGAGAATGTACGCAGGAAACCGAACTGTTATCAGAGCCACGCCCGTACGGTGTTGCGCGTAAACGTCAGCATGTCGCGGCCAGATTTATGCAACAACGCCACTCGAGGCGGTAATGTCAGAAGTCCCGGTGCTGGACTGACAACGCCGACGATTAGCGGCTGATAGCAAATTCGCTGGCACGCGCGACGGTCTTCGCCACGTTGTCCCCGACAGACGATCGGGTGAAACAGGGACATGCGCGCAAATTACCGACACGATGCAGGAACTCGGGCATGGCAACGTACGTGGAACGTCGCGATGGCAGTAAGGCGCAGGCGCGCAACTTCACGTGAGCACCTGAGTTTCTGCGACCTTCTTCCAAATTCTGCGGCGGCAGTCCGGTTCTATGTAGAGGTAAACGATCAGGTATGGCTGATTGCGCATCGTCAGAGCCTCGATTTTGCTCAAACTTCCTGAGGGCTTTTGATGGTGCAAAATGGTCCTCTTCGAGGCGCCATTGCGCGCGGCCGTACGCTCAAATCTTCCGTGAGGAACAGACCGTGTCACGTCGGAAACAGATATCTGACAACCTGTTGTCTAGTTTCTTCGATTTCTATTACGTCTGTAATCAGGCCATCAGCCTTCAAGAGATTTGGATTCTGGATCTCGTCCGATAGCTTTCGCATAGTGTCTTTAATAGCGCCTTCAGCACCAGACATCACTTTGCTCATCGTGTCCGCGCTAAAAACGCCGATGTGCGCCTGGGGATACGCCAGCACGGCTATTGGATCGAATCCGGGGCCGCTCATCGCATACACGCCGCCGGTGTAGGCTTTTCGGACGACAAGGAGTAGCTTAGGTACGTTGCATCTGACATGTGCTCTGAACAACTCCGCTGCTGCCAAAAATATGCCGCTATTTTCAGCTTCCCTGCCTATCATGAACCCGGGAACGTCGGCAAGGAAGATGATTGGCATGCTGGTCTTTGCAGCAATGTTTATCATCTTTGCCATCTTGGCCGCGGATTTCCGGTGGATGGCGCCGCTGTTGAATCGCGGGTTGTTTGCCACGATTGCCGCGAAATGTCCCTTAATGCGCGCATAGCCCGTCAGTGCTTCTCGCGCGTATTCGGCGTTTGTTTCAGTGAAGCTGCCTTTGTCGACAAAAGAGAGCAGCAAATGATGCATGTCGTAGGGGGTGCGGTGATTGGATGGAATCAGATTTTCAAAATCGACTGCGTCGGGTTCCTCATATTCAAGCGCTGTGTCTTTGACGAGGCAGCGTAGAAAATCTCTTACGCATTCAAATAAACGGCGTTCATCTTTGAACGCGAGCTGAACTGACCCCGAGCCCCTGCAGTGAACGTCTGTTCCGCCAAGCGAATACAGATCTGACTGCTCAGCCAGCATCGCCTTCACCATATCCGGACGGCCCATACATAGAGCCCCTTTCTCAGTCATCAACACCAGATCGGCGAGCATAATCGGAAGAGCCAACGGGCCTGACGTCGGTCCTAGTATTGCTGAGATCAGCAGATTGGCTTCTGCGAAGTCTGCAAGCGACGCGCTGACCCTGCCCATGCCTGCTGGAGACAAAAGCAATCTCGACATATCCGACGAGATTACTTTCGTTGTATCGAAACTGCCCACCTCTCCCGGATGATCCTGAATGTAGATCAACGGAGCCCGCTGGTCCCGGGCCTGATTCACTGTGCTTATGATTTGCTCGGCGGTACGCCATTGTCCGGCTCCCTTGAACATACAGTCTTGTCCACGATTCATGACCAGAAACGACTTGACCGAATTGATTAGTCCCTCGCCGCAGAGGAAGTGGGCGTCCGCCGTTGGATAATGGTCCACAAAGCTACCCGCGTCAAAAAGCATGCTTATTCTTTGCGACGAAATCTGCATGGATTGCTTACCTCCGAGCAGTGCGTGAGCGTTTGGAAGTCCAGCGCCAGCGCGGCTGAAAGTCGCGTACGCTACGAAGCAAGAATCTCTTCCACAGCGGCTGCCATCAGGAGGAGCCGGCGGTCTTGGCCGCGTGCGGCATCAAGGCTTATTCCCACGGGTAATGCATCGTTCGGCGCCACAGGCAAGGTAATGGAGGGCATTGCGACATTGCTGGCGAGGTCGGTGTTGCGTATTACGTCTGCGAATAGTCCTGGACGCTGTGCATCGCTAACGTGAGGAGTGCTGCGCGGGACAGTGGGATAAGCGAGAAAATCGATCCCTTGGGCGTTGAGCAGCGCATTCATTTGTAGCCGCAAAGCGTTAATGTTCTGTACTGCGGCGGTATAGTCTTTCGCGGAGATCAGACTTCCGTCAAGGTGTTGGTGAATGATGCTCCTCACGCACTTGTCATGGATGTTGTCGAACACAGCATTAACCCTACTTCCCCATCCAAACGAGAGCAGTGCGCGCGGAAAGTCCGTAAAAAATTCGTAGACTGGAATAGTAAAAGTGCCGAACTTATTTAATTCGGAAACAACCGCGTCATCGAGGTCGACGCACTGAAAGCCTGCGCGAGTGAGACGCCTGATCGCCTGCCAGCAATGCATCCGAACATCATCATCCAAGTCGTCCCACATGGAGCGTGGAAGACCGATTCGACAGCGAGTATTTGTTTGTTTTGACGGGATTTGGCTATCGGAGCTCAGCAAGTCGTATAGAAACAAAGCGTCTTTTGCCGTTCGCGTCAGGAGGCCCGGTGAATCCTTCGTGCGTGAAACCGGAATGATTCCGGCTGAAGACCAACGGCCACTTGTTGGTCTGAAACCCGCTATGCCGCAAAAGGCCGCAGGTATCCTCACCGAGCCGCCAGTGTCGGTTCCAATCGCCATCGGGACAATACCCGCTGCCACAGCTGCGGCGCAGCCGCCGCTGCTTCCGCCGGCCAAATGGCCCGGAGCCGCCGGATTGCCCACGGTTCCCCAATGGGGATTGACGGACGTGATTCCAAAGCTCAGTTCATGCATGTTGTTCTTGCCGGCGACGACGGCGCCGAGGGATTTGAGCTTTCTGACCACAAGTGCGTCGCGTGTGGCTATACAATCTTCCATGCCCGGTGTCCCGGCGGTTACAGGGAGTCCCTTGACGCAGATATTGTCCTTTGTAGAAAAAGGAATGCCGTAGAGTGGCGCGCCTCTCAGATTGTCCCTCGCTCTCGCGAAGTGCGCCTCCGGGCTGCGAGCACGTATGAAACAGTTTAGATGTGTCTGGTTAGCTTCGGCGTTCAGTGCGCGATCCCGGATCTCTTCCGCTGTAACTGTTCCAGACATTATGACGTCGCAAAGCGATTCAAGAGTGTTTTGAAAATGCATGAAATTTTGCACGTGGGAGGTCGGGGAGTGCGATATTAGTAGCAGTAGGCACTGCGTATATCGTCAAGAGGGTTGCCAGGTAAAAGATCACCCCCGACGCTACGTATAACGGCGCATGCGCTGTTGATCGCTGTCTGCACGGCTCCCTCAATCCACCCACCGGTGAAAGAACAGCCGCATCCTGCCAAGTAGAGCCCTGTATCGCTTGCTGGATCGTTTGCCGTCTGGAATTGAAAAAACAGACGCTGCGAATAGACATCCTCACCTGGGTAGTTGAGCTTGAAGGCGCCGGACGAATGCGGATCTGTCAGCCAGTCATGATGGAGGACGCAGCGTTCATAGTCCTCATCTGCAGGGACGAGGTGACGCGCAAGTTCTGGATGGAAGGTAGACAGGTCGTCGACGAAGCACTCGCACCGCTCCTTTTTGTCTGAAACACTCAGCAACTTGTGAGCGTCGTCCTCCCAAGTGTAGCTGAGCAAAACCACACCCCGACCATCTGGATTGTGAGGTTCGTAGTCAAGGCAGTATACGCCTCGTGCGAAGCTGTCAGACTGGATGGTGACGGGCAGTTTCTTGTTTATCCAGAACTTGTCTCGGGTGAGCATGAAGAGCTTTGACGATCCAGTCAGGTGAGTTTCTCTGACTGCTCTGGAAACGTCGCGGCTGAGAAACGTTTCGTCATCTGTCAAGCAATGAACCATCTGCATCGCCCTGTTGTTGCTGGTGACGATCACCCGGTCAAAGGTCGCAATTTCGTTATTGTCGGTCACGAGCTTGATCTCTGCACCTTCTTTGTAGATGCGACCGACGCCGCTGAAGCGAACCCGTTCGGCGACGGTGCTTCCATAAATATTCTCGTTTGCAATACGTTCAGCCAACGTTGAAATTCCGCACGAGATGAGGCGTTGATCGTCCATGTAACCGTTAATGACGAGACGCAAAATTTCAGTGAATCCGGCCTGATAGACGGAGAGAAAACCACCCGAGCCAATCCCAAGAGATCCAAATAGCTCGAAGTCGTACGGCCTTTCCCAAGCAGTACCTCCAGGCGGGCAAGGACCCGTGAAAATGGTGACGATGGCGGCATAGAACGAACTGTCGCGAAATAAATCCAGCCATGTTTGCCACGCGGCGCATGCCTCATTAAAGCGCTGCGATTTCAACATGGCCGTAATTTCGGCCGGCGCGACGAGAGATGTGCCATTGATCACGCATCCATCCTGCAAGAGAGCTCTCCAGCCTTCGTGTACACGCCTGAATAGAGGCGGTGGGGGATTTCCGGCCGGCCAGATATGGCGAACGCCGCGATAATGTAGTTCCGTATCAACGACTCCAGGATCGGGGAACGATGCTGTGGTGGGAATATCGTACCGGTCAAGGTAATGAAAAAGACCGGTCGCACTTGGAGGAAACCGCATTGCGCCCATTTCGGCGATGAGATCTGGGTGCTCTGAATCAAACGGCTGTGACCACAACCTGCCGCCAATGCGATCGCGAGCTTCAAACACAGTGACGTCGCCTACACCTGCTCGCATCAGTTCGTTCGCGGCCACAAGGCCGCTGACGCCTGCCCCCACGATAGCAACGCGTGGACTTGCGATATCCGAGGAAAGCGTTCCGATTGCCCCAACAGATGCGCCCCGCTCCAAAAACGGAGCATAGTCATACAGTAGATCGACGGTCGGCGATGGAACTTTCGAAGATGTGACGTAGTTTTTCATGGATTCCTCTCCTGTAATGGCAATGCATCGAGGCGAAAGACGATGATGGCGGGAATGACGCACGCATCTCGATAGAACAAGTCGAGATCCTATAATTCGTTGCCGATAACGTGTTGCTCGTCAGTAGAAAATGCCGCGCCGGAATGTCTATGCAATCGACGATAGCAATCTCCTGTAGCGGAATCAAGCAAGTAAAATTGATGTCTTTAGCAATCTGACGCGGGCTATGGATAGTTGTGTCGATAGTGTGAAAATGGAGGTGCTATACCTGAGATCCGACAATGTGCTCTGGGTCAACCTTAAGGGCGGTGACAACGATGGACTTTTCATCGGGTCAGAAACCTCGTCGCGCCCGCGCGTTTGTGTCGGGTCACGACGCCGGCACCTTGATCCATGTGGCATTGCAAGCGTGTGACTCTTCATTGTTCTCTTTTCCATCTCATTGCCTGTGAGCTCAATAGCGCTCGACGAGCACGACCAGTGGACCTTCCAGCATTGGCTTCCCTAACTGCAGAAGGGTGGGTTAGGCGTGCTCCACGAAATCCAAAGCCAAGCAACGCATCGCTCGTCCTCACGCGGCAATTACGCTGACGCACGGGTGCCGGGGAGTGCGTATTTGGAATAGGCGAAGACATCGCTACTGCACAGATGGACGACCAGTTCATGACTGGTCTTTTGGCGCCCCTTGATGATTTGCACCCAGCAACATATACATTGCCGGTACGACGAATAGTGTGAACGCAGTGCCGATCGACAGTCCGGTGAAGATCACCAGGCCCATTGCGTTCCGGCCTGCTGCGCCCGCGCCCGAGGCGACGACTAAGGGCAGTACGCCGAGCACCATGGCGACCGTCGTCATGAGGATCGGGCGCAGGCGTGCACCTGCGGCTTCCTCCAAGGCTTCTCGCTTACCGCGCCCCATGCGCTGAAGCTGGTTCGCGAACTGCACGATAAGAATCCCATGTTTGCTGACGAGCCCCATGAGCGTGACAAGTCCGACCTGCGTATAGATGTTGAGCGTCGAAAAGCCGGTATTGATGAAGACGAGAGCACCGAAGAGCGCCATTGGGACGGATACCAAAATGACTAGCGCATCGCGGAAGCTTTCGAACTGCGCTGAAAGCACAAGGAACACGATAATCGTTGCGAACGTGAGCGTGACCAGGAAGTTACCAGAATCTTGCATGAACTGGCGCGATAGCCCTGCGTAGTCGGTGTTGTAACCTGCCGGAGCTGCGTCGGTCGTGGATTTACGAAGGAAGTCGAGAACTTCGCCCTGGGAGACGCTAGGTGAGATCACAGCGGAGATCGTTGCCGCATTGAGTTGCTGGAACCGATTGATCGATTCGGGGACGACCGTTTGCTTCAGGTACGCAACCGTCGACGCCGGAATCATGTTGTCGTCCGGCGTGCGCAAGTAATAGTCGAGTACCTGTGACGGATTCAGTCGATCTATTTGCTGGACTTGCGGAATCACCTTGTATGAGCGGCCAGCGATCGAGAAGTAGTTTGCGTAGTTACCGCCGAGTGCAGCGCCTAGCGCCTGTCCCACATCGCTTTGCGTGAGGCCGAGCGACGCGATCTTGTCGCGGTCAACCGTGACGACGGCTTCAGGCTCGTCGATCCTTAGATCGCTATCGACAAAGAGAAACATGCCACTTTCACGCGCTTTCTGAAGCACGGCTTTCGTCACCTCGTCGAGATTCTCGAAGGGCTCTGTCGTGCTGATCACGAATTGCACGGGGAAACCCTGTGCGCCCGGCAAAGGCGGGAACTGGAACGCGGCGACACGAGCACCAGCAACGCTATTCCACCTCTGCTGAAGGTCCTGTTGTAGGTCGGTTGCGCCTCGTTTCCGCTTGTCCCACGTCTTGAAGAGCACGCCGCCGAAGCCCTGATTCAATGTCGGCAGGCCGGTCAACTGAAACATCTGGGCATACTCGGGCAAGCGCCTTGACATTTCTAATACCTGATCGGCGTATGTCTGCATTTGCTGGACTGTGGCATTAGGCGGCCCCTGGATCAGCGATAGCACGATGCCTTGGTCCTCCTGCGGCGCAAGCTCTGCTTGCGATGTCGAAAAGAGATACACGGTTCCGCAAAGCAGCATAACTCCCATGACGACGAACACGGAAGATGTGTCGAGGGCCGCATGCAAGAGCCGGGCATAGCCGGCATGCACACGATCTAGCTGTCGATTGACGAAAACGGCGAAACGCCCGGACTCGTGCACGTTCCGGAAAATGCGCGAGCACATCATCGGCGACAGGGTTAGCGCAATCACGCCTGACACCGCGACGGCGCTCGCAAGGGTGAACGCAAATTCAGTGAACAGGGCGCCTGTCAGGCCGCCCTGAAAGCCGATAGGCAGATATGCGGCGATCAGCACGGCGGTCATTGCCAGAATCGGGCCGGCAAGCTCGCGCGCGGCGGCTAGCGCGGCTTCCATGGGAGGCTTGCCTTCATTCATGTGGCGGTCGACATTCTCAACGACGATGATCGCATCGTCGACCACGAGCCCAATCGCGAGCACCATCGCGAGTAACGTCAACAGATTGATCGAGTAACCGAGCAACTGCATCATGAAGAACGTGCCAATCAGCGAAAGCGGCATCGCGACCACGGGTACGATGACGGCGCGCAAACGGCCGAAGAAGAGGAAGATAACGGCCGTGACAATCAGTAACGCCTCGACGAGCGTCTTCACTACTTCATCAATCGCGCTGTTGATGAAGTCTGTCGCGTCGTAGACGATATCACCAGCCATCCCCGTCGGGAACTGCTTTTTCAGATCGGGAAACACCGCTTTAACGCGTCTGGCCACATCGAGCACGTTTGCGTCAGGCGCTACCTTGATTCCGATAAACACAGAACGCTTGCCGCCGAATGCGACGCTGGAATCGTAATTGTCCGCGCCTAGCACGACATTGGCAACGTCCTCGAGATGCACTATCACTCCGTTCTTCTGTTTGACAGCCAGTTTCTGAAAGTCCTCCACCGAATGGACATCGGTACGCGCGTTTAGACTAACGCTGGTCATCTGGCCTTTTGTTGTGCCGAGTGTCGCGAGGTAGTTATTGTTGCCGAGTGCTGTGTAGACATCAGAAGCAGTGACATTATGCGCTGCGAGCTTGGTTGAATCGAGCCATGCGCGCAATGCGAACTGGCGACCGCCCAGTATCTCCGCGGTCTGCACGCCCTGAATGGAGTCGAGCTTCGGCTTCACGACGCGCAGCAGATAGTCGGTGACATTGTTGGGCGGCAGCACGTCGCTGTAGAAGCCCATATACATCGCGTCGGTGGTCTGACCCACCTGCATCGTCAGCACCGGCTGCTGGGCCTCGCGTGGCAACTGGTTACGCACTGACGCTAACTGTGTATTGATCTCGGTGAGTGCGCGGTTCGGATCATAACTCATGCGTAGCGTCGCGTTGATCGTCGACACGCCCGTGCTGCTTTTCGACGACATGTAGTCAATGCCCTGCACCTGAGCGATGGCGGCCTCCAGCGGCTGCGTGATAAACCCAGCCATTGTGTCGGCGCTCGCCCCGTAATAGGAAGTGGTAAGCGTGACTACGCCCGTCTGGGTTTGGGGATATTCACTGACCTTCAGCGTGGAGAGCGAACGCAAGCCTAGTACGAGGATCAGCAGGCTCAGCACTGAAGCGAGGACCGGCCGGTTGAGAAAAATGTCGGTGAATTTCATCGGGCGGTTTCTCACTGCTCCTGAGGCGTCGGAGCAGGGCTGTCCGCAGGTAGCACACGATTATTGATGACGAGCGGTGTGCCGTTCTGTAGCTTGAGCTGACCGCTCGTGACGACCTGCGCGCCCTCGTCGAGACCCTTCAGGATCGCCACCTGATCGCCGCGCGTGGGCCCCGGCGTCACGAATACCTGTTGCGCCACCGGCATCGTTTCACCGTGCGCGTTTTTGTGCTCGCTCGGTCTAATGACGAATACCGTTGCACCGTACGCATTGTGCGCGATCGCGGTTTGCGGCAAGGTCAGATAGCGCTGCTCGCTACCTACATCGATCTTCACGTTCGCGTACATGCCGGGCAACAGCTTGCGCTCGCGGTTGTCCAGGACCGCTTCGATCTGCACGTTGCGCGTCGTGCTGTCCACGCGCGGATTTATCGCGCGGACTTGGCCGCCGAAGCTGAGGCTCGCAAATGTGCTCGTATTTACGGCGACGTGCTGTCCGGCCTCGAGATGCCCCAGTTGCTCCTGGGGTAGATGAAAGTCGACGTAAATGGGATCGACGGCTTGCAGGGTAACAATTGCGTCCCCCGGGCTGATGTACTGGCCGGGATTAACGGTGGTGATCCCCACGCGTCCTGCGAAAGGTGCGCGAATGGTTTTCTTGGCGACGAGGGCAGCTTGTTGTTCGACTTGCGCCCGTTTGCTCTTCAGTTCGGCAGTGTCGGCATCCAACTGCGCTTTTGAGATGGCCTGAATCTCATACTGTGCCTTGTCGCGCGTGTAAACCGTTTGCGAAAGGTCCGCGGCAGCTTGTAGCGATGCGAGCTGTGCGCGATCAGAGTCGTCGTTGAGGCGCAGGAGGACCTGTCCAGCTTTCACTTCCTCTCCGGAACTGAATTCGATCTCGCGCACGAGGCCTGCCACTTCTGTCGTCACGTCGACGCCGCGCACCGCGCGCAGGCTGCCCGTGGCGGAAAGCTGTGGCTGCCACGTCTGATAGCTGACCACAGCTGACGTGACCGTGGCGGCGGCCATGCCGTCGCGCATCATGAATTTACTAATGGTATGCGCTTTGTAAAGATTGAAGCCGATCAGCGTGCCGAGCAGACTGCCCACGCAGATCAGCATGATGATCATCCGTTTTCCTGTTGGTCTTTTCGTCGTCATCGTAGTGTCCTTGCACGGCAAACTCTCGAGGCACAAGCGTCTTTGGCGCGCTGCCCGGGAAACGTATGCAGCGCGCAGCAATCGTCATGAGCATTCACTGGGAGCGGAGACCGGCGTTGGCATGCCCCTTCTCGTCATACGCCGTGTCATTCCACCAACTACCACCCAGTGCCTGGAATAACGCGGCTGTATCTGCATAGCGAGCTGCTTGCGCCTGCGCGAGATTCACGACGGCCTGCTGATATTGGCGCTGTGCGTCGAGCAGCGACAGATAGCTGACTCCGCCGACTCGAAACTGTCCGCGCGTCACATCCAGTGAACTGCTAGCCGCGCGCGAGGCTTCGGTTTGCGCGGCAAGAGCAGCCGCGTCGTGATCGAGTGCGCGCAATGTATCCGCCACATCTTCGAATGCGAGCAGCACGACTTGCCGATATCGCGCGTTGGCCTCGTCAAATGCGGCTTCCGCCGCCCTTTTCTTTGCGGTCAACTGCCCACCATGGAATATTGGTTGGGTGAGTCCCGCGCCGATGTTCCAGATCATGTCGGCATACTTCAGCATGCCAGCCGGCGTTAAAGACTGCGGGCCGTAATTCGCGGAGAGCATGAGTTGTGGATAGAGGTTTGCCGTGGCGACTCCGACCTCGGCGCTCGCCTGGTGCAGCACGGCATCGGCGGCCAAAATATCCGGTCGCTGCCGGACCAGCGAGGAAGGCAGACTGACCGGCAAGGTTTGCGGCAGCGTGAACATCGACATCGTGAATTCGGGCACACCTGTTTCGCTCGGTAATCTGCCCGAAAGCGCGGCAAGCTGGTGTCGAGTCCGATCAAGCGACTGCCGCAGCAGCGGTAGCGTCGCCCGTGTTTGCGCGACTAACGTCTCTTGCGCGAGCACGGCAATCCGGTCCACACCGCCGAACTCGAATTGCTTGCGCAGAACGCCAAGCTGCGTCTCCTCGTCGGCTACAATGTTCTCGGTCGCGCTGATCTGCTCACGCAGCGACGCTTCCTTGACGGCAGTCGTGACGATGTTTGCCGACAGTGCGAGGTAGGCGCCTTGCAGCTGAAAGCGCTCAAAATCGACCTGCGCGCCCAGCGATTCGAGCTCGCGCCGAACACCACCAAACAGATCCAGATCATACGAAACACTTACTGATGCGTTGTATAGAGTCAGTATTTTGTTGACGTTGGGCTGCCCCAACGTCGCGCCGTTCAGCTTTTCACGTAGAGCGTTGGGCTTGGCATCGACAGATGGGTAGAGTGCGCTCCCTGCTTGTGCGCGCAGATCCTCGGCGGCCCGGCGTAGCGCGGCACTGGCTGCTGCGATCGTTGGGCTGTGTTCAAGTGCTTCGCTTATCAGCGTGTTGAGCGGCTCGCAGCGATAGAGCGTCCACCATTGAGCAGGCAGGTCGCCGCCGGCCGCAAACCGCTGCTCAAGTCCCGCTTCGCCCTGCGACGATGCCGTGCGATCAGGTAAAGGCGTTGGTGTGTAACGCTGAATCGTGGGTGGCGCTGGAGGGTGGTATTCGGGGCCGACCGTGCAGCTGGCCAGCGAGCCGAGCAGTGGGAACACTCCAGCGATTACTGCGGCACACATGACAACCCGGCCTGTTGTGCAGTGAAAAGCTACCGCGCAAGATTGCGGACGCAAACGTGCACGACCGGAGCTGCAATGGACCTCGTCATTCATCTATCTACCTGGCTTGCGAGCGATGAGTGTTGTCAATATTTGGATGCAGAACTCCCCCTGGTTCAACGGTGTTGCTGCGAAGCGTGTATGCAATCACGAATGATGGCAACGGTCAGAACGGTGGAGCCAATTCAGGACCATATCGGCACCTTCGTCGACGGACTTACAACATGTGTCAATCAAGACGTCTGGATCCGTCGGCTCCTCATACGGGGAGTCGATGCCAGTGAAGCGCTGGATCGCGCCGCGCCTTGCCAGCCGATACAACCCTTTAGGGTCACGGGCCTCCGCCGCGGCTAAACTCGCGTGAACATGGATTTCGGCGAAATTATGGCTGCCCGCCGTAGACCGGGCGAATTCCCTATCGCGGCGGAACGGCGAGATGAGGCATACCAACACTACGATGCCGGCGTCGGCCAATAATTTTGCGACCTCCGCGACGCGCCGTACGTTCTCGTGACGGTCTGCATCGGTAAAGCCAAGGTCTTTGCATAGACCGAGCCTGACGGAGTCGCCGTCAAGAATGTAGGTGAGTCGGCCGGCTGTATGGAGACGCGCCTCCACGGTGTCAGCAATAGCCGACTTTCCCGCGGCTGATAGGCCGGTAAACCAGAGAATGGCCGGTGTTTGCCGAAGCAAGCGTGCTCTTGCCTCCGGGGGAACCCGGAAGCCGTGCGCATGCAACTCTGAAGTCGAAGGCTCATTCGCCATACTTGCCTACTTAGATCGGTGCGGTCGGGGTATGAGCTTGCGCTCACTTGTTGCGGCATTGCGGTGAAGATCCCAATTCATGCAACCCGAAAAGATTTCGGCTCGTCGATTGACGCCGATATCTCGTTTCTGCATGTCTTGGTGAATAGAAGACCATTGCACCAAACGTGTTCGACACCTCCCCATTCACACGCCGACGCAGCATCGGGAAAAAAGCCTCGTCCCAGGTGGTTGGCGCTGGTGTTGCAAAGCAAGGGAAGGCCTGTGAGCTTCTCGTATTCGATTAGCAGCTGCGCTACAGGGTGTTCGGATGACCTTGCAATGGTCTGCAATCGCGCAGAACCATCGAGATGCACGACGGCAGGTATCCTGTCCCGCCATTCGTCGCGTGTTTGATGATCGAACAGCATGTAGGGATCTGGAGTGCCTGGGAGAAATACAGCAGGCGCCCGGTCTTCAAGACATATGGGCGCCACAGGACGGAAATATTCCCGATGCTTGACATCGTTGAGAAGAGCCTTCGTGCTCGGCGAAGTCGCAGCGGCGAGAATACTTCTCGCCCCAAGTGCTCGGGGGCCCAGCTCGGCGCGTCCGGCAAGGAAAACGACGGGCCTATTTTCGGCGAGAATATGTGCAAGTTCAGCTAGGGAACAAGGTGACGCAGACCAGCCGGCCGCTCGGTTGCCCGTTTTCATTGCGGGGCCGCTATATACCGACCACTCTAACGGCATGAAGCCCTCGTTCGCGGCTATTGCGCAGCATGCGGTGCCGATCGCCGAACCGCTGTCGTTCGGAAAGGGCGGAATCCAGGTAGCATCGAACAAGCCACTTGCGCGTAATGCACTGTTCCATTTGATATTGAGTCCGCATCCGCCGGATATGCACAGGTTGCGCGGCCCAGGAATACAATGGCGCCGCAGAGCCTTTTCCATTTCGCGGACGAGTAGGCGCTCGAGGAAAGTATGGAAAGAGGCGAGTACGTCTTCGGGAGGTTTAGCCTGCAGCTCCGGCACGCATGCGTGGAAGAAATTGCGTATCGCTGCGAGCGATGTACTCGGAAGGTGGAGATTCTGGCGATAGTTTCGCGCAAGTTCTGTGTCGCCTGCAAAGCGTTCAAGGTAAAGATGGCGAAATATAGCAACGATTTCTTCGTCGACTGACCCCAAGGCGATGTATGCCATTAGCTTTCCGGCCACTCCCAGGTCCCACTCCGCACCCGCCGCCTTTGCGTACGGCCCGAAATGATGTCCGGCCGCCGCATACATTTGACCGATGATGGGGAACAGCTGGTCAATGAGCCGCACGTCGTCGCGTCCTACATGGTACAACCGTGGCACCATGCCGCCATCCCACACCAGGCATAACGCAGGTTGCCCAAGTTGTGCGAACGGACTCGTGCAGTATGCGGCGGCGACATGGCCGGACACGTGAGGGTAGCTCCTGTACCGATATGACTTGCCACCGATCAGCAGCCCAGTGCCGTCGACCGAAGCCAGAAGATCGCCGTTTTTTCGTTCCGTATAGGGGGCACCCTCGAGGACGATTGGGGTGGGGCCGCTCAGCACCTGAAACTGCGACGTCACTTCGCCGTCCCAGCCGTCGATCACAAATTCGTCGATGTCGTCAGTCCGTAGACCGTGCTCGGCTAATGCCGTTTCAATTGCATCGAGGTTCCGTATATCGTGATATCTCGGATTGTTGTCCCGCTTCTCCTGTTCGATGCAAAAAAGGAGCTTTCCGTCTTCGACAACGGCGATTGCTGCGTCGTGTGTCAGCTTGAGGCCACAGATGCGCATGGTATCTTTCACCCTAGCGAGGGAAATCTGATTGATGGGAAAAATGCACTGCGTTCTGGAAGCGTGCGAGCAGGCAATCCTCATTGGACGACTGGCCGACGCACTCGACTCGCTCAATCTCGGTGAACCGTTCGTTTAGCATCTTCAGCACCGTTTCAGCACCAGCAATATGTCCCCAGCGTTGACAATTGGCGTCACGTGCTGAACCGAATATCAACTGGCCGTCAGGCGCGAGTACGCATGCCAGTTTGCGGATAGCATCCCGCACTTTGGCGATGTCGGCGAGATAGTAGAAAACCTCCGCGACTACGATCAGTTCGAACCGCTCTGCGCTGGAAAAGTGCTGGACGTCTGCAACGATCCAGTTCACGTTCGGAGGGTAATTTAGCCGCTTGCGTGTCCTCGCAAGCGCTTGCGGCATCACATCCATCACGGTGAGCCGCTCACAGTATGGCGCCAATTTCTCTGTGAACGCGCCCCCCGCACATCCGACCTCAAGAGCATTGGCAACGGGACCTTTAGCGAGCGATAATCGAAGCATCTGAATATGACGCTCATGCTCGAAAGGGCTACTGTCCAGTTGCCACGGATCGTCCGCGTCCAACTCCCGACGCAACAAGTCAAAATGCGCTACGTTTTTCAATTTAGCTTTCCTGAGAGTGTGCGTTCAAATCTCGCTGCGGGACAGATCGAGCCGCTGACCGCATGTCCGGTGCAGATGCAGGTGAGTCATAGCTCAGGGCCATTGCGTTCGATTTCAGTCCCGTGCGGCCACTCACTCATACCCCTATCAATCGGCAAAATCACCGCCAGTACATCTTCAACACGTGTTGCCGGCAAATCGAGGTGAACGTTGGGAAGCGTTGAACGGACGCGAACCCCCGAGATGATCGTTCCCATTCCATGTCGACATAACCTGGTGAAGTGGTTCTTCAAAGCCTGGCGGACGGTGCCGAATGCGAATGGCACGCGAAGCTCCTGCAATACAGGATACATCGCGCGAATGGATTGGCTGATTCCGAGCCCCTCCAGGTCTGGCCGCACTCCATACAGACCCAGCTCCGCCACCAGCACGTCGGTTGCGCCAACCTTGATGAAGCGGCGCAACGAACCCATGTGCGCCGCCACACCTTGCGAATCGTAGGCAATGGCGCGGAGTTCGGGCCTCGCCCCGGCCCAACTTCGACCGCCGTCGAACGGCTTTGCATTGAACGGTCCGGTTGGACCATACGTTGTCCGGAAAAACTGGGCCAATTCGAGATGATCGGAAAGCTGGAGCTCATTCTCCCAGCACAGTTTCCACTGCACATTTGAGGACATGGAAAGTTACCTTATTCAGTTGCGTTTACGCGCAACCCGTGGCGTGCGATTGCCCAGAAGGCGGAAGCATCGCATTCGGGATTTTGCGCCAGTAGGAAACGCAAAGATCGTAAAATGAATCTTTAGATAGCAGACTTGCTAGAAGGATAGATTTGGTGCTGTTTCTATGAAAATGAACATGGGCGAACATGGGTCATGCGATCACGAGAAAGTCCATCTCACGCTGTTTCAAAAAATCTCTCATACGGCCCGCGACTGAAGTGACCTTTCAACTCTTCGAAGTTGAGTACGGTTTGCTCCAGAGGCCGTACTTCCTGCCTTTGAAGCGCCGTCCTGTGAGAGCAGGGATGCACGGAAGTCCCAAGGAACGTCTGCACCGCTTCCATGCATCCGGCGGGGTCATCGAGGAGGTTTTCATAGTCTATTGAAAGCAGATTCTCTGGCGCAAAAGAGTCGACGACTTGACGATGAAAATCGTCTGCAGCCTTAAAGTAGGCTTCGCATAATTCAATAGTCAACGCGACCTGCGGAGGCGGAGCTGATCCATTGTCCGAACCGTACTTCAGCCATTCACCACTTTGTCTCGCTTGCACCAGGGATCGCAGAGATTCCAGCGTATTCCTGCGGACTACAAGCATCGCCTTCAGGCATGGCCACCGTGCCAATTCTTCAAAGAACCCGGGGCGTTCCAGAAATTGCGGCTGATTGATCTTGCAACCGATATGCGTGGCGTACGCCTTTCCCTTTTGGACCGGATAGCGAAGATAGGCAAGTTCGAGAAGTTCCCGATTGCTGCACCTAAACCGGTTGGTGTCAGGCCAATTGGTGTCGTGGGTGTTGAGCAACTCGCCATTGCTCAAAACGTTCGGATGAGCATTCAGCAGTTCTTCCAGATAGTGAGTGCCGGTTCTAGGCATCCCGAGAATCACGAACGGCTGAGTTTTCGGCATGAAGTGGGTCATGGCGTGCATTTAATTAGGTTGAAAGCGGTGGTTCGGATGTAGCCCCAGTCCGACGCTTATCACAAGACTGCTTCTGAGGCGCAACGCCGTCAGCGTCAAGACATCAGGCGGCGCCGGACCAGTGTCGCAGACAGGAAGAACGGCAGTATTGTGTAGACACAAAGCACGCCCAGATGCAGCCCCATGTCGCCGACCGGACGTGCAAGCATCGCCGGACGGATCAATTCAACGGAGTGGACAAGCGGCAGGAACTGTGCAAGGTATTGAAGCGCGCCAGGCAGTTGGCCCACAGGGAAGACGACACCACTCAGGAACAACATGGGCGTAAGCACAAGCGTCTGGTAGAAAACGAAATAGTCATAACTCGGCGCGATTGCGACGAGTACCATTGCCACGCTCGCGAAAGCGAGGCCAGTGAGAAAAACGACAGGGATCACAGATACGATGCTCGAAAACGCCGCGTAACCGAGCGTCGCCGCAACCACCATCACGGCGGAGCCCGCGAGAAGGGCTTTTGTAGCGGCCCATGCCAATTCGCCAAGAATAACATCGCCAATTGTCAGTTGGGTGCAGAGCACGGCTTCCCACATGCGCTGAACTTGCATGCGAGCGAAGGCAGCGTAAATCGTTTCAAAAGTCGCTGAGGTCATGGCGCTTGTCGCAACCATTCCAGCCGCTAGGAACGCAATGTAAGGAGCGCCGTCGATGTGACCTATCATTATTCCGACGCCGAAGCCGAGACCAAACAGGTACATCATCGGGTCCGCCAGGTTGCCGAGAAGGGAGATAAGTGCCGCTTTTCTCCACGCCAGATAATTGCGCCGCCATACAGTGCGCCAGTTCCAGGCGTTGCCGGGTAGGGCAATCATAAACACTTCGCGCATTATTCAATCCTTCATTTCTCGTCCGGTCAGCCGAAGAAAAACGTCCTCCAGGTTCGCGGGACGTTGCACTATACGCAGACCTGTGCGCTCGCGCAGTTGCGTGCATACCAGTTGTGGATCGGCCGTGTAGCAGAACAGTGCATCACCGCTTACCTCCGTACGCTGCGCAAACGGCATCAGCAGCGCTTTTAGTTCATGTGGGTTGCCGCCATATATCTCGAGAACGTGACTTCCAATCTGCTCGTGGATTAATGCATCAGGTGCCCCCTCAGCAATGGTGCGTCCTCTGTCGATTACACATAGCCGATCGCACAATCGCTCTGCCTCTTCCATGAAATGAGTAGTGAGTAGAATTGTTTTGCCGCGTGCGAGTAAACAGCGCAATCGATCCCAGATGAGGTGGCGTGCATGCGGATCTAGCCCAGTCGTCGGTTCGTCCATGACAATAAGTTGCGGATCGTTGATGAGCGCGCGTGCAATGGTTAGGCGGCGCTTCATCCCGCCCGATAACTCGGTGACGCGTGTGTGAGCCCTGTCCTCGAGGCGTGCGAACTGCAGCAAGGATGGAACCACCGCCTCGATTTCGCCTGTGCTCATCCCAAAGTAGCGCCCGAAGAGCTGCAGGTTCTCGCTCACACTAAAACCTGGCTCCAGGTTGTCGAATTGCGGAACGACACCTATGCGCCTGCGCGCCAGGCGTGCCCGCGCTGGCACCGGTTCTCCGAGGACGGTAATCACGCCTGCGTCAGGCAGCGCCATACCCAGCACCATTCGCGTGGTAGTGCTTTTGCCGGCACCATTAGGCCCGAGCAGACCGAAGCACTCGCCGGGTTCCACACGGAAGGACAATCCATCGACAGCAAGCTTACCGCCGTAGGATTTCCTTACACTCGAGAAGGTGATCGTTGCATTAGACATGGAGCCAGAACTGTATACAGACCACTGTTTAAGGAAGATTCCGCAGCGCGCGCGACGCTACGCATTACTCGCTCTTGGGAACACGGTGCTCGCCGCGGTCTTTGACGGCAGAACTGCGGGAAAGCCAGTCACTGTTGTCCAAGGTACATAGAGCGTATGCCTTTACAGGAAGCAGCAGCAAAAGATTGATGAGTGTGTGCACTGAAAATCCAAGAAATCGAAGCTCTTGGGCGCGAATGGCAGCAACGGAGCAGCGGACCATCGTCATTGAAGCAATAACGAAGCCTGCCTGCCAAGGAGCTGTGGCTGTGAGCACGATCTGCAGAAAGCCGGAGATCATTGAAATGGCGAGCAGCAGAGAGCCAATGTTCTGCGCTACCACATCAAGAGTTAGGTAGCGGTCAAGACGAGGCAAAAGGCGAAGGGCGAGCAGGGTGTCACGATAGGTGCTGCGCGCCCAGCGCAATTGCTGGCGCAGGTACGGTCGCAGCTTATCTGGAACCACGGTCGCGGCGACTGCATCTCGAACGTACTCCGTCCGATAGCCCGCCGCGAGCATGAGAATTGTCAGATGGCGATCTTCGCCGAAATCGCTGCGCTTGCCCCGGAACATTTGCGTTTCGTACTGGTCCAGCAGCAGAAGAAGCGCTGTGCGCCGGTATATTGCACACGGTCCGCAGCAGCACATCACAGCGCCAAAGCGCGCTTGAGCCGCGCGCTCCTCGTTGCACGCAAGCCAGTATTCCATATCGATCAGGCGGGTCAGCCACGTGTCGCGGCGATTGCTGGCTACCAATTGACCCATGGCTGCACCGACCGATGGGTCGCTCATTGTCAGCACGAGTTTCTTTACTGCGTCCGGCGCCAGAGTGGTGTCCGAGTCTACGTTAAGTATGAGCTCTGAGGTCGAAGAACGTATCGCGGCGATTTGCGCTTTGCGCTTTCCCACATTCTGTGGAAGAAGCAGGACATTGAATCGCGGATCATGCTCGTGCTCCCGATACACCACGTTCAACGCATCGCGGTTGGCGGATCCATCATCGACCACGTGAACCCTGATGGCGCCCGCGTAATCCTGGGCGCCAATCGAGTCGAGACACGCCCGTAGCGTTTCTGGGTTTTCGTTATAGCACGGGACGATGATGTCGATGTCCGGCAAATACTCGGTGTCGGATATCTTGATGCATGCAGGTGGGCCGCTAGTCGGCAGAGTGTGAAGAACCTGCGCGCTTTTATAGATGGCCGAAAGTGACGCGTATAATAGGACAGATGTCGTGTTGATTGCGGCAGGAATGTTCATCGGGGTCGGTGTGCTAGGAGACGTTGGGATTCTCAGTACAGGCCTGCCGGGAGCGATGGCGCGGGAGTCAGGCACGGTAATACCATCTAGGTTCACGCGCGATTCGAGGGGCAATTATTCTCGTGCATGTAGAGTTGGCGTTTCTTCATGGAGCAGGAAAGACGCTGTTATAGCGTGCGAGAAAAATGTCCAGTAACGTACCTCATGGTAGCGAGGTCGACAAAACGCTTCCATCGGCGTCGGCTGAAAGTCAGATCAGCCTACGCCTTCTTCGGGGTCAGTATTTCCTTAGTTCTAGCCATGATCGTCAGCGCGCAGACCACGCGCATACTTATCTATTGGTAAGACGTTTCTAATGGAGTATATCGTCCACTTGTCGAGCAGTTTGGGGTCAGAGATGCTCGTTAAGCGAGATTTTCCATTGAACTTACGGAAGTGAACTGATGACGAAGCCCCTTTCCTTCAATCCTAGAATCAGGCGCGATAGTGCCATGACAGTCTGCACGCGCGAAGCATCGCGATGATGCAAGTCACACTCTTCGGGAGGAGCCCCGTCGTGCAGCAGTACTATCGAGCCGGGCAGAACGGATGTCAGTACAGAATCGACAATCGCCTCGGCACCCGGACGGGACCAATCTCGTGGATCTACCGACCAGTGGAGTGACATTAATCCCGCTTTCATGGATTCGGAGATAACGTCGTTCGTCCATTTGCCATACGGCGCGCGCATATATCGCACCGCTGCCGCTGGGCAAGCACGCTGGATAAGTGCGTTCGCTTCTGCTATCTCGTGCCGTATTTGACCTGGCTCACATTTCGACAAATCCCGATGGGAGAGGCTGTGATTCGCGACATCGTGGCCTTCCGAGACCATGCGCCGGATCAGTTCCGGATACTCAGCCGCGTAGGCACCGAGTACACAGAAGGTTGCCGGTACCCGTTGCCGCGCCAGCAGATCTAGTATTTTCGGGGTCCATATCGGGTGTGGTCCGTCGTCAAAGGTAAGGTAAACCTTACGCAAACCGTTACGTTCGCGCTCGTTTGGCACTTCCGCAATAGATTGCAGCATTTCACAATCGCTCAGTCTTCTCATGGTCTTCCACTTATCTTTGGATGAGTCGCCGTCTGCCTTGGAACCAGCCACAGTCGCAATCGCGAAATGCCGCGTAGTAGCTCAATATCTGGGAGTGGATGTCGAGAGTTGTTCAGTACAACGACAGGAATACTCATATCAATGACTTGCATGTCAAGCTGAATTGCCGTAACTTTGCGGTACCTCAGTTAATTTGTACAATCGATTCTGTCGATGTGCTTCATCCATAACGCGGATTATTAAAAATGCGCTTCAAAGGCCTCGATCTGAATCTTCTCGTCGCGTTGGACGCATTGATGGCGAAGCGTAACGTCACGCTTGCTGCACGCGATATCAATTTGAGTCAACCTGCCATGAGCGCTGCGGTGTCGCGGTTACGAGACTATTTTCGCGACGACCTCTTTGTGATGAGAGGCCGAGAGTTTGTGCCCACGTCACGAGCGATAGAGCTTGCCGGACCGGTGCGGGAGGCTCTATCGCATATCCAGCTTTCCATCATCTCGCGCGACGTTTTCCAGCCGGCCAAGTCGGATCGCCGGTTCAGGGTCTGCCTCTCTGATTTCATGACGCTCGTCTATTTCCAGAAGGTCATTAAGCGCGTTGCACGCGAGGCTCCCGCGGTCAGTTTCGAATTGATTTTCCCAGACGACGAGCCTGGGGATTTGCTGCGGCGTGGCGACGCCGATTTTTTGATTCTGCCCGATCTATTCCTGCCGGATACTCACCCGAAAGCGCCGCTCTTCGACGAGAAGCTCGTGTGTGTAGGCTGTCCCGCCAACAAGCAGTTGTCGGAGCAGCTTCCGCTTGACCGGTATATGTCCATGGGACACGTGACGGTGAGGTTCGGGCGGGCACGCAGGCCTACGATCGAAGAGTTTTTCCTACTAGATCTCGGTCTCAAACGGCGCGAAGAGGTCGTCGTCCCGACCTTTCACCTCATTCCGGCGGTGCTATCGGGTACCCGTCGCATTGCGACGATCCCATTAAGGCTTGCCAGGCATCTCGGGGAGGCCTCTCCTCTGCGGATCGCCGAAGTACCGCTCCCGCTATCCACTTTTACTGAGGCTATCCAATGGCCTGCGCTGCATAGCGGTGATCCTGCAAGTATCTGGATGCGCGAGCTATTGCTGGAGGAGGCGCAAAGTCTTGTTTAGAGGCGGTTTCATAAAGACTGTTGAGCCCGCTGAAGGATGTTCCAGCAGATCAGGCAACAGCCGAGTTTGAGAAACGTTTCATGAATGTCGGCGCGACGTTCGAAGCAAATACGTAGACGGCGGAAGTTGTGCAACCAGGCATGTGTACGTTCGACGACGGATCTTTCCACGGCCACTGCCGTGGGGGWGGCCGCGTCGCGCGATGCTGGTGGGAATRCTGCGCYCGTGAAGAATGCGKCGGTATTTGTCGTGGTCRTAACCCCGGTCAGCGTAGRCGCGGCCGGGACGGCTCAAAGGCCKCCCACGCACGCCGCYAATCGGTACGATGGCCTCAATCAGCGGAACAAGTTGGGTGRCGTCGTTACGATTGGCGCCAGTCAGGATTGCCGCGATCGGTGTTCCGTGGGCGTCGGTGGCGAGGTGGTGCTTGGATCCTGRTCGCGCTCGATCAGTGGGATTCGGGCCAGTTTTCGCCSGCCCCAACTGCGCGAATCGACGACGAGTCGACGACCACGCGCGAGAAATCGRTCTTGTCGACCGCCCTCAACTTCGCCAGGATGCGTAGCCTGCGCCAACAACTGACGCCGGAGCCGCCCCCCATCTCGGCTGGCAAATCTCGCAAGCGGATACCGGTCTTCAGCACGAACAAGATGCCGGTCAGCACAGCCCGATCCGGTACCGGTTTGCGGGCCCGGATGCTTGAAGCGCCGTGGCTTCGCTGGTGGTAGCAGTGGCTCGATCAGTGCCCACAGTTCGTCGTCGATGATTGGTTTGCCCATCTCCTCGATCCTGTTGATACGACGATCGAGGTCAACGGGTTACGTTACGAGTTAACAGCCCCTATGAACTCTTTTAAAACCGTCTCTTAGGGTGATGTCATGTGTACTGCTATTCGGCGAGCCCACGCTTTCGGCCAGCGTGTATCGGAAATCGCGCAACGTCGCGCGAATTGCCCTGTCGATTTCTTCCTCCGATGCGCCGCGATAGCGGAAGCGTGCGAGGATGTTGCTAGAGCGGCGGGAACCGTTGAATAAGTGACGTCTCACCGGGAAGATAGATTCGTAAAGCCCCGGGATAGCGTTCGGCAATTGTGCGTCGACGAATATCTTGCCGACGGGCTCTGGCAGCATCAAGAATCCACCGCGTGTGGGCGAGGTTGACGCGACTGACGCCGCCTGCGCCCGTGCGGCGAACCGCGCCTCGTCACCTGATTGGTGGGTGACCCAGAGGTCGAAGAGGTCGACGCCGTACAATTCATGGAAAAGAAAGGGGATTTCCCCGCTGCCGACACGGGCACCGACTTCCAGAAAATAGAATCCGTCGCAAGCTCCGATTATCTCGAGATGAAACGGTCCATTACTCAAGGCGAGCGCTTTCAGGCATGCCGTCGCAAATTCAAGCACAGCATCATTGAGCGGCCCCGGGTCGAGCATCACCGAGCCTAGGGGTTTTCCTTGTGCAAACTGAAGACGGGTGTTGATGTAGCGGGACGCGCGCGCAATTACCCATGTGTTGTCTCGCACGAAACCGTCAACGTGATAGACGGGCCCTTCGATGTACTCCTCGCACTCATACTCAACCAGCGGTAGTGTCGGCCACAACATATCCAAGCGCGTACGGGTGTCGATGAGCCGTACGTCTAGGCTTGCGGCTGCGGTACGTGGCTTTACAATGATCGGAAAGCGCATTACAGGGGACGAATTTGCTTTCGCAAAGGCCACATCTTCCAACGCTGCAACGCGTGGCACACGCAGGCCCGCGGCAGCAACGGTATGCTTCATAACGGCCTTGTCACGAAAGCGGACGACGGTATCGTGAAGGTCGCCAGGTATATTGAACGAATTGCGCAGTCGCGCGGCCTTCAGAAGGTCGAATTCGGACAATGCGATCAGCCTGTCGATGCCGCCGAGCGCCGCTTGACAGGAGGTCATCGCCTTATGCAGCGCGTCTTCATCGAGGATGTCGGATAGCTCTTCGACGTGCGCGGTTTGAGAGGTGTCGAGCGCAGCCGCGCCGTTCGGCGTGCAGATATAAGCGACGTTATTCGCCGCATGATCGATGTAGCGATGGTAAGCTGCAAAGCCGTCAGACCAGCGGTTAAGCACGACTATGCGGCTACGCGGGGCGGGGTTGTTGGTTGTCATGAAGGGCAAATCGTTCAGATATCTTTACAGGCCCGGCGGGATCCGAGCGTTCTCAGCGCTTCGGCAAGGCGCAAATCAAGGGTCGGGCGATCTGGCGCGATGAACAGCACATGGCCGACACGGCCGCTCATCGCCACTCGCAGTGGCACTGTGCCGCCGATATGAGAATGGACCTCCACCTCCTGGAAACCTGGTATGGCGCGAACGCGTTCGACGGCGGCCGCGTCGCCTACAGGTGTGAAGAACCGTACGCCGCTAACACACACGGCAGGTTTTGCATCGGCGTCGGGGGCTGGCTCGGGATCGCCGAGGTGGCTGCGTATCGCTATTTCCGGCAGAGAGATTGACCTGCTGAGTTCGATCAGCCGATAGATGCGATCACCTCCGAGGCAGGCCGCGATCTTGATCAGCACCGGACCGTCACGTGTTATGCGCACTTTGGCGTGGAAAACACCGACGGTCAGTCCAATCTGCGCCGCGGCGTGCTCGACGTAATTGACGAGCGCGGCTCCTTGGTCCGCGGTCAAAGAGGCTTCGACAAAGTGGCCCAATTTTGTGAAATTCTGCTCTGCGCCCAAGAGATTTTCGGTTACTGCGACGACGCGGGGTCCGTGCTGGCTGCCGACGTAGCCTTCGACGCAGTACTCTGGGCCTTCCAGATACTGTTCAAGGAGCAACACGTTGCCGGTCTTATGGTCGATATCGACAACGCCGTGATGCATTGCGCAATCGACCGCAAGTTGCAACTGGGAAAGAGAATTGACGTACGTCACATGCATGCCTCCGCCGCGGACAGGCTTGAGGACGGCTGGAAAACCTACGTGTAAAGCGGCTGTCATGACGTCGCCATGATGTGCGATGAGGGCGAACACAGGAACCGCCAGTGCGGCGGCGGCGAGATGCATGCGGCTGTAGTATTTATCGCGCGTGAGTGCTGCCGCTTCCGGCTGCAAATGTGGAAGACCGTGGAGCGCCGCTGATTCAGCTGCTACGCCTGTTGCGTATTCGCAACCGGGTACGATCGCATCGACGCCGATGGCGCATGCGGCGACCGCCACGGCGTTCGGCGAGGCAGTGTCTACCATCGTGTACGGTACCGTAGCGGCCTGCAGTTTGCGTGACAGGGGGGGCTCATCGCAGTTGGCCGAAAACACGTGGGTGGCCACGCCAAGGCGCACAGCTGAGGCGACAAGCGCGGTCCCGGACGAACGCGGCTCAATCACGATGATGGCGGTCATTTGAATGCTGCCTGTTCTGTGCCGGGTTCCGGCCGGGGTAGGGTCGCGACACGCAACTCTTCGAAATACTCGTGAATCATTCCGACAAAGTTGTTCAAATAGATCTCTGCTTTCCCCATTCCGCCCCAGCCGCCGATCGCGAGCTTCAGAGCGATCCATGTGGAGTCTTCCAGGCTGCGCGATTCGGCGTACTCAATGTGGCTGAGCGTACCTTTTACGTAGTCGTGCCCGAATGCGCGCGCGGCTGATTCCGCGATGACCTTGTTGTAGCGGCCCGAATACCATGCCTGCAACCAGCTCCAGAGCATCGTAGGGAGGGGGCCATCGCGGACGATGCTGAAGTAGAGATATCCGATTAGCTTGTCTGTACTATTGAATGGTCTAATGCTGTCCACGCTTGCTGCGGTCAGGCCGAACCGCTCGAGGTCATGCAGAAGATGGCATTCTTGCCCATATTCTTGTGCGAGGTGCTGCGCGAGCATCTGCGCGAGCGAGTTATCCTCGCGGCCGATTTTGTAAAGCGCGAACGCGCCTACTTCGTTGTTGAGCCGGATGCGTAACACGGTTTCGACGAGATGGCGGCGATAGTACTCACTGTCGATCCAGTCGCCGCGGTGGAACGCAACGGTTTCCGGCGAAATCGCGAGTATCTGGTCCATGGCGTGCTTGGCAAGCGCCTCGAAGCGAACCCGATCGTTGGGTGTATTCATGTGATCTCCAGATAAGATGAGAAGGAGCGAACGCGGCGCGCTGGGTTGCGGGTCGGCGGCGCATGAACCGGAGACACGAATTCTCGTCGCACGAAGCAATGCTGACTCCCTCGGATTGCGAAAGTCGCCACGCCTGGCCTCGAAGCTGCGCACCGGTCGTTGTGCGACGAGAAGGCGTTGAAGGCCGACCGCTCTCGGGTGGCCCCAAATTGGGTCGCTCTTTGCAGAGCGGTCTGCTTTGGCAAACGCCATCGCATCGAAATGATTTCTGTCAACCGAAAACTGGCCCAATCGTCTCCTTAAACACAGCGAATACTTTTTGCAACACGTATCTAGGCATCATTCTCATTCGTTTTTTGCTCACCCATGCTCTCTACGTGGGCGACGGAAGCATACTAACTGCAGCGGTATGCGTGGTATAAGCTGATAATGTTTATGTTTGAATGAGGGAAATTGATGATTCGCGATCTAGACAGCACGCTACTGCGTACGTTCGTGACGGTAGTGGAAGCCGGCAGTGTGAGCAATGCTGCCATGGAGCTACATCGTACACAGGCTGCCGTCAGCATGGCCCTTCGGCGGCTCGAAGACACAGTCGGCCAGCGCCTCCTTGAACGTTCCCCGCGCGGCGTGAAGCCGACCTCTGCGGGCAACGTTCTGTTGCCGTATGCACACAAGCTGCTCGAAATTGGCCTTGCGGCCCGTTCCGCCCTTACTTCGGGTGAAGTTGCGGGCACCGTGAAAATCGGAATTCCCGAGGACATCGCAATGAGTCACCTCCGCCATGCACTGCGGCAATTTTCGACATTGTTTCCTGATGTAGCCCTGGAGATCGTCGTTGATGCGAGTCCGGCCTTATCGCAGCGGCTCATGAGCAACACACTCGATTTCGCGATTGGTGATCCAGCTCTGATCCCCGCGGAACCGCTCGTCACCTGGCGACATCCCCTTCGCTGGGCGGTTGCGCGCACGCGCAACGATAATCTCGGAGACGGTCCGCTGCCGATTGTTGCATTCGGCGGTGCATGCCGGTGGCAGGAGAGCTATTTTGCCACGTTGCTTGAAGCAGGTATCGCTTGGCGCGTGGCCTGCAAAAGCACGAGCCTCTCTGCGGTTCAGTCAGCCGTTGAGGCTGGGCTCGGCGTTGCGCTGCTTCTGGACTGGCAGGTGCGCCGCGATACGATGCGTGCGATCGATCACCGTGCAGTGGGGTTGCCGCTGCCGCCGGTGGCGGAATTCGGTCTCTTTAGTCCTGGGCGCTTAGAAGACCGCTCGTCTGCGGCCAACGCACTTCAGCGTTTTCTTTTCCGTTCGCTGCAACTGAGTACTCTTGGAGACAGTGCACACGACGGAGCGTCAGCAGGCTTGCCACCGCGTGCTTCAAACTGATGAGCCTCTGAGACAAACGCGTCGAAGGGCCGAACTTCGGCGCGCCAAATGGAGGTGCAGACGATAACGTCCTGTTTTTTGAATCCAGCATTAACGCAAAGTGACGCGTATTCTCTAATTCACGCGCAGTCCTGCTATTTCCTCACAAATCAAGTGCGCGACTCATACATTTAAACATAGACTGCCGCACAGATCTAAATTTGTCGCAAAACCTACGTTTTTTTTCGGTAGTATCCCATCTGCGCACAAAGATACCTCGTGTTCTTTGTCACATTTCTGACGCCGCGACTGCGATTGTGTCGTCTCTGTCTGCTTTTGTCGGATTTCGTGCCCGTTGCGGCAAGAATTCACCGTGGCTTGCGCAAATGTAGCGCCGCCATTCATTGTGTTGGGACCCGGGTCCCGCGGCGCTAACGTGCAATTTCCGGAGTTCAGATTTATGTCGCATCTCGATGTCAATGAGAGTCATCTCAATTTTGACGTGGTCTACGAAGTAGTAAAGACGTTGACCTCGTCACGAGATACCGAAAGGACGTTGGAGACATCTTTGCGTTACCTCTCATATGCGTGCGGATGGCGCTCCGCGTTTATTGCGGTCGCTGAGCCAGACGGCCATCTGGGCGGCCTGTGTGGCACGGGGTTGTCAGCGGGCTGGCGTGAACGTCTGCGTTTCCTGCCCAATGAGGGGGTATTGGGGCGAATACACACCAACGACTCGGCTGTGGTGGTGGCGAGACTGCGTGATGAACCACTCTTCGTGGACAGCATCGAGATGTTTGACGGATTGGAAGGTGAGCATGTGGCACTGCTCGGGGCGTCGATCAGGTATGAAGGGCGTCCGCTCGGCGTACTTGTTGCGTTCTGCGAGAATACGGACGGACAGCGCGTCTTTGCTAGCGACCTCCAACTCATGAAGGTCGTCGCGGCGTCGATGGGCCAGGCACTTCTGCTTGATGGTGCGTCGGGGCAGATGCACCAAACCGCGCGACAGGAGATGAGACGAGCGGTCTATGCTGACCAGACTTCGCATCGTATCGACAATGTGCTCGGAGAATCTGCCCCTATGCAACGCGTCTTTTCGCAGGTTCATCAAGTAGCGCCTACGCGGACGACGGTGCTTTTGCGCGGCGAGAGCGGAACTGGAAAGGAGCTGATCGCGCGCGCGATTTATGGGTTATCGCCCCGCAAGGACCAGCCGTTCATCTCAGTGAACTGTGCGGCGCTCACTGAAACACTGCTAGAAAGCGAATTGTTCGGCCATGAGAAGGGAGCGTTTACCGGTGCGCAATATCAACGCAAAGGGCGTTTTGAAGTGGCACACGGCGGGACACTTTTCCTCGACGAGATCGGCGACATTTCGCCTTCGTTCCAAGCCAAATTGTTGCGGGTTTTGCAGGAGCGAGAGTTCGAACGGGTGGGTGGCACCACCCTGGTAAGAGTCGACGTTAGGCTGATCGTCGCCACGAACCGCAACCTCGAACAAATGGTGAAGGCGGGGGAATTTCGTGCGGATCTCTACTACCGCATCAACGTCGTGAGTATCCTTTTGCCGCCGCTGCGCGAACGCCGCGAGGAAATTCCGGCAATGGCGCAGCACTTTCTGGACCGCTTTAACCGCGACAATCGTCGATCTTTGCATTTCAATGAACAAGCGTTTCGGGTTCTGTCCAGCTGCTACTGGCCTGGCAATGTGCGCGAGCTGGAAAATTGCGTTGAGCGTACCGCGACCATGGCGGATCACGACACGATAGATCGATTTTCCTTTCTGTGTGAGAGAGGCCGGTGCCTCACCAAAGAACTGCATTACATCGAACGAGAAGACGCTGTGCGTCCTGCCCGCACATTGGACGCTACAAACAGTGAAGTGCCGAATGCCCTGTCGAGCGTAAGTGCCGGTGATTGGAATGAGGGTAGCTTCGAGACGCGAAGCGGTAGCGACATGCCGGGGAGCGAGCGGGAACAGCTTGTGTGGGCAATGGAGCGCTGTGGATGGGTACAAGCGAAGGCCGCACGACTCCTACATATCACGCCGCGGCAGATCGGCTACGCACTGCGTAAACACGGGATCAAGCTGCGCCGCTTCTGACGGCCGCGGCGGTTGCGCGCATGCACTTGGAGAGACTGGGCGAGAAGACTACCGGCAGGCAGGCTCTTGCCTGTCGGATCACTGTAGTGATTGGTTGAACTTCTTCAACGCAGGTAACAAGAACGACAAATCTGGCTTCGGCATAGCGCCGCTATGACCGCTAACTTGGGCTGCGATGGTGGTACGCAATTTGCCTGCAGTCGTGGACTTCTATCGTCAGGACTCTACGATGTGGCTAAAGACGAGCGCTGTCGAGATCTTCAACGAACCGGGTTGCGCAAAGAACCTGGCGAAGAGCGAAAAGGAGCGCAAGCAAGGCTGTTCGAAGCAGGTTTCGCCGGGGGCGGCCGCCGGCGGATGCGCATTCGACGGCGCGCGGATCGCATTGCAGCCCGTGGTCGACGTTGCACACTTGGTGCACGGGCCTATTGCATGTGAAGGAAACTCTTGGGACAACCGCCATTCGGCATCGTCTGGGCCGACTCTCTACCGCACCGCGTTCACAACCGATATTAACGAACTCGATGTAATTTACGGTGGCGAGAGGCGGCTCTTCAGGAGTCTGCGTGAAATTTTCGAAAAGTACGATCCGCCCGCCGTGTTCGTCTATCAGACGTGCGTGACCGCATTGATCGGCGATGACATAGACGCCGTATGCAAGCACGCGTCGGAAAAGTTCGGTAAGCCCATCATACCGGTGAATGCGCCCGGTTTCGCAGGATCCAAAAACTTCGGCAACAAGCTCGCAGGGGAGACGATCCTCGATTACGTCATCGGCACGTGCGAGCCGGCGTACAAGACACCATTCGATATCAATCTTATCGGTGAATATAACCTCTCGGGCGAGTTGTGGCAGATAAAGCCGTTGTTCGAGGCGCTCGGCATCCGGATTCTGTCCTGCATCTCGGGAGACGGCCGCTACAGCGAGATCGCGAGCGCACACTGCGCGAAGGTCAACATGGTGGTGTGCTCCAAGTCCATGCTCAACGTTGCGACAAAAATGCAGAAGCGCTACGGTATTCCATACCTCGAGGGTTCATTCTATGGAATTGGCGACATGAGCGACGCGCTGCGCGGGGTCGCGAGGCTACTGGTGGAGCGGGGTGCGCCGGACGATCTTATCGTGCGCACCGAGCACCTTGTCAAGGCAGAAGAGGCGCGCGTATGGGGGCGCATTGCTCCGTACAGGCAGCGGCTCGATGGCAAACGTGTGCTGCTCATCACGGGGGGCGTGAAGTCATGGTCGGTGGTCGCGGCGCTGCAGGAGGCCGGGCTCGAGATCGTCGGCACGAGTGTGAAGAAAAGCACGGAGGGGGATAAGGAAAGAATCAAGGAGATCATGGGCGATGAGACGCGCATGGTCGACAATTTGACGGCGCGCGAGATGTACAACATGCTCCGGGATGCGAAGGCCGACATCATGCTGTCTGGCGGGCGCTCGCAGTTTGTCGCACTTAAGGCGCGCGTGCCGTGGCTCGACGTGAATCAGGAGCGACACCATCCATACGCTGGCTACGAGGGCATTGTTAAATTGGTGCAGGAGATCGACCGTGCAATCCAGAACCCAGTCTGGCAGCAGGTGCGTATTCCTGCGCCGTGGGACGACGAAGGGCTAGTGCATCGCGAGGGGATTCGTAAGTCTTCCGCGCACATCAATCCGATTCCGCGGGGCGCAGACGGTGAGGCCTACGATTGGAACTTCCGCGCGGCGGTATCGAGTTGAGTTTCAGAGTGGGGCACATATCATGGCGATAGTCGTCGAGTCTGGAAAAGCCTGTACCGTTAATCCCCTAAGAATGAGTCAACCGCTCGGCGCGACGTATGCAGCCATGGGTCTTGATGCATGCATGCCGGTAATGCACGGCTCGCAGGGCTGTACGTCCTTCGCGCTCGTACTACTGGTGCGCCATTTCAAAGAAGCCATTCCGCTGCAAACAACGGCGATGAGCGAGGTCACCACGATTCTCGGCGGATACGAGAACGTAGAGACAGCGCTGCTGAACATTCGCAAGCGCGCGGCGCCTAAGATCATTTTGCTCTGCACGACGGGCCTGACTGAGACGAACGGCGAAGATGTGGAGGGGCACCTTGCGATGGTGCGAAAACGCAAGCGCGAACTGGACGATACTGAACTCATCCTCGTATCGACACCGGACTATATTGGTGCCTTTGAGGACGGCTACAGGCGCGCTGTGACCGCGATCGTCGAGACACTGGTGAAGCCGTTGCCGACGGTGCCTCAGCAGATCAATCTGGTGCCGGGCAGTCATCTATCGCCTGGCGACATCGACGAGCTTCGCGAGATTATTTGCGCATTCGGACTGGAGCCGATTGTGCTTCCAGATGTTTCCGGCTCCCTCGACGGCCACCTTGATTCTGCGTGGCGTGGCACGACGCTGGGCGGAACGACGATTGATCAGATCCGTGCCGCGGGGGCTTCGTCGTTCACAATTGGCGTGGGTGAGCAAACGCGCGACGCCGCCAAGACGCTCGAAACAATTGCCGGCGTGCCGTTCGAGATCCTCGAGCGGCTTACGGGGCTGGAGCCGAACGACCGGTTCTTGCATCGCCTTGCACAACTTTCGGGGCGTGCAGTCCCGGCCCGGTATCGCCGGCAGCGCAGCCAGCTACTGGATGCGATGCTCGACAGCCATTTTTATACTGGCGGTCTCAAAGTGGCGATCGGTGCGGAGCCGGACCTGCTGCTTTCGATCGGTTCGCTGCTCCGTGAAATGGGTGCGGAACTATCTGTTTGCATCAGTACCACTGCTTCGGCATCGCATGCGCTGTTGCCGGCAAGCCAAGTCATATTGGGGGACCTGGAGGACATGGAACGAGGCGCGAATAATTGCGACCTGCTGATCACGCATTCGCACGGCAGGCAGATGGCCGGTCGCCTCGGAAAGCCGCTGATGCGCGCGGGCTTGCCGGTGTTTGACCGCGTCGGCAACGCCCATCGTTGCCAGATAGGTTATCGCGGCACAATGAATCTTATTTTCGAGATTTCCAATCTCATGGTCGAGAGGATCTCGCAATCTCATCCGGGCGACTGGAAACTGCCGCAATCATTGGGCGGTCTTGATGTTTCGGTTCCGGGTTAGGTTTAAGAGAAGGGTGTTACATGCCGTAACTTGAACTTTATGAGGAGACCAGCGCATGAAGATCGCATTTGCGACACAGGACAAAGTGCACGTCGACGCTCATTTTGGCTGGGCGAAAAGCATTGCGGTCTACGACGTGACGACGGAAGAGCATACACTTTTACAGATTTTTGATTTCGGCGACAAGCTGGTGCAGGACGGCGATGATGAGAAACTTGCGCCGAAGCTCGAAGTGATCCGCGACTGCGCGATCTTGTATGTCGCGGCCATAGGCGGTACTGCGGCTGCGCGCGTAGTAGCACTTAATGTCCATCCAGTGAAAGTGCCGCAGCCGTTGCCGATCGAAGAAATTCTAATCAAGCTGAGCAGGGTTCTGAAAGGCACGCCGCCTCCGTGGTTGCGCAAGAAGCTCACCAGGGAACGTGGCAGATCGTACGATTTTGCAGGGGACGATGAGTTGCCAACTGGCCAAAACCGATCTTCGAGTATGGCGGTTCATGTTGCCAGTGACGCCTGTAGTGCGTCGTCCGATAAGGAGGGCATGATGAGTAACGATTCGCGGGAACTTAAGACGCGCCTGAAAAGACTCAACTCGTTGGCCACGCAGGCGAAGATGGATCTGCACGATCTGTCAGAAGAACTTCCAACGGGTTGGGAGCAGATAATGGTAGTCGCGCAACGCTGTCACGACGCGCATGCCGCGCTGATGCAGGCACGTCAGACCGCAGTTTCGGCTTCCGATTAAACTCCGGATCTCCAAATGAGCCATCTTTTTAGCGTGATACTCCCAAGCGGAGAGGTCTGGATACCTCGCTTTGTAGATTCACTCGATGAACAAAAATGCATCGGTTGCGGGCGATGTTTCCGGGTGTGTTCTCGCGGCGTACTTCAACTGTTAGGCATCGATGAAGCGGGGGATCATGTTCCACTGGATGATGACGATGAAGACGAGGACGAGCATGAAAAGAAAGTCATGACAATTGCGTATCGAGGTCTCTGCGTTGGCTGCACGGCATGTGCGAAGATATGCCCGAAAGGATGCTACACACATGCTGCGGCTCAAGTGTGAGCAAGCGAGGATTCCTATGGATTACTACGCGGCGTTAATGCGCTATGCGAGAAACCCGGACGACTTGACGGTGCTTGCGGTCGCCGGTGTGCTCGCAGCCGTGGTCGACGAAGGCGGTACGGAAAGATTGCCTATCCCCGGACTGGATGCCGAGGAGACACACTGGCTGCTTGCTCGCTGGTTCCCCGATGCTGAGAGTTCACTGGGCCTTTACTTTGGCGCGCCGGCTGCAGATTCACAACCAGGACCGTCTTATGACGACATCGATCTTGTAACGTTGTTAAAGACATACGCCAATCCGGTGGCAGGCACAACGACCGAGATCCAGTGCATTTCTCACGCACTGGCCTGCGCTTGCGCAGGCAAAAAACATTTGTGGCAGGAGCTACGCCTTTCTTCGCGCGGCGAATTGTCGGCGCTTCTCGAGTACTGGTTTCCGGCGCTTGCTGAAAAGAACGTTCACGGCATGAAGTGGAAGAAGTTTCTCTACAAGGAACTTTGCAGGAGCGAGGCGTTGAACGTGTGCCGGGCCTCAAGCTGTGGGGAGTGTGCGGAATATTCTAGTTGCTTCGGGCCGGAATGATTTTGCGGATCAGTGGCGACTCGGATTAGTATAGATATATTTGATGCCTTCTTCTGACGGTTGCAGGATGAATCACGTAGTGTATGTGATGTGGTGCACAGTACGGCCTAGTGATATGAATCCAAAACGATTAGGAATATTAACGTTAGTCGGTGGGGAACAGTTACGAAGAAGTTAAAGAGGGTGCTCTGTGGTGCTCTGATGGTCGCTGCGCTGGTGGCGGCGGCGGCGCTGGCTTCTGCTGCCTCGGAAAAGGAATGCGCGTGGCTAAACGCGGAGAGCCCTTGAGAGAGTTTTACCGTTTACTGGTGGCCCGGCGGGGGGTGCCCCTATGTGGTTCGTCAAGCGGTTGGGGCTGACTTGGGTTCGTAAAAGGTGCCGTCTCGCAGCATAGCGAACAGGACGTCGCAGCGGCGCCGTGCCAGTGCGATGAGCGCGTGGTTGTGCCGCTTGCCCTGCTGGACCTTGCGTGCGTAGTAAGCCCGTGAGACGGGGTCTCTCAAGGCGGCGAAGGCCGATAGAAACAATGCGCGTTTGAGCACCTTGTTGCCGCGTCTGGACGGATGCTCGCCACGGATGGATAAGCCTGCGCCGGGTAACTGGTGCGAGGCCAGCGTAGGCCGCCAGGTGACCTGCCGAAGCGAATGCTTTGTGCGCGACCTCGGTGAGGAGTCTGGCGGCGGTCCTGACGCCGACTCCCGGCATGCTGGTCAGGACCGGCCAAAGAGGGTGAGCAAGCACTAGCCGCTCAACTTCGGCGGCGATTTCGTCGCGCTGTTTGCGCAAGGAGGCGAGCTGCTGGGCTAGACGGGGCATGACGATGGTGGCGGCCTGCGTGCCGGGCACGATCACGGCCTGTTCACCCAGCGCCTGAACGACTTCGGCGGCCAATCCCTTGCCCATGCGTGGCGCGAGCTTGGTTGGTCGGTTGGCAAGCGTCTTCTCGCTGGTTGCAGCAAGCGCCGCTGGAGACGGGTAGCGCTCGAGTAGATCAAGCACGGCTGGATGTTCGAGGCGCGGTCCGAGAACGCATCTCGTTATACAGAAGTGGCGCAGTAGCAGCCGTTTGTCCGAAAGCGCATTGAGCGATGCACCTGCGTGATGGGCGTTAACGGGCGGATTTTCGCGTTTCGCAATTTACTCTCGACTTTTCGAATGCAGATTCGTAATGAGCCGGGAGCGTGGGTGGACGAGGAATTTGAAACACTGGATCTGGGTGACCCGAGGCGGACTGGCGACAGCCGGTCGATGCGGCCAGACCCTGCAGCGCTTCGTGAACGTATGTGACAACGCACGCGTAGCACAATGCACGCGCGTAAACTGCCTGCATGGCATCCAGTGACGCTACGCTTCCGGACGACATCGAGGCCGTGAAGGCTCTCGTGCTTGCACGTGAGGCGGCGTTACGTGAGCGCGAAGGTGATCTGCGGATCTGCGCGATACTGTGACGACGCTCCAGAAGTCGCTCTCGGACCGGGCGCTTGAAATCGAGCACCTGAAGCTGTGGATCGCGAAGCTTCAGCGCATGCAATTCGGGCGCAAGTCAATGTAGCTTGCCCGGCCGGATTGAGCAGGGGACGAGGATTCGTCGCCGGATTGGCGGCCTGATGTATTGGAGGGACTTCACGCGAGGTAGGCGGCTGGCCTGCCGGTAGGGCTTATCGGCGCCCGGACTGCGCGAGAAGGGCTTCCACCACGTTGAAGCCGACGCAGTCGGCCGGGTCCAGCCGGCGCAGCTTGGCAAGGAGCTTTAGGGCAACCGCGGGTTCGCGGCGGCGAACGCTGATAAAGGCCAGCGCCTTCAGCGTGAAGAGCCAAAAGCGTGCCGGTCCAGGAATCGTGAAATCTGTGTCGCCTGGCTGTACCGCACACCAGTCAATGTCAATTGACGCTTCCCGCGCTGCAGCTGTCAAAGCCTTGGTTGCAACTTCCTTCGCCTCGCCAAGCTCGCCCCGGTTCGCGTGAAACTTGTATAGCAGATAGTAGGGTGGCAGGCAGCGCGGGTGACAAATAACGGCGGTCCACAATGCAGCGGTAACATCGTCACAGCGGCCGCCACGTGTGTCCTCGATTAGGTGCAATACGGAAGGAGGCACGGCGCCGCCAAACAGATCTGTCGACTCAATGCCAGTAAGGAGATTCATTGACTTGCTCCGAAACGATAAGGCTTCTGACCCTTCCTGTGATAGGCGGAAGCCGAAATGCCGAGGTCGTATTCGTCTATCCAAACTTGAACTGGATTCCGTGGCCACCCCTCGGGTACTCCCAAGAAAGGTTGTGGTGTTCCCTGCATAGAATGCGACAACTGCCGCACTCAAGGCAGCCGTCGGTAATTAGTGTCACGGCGCCGTTGTTCTCGTTCCGATAACAAGAAGCGGGGCAGACGAACGTACAGCTTTTATCGCTACATTCATTAATGCAGGTCTCGGGATTTTTTATTTGGACGTGTGGTCGGCCGACGTCAACGCGGTAACGGTTTTGGAATAGCTTCTCGTCGATGTTCACAGTAAGTCTGGTCATCGGAAGGCCCTCCAGAGTTTGTACGCGTCGCCCACCAAGCCTGTTAGTGAGCGACTTTTGCGGAAACTCGCCATGACCTCACCCTTCTTGGTCTGCTTGTCCACGCCGTCGACCGTAATCATTGTCCGAGCCGCTTTGGCGACGAGATCAGGATATGTGGTGAAAAAATGCGGATTGCGATGCAAGATCTTCGGCATGTCTCGGTACTTGAACAGGTCCTTCATCACGAAACTCTTGTCGAGCGCGGCCTTGTACCCGGAGAGGGCGCAAGCCCGATAGCTGTGGCCTCCGGTGGCTTTTGCGGCTATCGCGGTCTCCGCGGCGAGACGTCCTGTCGTCATGGCAAGATTAGAACCTTCGCGATGTGCGGAATTGACGAAGCCACCGGAATCGCCGACGATCATCCAGCCATTGCCGTACACTTCCGGGATTGCATTGAAGCCCCCTTCGGGGATCAGATGCGCACAGTACTCCTTCATTTCACCGCCGGCGATGAGCGGGGCGATGGACGGATGACGCTTCATTTTTTCGAGCAACACATACGGGCTTGTACGGTTCGAGTTGTTTTTGAAGTCGCTCAGCATACAGCCGACGCCGATTGTCAGCGACTCCTTGTTAGTGTACAAGAAGCCGGTTCCAGCCATGCCGTCGGTGATTCGGCCGACCATCTCAATGACAACGCCCTCGTTATCGGCAACGTTAAAACGCTGGCAAATTATTTCCTCAGGCATAAAGAGAATCTCCTTCACAGCCAGCGCGACATTGCCCGCCTTGATTTCGCCGTGAAAGCCTGCCTTACGCGCCAATGTCGAATTGACGCCGTCCGCGAGGACCACGATGTCCGCATAGACTTCGCCGTGTTCGCGGTCGCATTGCACACCGACAACCTGGTCTCCGTCCACAATCAGGCGATTTACCGTGGTCTCGCAGATCAGCAAAGCGCCTGCTTCACGTACTTTCGATGAAAACCACTTGTCGAACTGTGCCCGTATGATCGTGTAGCGGTTATATGGGGGATTGTTATAGTCTTCGCTGCGCGCGTGCGTGCCGACAAACGAGGTATCGTCGAGCATCCACAGGCGCTGCTCGATGATGTGGCGCTCGAGAGGGGCATCGTCGCGGAAGTCTGGAATGATCTCTTCCAGTGCATTGGCGTAAAGAATCGCGCCCTGAACGTTTTTGCTTCCGGGATACTCGCCGCGTTCAATCTGAAGCACTTTCAGCCCGCCTTTCGCCATAACGTAGGCTGCGGCGTTGCCTGATGGTCCAGCTCCGACCACAATGGCATCGAATTTTGGGGAGGTTATCATGTTTGTTTTCCTTACGAGTCTAGCCGCTGCGGTGTCAGGTGCTGCTTAAAGGCCTGTGTTAGTTCTGGTAGTACGCGCATTGCGTCCCCCACAACCCCGTAGTGTGCGTAGTCAAAAATCGGGGCGTTTGGGTCGGTGTTGATTGCGACGATGACGTCAGAGCTTTCCATTCCGACCCGATGCTGGATCGCACCAGAGATTCCCGCGGCGATATAAAGCTTGGGCCTGACAGTTTTGCCGGTTTGTCCGATCTGGCGTTCGGCTCGGACCCAACCCGCCTGAACGCATGGGCGGCTGGCGCCGACTTCGCCACCGAGCACCTGCGCCAGCTCGAATAGCAGCTTGAAGTTCTCGCGATTCTTGAGTCCCTTGCCGCCGCTCACGATCACGTCCGCGTAGGCGAGGTTGATTTGATCGCTCGTTTCGTCGGGGATGAAGTCAAGCAATTTAGTTACTATATTGGCCTCGATCATCCCGAGCGTTTCCTGCACGATCTCGCCACTGCGGCCTTGCTGCGCCGGCGGCATGGACATGACTCGTGGGCGCACAGTCGCCATCTGAGGGCGAGATTCGAGCGTCATGATCGTACATAGCAGAGAGCCGCCGAAGGTCGGCCGCGTCGCAGCTAGTGCACGCGAGGCGGGATCGATATTCAACTCGGTGCAGTCGGCTGTAAGGCCAGTCAGAAGCCGTGTTGCGACAGAGCCCGCGAGATCTCGGCCCATTGAAGTCGCACCGAGCAACAGTATCTCGGGGCAATACTTGCTAACCAGATCTGACAGGCCTTTCGTGAACGGTTCATTGCGATAACCGCGCAACACCGGATCGTGGATGACATACGCTTTGTCCGCGCCCAGGGTGAACGCCTCAGCGGCAAACTGCTCGAGTGGCTCTTCAGTACCGCCGAGTACCGCTACAGCGACGTTGCTGCCTAGTTTGTCGGCGAGCTTGCGAGCCTCACCGATCAGTTCCCACGATACGCTGTGCGCTCGGCCACGGTCGTGCTCGATGAAGACCCACACGCCCCGATAGTCTTTCATACGGTCGGGAAGTTCCACGTTGCAGCCGTTAGCCTGTGCGATCGGCGCACCCGGTTTTTTTTTCCAAGCAACAAGCGAATTCATGCATTCCTCTCCGTGAGCCGCAGGTCCGCCTCCAGCGTCGGATGGCGAGTGAAGATCTTATGCACGAGTTGAGCCGCCGCGTCGTGGAGACTCGACTCGTCGAATTCGATCATCTCGGCATCTTCTTCACGCGGCGTTGCGCCGAACACCTTACGTACGACGGTATGTGAACCCTTCAGCCCGATCTTGCTGACGTCATCGATCCCGGCCTGCTCGCGGTTCCACTTGCGTACGGGGAAGCGAGCGGCATGGATTACTCTGGGCAGTGTTGCGAAACGCAGATCGTTCGTGTTTTCAAGCATCGTAACAAGGCACGGCAACGCAGTCTCGAGTACCTGAACGCCCCCTTCAGCACGGCGTTCGACCATGATCGTGCGTCTGACGAGGTCGATCTCGAGGATTCTCGACACGTAGGTAAGCAGTTGGATGCCCATGCGCGTCGCGATGCCCGGGCCGACCTGGGCTGTATCACCGTCGATCGTTTGTTTGCCCGTAAAGATCATATCCACTGAGCGTTCACTCGCGATCTGGCGTGTCGCGGCGGCCAACGCATAAGAAGTGGCGAGCGTGTCGGCGCCGGCGAACGACCGGTCGGTGATGAGCACGGCGTCGTCTGCACCGTAGCTGATGCATCTACGCAGTGCGTCCTCGGCCTGTGGTGGTCCCATAGAAAGTATCGTGACCCATGCGCCGAAGCGGTCTTTTAGCCGCAACGCTTCTTCTAGCGAGAAGAGATCGTAAGGGTTGACGATTGCCGGCACGCCTTGCCGCATGATGGTGTTGGTCACAGGGTGAACCCGAATCTGGGCAGAATCCGGTACTTGCTTGATGCAAACGACAATATGCATTGAGGCTCTCCTGATCAGAGGCCGCTGCGTGCCGACAGCAACGCGCACAGGCTTTTGAGGAAGACGACATGCCGGTCTGCGGCCTTCTAACGACTTTAAACACTCGTTGTTCAGGGGGCCTGGATACAACGAAGTCGTCGCAGGCCTTCCGCAGCAAGCCGTGATAGGTAAGCCGTCGCGGGGGCGGCGTGTCGTTCTGATATTTGATGTACCGAAGGAAGCGTTTCATGATGTGCAGGCGGTTCAACTTCACTATTCTTTCGTCGAGGGCAATGCAAAAGACTCGGAAATCCTCCATAGATGAAAGTGGACGAAGTTTCGAATAAGCTCTTCCATGGGTTTGCTCCTCCTAAGTCCGTTTTTCGCTATGAGCGGCCTTCAGGACGCTCTGACTAGCGTGCTCCGTGACTCACTTAAAAAGCGGCGGAGATCGATTGCGCTAGGCGGCTGCTTATGTTGCGTGGCGAAGGCGCGGATGCGCGGTAGCAGTAGCGGCACAAGCCGCTCCGATACCTTCAGGCCCAAAGCGTCATATGCGTCACGCACGCCTTGAGACCCAGAATGTTTGCCGAGCACCGTAGACCGTTGCCGGCCCACCTCTGCGGGATCGAATCCTGCGTAGGTTGCGACGTGTTTGGAAAGGCCGTCCGTGTGAATTCCCGCTTCGTGAGTAAAAACGCCTCTACCGACGATGCTTTTTCCAAAGGAGACGGCTCGGCCCGACGCATGTTCGACCAGCGACGAAATAGCGGGCAGCGCTTTAGTGTCGACCCCCGTATCTCGTCGCAGAAGATGACGTGCTCCCATCACGACTTCCTCTAGCGCCGCGTTGCCGGCTCGCTCGCCAAGACCGTTGACTGTGGTGCTGGCATGTGTTGCGCCTGCCGCAAGGGCCGCTAACGTGTTGGCTGTGGCCAGCCCGAGATCGTCGTGCGCATGGATTTCGATCTCGAGGTCCACGGCAACGCGCAGCGCCGCAATCGCGTGGTATGTCTCAAACGGATCCAGCACGCCAACCGTGTCTGCGAAACGCAAGCGCTGAACCCCGTGCTGCTGTGCGCATTGAGCCACTTCGATGACAAATGAAGGATCCGCGCGCGAGGCGTCTTCCATGCCGAGAGAAATCGTTGCGCGACTTCCGATTGCTATGTCGACAACTCGCGCAATTTGACTCAGAACCCACGTACGCGACTGCTGCAGCTTGTGGCGCAGATGAATATCCGAAACAGGGATGGAGAGGTGAACGATGTCGGCATTGCAACGCAATGCCGCCGCGAGGTCGCCTTCGGTGAGGCGTCCCCAAACGATTATACGGGAGTCGAGATTTAACCCGGCAATTTCCGCTATGCACGCCATTTCCTCGTCGCCCATTGCGGGAACCCCGACTTCGAGTTCCGGCACGCCGGCCTGCGACAGGGCGCTCGCGATCGCGCATTTTTCCTCGACGCGAAATGCAACACCTGCAGTCTGCTCACCATCGCGGAGCGTCGTATCATTAATAATTGGAACATGCATGTCAAGTCTCCCGAGAGATGTCGATAGCGCTGCAAACATCGTGCCAATGGGATGCTACGGCCGAAGTGCGGTTCTGTTTGACCCTGAAATGCGTCATGTCGGGAATCTGAGTACGTGGTGTGATAAGTCGCGTCGGGAATGTCCCATTCCCAACAGTGTCGCGCTTGAACCTGGCCGATCGGGTTATCGGCGCACGCAGAAGCGGTTGCTTTTATCGCGAGTAATTCAAATGAATAAGAACTGAGACACAGCGCCAGCGCAGCTGGACTACCCATGTGTCATGGCGACGGAGCACGGCGATGCTCTCGGCTTCAAGTATCGTCCGCTCGCACATCGTGCGTTTTCGCGTTGGCATGGATTTCGCTGTGAGCGATGGCACGCACACTGTTCATTGCGGAGAGATATCCATGCACGATTGCGCAAATGCCGGCGCTCTGATCTTGGCCGACGGCGCCAGAGTCACACACATCATGCCATCGGTGTCGGCCGCGGATCCAATTGCCCGATACGGCCGCTCTGATTCAAATGGCGCACCAGGCGGGTCAAGTTGCTGTTCGACCGACGCACCAGAAAACATCAGTGTGGAGGTGTGGGAAAAGGTTAGAGATCACCCGTGTTATTCGGAAGAAGCGCATCGCCATTATGCGCGCATGCATGTCGCAGTGGCGCCCGCCTGCAATATCCAATGCAACTACTGCAACCGAAAGTATGATTGTTCGAACGAGTCGCGGCCTGGTGTGGTATCAGAGAAGCTCACGCCGGATCAGGCCGTGAAAAAGGTGATGACCGTCGCCTCGAGGATTCCGCAATTGACTGTCGTCGGGATCGCGGGCCCGGGGGATGCACTGGCCAATCCGAACAAAACGTTCGACACCTTTCGTATGCTTCGCGAACTCACGCCGGACATTAAGCTATGTCTTTCGACGAACGGGCTTTCGCTGCCTGACTATGTCAACGAAATTTGCGATTACGGCATTGATCACGTGACGATCACTATCAACATGGTCGACCCTGTCATCGGCGAAAAGATCTATCCGTGGATCTTTTGGGATCACAGAAGAGTCACGGGTGAAGAGGCCGCGCGAATTCTGCACGAGCGTCAGATGCTAGGGCTCGACATGTTGAGCGCGCGTGGCGTACTTACGAAGATCAACTCGGTACTCATCCCTGGCATCAACGACGAGCACCTGGTCGAAGTGAATCATGAAGTAAAGAGGCGGGGGGCATTTTTGCACAACATCATGCCGCTGATCTCGGATCCTATGCACGGCACGTATTTCGGTGGCCGTGGCCAGCGCGAGCCTACCGCTGGCGAGTTGAAGGCCGTGCAGGACGCCTGCATGGGCGGCGCGGCCCTAATGCGCCATTGCCGGCAATGTCGTGCAGATGCCGTAGGCCTTCTGGGCGAAGACCGCCATCACGAGTTTTCGCTCGCAAGCATCGAACACCTGGACGCCGTGGACACGCTTGAGCTTGGCCGTACACGTCGACACCGCGTCGACGCCGAATGCGATGGAGAGTGCAAGATGAAACATAAGACACGAGGCTTGTCAGGAGCGACCCGGGTGCTAGGCGATGTCGAGGTGCGGATTGCCGTTGCGACGAAGGGAGGCGGGCTCGTCAACGCACATTTCGGCCATGTTTCCGAGTTCCAGATTTTCCAAGTCAGCGCCGCTGGAGCCCTGTTTGTCGCGCACCGCCGCGTGGGCGCTTATTGCCGCGGCGGCGATGGCGCTGAGGATGACTTGGTGCCGATCATACACGCGATCAACGATTGCCATGCTGTGCTGGTTGCAAAGATTGGCTTGTGTCCACGGAAGTCGCTATTAGAAGCGGGAATCGAACCCGTGGATATGTACGCCCACGAACCAATCGAAAAAGCCGCGCTTGCATGGCTCACCGACTATTGTGGCCGTCTCGCGACTGGCGAAATTGACCACACGGGCCGCGGCGACGCGGCAATACCACAGATCGGATTGACTAGGGTGGGCGAAGATGCCCGTGTTTGAGCGGCAGGTAGCGTAGTCGTCACGACGTGCTCGGTTACACAGGAAATCATCACAAGGAGTGCCTGGTATGGCCCTAAAGATCATTGCCTCCGCCTGCACTGGCTGCTCGGCGTGCGAGCCGCAATGCCCAAATGTCGCCATCATCGAGAAAGGCGGCGTCTTCGCAATCGATCCGCGGAAATGTACCGTGTGCGAAGGGCAATTCGAAAGTCCGCAATGCGTGGCAGCGTGCCCTGTGGACGGGTGCATCGTGCCGGCCTAGCGCTGCGGTTCCGCTGCTTTGCGCAGTGTTCCCGACGATTATTCAATTCGACGATTTCTAAATCATGTTGCCAAATTTTGCAGTGACACCTGCCGCCGAAAAGTTCCTGCACCGTATCGTGCGCTTTTCCGGGCTGCCATCCGGTGCGGGCGTCCGTATTTGTGTGAGTACCGGCGGTTGCTCCGGATACGAAGCCGAACTTAGCGCCGCCGACGATGCGCAGCCCGGTGATGAGACTACGGAGATCAATGGATCTGCGGATTTTCTTGTCGGCAGAAAGTCGGCTGTTGCTCGACGGCTTTACCGTCGACTTCGTCGAAACACAAGACAGGTGTGGTCTTGCATTCAACAACGGCAATCAAGCATTTGGCGTCGCCGCGCGCGATGGCGCAGGCAAGTCGAGCGTCTCTCGCATCGACGCGAGTGCGATCGGGCGCGGACTTAACTCATTGCCGCGGGAGGTGTCATGAAGCGTGCATCCCTGTATTTAAATGAGCTGGGCGTGAGGGACGTTGAGAGCGACGATGCAGTCGAACTCGCTTTTCCACCGCGGTTCGCCGTTGGCGAGCGAGTGATTTCACGCGCCGTGATTCGTAACGACGGTACATACAACGGTAAGGCTATGGGGGAACTGCTCGTGAGCCAAGGCGATGCCGGTTATGTCAGCGCAATCGGCACGTTTCTGCAGCGGTTCTACGTCTATGCGGTTCACTTTTTCGAAGGAGACCGCCGTGTCGGAATGCGCGCGAAGGAGCTCTGCACGCTCGACCGCCTGCCGCAGGACGTGCTCGCACAACTGGGGAGGCGCGCCGACGCGCTTCGCTGGATCGGTTCGTGGCACGCCGATATGGAGAAGGAGAACTGCGTGCAGATGCCGACGCTAAGCGCCGAGCGTATTAGTGAGCCGCTCGATGATGGTGGACTCCCTTAACTCAGCCTGTTTGTGTGGGATAAGGCGGCATCGTACTGCGCACGTGCGGCATATCCGCCGGTTGTCGCAGCCATACGTCCGGCGGGAATCGCTTAACCAACCCGGGAGATATAAACGTGAAGGTCACGATCCGAAAGGATGACAATGGCGTATTCAGGGCTTATGTTCCGAAGAAGGATCTCGAGGAGCCAATCGTCTCCATCGATGGAGCGCAGCTGTGGGGTGCACGTATTACGCTTGCTAACGGCTGGCAGTTTCAGTTGCCCGAACTTGCGAACGACACCACGCTTCCGGTAACTGTCGAGGCGCGGCGCGTGTCAGGTGGGTGCGAATGACATGGGCCTTACTGTGGAACAGATTCATGCGATAACTGAGCTGGTTTGTACCGAACCGACGCTGCTGGAAGCCGCGGTAATTTGGCGAAAGCGATATCCCGAGGTGCGCATCATTCGGATCACCGCAGTCGAGCTAAGCGACGAGAAGCCCTTCCTCGAGTTCCGTGGTCGCCGGGTCTATCTAGCGACATGGACAGGCATTTGCATTAACGTGACCACGGACGCAGCGCAAGCGGATCTGCTCATACTGACAGAGGAGGCGTTTTGCGATGGCGACTGAAGAAATCGCACGCGGGCTGGCCTACCGGACCACGACGATCCAGGTTGTTTTCGCGGGCTTTTGAGTCGTTAGAGGATGCCATTGTCGCGGTGACTCGACGCTCGGCAGCTCGATGGCCCTGCGTGTGCTGGGCATCGGGACGGGTGACGCAATTACCAGCGCACCCTGCACGCCCCATCCCATAGACTGCACGTTGAATTACCGTGGCCGGCTTAGCAGGCCGCTGAAATACCGCTTAAACACGTCATCGCGCAGAGCTCGTGAGGCGTTGATAGATGGACCACTACTTGTCCCCTGGAGATCATGCGCGGCGCCGACACATTCACCGAGAGTCTGTTTTCCATGCGCAAGCTGGACGACTTCGTCCCCAAGTCGCATCCGTTGCGTTCGATCCGCGTGATGGCGAATGAAGCGCTGGCGAAGATGGATCGACAGTTCGCCCAGATGTACGAAGCGGACATAAAGGGCGGGCGGCCGAGCATCGCGCCAGAGAAGTTGCTGCGAGCC
>NZ_SMOD01000052.1 GCF_004353905.1 Paraburkholderia guartelaensis | reverse complement strand
CCCATGTGGTACTGGTTGTACACGTCCCACAGGCCGTCGACGATCATGCTGTCGATGAGCTTCGCGTCGCCCATGCGGAAGCCGTCGCGCGAGCCCGGCAGCACGTGCGGCGCGGCGCTCATGTTCTCCTGGCCGCCGGCCACGACGATGTCCGAATCGCCTGCGATGATCGCGTTGGCCGCGAGCATCACCGCCTTCAGGCCGGAGCCGCACACCTTGTTGATCGTCATGGCGGGCACGGCCGCGGGCAGGCCCGCCTTGATCGACGCCTGGCGCGCCACGTTCTGGCCCGAACCCGCGGTCAGCACCTGACCCATGATCACGTCGCTCACCTGGTCGGGCGTAACACCCGCGCGCTCGAGCGCGGCCTTGATGACGATTGCGCCCAGATCAGGCGCCGCCACCTTCGCGAGCGAGCCGCCGAATTTGCCTACTGCCGTACGTGCGGCCGAAACGATCACAATGTCAGTCATGTTGAGCTCCTGCTGTGCAAATGCACTGGAATATCGATGTCTGGAAAGCTGAACCGGCAAACGCCGCGCCCTCGTCGTTCATTTAGAACGACGAAGACGCGTATTGAAGCGTATTGGCGTATTGCCGGTGGGCAGGAACGCGAATCAGGCCTTGGCCGAGCTTGCCTTGGCGGCAGTCGGCACGGCTTCCTGGGCGGAAGCGACGACGTTCTGGAAACCGCTCTGGGCCGTTTCGATGGCCTGGCGGGTCACGCCGCGCAGCGTTTCGGCGGCATTGTTCACGGCTGCGAACGTCGAATTCATGGCCGCGACGAAGGGCTCAGCGCCCACGGGCGCGTTTTGGGTCAGACCTTCGGAAAAGGCCTTGAAGCGCTGCTCGTTCTCGCCCGATTGTGCCTGGGCGGCTTGAATCCACTCGTTTTGGGTCGTCGTCGCGATGTCGACGAGATGGCGGCCGTACGACATGGCCTTGGCGGCGGCTTGTTGCGACGCACCAAATTGCTGCGTCAGGAACTCAGCGGGATTGCCACTTTCGAGGGCGCCCTTGAGCGTCGCTTCGCTTTCAGCGATGGCAGCCTTGCTGGCCTGGACGTTGAGATCGATCATGGCCTGCACGCCCTCGACAACGGGCTTCGTAAGCGCAAAGAACGCTGCGACGCCAGCCTGGTAGTTCGCGCGGAATTGTTCGGGTGCGGAAACGGACATCAGCTCATACTCCTTGGTTAGTCTTACTAATTAAAGCGCCAACCCCCGATGGCCTGACTTGCGGCTGTATTCCTATGTTTGAAAACTAATGCTGCATCGCCGCAGTCAATCTAGAGTGTCCATTCTAAGACAGAAATTTAACAATTTTGTGGCGCTTCATATTAGGTAAAAACCCTTACCGTAACTCTTTCGGGTTCGGAACTTGCAGATGTCAAGCAACCTGCTTTCCGGGTCGGTAAGTTCGACGCTGAGCGCGGAAATTGCATGGTGAGAGATGGCCCGCGACGGATTTTCCCCGCGGCGCCGTTTAAGTCTTTATAGGGGCTGCTGACCCCTCTGCATCAAGGGAGAGACAATATGAAAGCACTGCGTTCGTCATTTGCCGCCACGCTGCTTGCCTGCACCGCAACGGCCGCGCTCGCGCAGGCCGTGGTCGTCCAGCCAAATGAGCCACCACAGCAGCCTGTGATCGTCGCGCCAAACGAGTCGCCACAGCAGCCCGTGGTCGTCGCGCCCACTTCGCCGCCGCCTCCGCCGCGGGAAGAAACCGCCCCGCCGCCGCGCCAGGGCTATGTGTGGCAATCCGGCCACTGGCGCTGGGACCGGGGCGTGTACGTCTGGGAACCGGGCCGCTGGGAAGAAGCCCGCACGGGCTATAACTGGGTGCCGGGCCACTGGGTCGAGGACGGCCCGAACTGGCGATGGATTCCGGGCCACTGGGCATAACGCGGCATCGACCGGCATAAGGTGTGAATGCCCGACTTCAAACTGAGAAACGACTATGACGGCGCGGCAGCGGGTTCGCCTGCGGTTCCATCGTTGCAGACCAACAAGGCCGGGACGGCCTTGAACGAACGCGATCCAGATGCGGAACTCGTCGCGCGTGTCGGCGCGCGGGATCCGCTTGCCGTGCGCGCGCTCGTCGCGAGCAAGCTGCCGCGCCTCATCGCACTCGCCACACGCATGCTGGGGGACCACAGCGAAGCCGAAGACGTCGCACAGGAAGCTTTCGTGCGGATCTGGAAACAGGCGCCGACCTGGCGCACCGGCGAAGCGAAATTCGACACGTGGCTGCATCGCGTGGCGCTCAATCTCTGCTACGACCGCTTGCGCGGACGCCGCGAAGAGACCGTGGAAGACGTGCACGCCATGAGCGAGCCGACACCCGATCCCGCAGGCTCGCCCGACCAGCAGATCGAAGCGCGCACGCGCGACGAACGCGTGCGAGCCGCACTGGCCGCGCTGCCCGTGCGGCAGCGCGAAGCACTCGTGCTCACTTACTATCAGGAGCTTTCGAACCTCGAAGCAGCCAGCCTGATGGATATTTCGGTGGACGCGCTCGAAAGCCTGCTGGCGCGCGCCCGGCGCACCCTGCGCGCACAACTGGCCGGCGAAGCTGCCGGTAAGGACTCCGTATGACACCCGAACGATTCCACACGCTCGTCGCCGCCTATGGCGCCGACCCGCAACGCTGGCCGCAGCACGAGCGCCAGGACGCGCTCGAATGGGCGCGCGCGCACCGCGCCGAAGCCAACGGAGCGCTCGACGAAGCCATGGAGCTCGATAGCTGGCTCTCCCGCGATATGGTCGCACCGCCCTCACGCGCGCTGTTCGACCAGATCGTTGCGGGCGCATCGGTCAAACCCGTTGCGGCCGCGAAGCGCCGCAGCTTCTGGTGGTCCGGCGCGGCATTCGCGGGCGTAGGCCTCGCGGGCGCGCTCGCGGGCGCGCTGACGATATCGTTTGTCGTCCTCGGCGGCACGCCGCCCACAGCACCGCACGAGACGTATCTCAGCACGAGCTTCGGCGGGACGAGTTCGGACTGGAGCGAAGCGAACCTCAACCCCGGCGCCGAAGGGAGTGACGAATGAACGGCTGCTCATGGAAAACGCTGCTCGTCGGCTCGGTAGTCCTGAACGTTTTTCTGCTCGGCGGAATTGCGGGCGGTGCGTGGCGCTGGTTCGCCGTACGCGGCGAACCGCAGGTGCAACCGGCGCAGCGCGTGGCGTTGCGCTTCGCCACCGAGGAACTTTCGCCGGAACGCCAGCAGCAGTTCGCTCAAGCGCTCAAGTCCTCGCGCCGCGAAGGCCGCCAGTACGCGCGCGACGGACGCGACGGACGGCGCGAGGTGCTCGATCTGCTCGCCGCGCCGCAACTCGACCGCAACGCCATCGACGCAGCGCTCACGCGTACGCGCACCGCCGACAGCGCATTGCGCGCGCAAATCGAAAGCGGCGTAGTCGATTTCGCGGCCACGCTCACGCCCGACGAACGCGTGAAGTTTGTCGAAGGGCTCGAAAAGCGCGGCCAGTGGCGTCTGCCGGCGCAGCAGCAAAAGCAGCCGCAGAAGGCGGTAAGCGAGGCGAGCGGCGCGCAGTAAAAAATTTGGCGGACCAGCGACGGATAGCGCGTGCGATGAGCGTTTAACGAGAATACGCAACGCTCCATCGAGCACAAGGACCGCGCATGGAAAGCCTTTCGAATGCCCGCGCCGGCGCGATCGCCATGAACCGCTTCGGCCTCGGCGCGCGCGCCAACGAGACGCCGCCCGCCAACCCTCAAGGCTGGCTGCTCGGCCAGTTCTCCGCATATGAACCTTTGCCCGCGGCGTGGCGCAACGAGCCCGGCACGCTGGCGCTCGCCGCGCGCTTCGGAGAGGAACGCCAGCAAGGCATGGCAGGCGACGCGGCAGCGAGCGCGGCTTCCGTGACGAATGCACAAGACAACCCGCAACAAGCCGCACGCCGTGCGGTCAACCAGGCGATCCGCCGCGAGAGCGTGGGCATCTACCGCAACGCGGTCAACGCGCGCCTCACGAGCGCCTTGCAGACCGACACGCCGTTCGTCGAGCGCCTCGTGCATTTCTGGTCGAACCACTTCGCCGTATCGGTGGACAAGGCGCTGATTGCGGGCATTGCCGGCGCGTTCGAAATGGAAGCGATACGGCCGCACGTGCTCGGCAATTTTGCGGACATGCTGGTCGCCGTCGAGCAGCACCCTGCCATGCAGCTCTTTCTCGATCAGACGCGCTCGGTTGGGCCCGACAGCCGCGCCGCACTGCGCGCCGATCAGCGCGACCCCGCGCACAAGCGCGGCCTGAACGAGAACCTCGCACGCGAGATCATGGAACTGCACACGCTCGGCGTGCGCACCGGCTACACGCAGGACGACGTGACCGAATTTGCGCGTGCGCTCACGGGCTGGAGCGTGGCTGGCGTGCGCGGGCCGCAGCCCGGCAATGCCGCGCCCGGCAGCTTCGTGTTTCGCCCCGCGCTGCACGAGCCAGGCGCGCGTACCGTGATGGGCAAGCGCTACGATCAACCGGGCGAGCAGCAGGCGCTCGCCATACTGAACGACCTCGCACACGCGAGCGCCACGAGCCGCCATATCGCGTTCCAGCTCGCACGTCACTTCGTCGCCGACAATCCGCCACCGGCGCTCACCGAGCGCCTTGCGCTCGCCTTCGAGCAAAGCGGCGGCGACCTGCCTACCGTCTACCGCGCGCTCATTGAAGCGCCGCAAGCGTGGGCGCCCGTCGATACGAAGTTCAAGACGCCGTGGGAATGGACCGTTTCTTCGATGCGAGGTCTCGGCTGGCACGAACTCGCCGACGTAGGCAACATCAATGCCGCGCCGCTGCTCACGCAGCTCGGCCAGCCAGTGTGGCGGCCGGGCTCGCCCGCCGGTTACGACGACATCGCCGCGAGCTGGGCCGCGCCCGACGCGCTCGTGCGCCGCGTGGAAGTCGCGCAGCGCTTCTCGGCGCGCGTGGGCGACCAGCTCGACCCGCGCACGCTCGGCAACACGCTCATGGGCGCCACGCTCAGCGCGCCCACGGCCAGCGCGGTCGCACATGCCGAAAGCGCGTCCACTGCGATCGCCCTGCTGCTCGTCTCGCCCGATTTCCTGAGGAGATAACCGCCATGGTTTCCCGCCGCCATTTCCTGCGCGTCGCCGCCGCCGGCGCAGGCGCGATGCTCGTCGCACCGCAGATCGTGTTCGCCAGCGTCGAAACCGAGCGCCGCTTCGTGTTCGTGATCCAGCGCGGCGCGGCCGACGGGCTCAACATCGTCGTGCCCTATGCCGAGCCCGCCTACGCCACGCTGCGCGGCCCGCTCGCCATCGACATCGACAAGGCCACGAAACTCGACGGCACGTTCGCGCTGCATCCGTCGCTCGTCCAGATGGCGCAGATGTATGGCGAGAAGCAGGCGCTCTTCGTGCATGCGATCGCTTCGCCATATCGCGACCGCTCCCACTTCGACGGTCAGAACGTGCTGGAAACGGGCGGCCGCGCGCCTTACCAGGTCAAGGACGGCTGGCTCAACCGGCTCGTCGCCATGCTGCCTGCCTCGCGCGAAAACGCCATTGCGCTCGCGCCCACCGTGCCGCTCGCGCTGCGCGGCACGGTGCAGGTGAGTTCGTACGCGCCCTCGGCGCTGCCCAGCGCATCCGACGATCTGCTCACGCGCGTGTCCGCACTCTACGACGGTGATCCGCAATTGCGCGCGCTCTGGACTTCGGCAATGAACGCACGCGGGCTCGCGGGCGACGTCAGCGCGCGCCAGGACCCCGCGAGCGTCGGCAAGCTTGCCGCGGGCTTCCTCTCGCGCCCCGACGGCCCGCGCATCGCCATGATCGAAACCGGCGGATGGGACACGCACAGCGCGCAGAACGCGCGGCTCGGGAATCAGCTGAAGGCGCTCGACACGATGCTCGCCTCGCTGCGCGACGGCCTCGGCCCCGCGTGGGACAAGACCACCGTGCTCGTGGCGACCGAGTTCGGCCGCACGGCCGCGGCGAACGGCACGGGCGGCACCGATCACGGGCAGGCTTCGGTGGCGATGCTGGTGGGCGGTGCCGTGGCGGGCGGACGCGTGCAGGCCGACTGGCCGGGGCTGCGCAGCGCAGATCTCTACGAGTCGCGCGACCTCAAGCCCACCGCCTCACTCGACGCATTGATCGCGGGCGCAGCCGCGGAGAGCCTCGGGCTCGATCCGCAGCGCACGGCGTCGACGCTGTTCGGCGATGCGGGCACAAAAAATGCGACTACGGGTTTGATAAGGGCATGAACCGAATGCGCTGACTCACACAGAAGCGGGCCGCTTTTGTCGGACCCGGATGCCTTGCATGCGATGAGGCCGAAAAGCCGTTCGGATAACCAAACAACTTCAATCAGTGGAGGAAAACCGTCATGAAGATAAAACTCCTGCTCCCCATTACGCTGATCGCAGGCGCCTCGCTGCTTTCCGCATGTATCGTGGAGCCGGCCCGACCACCGGAACCGGCGCCGCGCGTCGAGACACCGCCGCCCGCACCGGCCGAAGGCTATGCCTGGAGAAAGGGACATTACCGCTGGGAAGGCAACCAGTGGGTGTGGATCCCGGGGCATTGGGTGCAGGGGTACTAGGGTCTTAGCTAAGCATACGTACCGCGGCGGTCAGATCGCATCGAGAGGATAGATCGGCCGCCGCACCTTCCGGAATTCGAGCTTGCCGTAATCCGAAGTCGTGACGCCCACGCCCGCGCATTCGATCACCTCGCGCGCAAGGTCGCCGAACCCGGCGCGCCAATGCACACGGCTTTTCAGCACGATAAACCGCTTCTGCGTGGGGTCGATGCCCACCGAAGACAGGCAGTTCAGGTCGAACGGCTCCTGATGCGCCGATACCACCACGATTTCCACTTTGCCGGTGTCGAGCACCACAGTCGGCCCGGTATTGTTGAGCGCGCCGCGATACATGGGCCCGCGATTGCGGAACACACCGTCGAAAATGAGCTTCACCCGCGCCGTCACTTCGATGGGACGGCTCGTCTCCTGCAATGCGGGCATCGGCAGCTTGCCGCCTAGCGAGAGCGTGACGTCATTGCCGATGCCTGCCGCAACCGCCTGCTGCACCGCCTCTGGATCGTAGATCGCATAGAACACCGCGTTGTCGAGCCCTTGTTTCAGGACCTCTGCGAGCACTTCAGTGGTATCCATCGTGCCGCCCGAAGCGGTGTTGTCGCAATGGTCGAGCAGCACGAGCGGGCCAGCGGTCGTCGAAGCCTTTGCGTGCGCAACCGATTCCGCCAGCGGCTCGCTCGCATAGAGAAACGTTTCGCGCTCGCGCCACGCCTCGTCGAGCAGCGCATTGCGCAGCCTGGCCGCCTTCGCTTCGTCGCCATCGGTGCAGACCACGACGCTCAGTCCCGCGTTTTCGATATCGGCGTTCGGAAAGCCCACGAAGAGAGATGCCGCCAGCGCCTCGCCTTCCTCGTACGCCATGCAGCGCGCCTGCAACGACTTGTTCGGCTCGGAGTGCGTGCCCTGACGCATCACATGCGGCAGCATGGGCTTGTTGCCCCAGGCCATCACCGGCTTGATCTCACCCGCAATCGTGCGCGCGAGAATGCGCGCCGCGCGCAGTCCGGCTTCATACATGTCCACGTGCGGATAGGTGTGATAGCCGGTCACGACCGTCGCGTGCTTCACGATGTCGTCGTAAAGGTTCGCATGCATGTCGAGCGTCACACCCACCGGCGTACGGGGGTCGATCTCGCGCAGACGACGCAGCAGCGTGCCTTCGCCGTCGTCGAGCGATTGCGTGACCATGGCGCCGTGCAGATCGAGCAGGATGCCGTCGTAGCCGCCCTTCGCGACCGCCTCCAGAATCAGCTCCGTGATCCGGCGGTAGGCGTCGTCATGCACGGGGCCGCTCGGGAAGGCGTCGGCCGCGACCGGCAGCACGATTTGCGCGCCCAGTTCGTCAGCCACGTCAATGTAGGCGCCCAGCGCCCCGCCCGTGCCGCGGTAGGCTTCGAGCGCGGCATCGCCCGAGATAGCGCCGCCCGTGCGGCGAAAGAAGCGCTCGAAGGGCGTGGGAACGGGGGAGAACGTGTTGGTTTCGTGCTTGAACATCGCGAGCAGCAAACGCATGAAGGTTTCCTTTCGAAGTGGAGGACGTTTCTTCGTACTGCCTGGCTATCGACGCATGACCAACGCTGACCCAATGCTCAACGGGGGGGCCACGCCATGTCTGCTTCGAGCGGATAGAGGGGGCGCACAAGGCGCTTGTAGTGAAAGAGCCCGTAATCAGAGCCGGTCACGCCGCGGCTGTCGCATTCCACGAGCGCCGCCGCAATCGGCACGAACACCGGGCGGCAGTACATGCGCGACTTGAGCAGCAGGAAGCGCGCGCGGCGCGGGTCGATGCCCACGCTCTCGAACACACCAAGATCCCATGGCTCGTGGGTGCGCTCGGTCACGACGAGCGTGGCCGCGCCGATGTCGAGCACCGCCGCGCGCCCCATGTACGCGCGCTGCCCCGTGTAGGTCGGGCCCGTGATCACATATTCGCCGTCGGTGATCGCGCGCACCACGCCCGTCGCCATGAAGGGCGCGCGCAGCGCAGCGCCTTCGCGCGCGAGCTTGTTGCCGACGCCCAGCGTAACCCTCGCTCCCACGCCCGCTTCGATCAACGCCGCCACGGCTTGCGGATCGCACAGCGGCCCGCTCACCATGCCGGTGAGCCCCTGCGCGAGCGCGGCTTCGAGCAGGTCCATCGTGTCGCAAGTACCGCCCGACATGCAGTTGTCGCCATGGTCGAGCAGCAGCACGGGTTTGTCGGCGCCCTGCGCCAGTTGCGCCGCCTGCGCGACCGACGCTTCGAGAGGCGGGCTGCGATAGACGAATTCGCCGCGTTCGTCCCAGATCTGCCGCGCGATGCGATCCGCAACTGCCTCCGCAACAGCAGCGTCGCCGTTGCCCACCACCACCACGCTGATGCACGGCGCAGGAATGTCGGCAAGCGAAAATCCCGCGAGCACCGAAACGGCCAGCATGCCCTGCGCCTCGGCCTCGCGCGCTGCTTCGACGGCGCGGTGCATTGCGCCCTCGGCACTCGCACTGCGCAGCGTCGAGGTGAGCAGCGGCGGCTGCCGCCACGCGAGCACCGGCTGCGCGCGGCCATGAATGCGATCGAGCAGCAGGCGCGCCGCGTGTTCGCCGGTCTCGTACATATCCACGTGCGGATAGGTCTTGAAGCTCACGATCACGTCCGCGTTGTCGATCATCTTCTGCGTGACGTTGCCGTGCAGATCGAGTGCGACGGCAATCGGCGCATCGGGCAACGCGGCGCGCACGCGCGCGAGCAGATCGCCCTCGCCGTCCGCTGACTGCTGCGCGACCATCGCGCCGTGCAGATCGAGCATCACCGCATCGCAGCCGGGCGCGGCAGCGATGATCGCGTCGCAGATCGCATCGTAGGCATCGGCGGCAACGGGGCCGCTCGGATTCGCCGAAGCCGAAACGGGCGTGACGAGCTGCGCGCCTTCGCGCTCGGCCACATCGATGAACGCCGACATCGCCGTACGCATGCCCTTGTTCTCGCGATACGCCACTTCGCCCCACGCGGGCCCGTTGCCGCCGAACGCGGCAAGCGGCGTCGCCACCGGCGAAAACGTATTGGTTTCGTGATTCATCCGCGCTATCAGGATCTTCATGCGTCGCCCTCCTCACGCGCAGGAGCCACACCCCCGGCCACGCCTGCGGCCGCAAGCATCGCGTGTAGCAGCACGTTGCATCCGGCCTCCAGATGCTCAGGGCGCGCATCCTCGATTTCGTTATGGCTGATGCCGTCCTTGCACGGCACGAAGATCATGGCCGTGGGCGCCACGCGTGCGAGATACACGGCGTCGTGCCCCGCGCCGCTCACCACATCCATAGCGGAGAGGCCGAGCGTTTGCGCGCCCGCTCGCACGGCTTCCACGAGCGAGGGATCGAAGGGTTGCGGCGGGAAGTACACGACCTGCTCGATGTCGATGTTCACACCCGCCTGCCGCGCCGCCGCGCCGCACGCTGCGCGCAATTGTGCGTCCATCGCAGAGAGCGCCACATCATCGGCCGCGCGCAGGTCCACCGTGAACGTCACGCGCCCCGGAATCACGTTGCGTGAATTCGGATGCAGGTCGAGCCAGCCCACGGTGCCGCGCCCGTGCGGCGCGTGCGCAAGAGCGATGCGATTGACCTCCTGAATGAGGCCCGCTGCAACGAGCATTGCGTCGCGTCGCGAATCCATCGGCGTGGGCCCCGCATGCGCCTCCATCCCGTGCACCGTCACGTCGTACCAGCGCTGGCCGAGCGCGCCCTGCACCACGCCTATTGTCTTCTCGTGTGCTTCGAGCACGGGCCCCTGTTCGATATGCGCCTCGAAATAAGCCCCTACGCGATGCGACTCGAACGGCTTCTCGCCCGCGTAGCCAATGTTCTCTAGCGCTTTGGACACCGAAACACCATCGCGATCGCACTGCGCGATTGCATGCTCCAGCGTGAACGCGCCGGCGAACACGCCTGATCCCATCATCACCGGCACGAAGCGCGAGCCTTCCTCGTTGGTCCACACGGCCACTTCGAGCGGCGCGAGCGTGCGCACACCTGCTTCTTCCAGCGTGCGCAGCACTTCGAGGCCCGCCAGCACGCCGTAGTTGCCGTCGAACTTCCCGCCTGTGGGCTGCGTGTCGATATGGCTGCCCGTCATCACGGGCGGCAGGTCCTCACGCTCGCCCGCGCGCCGCGCGAAAATGTTGCCGATGGCATCCACGCGCACCGTGCAGCCCAACTCCTTCGCCGACGCCACGAACAGATCGCGCCCTTCACGGTCGAGCGGCGTGAGTGCGAGGCGGCATACGCCGCCCTTTTCCGTTGCGCCGATTTCGGCGAGCCGCATGAGGCTGTCCCACAGGCGCGCGCCGTTCGTGCGCAGGCCGGCGACCGAAGCGCGAGTCATTTCCTGAACTTGCATCGATTAGGTTCCTTGCTTGAATGGGAAGCGACGCTCAAACCACGCCCACGCCCAGATAGCGGTCCTTCACCGTATGATCGGCGGCGAACTCCGCGTTGCCGCCTGCGTAGACGATCACGCCTTGCTCGATGATGTAATGCCGGTCCGCCAGTTGCGTGCACACTTCGAGGTTCTGCTCGACCAGCACGATCGCGACGCCTGCCGCCTTGATCTGCCTGAGTTGCTCGACGATCTCTTCGACGATCACGGGCGCGAGGCCTTCCACCGGTTCATCGAGCATCAGCAGACGCGGATGATTCATGAGCGCGCGCCCGATCGCGAGCATCTGCTGCTCGCCACCAGAAAGCTGCGCGCCGCCGTTTTTGCGTCGCTCCTTCAGGCGCGGGAAGATCCGGTAGATGTCGTCGAGTTGCCACGGCGAATCCTTGCGCGCGCCGAGGCGCAGGTTCTCCTCCACGCTCAGCAAGCGGAATATCCCCCGATGCTCCGGCACGAAACAGAGGCCCGCTGCAGCGATGCGATGCGCGGCTTGTCCGCTCACTGTCTTGCCGGAGAAATCGATCGTGCCGCCACGCGGCACAACCACGCCCGCAATCGTCTTGAGCGTCGTGGACTTGCCCGCGCCGTTGCGGCCGAGCAGCGTGATCGTTTCGCCCTCGTTCACTTGCAGCGAAACGCCTTGCAGAATATGGCTCTTGCCGTAGTACGCGTGAATATCCCGCACGTCGAGCATCATGCGCGGCCTCCCGTAATCATGTTGCCGAGGTAGGCGCTGCGCACGCGTTCGTCGCCGCGAATCGCGTCGGGCTTGCCTTCCACGAGTACGCGGCCCTGCTGCATCACCGTGATAGTGTCGGAGATGTCCATGACGATGCCCATGTTGTGCTCGATGAGCACGACCGTGTACTCGTCGCGCAGGCCGCGTATCAGCGCCTTCATGTCGTCGAGATCGTCGATGCCCATGCCCGAAGTCGGTTCGTCCAGAAAGATCGCGCGCGGCCGCGCGGCCAGCGCCATGCCCACTTCGAGGCGCCGCTGCTGGCCATGCGAAAGCGCACCCGCCGCCGTATCCGCATGGCGTTGCAGCGCGAGGCGCTCCAGCACGCGCTCCACCGTCTCCGCGTGGGCAAGCGCGCCGTGCGGCGGCGTCCAGGCGTTGAGCGCGCTGCGCGCCTGCACGCCCTGAGCCGCCACGCGCAGGTTCTCGCGCACGCTCAGATTCTGGAACAGGCTCGTCACCTGGAACGAGCGCGCTATGCCGCGCCGCACGCGTTTGTGATCGGGCTCGCGCGTGACGTCGTGGCCGTCGAATACGATGGACCCCGAAGAAATCGGCACCGTGCCCGTGAGCACGTGAAAGAGCGTGGTCTTGCCCGCGCCGTTCGGCCCGATCACCGAATGCACCGTGCGCGGCGCGATGCGCAGGTCCACGCCGGAAAGCGCCGTGAATTTGCCGTAGCGCTTCACCACGCCGCGTGCCTCCAGAATCGCTTCACTCATGGCTGCTCCTTGCTGTGTGCATCCGCGCCGTCACCGCGCCGCAGCGACGCCGCGACGCGCTCGCCCAAGCCCCACAAGCCGCGCTGCATGAAGAGGCTCACTGCGATCAGCACGAGGCCGAGCAGGAGCAGCCAGCGCGGCCACAAAGTGGAGAGCCAATCGGCAAAGAGCACGTAGAACGCGGCGCCGATGACCGAGGCGAACAGGTTGCCGCTGCCGCCTATCACCGTCATCAGCAGGATCATTTCGCTCGTGTGATAGTCGATGTTGGAGAGCGGCGCGATGCCGGTCATCATGGCGTGCAGCGCGCCGGCGAGACCCGTGACCGCGCCGGAGATCACGAACGCCATCAGCTTGAAACGGCTCACGTGATAGCCCGCCGCACCCGCGCGCGCTTCGTTGTCGCGAATCGCCAGCAATGTGCGCCCGAATACCGAGTGCGACACGCGCACCATCAACGCGAATACGACCACGAACACCGCCGCGACGAAACCGTAGTACTGCCACGGCGAATCGAGCGCGACGAGCGCGTGCGATCCGAGTGAAAGCGCAGGACGCGGAATGTCGAGCAGGCCGTTGTCGCCTCCGGTGATGTCGGGCAACGAATAGGCGAGAAAGTAGAAGAGCTGGCCGAACGCAAGCGTGAGCATCACGAAGTAAGTGCCGCGCTGGCGTATGGAAAACCAGCCGACCACCGCCGCCGCAAGCGCGCCCAGCACAGCCGCAGCCGCGAGCGCTGCAATCACCGATGGCACGCCATTTGTGAGCAGGATGCCGGCGGTATAACTGCCAAGGCCGAAGAAAATGCCCTGGCCAAACGAGAGCAGTCCCGTGAAGCCCAGCAGCAGATTGCAGCCCAGCGCCGCGAGCGCGAACACGAGCACCTCGGTCGCGAGCGACCCTGACCGGATGGTGAGCGGCAACGCGCATACCACCACGATTGCAAGGAAAACGTAGCGATAGCGGCGCAGCAGGCCGACAGGCCCGGCCGCATCGCGTGTGCCCGCACCGGCGGCGAGCTTCGTCGACTCGATCATGCGGCCCTCCCGAGCAGTCCGTTCGGACGCAGCAGCAGGACAGCCGCCATCGCCACATAGATCATGAGCTGCGCGCCTTGCGGCCAGAGCGTGCTCATCAGGCTCTGCACGATCCCGACCAGCAGGCCGCCCACCAGCGCGCCGAGAAAGTTGCCCATGCCGCCCACCACCACCACGACGAAGGCCACGCTCAGCGCTTCGAGCCCCATGAACGGATCGACGCCGCGAATGGGTGCGGCCAGCACGCCCGCGAGCGCCGCCGTGGCCGCACCGAGCGCGAACACGAGGCTGAACACGCGCGTAACGTTGATGCCGAGCAGCGACACCATCTCCGACGACTCACTGCCCGCCCGCACCGCACTGCCAAGGCGCGTGCCCTCGAGCACCCACCAGAGCAGCACGGCGAGCACGGCGGTGAAGCCGATCACGAAGAGGCGGTATTTGGGATACACGAAGCTGCCCCAGATCACCACGCCATTGAGCGCGTCGGGCACGGCGACGTTGTCGCCGAGCGGTCCCCACACGAGAATCGCACACTCCTGGATCACCAGTGCGAGCCCGACTGTCGCGAGAATATGGAACTCATGCTGCTGTGCATAGATATGCCGCAGCACGAGCTTCTCGACCACCCATGCGAGCGCGCCCACCACGACCGGCACCACCACGAGCGAGAGCCAGAAGCTGCCCGACCATTGCAGAACCTGATAGCAGCAATACGCGCCGAGCAGATAGAACGCGCCGTGCGCGAAATTCACAAAGCGCAACAGGCCAAAGACGATCGAAAGACCGACCGCCAGCAGGAAATACAACATCCCGACGCCGATTCCATTGATGATCTGCAGCAGATAGACATTCATGGCGTGCGTAGCGTAGAAGTGACGAACGAGCGGCACCCGAGGCCGCTATGAGACCTCAGGCGATCTTGCACTCCGTCTTGTCGAGAGGAAGGAACGACTGCCCCGAGCTGACGATGTCCACGTAGTCGTCGGCATTCTTCATCACCGACTTCTTCTTGCCCTTCAAAAGATAGTAGTTCTTGAGCACCTGATGGTCGCCCTTGCGAATTTCCTCCGGGCCCGTCAAACCCGCATATTTCATACCTTCCAGCGCTGCAATGACCTTCTTCGGGTCGGCGCTGCCTGCCTTCACCATGCCGTCGAGCAGGATCTTCGAGCAGATGTACGAGCCCGCGAGACTGTAGTTCGGGTTCGCCTTGAAGGCCGCCTGGGTGCGCTGCACGAGATCGTGATTGAGCGGCGTGTCGATGCCGTGCCAGTACTGCGCGCCGAAGTACACGCCATCGCACAAGTCCGCGCCCAGCGCCTCGAACTGTTCGAGACCCGAGGCCCACGCCATGAGGATCGTGCAGTTGTTCTTCATGCCGAAGCTCACGGCCTGGCGCAGCGTGTCGGAGGACTGCGAGCCGAAGTTGAGAATGAGCAGCACGTCGGGCTTAGCCGCCACCGCGTTCGTCAGATAGCCGCTGAATTCCTTTTCGGTGAGCGAGTGATAGCTGTTGCCCACGTGCTCGATGCCCTTCTCCTTGAACACGTTCTTCGCGGCGGTGAGCAGCCCCTCGCCGAACACGTATTGCGGCGTGATCGTGTACCAGCGTTTGGCTTTCGGCTGCATCTGGATGAGCGGGCGCACAGTCTGCTCGATCGCGCCGAACGTCGGCACCGACCAGCGGAACGTCGCCGCGTTGCAGTCCTTGCCCGTGATTTCGTCGGCGCCGGCCGTGGTGATGAACACGCCGCCGCTCTTGTCGACCTCCTTGCCCATGGCGAGCGCTTCGGAAGACAGCACGCCGCCCGCAAAGAAGCGCACGCCCTTTTGCTGCTCGATCTCCTGCACGCGGCGCACGGCCGTCGCGGGCTTGCCCTCGGTGTCGAGCGTGGTGTAGTCGAGCGGCAAGCCGAGCACCTTGCCGTACTGCTTGACCACGAGCTGCATGCCGAGATCGGCGTACTTGCCGTTGGCCGCGAACGGCCCGGACATCGGCACGGGGCAGGCCAACTGCACGCCCGATGCGCCCTGCGCGAACGCCCGTGAGGACGAGAGGACGCTCAGCGCGCCCGGCATGGCCGACAGCGCGGCCAGTTTCAACAGTTCTCGGCGATTCAAGTTGAGGCTCCTTGTGGGGAAACACACACGAACGACGCGACACACTGCAAAACCGCACCGGCGCACACGAGGCGGCCCGCGAGACGGTAAATTCTATTTATCATGATAAATAGAATGAACCAGATGCTAGGTATAATTAATTTCAGTGTCAATCCGTCAAAAACCTCGTCTTCCTCGCCGCGCCCGTCCGTGAAATGCGGCTCGGCCGGCGCGAAACTACGAAACAACCTCACGCAGGGAGTCGCGAAGATGGTCACGAACCGCGTCAGATCGGGGACCGCCGTCGAAATCAAGCAGCCCAAGCGCGGCGATCTCGTCGCCGAGGAGATCAAGCGCCTCATTACCGAGAAGGACTTGAAACCAGGCGACCGGCTGCCGCGCGAAGCCGAGTTGCAGCAGCTCTATTCGGTCAGCAAGAGCACGATCCGCGAGGCGCTCAAGTCGCTCGAGGTGCAAGGGCTCATCAAGGTGTCCACCGGGCCGAGCGGCGGCGGCATGGTGGTGGAAGTGCCGCTCGATCGCACGCTGCAGTTGCTGCAGAACTATTTGTTCTTCAAGGATGTCTCGATCGACGACATCTATACGGTGCGTCAGCAGCTCGAGCCCGAGCTCGCCGCAGGCGCCGTGCCGCACCTCACCGAAGCGGACTTCGCCGCGCTCGAAGCGAATATCGAATGCTGCGACGGTGCGAGCGGGCCACACGATCGCGGCCACCTCGTGCGGCAGCGCCAGGAGGACATGACCTTTCACGACATCCTGGCGGCCGCGAATCCCAATCCATTCCTGCGCTTCATCTGCGAGCTGATCAACGAAATGATCCGCCAGCTGATCGAGTTCAGGAACGACACGCCCATTGCGGAACACCGCCGCTTCGGCGCATCCAACGTCAAGATTCACCGCGAGATCGTGAAAGCCGCGCGCGAGCGCGACGTCGAGCGCGTGCGCGCGCTGATGGTCGAGCACATGACGGAGGCGCCCAAGCATGTCAAGCGAATGAAAGGCAAACTACGCGGGCGACTGATTCTCGATTCGGAAATTCGCAAACGCGTGCGCATGATCACTGGTACTAGTTCGGCTGACGAAAAGGATGAGTGAGCCGATACCATTGGATCCTGCGATTGCGTGTGCCATTGTCTAGACTGGAACGAGTATGCGCGCTTCCCCACTCGTGAAAGGAGGACCGACAATGCTCACGCAGCGAACGAAGGACATCGTGAAGGCGACCGCGCCCGTGCTCGCCGACCACGGTTACGCCATCATCAAGCGTTTTTACACGCGGCTCTTCGAAGCTCACCCTGAACTGAAGAATGTGTTCAACATGGCGCATCAGGAACAGGGGCAGCAACAGCAGGCGCTTGCGCGCGCCGTCTATGCGTATGCGGAAAACATCGAAGACCCTTCGAGCCTCGCGGCCGTGCTCAAGAACATTGCAAACAAGCACGCGAGCCTCGGCGTGCTGCCCGAGCACTATCCTATCGTTGGCGAACATCTGCTAGGCGCGATCAAGGAGGTGCTCGGCGACGCGGCCACAGAGGACATCATCTCCGCATGGGCACTGGCCTACGGCAACCTCGCCGACGTGCTCATGGGCATGGAAAGCGAACTCTATGAAGGTTCCGCCGACAAACTCGGCGGCTGGACCGGCTGGCGCAAGTTCGTCGTGCGCGAGAAGCGGCCCGAAAGCAGCATCATCACCTCATTCGTGCTCGAACCGGCCGACGGCGGCCCGGTCGCGAACTTCGAGCCTGGCCAGTACATCAGCATCGGCGTGAACGTGCCGACGCTCGGCTTGCAGCAGATCCGGCAATACAGTCTCTCCGACATGCCCAATGGCAGGACCTACCGCATTTCCGTGAAGCGCGAGGCCGGCGGCCCGCAGCCGGCCGGATATGTTTCGAACCTGCTGCACGACCACGTGAACGTGGGCGACGAAGTGAAGCTGGCCGCGCCTTACGGTAACTTCCATATCGACGTGAACGCGCATACGCCTATCGTGCTCATCAGCGGCGGCGTGGGTCTCACGCCGATGATCAGCATGCTCAAGCGAGCACTTCAGGATCCGAACCGCAAAGTGGTGTTCGTGCATGGCGCGCGTAATAGTGGCGTGCATGCGATGCGCGACCGTCTGCGCGAGACCGCGGCCACGAATGCCAACTTCCACCTCGAGATTTTCTACAACGAGCCGCTGCCAGGCGACGTGCAAGGCCGCGATTACAATTACGCGGGGTTCGTCGACATCGGGCAGATCAAGCAGGCGATTCTGCAACCGGACGCCGACTACTATATTTGCGGCCCCATTCCCTTCATGCGCATGCAGCACGATGCGCTCAAGAATCTCGGCGTTCACGAAGCCCGGATTCACTACGAAGTCTTCGGACCGGATCTTTTCGCGGAATAAGCGCGAACTTCATGCCGGCAGGCGCGGCGCACACGCCACGCCTGCCATTTCCAACGCTCAGAATCCGAACACTTTCAGCGCGTTGCCTCCGCGCACCGCGTCGCTTTGTGCTTTCGGCAGGCGCGCGGTATTGGCAAATGCGCCGCGCGTGTCATGCACCTGGTGCGGCCAGTCCGTGCCGAACATGACCTGGTCCGCGCCCACCACCGAGATCAGGAACTCGAGCGAGGCCGGGCTATACGTGATGCAGTCGTAATAGATGTGGCGCAGGTAGTCGATGGGCTTGCGCTTCATCTGGCGGCGCTGCGGAATTTCCACGTCGTCGCCTTTGGTGAAGCGGCCCGCGAGATACGGCAGCGCTCCGCCCGCGTGCGAGGCGATGATCTTGAGGTTGGGATACTGGTCGAAGAAGCCTTCGAAGATCATGCGCGTGATGGCGAGCGTCGTATCGAACATGAAGCCCACCGACCAGCTCAGGTCGAACTTCGTCATGTCCATTTGTTCGGCGCCCGGCGGATCGGTGGGATGCACGAGCACCGGCAGCGCGCGCCGGTCGATCTCGGCCCAGATCGGCGCGAACATTGGGTCGGTGAGGCTGCGGCCTGCCACGTTGGCGAGCACCATCACGCCGCTCGCACCGTTTGCGCAAGCGCGCTCCAGTTCATGCACCGCGCGCGCCGGATATTCCCATGGCAGCGAAGCGAACCAGCGGATACGCTCGGGGTGCGCGGCCTGACCCTCGGCAATCGTGTCGTTGGTCTCGCGCGCAGCCTGGCAGCTCGTTTCCTCGTCGCCCCAGAATACGTTCGGACACGTCAGCGAAACGACTGACACGTCGATGCCCGCTTCGTTCATATGCTCGATGCGCAGATCAAAATCGAAATGGCCCTTCTGCGGAATCACAACCGGCGTGTTGCCGCGAAACACTTCCTGCTGCCCGTCGGGCCGCGTTTGAATGTTGTAGGCGCCGCCGCGCTGCTTGAGCAGTTCGAGCCACTTGTGCGTGAAGATATGGGTATGGACGTCGATAACGGGCATGCTGCTGTCTCCTGTTCGAGATTCGCTGATGAAATGACCGACGTTTCGTCATCCTTATCGTGTGGATCGAAGCGTCGGCGTGTAGGGGTTGTGCCGCTCCGTTCAAATGGACGAAGGCGCGGAAAGGTCGCTCAAATGCGGCTCGTCGCGCTTGAGCATAAACGCGCCAACGAGACCCAGCGCGAAGAACACCGCGCAGAAGTGGGCAGGCACCATGTTGTTGCCCGTGGTATGCAGCAGCCACGTCAGCACGAACGGCGAGAAGCCGCCGAAAATCGCCGCGCCGATGTTGTACGAAATCGCCAGGCCCGTGGAGCGCACTTCGGTGGGAAAGAGCGTAGCGAGCGCCGTGGGAATCGGACTGTTCGAGGCGCCGATCAGCAACGCAAACAGCAACTCCACCGTCATGATCGACACGATGGAAGGCGCGCTCACGATCCAGTAATAGGCCGGATACAGCACGACAAGAAATACGATCAGCGCGCCGCAGATCATGCGGTTGCCGCCCACCCGGTCGGCCAGATGGCCGAAGAGCGGAATCGTGACCACGCGCAGCAGCACGCTGGCGAGCAGCACGGTAAAAGGCAGCGTTACCGGCATGTGCAGGTTCTGCACCGAATAAATCGGCAGATAGGTGATGATCACGTACGCCATGACATTGAGCGCGGCGCTCAGCGCCGTCGCCACGAACAGCTCGCGCGGGTATTGCGACACCACACGGCTGAACGGCGCCTTCACGCGCTTGTCGACCTGCTCGAACGCCTCGGTCTCGGGCAGACTGCGGCGGATATAGAAGCCCACCGGGCCAATGAGCAGACCAAAGAGGAAAGGAATGCGCCACGCCCATGACTCGAGCGCGTGCGGCGTGAAAAGATGCGTGAGCGCGCTGCCCATTGCCACGGCCAGCAGCGCACCCAGCGCCTGGGCGAACATCTGCCAGCTGCCGTAGAGATTGCGCCGCCCCTTGGGTGCGTACTCGATCAGCATGGCCGTGGCCGTGCCGAACTCGCCGCCCGCCGAAATACCCTGCAGCAGGCGGGCGCACAAGACGATTGCGGGCGCAACGAGTCCGATCTGCTGAAAACCCGGCGTGAAGGCGACCATCGCGGCCGCCAGCGTCATCAAGGCGATGACGAGCGTGAGACCCGCCTTGCGGCCCTTGCGGTCGGCGTACATGCCGAGCAGCACGCCGCCGAGCGGCCGCACCACGAAGCCCGCGCCGAACGTGGCCGTGGTCAGCATGAGCGCCGCGTATTCGCTGTCGCCGGGAAAGAACTGCTTCGCGATGATGATAGAGAGAAACCCGAATACGACGAAGTCGTACCACTCCAGCACGTTTCCGAGCGTCGACGCCACGGCGCCGCGCCAGCGAATGCGCGTATCCATTGCTCTCACGACTGTCTCCTGCGGCCGGCTCGCGGCTGGCCTGCTTTATTGGATCGTTTTCGATTTCACTCGCATCTGCCGCAATGCAATGTAAGGCACTATAGTCATGAAGACAATCGAACAAATTCAATGGCTCCATAAAGTTACTTTATGCAACCGACCATCAAGCAACTGCGCGCGTTCGCACTCGTCTGCCGCTTCGGCGTGCTCACGCGCGCGGCCGACGAAATGTTCATCACGCAACCCGCCGTGAGCGTGCTGATCCGGCAGATGGAGGAAGCGCTCGGCATGCGCCTGTTCGACCGCACGTCGCGCTCGCTGCGGCCCACGGTGGCGGCGCGCGAAATCCTGCCCACCGTCGAGCGCATGCTACGCGACCTCGAATCGATTCAGTCGAGCGTGAAGGAGCTTGCCGGACGAGAGCGCGGGCAGTTGCGTTTCGCCGCCACGCCCTCCATCGCGGCGGCCATCGTCCCGCGGCTCGTGGCCGAATATCGGGCGCTGTACCCGAACATCGAAGTGTCGATCGACGACGCCGCGCCCGACCGGCTCACGGCATCCACGCTCACCGGCGACGTGGAGTTCAGCATCGGCACGATCAGCGACAAACCCGAAGGCATTACGCTGCAATGTCTCGCGCGCGACAGGCTCTGCGCGATCTGCCGCAAGGATTCGCCACTCGCGAAAAAGCGCCGCGTAACCTGGGCCGATGCGCTCGGCTACCCGTGGATCGGCGTGAAGCCGGGCAGCGGCATTCGCGGTCTGATCGACGAGACGCTCTTCGCGCTAGGTGAGCGCAAGACCATTGAATATGAGGTGTCCTATATGACAACAGGGCTTTCGATGACGGAGGCGGGACTCGGCATTGCGATCTTTCCGGGCATGCTGCTCGGCGCGTTTCCGCACCGCGATCTCGTCGCGCGCAAGCTCGAAGCGCCCGTCGTGACGCGCGACGTCAATCTGATCCGGCGGGCCGAGCACTCGCTTTCGCCCGCCGCGGAGTCGTTCATCGAGCTTTGGTACAAGCGCATCGGCAAGCCGGCGGCCGTTTGAGTCCGCGCCCTCACCTGCGCAACGCCTCGCCGGAACACTCGATCATCCCCCGTATCAAGCGGCTGCGCGCGGACGCACGCGACCACAGAATGCCGAAGCGGCGTGGCTCAGTTGCTTCAGCCAACGGCAGGCGCGCGAGCCGCAAGCCCTTCGTAAGCGGCGTGCCGATATCGGGCACGAGCGAGACGCCGAGGCCGCGATCGACCATCAGCGCAATCGCCATCAGCGAGTTCAGTTCGAACAGCTCGCGCGGCACGATCTTCGCGCGGCGCAGATACTGGTCGGCCTGTTTGCCGCCACCCAGCGCGCGATCGTAACGAATGAACGGCTCGCGACGCAGCAGGTCGTGCGGATCCGCGCGCGCGAACTTTGCTGGCGCGAGCACGACGATGGGCTCTTCGCGTAACAGGTGCCAGTCGTACGACTTTGGCAGCGCGAACGCGGGGTGCAGGCAAATGGCCACGTCCACCTCGCCGCGCTGCAAGGCCTCGAAGAGTTCCATCGACGTGCCCGCGCGTATCAGCAGCTTGACCTGCGGGAAAGCCGCGGCGAAGCGCGCCAGCACGTCGGGCAGCACGCTCAGCAGCGCCGACGTGATGGTCCCCACGCGCAACTCGCCGCCCATTTCCTGCTCCTGCGCCAGCGCTTTCAACTCGTCGAAACCGCGTACGAGCGTGCGGGCGCGCTCCACCACGCGCTGGCCCGCCTCCGTGGGAATGACGGTGCGCCCCGCGCGCATGACGAGCGCCACGCCCAGTTCGCGCTCCAGCGCCTGGATTTGCTGCGCGATCGCGGCGGGCGTCACGCCCACGCGCCGCGCGGCCTCCGCCATCGAGCCGCTCTCCACGACCAGCAGCAGGTTGCTCAGAAACCCGGTGTCCATAAACGTAGCTTCTCTATGGTTTAAAGATAGATCCGCATAGTTTATCTAAATCGTTGCCGATCGTAGACTGCCCTTAGTGGTGATCTATACGGAACGCATGGAGATGAGAAGCAAGTTGTTCGTGCCGGCATCGCGCCCGGAGCTGTTCGAAAAGGCGCTCGGGAGCGCCGCGGACGCACTGTCGTTCGACCTGGAAGACTCGGTTGCGCCTGCGCGTAAACCCGAAGCGCGCGAGGCGCTGCGCACGCTGCTGGTTTCGCCCGCCGTGCGCGAGCGCGGCAAGGTGCTGATCGTGCGCGTGAACGCGCTCGATACACCGTGGTTCGCCGACGATATCGCCGCCGTGGTTCAACCCGGCCTCGATTACGTGAATCTGCCGAAACCCGAATCCGCCGACGACGTGCGCGCCGCCGCTGCCGCGATCGAGCGCGCGGAGCGTGCCAATGGCGTGAGCCGCCCCGTGAAGCTGCTGCTCAACGTCGAGTCGCCGCGCGCACTGCGTGAAGCGGCGACGCTCGCCGCCGCGCATGAACGCGTGGCGGGCCTGCAACTGGGTCTTGGCGACCTGTTCGAGCCGCTCGGCATCGCGCGGCGCGACCCGGCAGCCATTCAGCAAGCCATGTTCAGCCTGCGGCTCGCGGCCGGTGAAGCAGGCGTATTCGCCTACGATTCGGCTTTCGCGAATATCAAGGATGTCGAAGGATTTCGCGCTGAAGCCGAACTGGCCCGCTCGCTGGGCTTTCTCGGCAAGAGCTGCATCCATCCGAGCCAGATCGCGCTCGCCAACGACGTGTTCCGCCCTTCCGACGAAGAAATCGCCCACGCGCTGCGCGTGGTGGAAGCGGCCCGCAACGCCGAACGCGACGGCGTGGGCGCTTATGTAGTCGACGGCAAGATGATCGACGCGCCTTTCGTCGAACGCGCCCGCGCGCTCGTGCAAAGCGCCGAGCGGCTTGGACTCGTTGCATCCGCAACGTCTGGCGAGGTGCGCCAATGAACCAGCCTGTCGAAACGAATGCAGCGTCGCGCGGCCCGCTCGCGGGCGTGCGCGTGCTCGACCTGAGCGCCTATATCGCAGGCCCGTATGGCTGCACGCTGCTCGCCGACCAGGGTGCGGACGTCATCAAGATCGAGCCGCCCACAGGCGACAATCTGCGCAAGTATCCGTCCACGCTTCAGGCCGAAAGCCGCGCCTTTCTCGGCGTCAACCGCGGTAAGCGCGGGCTCGTGCTCGACCTGAAGCAACCCAGCGCGCAGGACGTGCTACAGCGTCTCGTCGAACGGGCCGACGTGCTCGTGCACAACTTCCGACCCGGTGTGCCGGCACGGCTCGGTATCGCCTGGGAACAGTTGCGCGACGTGAACCCGCGGCTCATCTACTGCGCGGTCACCGGCTACGGCGACCAGGGCCCGAACAAGGACAAGGCCGGCTACGACCAGGTGCTGCAGACCATGACGGGCATGTGCGCGCTGCAGGGCAAGAGCGATGGCCCGCCCGAGATTCTCTACGGCTCCGTCGTCGACTACTATGCCGCCGCGCTCGTTGCAGCAGGCGTATCCTCCGCGCTCTTCGAGCGCGAGCGCAGCGGCGCGGGCCAGTACGTGGGCGTTTCGCTGCTGCGCAGCGCGCTCACCATGCAGTCCGCGCGCATGATCTGGGCCGACGATGAACCGAAGGACGTAGGCCGCGACATGCGCTCGGGCGGCATCACCGGCATTCATCCGACGCGCGAAGGCTGGCTCTACATCTCCGCGAACACGCCGCATTTCTGGCAGGCGCTCTGCGAAAAAACCGGGCTCGCTGCACTCGCGCAGAACGAGCGTTACGATTCAGTGCGCAAACGTGCCGAGCATCGCGACGAGATCGTGCCGCAATTGCACGCCGCCTTGCAGGCGCGCAGCGCGCTCGAATGGGAAGCGCACTTCGGCGAGGCGGTGCCCTGCGCGGCAGCGCGTACGATCGAAGACATGTTCGACGACCCACAGGTGCTCGCAGAGGAGATGGTCACGCGCTACGACTATCCCGGCGTGGGCGCGTATCGCGGATTTCGCGAGCCGATTCGCTTCGGCGCGACGCCCGCACCGGACCCGATCGCGGCGCCCGCCTTTGGCGAGCATTCCGATGCGGTGCTGCGCGAGGCCGGCTGGAGCGACGCCGATATCGAGCGATTGAGAAACGAGCACGCCGTGCTCTGAACACAAGAAGCTGCAACCGCGCGCATCCATGCCTTTGGGCGCGCGCGGCAAACAAGGAGACAACGCGATGGACCGTGAGCAGCATGTCCATACCATCGAGGCCCCCAGGGCGCGCGGAGAGACGCCCGCCTTCGCGTGCGATTCGCACATCCATATCTACGATCGCCGCTTTGCGGCCTCGCCCGGCAACGGCGCGCATATCGTCGATCACGCGACGGTCGAGGACTATCGACGCGTACAGGAACGCACCGGCACGCAGCGCACCGTCATCGTCACGCCGCGCCCCTACGGCACCGATAACTGCGTGACGCTCGACGCGATCCGCCAACTGGGGATCGACAATGCCCGCGGCGTAGCTGTCCTGCGCCCCGATGTGAGCGACGCCGAACTCGACATGCTCGATCGCGGCGGCATCCGCGGCATCCGCTTCACGTTGTACACGCCGCATCAAGCGGTCGTCACCTTCGACATGGTCGAGCCGCTCTCGCGGCGGATAGCGGAACTCGGCTGGCATGTGCAATTGCACTGGACCGCCGACCAGATCGTCGAGCACGAAGCCCTGCTCACTCGCCTGCCCTGCAAGATGGTGTTCGACCATCTCGCGCGCCTGCCCTTGCCAGCGGGCGTCTCGCATCCCGCGTATGGCGTGGTGCGCCGTCTGGCCGCTTCGGGGCGCGTGTGGGTCAAGCTCTCGGGCGCCTACCTCGATTCGCAGGTGGGCCTCGCAGGCGGTTACGCCGACCTCGCCGACACAGCACGCGCATGGGCCGCACTGCTGCCGGAGCGCGCCGTGTGGGGCAGCGACTGGCCGCACGTGACGGAGACGCACAAGCCCGACACCGCCGCGATCTTCGATCTGCTCGGCACATGGGTCGAGGGCGAAGCGGCACGCAAGCGCATTCTCGTCGACAACCCCGCCGAACTCTACGGCTTCGCACGATGAACTAGCGCCACCGCGCCCATATACAAACAGCCGCGCGCGAGGTACGCGCGGCCACATTCTGCACCTGGAGACGATACGTGAAGTCCACCGCCACTGCCGCACCCGTACGCAAGACTCGCTTTACCGACGCGACGATCAGCCTGTTCGAACGCACCATTCCCGACCCGTTCGTGCTCGCGATTCTCATCACCGCAGTCGTGGCCGCGCTCTCGGCGATGTTCGCCCCGCATGCGACGCTCAATACGCTCGTGGTCGGCTGGTACAAGGGATTCTTCAATATCCTCACGTTCGCTTTCCAGATCACGCTCGTCCTCGTCACAGGCCACGCGTTCGCTCACGCCGCGCCCGTGCAGCGCGTGTTCAAGGCGCTCGTCGGCATTGCCCGCACGCCGGTGCAGGCCGCGGCGCTCACCTTCGTGCTCGTCGCCGTGGCCTCGTTCTTCAACTGGGGCCTGGGTCTCGTCGTGAGCGCGCTGCTCGCGCGCGAAGTGGCCAAACGCATGCGCGTGGACTTCGCGTGGATCGTCGCGGCGGGCTTTTCGGGCTGGGTGGTGTGGGCGAGCGGTATTTCCAGCTCCATCGCGCTCGCGCAATCCACGCCCGGCAGCGCGATGAACGTCGTGCAAAAGCTCACGGGCGAAGTGCTGCCGTTCAACGACACCGTGTTCACGGCGTTCAACCTCGTGCCCGTGGTCGTGATGCTGATCGCCACGCCCATCGTGCTCGCGCTCCTCAAGCCGCGCGATGAAGATGCCGTCGTGCTCGACATCGAGAAGAACCCCGACCTGGAACCCCGCAAGCGCCCCGAAGGCAAATTGAGCTTCGCGAAGTGGCTCGAATACTCGTGGATCGGCAGCGCGTTCATCGGCCTCGTGGGCGTGACGTTCCTCGTGCTCGCGCACATCGAGCACATCGAAGCGTTCTCCGGCGTGAACGCCGTGATCTTCGTGATGTTCATTGCGGGCGTGATCCTGCATGGCTATCCACTCGCTTACGCGGATGCGGTCAAGAACGCCGCCAAACAAACCGGCTCGATGATGCTGCAATACCCGCTCTATGGCGGCGTGATGGGCATGATGGACGCCACGGGCCTGCCCAACGTGATTTCGCACTTCTTCATCGCGATCTCGAACACGCACACGCTGCCGTTCTGGAGCTATGTGTGCTCGCTCATCGTCACGTTCTTCATTCCGAGCGGCGGCGGCCACTGGGCCGTGCAGGGTCCGTTCGTCGTACCCGCCGCGATCGCGCTGCACGCTTCGATGCCTGCAACCACCATGGCCGTCGCAATGGGCGAGCAGGTCTCCAACATGATGCAGCCGTTCTGGGCCGCGCCCGTCGTGGCAATGGCAGGCATTGGCGTGCAGCGCGTGCTGGGCTTCACGGTCATGACGTTCCTGCTCGGCACCGTGGTGTTCGGCGCGGCGCTGCTGCTGCTCGTTTGATCGGCATTCTTCCCTAAGACCAACAAAGAACAAGGAGACACCGCATGCAACGGCGTGCATTCATGGCGTCGCTCACGGCGCTCGCCGCGGGCGCGGGGACATTCGGCGGCATCGGCGCGGCGCACGCGCAGAAGGTCGCGTCCGCATCGCCAACGTCCACCATCGCGCAACGGCTTGCGGCCTACGCTGCCGCGCTGAGCTACGACGACCTCGACGCCGGTACGATCGAAGCGGTCAAGACCCACACCGCCGACGCACTAGGCTGCGGCATCGCCGCGCTCGGCGAGAAACCCGTGGGCATCGCGCGCCAGGTTGCGCTCAACTACGCAAGCGGCGACGGCAAGGGTGCAACAGTGCTCGGCACGCAGCGGCGCACGTCACCCGACCTCGCGACCTTTGCGAACGGCGCGGCCATCCGCTACTACGATCTCAACGACGTTTATGCGGGCAAGGAAATCGGCCACCCGAGCGACAACATCGCGGCGTGTCTCGCCCAGGCCGAGGCCGAAGGTGCGAATGGCCGCGACCTGATCGTCGCGATCGCCCTTGCCTACGAAGTCGATTGCCGCCTCATGGACGCCGCTTCGATCAGCTCGCGCGGCTGGGATCATCCCATCTTCAGCCTGCCCGCGGCCGCGCTCGCGGCGGGCAAGCTCATGAAGCTCGACGAGCGGCAGCTGGCCGAGGCGGTCAACATCGCGCTCAACGGCCATCTCGCGCTGAACCAGACGCGCGTGCAGACCATGTCGAACTGGAAGGGTCTCGCCGATGCCGACGCCGCGCGCAACGCCGTGTTTTCCGCCGCCCTCGCGCGCGACGGACTCACAGGCCCCGCACCGATCTTCGAGGGTAATGCGGGGCTGTTCAAGCAGGTATCCGGCCCATTCAGCATCGACACGGCGAGCTTCGGCGGCAAAGGCCGGCCGTTTCGCATCAACGACTGTGCCGTGAAGTTCTACCCGGCGCAGGCGCTCACGCAAACGGCCATTGCTGCCGGCATCGACGTGGCGAAACAGGTGGGCGACCTCGACCGTATCGTCAGCATGGAGATTCGCACCTCGCACGAAGGCTACTTCTCGGCAGGCATGGACCCGCAGAAATGGACCCCCGAAACGAGTGAGACCGCCGATCACAGCCTGCCCTACGTGACGGCGCGCGCCATGTTCGACGGCGATATCAGCCTGGCGAGCTATCGCACCGAAGCGCTCCATGACCCGAAGATCCGCGCCTTCATGCAGAAGATCAAGGTTGCAGAGGATCCCGAACTGACCCGGCTCTATCCGAAGTATTACGCGACCATCGTGAGCGCCACGCTAACGGACGGACAAACCGTGTCGAAGCGCGTGGACGACATTCCAGGCTTCGCCACGCGGCCGATGCAGCGCGGCGACTTCGAGGTGAAGTTCCGCAAAAATGCGGTGCCAGTGATCGGCAAGGCGCGCGCCGACGATGCGCTTGGTTTTCTCTGGAGTCTCGACCAGCAGCGCGACCTCTCGCACGTGTTTGCGCCACTCGTCGTGCGTGCCTGAGGAACGTGAGGGAACGTATCACCCTCTCCCATGCCGTGCCGAAAGCTCCTCCAGGTCGAGATCGCGTTCGAGCACGCGCAGTAGTTCGTCGTGGATCAGGCCGGCGCGGTGCAGCTTCAGCAGCTCCGCGCGTCCGGCCTCCACGGCGGCCAGCACGACATCGTAGTGCGAGGCACGCATTTCCTGGGGATAGCTCTCGGCGTTTGCGTAATTGCGCGTCAGGTTCGCACGATACGTGTATTGCTCCAGCAGCCGCGGGTGGATCACGCTGCCGTCCGGCCCATGGACGAGCGGCGTGATTGCCGCCAGCTGGGCGGCTTCGAGGCGGGCCCATGCCTGCGGCTCGTTGAGGTAGGGTTCCTCCCCTTCCATATCGTTCGCAGGCCTGATCAGCTTGATGAGCGGCCCGATGGTCGTGCCTTGCAGCAGCACCGTGAAAAGAATGACGGCAAACGCGGCGAAGAGGATGAGGTCGCGGCCCGGCATCGCCTCCGGCAGCGCGAGCGCAATGGCCAGCGTGACGACGCCACGCATGCCGGCCCAGCTCACCACCGTCGCACCGCGAAAGTCCGGCGCGCCCACGTGGCGCGGCATTATCCGGTGCAGCGCGGTCCTCACGATCTCGATTCCATACGTCCACACGCAGCGCGAGACGACAACGGCGAGCACCACGGCCATCGCGGCCGGACCGAGCAGCGCGACGGCATTGCCCGTCCCGCCGAGGCGCAGCATGACCCCGCGCAGCGAGAGGCCGATCAGCACGAACACCAGCGCCTCGAGCACGAAGACCATGACCTGCCAGAACGCCGTGCCGCGGCTACGTACGGTGGCCGAAAAGATTTCGTGCTGATGCCAGCCTAACTGCATGCCGCACGTGACCGTGGCGATCACACTCGAAACGCCCAGCATGTCCCCCGCGATATAGGCGATCCAGCCTGCTAGGACGGAGGCGGTGATGATCAGATACTCGTCTTCGAGCTGGCGCAGCAAACAGACGACGACATAGCCCACGACAGCGCCGACCACAATGCCGCCCAGCGCGAGCCCTACGAAACTGAGCGCCGCATTCGGCTCGCTGAATACGCCCGTCAATGCCGCCGCGACGGCGAAGCGAAACAGCACGAGACCGGCGGCGTCGTTGAGCAGGCTCTCGCCTTCGAGCAGCACCATCAGGCGGCGCGGCAGCGCGAGCCGCTCGAGCACGGCCTTCGCGGCAACCGCATCGGGCGGCGATACCACCGCGCCCAGTGCGAAACATGCGGCCCATGGCAGCGACGGAACGGCCCAATGCGCGACCACGCCGACCGCCCACGTTGTGAAAGCCACCGCGCCAATGGCGAAGAGCAGGATGGGCGCGAGGTGACGCTTGAAGTCGGACCAGACGAAGAAGTAAGCGCCGTCCATCAGCAAGGGCGGCAGAAACACGATGAGAACGAGGTCCGGGTCGATCACGACCGGCGGCAGGCCGGGCGTGAAAGCCATGGCGGCGCCGCCTACCAGCAGCGCGGCAGCGGGCGGCAGGCGCAGGCGTTTGGCGAGCAGCTCGAGCGCGATGATGGCAATGAGCGAAAGGAGCACGAGCTTGAACGCCGACACAGCCGACATGAGGCTTCCTTGTTTTTACCCAGGTACGGTGAGTGGAGGAGCGCGGCCGCCCCCTTCAATTCCCGCAAGCATGAATCAAAAACTGCTGCATCGCTCGCGCCGGATCGCTGAGCACGGCACCAGGATGCCACAACATGCCCGCTTCCATCTGCGGAATGGCATCCTCGATGGCGCAAGCGTCGATGCGCTTGCCCTCCAGCGACCACGGCCGGAACACCATATCCGAGAGTATCGTCACGCCGAAGCCATGCGCCACGAGCCCGCGCAGCGCCTCCATCGAACTCGTGCGAAACGCGATATTCGGCGCAACGCGCCGCTTTTTCCAGTAGCGCAGCGTCGAGGCCTCGCCCTCGTCCACCGTGAGCTGGATATAGGGGTAACGCGCGATGTCGCGCAGCGTGACGGTGCCCATCTGCGCGAGAGGATGCGTCGGCGCGGCCCACAATTGCCGTCGCGAACGCATCAGCAAGTGGTGGCCGAAGCGCGCGCGCCGCTCCACGTTGGAAAGCAACGCCACGCCAAGATCCACCTTGCCCGCGAGCACCGCCTCCTCGATGGCAGGCCGGTCCAGATCGTGCAGATCGATCTCGATCTCGGGATAGGTCGCACGAAACCGCGCGAGCAGTTCCGGCAGGAAGTAGCCGAGCAGCGTATAGGAGGCGGCCAGGCGCACCGTACCACGCAAGCTGTGTGCGCGAAACGGCGCCTTGTGCAGCGCGTCGCGCACCGACTCCAGCACGTGGCGCGCGTGATTGAGGAAGTCCTGCCCGTCGGGCGTCAGCTCCACGCCCTGTGGCAAGCGCACGAAGAGCCGCGTGCCGAGCGCCTCCTCGAGCGCGAGCACCGCATTGGTGATCGCCGACTGCGAGACATGCTCGGCCGCCGCCGCCATCGAAAACTGCCCGTTCTGCGCCGCCGCCACGAAGTAGCGGAACTGCCGCAAAGTCACGTCCTTGGCCATGTGCTTTTCGAATATCGTGAGTCGATGATTTCGATTCTACGATACGTGGCCTTCGACGTCCCCGCGGCGGTCAGTGTTCCTGCACAACAGGCGTGTGCGGACGCCTGGCGCAGCCATAGCGATTGCCATGGCCTGAGCGACAAGAAGCGGGGCGACCCAGGACAAGCAACTATTCGCATAGCGGCCAGGCAGAGGCTCAAGCAAAGGCTCAAGCAGCCGCGCCGTTGTCCGTAGCCTTCGAGTTTCCGTACTCTTCAATGATGCCGATCAGTACGTTCAGATCAGCCGGTTTCACCAGGTAGTGGTCTATGCCGGCGTCGGTGGCTCGAAGTCGATGCTCCTCCTGGCTGTAGCCGCTGATGGCAATGATCAGACTCTGCGGCAACGCGTCATCGGTTCGTAGACGATGTGCCACGTCGAAGCCATTCATGCCAGGCAGTCCGATATCGAGCAGCACGACGTCGGGCAAGAATATCCTGGCCTGCGTGAGGGCCGCGGCCCCATCCGCCGCGAGCTCGACCTGATGCCCGTGTATGCGCAGGAATGCTTCGAGGCTTTCTGCTGTCGCGGCCATGTCGTCGACGATCAGTACGCGCAGGCCCTGGGCGCGTCGAATTGGCACGACGTTCGGGCGGCTGTCGAATGCCTCGTCGACGACGACCCGCGCCGGCAAGCGCACCGTGAACCTGCTGCCTTTCCCACGCCCTTCACTCTGGCACTGAACGGACCCCCGGTGCATCTCGGTCAGGTGACGCACGAGCGTAAGTCCAATGCCCAGACCGCCCTGCGCGCGGTCCAGCGAGGTCTGTCCCTGCGCAAAGAGGTCGAATACATGCGGCAGGAAAGCCGGATCGATACCGTCGCCCTCGTCGGAGACAACTATCGAGGCCATCGCGCCGTCGTGCGCCGTCGAGATGTGCACGCGGCCGCCGGGTGGCGTGAATTTGGATGCGTTGTTAAGCAGGTTCGCTACTACCTGCGACAGCCGGACGATGTCACCATCGATGACAATGGCTACGCCCGGCTCGTCACGGGTCAGCGACTGGGATCGCGCGGTATAGTTCGGCCCGCTTGTCTCGACTGCGCGATCAATGACGCTGGAAAGAAGCACGGGCTCTGTGCGCAGCGTGACGACGCCACGAGCAATTCGCGAGACATCGAGCAGGTCATCCACGATTCGCACGAGATGCTCCGCCTGCGTTCCGATAATCTCGCTGCCCCAGCGCAACACCTGAGAATCTGTCGGTCTCGCGCGTCGCATGACGGCCACTGCGTTGACAATCGGCGCGAGCGGATTGCGCAGCTCATGTGCCAGCATCGCCAGAAATTCGTTCTTGCGCCGGTCGCCATCCCGGATTGTCGAAAAGAGCAACGCATTCTCGAGCGCTATCGCCGCACGGCTGACGAACTCGTGTGTAACCGAAGCATCGTCATTGCGTTCGTTTGGCCTGTGGATGCCCAGCAGGATGGCGGAGGGCTGCGCCGCACCTGTCAGCAACGGATAAGCCGTCATCTCACTCAGATCCAGCGGCACCTCGCAGCACGTTCCGTCATCCTGGATGCATGCGAGCATTGGGCGCCCGTCGATCTGCAGGTGGGCCGGCTGCCCCGTCGACAGGGCCTCGCGGACCAGCATGTCGAGATCCGGCAAGGATAAAACCCGATGTTGCAGCGTAGCTGTGGCACCGCAACGCGGGTCCGCACAGGCGGAATTCGCGATGCACGCGATGGTTTTCGGCGCCTGCCCCTCCCCCGCGGTGAAAACGAGCACAGCCGCATCGGCAAGCGTAGGCACGGGCAATTCGACTATCTTTGCCACCGTATCGTCGACTTCCAGCGAACGTGTGAGTGCCTGGCTCGCGCGAGCGAGAAAATCCGCTCTCAACCGCGCCTGCTCGGCAGCGGCGCGTTGCACCTCGGCCATCGCCAGTGCTTCGCGCTCGGCAGCACGTGCGATCAACTGGTTTCGCATCCGGTACATGTCAACGAAAACACGCACCTTCGCGCGCAGGATCTCCGGAACCACCGGCGACGAAATATAGTCGACGGCGCCAAGCGCGTAACCACGCGACATCTCGTTGTCGTCGACGTATGCCGTGATAAAAATGATCGGTGTACGCGCCGTTCTTCGGTACGAACGCATCATCGACGCTGTCTCGAATCCGTCCATGCCTGGCATGTTGACATCAAGCAGGATCACGGCGAATTCCTGCTCAAGTACGGCTCGAAGCGCGGCACGCCCGGATGACACCGCAACGATGTTCTCCCCGAGTTCTTCGAGAACGCTGCGAAGTACGAAGTGCTGCTCCAGAATGTCATCGACGACAAGGATGTTGACCCGGTCGCCGTCGTCCCGCGAATGCGTTTCCATGGCCGTTCCTATGCGTGTAGCCACGCGTGCAGAACCGCGAGCAGATTACCGCGATCGACTGGCTTTGACAGGTAGTCCCACGCGCCGGCTGCGATGCATCGTTCGCGGTCGCCCTTCATCGCCTTGGCTGTGACCGCAACGATCGGCAACGAGCGGCCAGCCGGTAATTTACGGATCTCACGTATCGTCATGAGGCCGTCCATCTCGGGCATCATGATATCCATCAGCACCGCGTCGATTGCGGGGTCCGTCGCAACCAGCCGAATCGCATCTCGACCGTTGTCCGCCCACACGTGGCGCATTCCATAATCTTCGACGACAGTCGCCAGCGCGAATATGTTGCGCATGTCATCGTCTACGATCAGCACCGTTTTGCCGTGCAGCGCGAGTTCCGATTCGCGCAGGCTGCTGATCTCCACCTGGGCTTCCTTGCCGAGTCCAGTCGATCCGACATGTAGCGCAGCGACTGTCGCGTCCAGAAGACGATCGAAACCCGCGACGGGCATGACAATGTATCGCTCGGCAGGTCGCAGCCACTGCTGCATCCGCAGCGCTTCCCGATCTCCGATCACGATGACGGGTAGCGGTGCGAAAGAGGGGCGCCCGGATAGCGCCTCATCGAGCAATTCTGGCGATATGCCTCTCAATCCGTCGATATCGACGACCAGTCCATCCTGGTGGTTCGCTGGCAGACGGCTCAATATTTCTGCGCCCGTTTCGCACGATTCGATCGTCACCCGCTCGCTCGCAAGCAACCTGAGAAACGTGTCGCGCTGCGGTGTCGGGGCCAACGCGACCAGTAGCCGGCGAATGTCTACCGCCACATATTTCATCAGGCCATCCAGCGCGTCGTCGAGTTGCTCACGCGACTGGATCGGCTTGGGCAAAAAGCCGAACGCTCCTGAATTGAACGCGCGTTCACGCGACTCGTCCGTGGAAATCACGCAGGTCGGCACGTGACGCGTTGCGAGGTCATGCTTCAGGCGTGACAGGACGCGCCAGCCTTCCATGTCGGGCAGAAAAAGATCCAGTGTGACCGCATCGGGCTTGAACTGATCTGCGAGCGTCAACGCAGCCGAGCCCAATGGCGTAACCAGACCTTTGAAGCCTTTTTCACGCGCTGCGTCGAGCAAAAAGTCCGCAAATGCCCGATCGTTCTCGACGATCAGCAGTACGCGATCGCCATGGGCGATGCTGTTTCGATCGTCTTGCGTGGCTTCGACGAGATTCGCAACCTCTTCCACCGCAGCCGTTACGAGCTCACGTACGGCGGGATCGGCTGTCGCCTGCGCGTACGCCGGGGGTTCCGTGACAGGCGTCGAGCCGTGCGAATCGTCGCGGATCGCGGTCCTGCGTACTGCTTTTCCGGGATCGCTCCCGGACGGAACGTACAACGTGAAGGTGCTTCCCTTGTTAGGCAAGCTGACCAGCCTGATCTCCCCGCCGAGCAGTTTGGACAGTTCGCGGCTGATCGCGAGGCCAAGGCCCGTGCCACCATATTTGCGGCTCGTACTGCCGTCAGCCTGCTGGAACGCCTCGAAAATGATCTGCTGCTTCTCGGCCGAGATACCGATGCCGGTATCGGACACCGAAAATGCGATGACCTGGTGGGCACGATTCAGGCCTTCATGATCCGGACTCCAGCCATCGAGAGCCTCTTCGACCGACAACGTGACACGCCCTTCGTGTGTGAATTTGAACGCGTTCGACAGCAGATTCTTGAGAATCTGTTGCAGGCGCTTCGGATCGGTATAGATGGATGCGGGCAGCTGAGCGCCCGTGTGGACCATGAAGTCGACCTTGCGTGCTTCCGCGACGTGACGGAACGTACGCTCCACGTAGACGGCAAGGTCTTCGATGCGATGTTCGGTGATCTCCACGACAACGGTACCCGACTCGATCTTCGCAAGGTCGAGGATGTCATTAATCAGCATCAGCAAATCGTTGCCCGATGAATGAATGGTCTTCGAAAAATCGACCTGCTTCTGCGAGAGATTGCCATCCGCGTTCCTGCACAGGTTGTCGGAGAGAATCAGCAAACTGTTGAGTGGCGTACGCAGCTCATGAGACATATTGGCGAGAAACTCGGACTTGTATTTGGACGTGAGAGCCAGCTGCCTCGCCTTTTCTTCAAGTGCCTGCCGCGCCTGCTCGACCTCGGCATTCTTGCGTTCGACCTCTTCATTCTGGTGCGCTAGGAGGTGCGCCTTTTCCTGCAACTGCTGATTGGTCTGCTGAAGCTCCTCCTGCCGGCTCTGTAACTCATGCGCAAGCGTCTGGGACTGCCTTAGCAGGTCTTCGGTGCGGGTATTGGCCTCGATCGTGTTGATCACGATGCCGATACTTTCCGTGAGCTGATCGAGAAAAGCCTGATGCGTGGGGTTGAGGCGCTCGACGGACGCCAGCTCGATCACCCCCTTGACCTTCGCCTCGAAGACGACCGGAAGCACCAGCACGTTGTGAGGCGTCACGCTCAGGAGGCCTGACGTGATCCGGAAGGGTTCCGTTGCGGGCGGCTCGAGGAGGATCTTGCGCCTTTCAACTGCGCACTGGCCGATCAGCCCCTCGCCGAGACGGACAAGCTTGCCGTGGGTCGCGTGGCCGCCCGACGCATAGCTCGCCGTCAGGCGCAGCGATGGCGGCGTGCAAGCGCTATCCAGCACGTAGAACTCGGCCCGATGCACGCCGACCACGGGGGCGAGTTCGGAAAGGATCAATTCGCCAACCGCCACGAGGTCTTTCTGGCCCTGCAGCATGCGGCTGAATTTTGCGAGGTTGGTCTTGAGCCAGTCCTGTTCCGTATTGACCTGCGTGGTGTCCTTCAGGTTACGGATCATCTCGTTGATCGTATCCTTGAGCGCCGCAACTTCGCCCTGGGCCTCCACGGTAATCGAGCGGGTCAGATCGCCCTGGGTCACGGCGGTCGCGACTTCGGCAATCGCTCGCACCTGGGTGGTCAGGTTCGCGGCAAGCTGGTTGACGTTCTCCGTGAGCCCTTTCCAGGTGCCAGAGGCGCCCGGCACCTTCGCCTGACCGCCCAGCTTGCCCTCCACGCCCACCTCGCGCGCCACCGTCGTCACCTGGTCGGCGAAGGTTGCGAGTGTGTCGGTCATGCTATTGATCGTGTCGGCGAGCGCAGCAATTTCGCCCTTGGCTTCGACGGTCAGCTTGCGGTCGAGGTCGCCATTGGCGACGGCCGTCACGACCCGGGCGATGCCGCGCACCTGACTCGTCAGGTTGCCCGCCATGAAGTTCACGTTGTCGGTCAGATCCTTCCAGGTGCCGGCCACGCCTTGCACGTCCGCCTGCCCGCCGAGTTTGCCTTCCGTGCCGACCTCGCGCGCGACGCGCGTGACCTCCGACGCAAACGAGCGCAACTGGTCGACCATCGTATTGATCGTATTCTTCAGTTCGAGGATCTCGCCTTTGACGTCCACGGTGATTTTCTTGGAAAGGTCGCCGGCTGCCACGGCCTTGGTCACGTCCGCGATGTTGCGCACCTGGCTCGTGAGGTTGCCCGCCATGAAATTCACGTTGTCGGTCAGGTCCTTCCAGGTGCCGGCCACGCCTTGCACGTCCGCCTGGCCGCCGAGCTTGCCGAGCGTTCCGACTTCACGCGCCACCCGCGTCACTTCCGAGGCGAACGAACCAAGCTGGTCGACCATCGTGTTGATGGTGTTCTTCAGTTCGAGGATTTCACCCTTGACGTCTACCGTGATCTTCTTGGAAAGGTCACCGGCCGCCACGGCCTTGGTCACGTCCGCAATGTTGCGCACCTGGCTCGTGAGGTTGCCCGCCATGAAATTCACGTTGTCGGTCAGGTCCTTCCAGGTGCCGGCCACGCCCTGCACGTCGGCCTGACCACCGAGCTTGCCTTCCGTGCCGACCTCGCGCGCGACGCGCGTGACTTCGGACGCAAACGAACGAAGCTGATCCACCATCGTATTGATCGTGTTTTTCAGCTCGAGAATTTCCCCTTTCACGTCAACGGTGATCTTCCGCGACAAATCACCCGCAGCGACCGCCGTTGTCACGTCGGCAATGTTGCGAACCTGCGCGGTGAGGTTGCTGCCCATGGAATTCACGGAGTCCGTGAGGTCCTTCCATGTGCCCGCCACGCCTTGCACATTCGCCTGGCCGCCGAGCTTGCCGTCGGTGCCCACCTCGCGCGCCACGCGTGTCACTTCCGAAGCGAAGGACCCGAGCTGATCGACCATGGTGTTGATCGTGTTTTTGAGCTCGAGGATTTCGCCCTTCACGTCGACGGTAATCTTCTTTGAAAGATCGCCAGCGGCGACAGCAGTGGTCACCTCCGCGATGTTGCGGACCTGCGCGGTGAGATTGCTGCCCATCGAGTTGACGGAGTCGGTCAGGTCCTTCCACGTACCGGCCACGCCCTGCACGTCCGCCTGGCCGCCGAGCTTGCCTTCGGTGCCGACTTCGCGGGCGACGCGCGTCACTTCCGAGGCGAAGGAACGGAGCTGATCCACCATCGTATTGATGGTGTTCTTCAACTCCAGAATCTCGCCTTTCACATCGACCGTAATCTTCTTGGAGAGGTCCCCGGCGGCGACGGCGGTGGTCACGTCAGCAATGTTGCGCACCTGCGCGGTGAGATTGCCGCCCATCGAATTGACGGAGTCGGTCAGGTCCTTCCACGTACCGGCCACGCCCTGCACGTCCGCCTGGCCGCCAAGCTTGCCTTCGGTGCCGACTTCACGGGCGACGCGCGTCACTTCTGAGGCGAACGAGCGCAGCTGGTCGACCATCGTGTTGACGGTGTTCTTCAGTTCGAGAATCTCGCCTTTCACATCAACCGTAATCTTCTTTGAAAGGTCGCCAGCCGCAACGGCTTTTGTGACCTCCGCGATGTTTCGAACCTGACTCGTCAGATTGCCCGCCATGAAGTTGACGTTGTCGGTGAGATCCTTCCAGGTGCCCGCGACGCCCTGGACGTCGGCTTGTCCGCCGAGCCGTCCCTCGGTGCCGACTTCGCGGGCAACCCGCGTCACTTCTGAGGCAAACGACCGAAGCTGATCGACCATCGTGTTGATCGTGTTCTTCAGTTCGAGAATTTCGCCCTTGACGTCGACCGTGATCTTCTTGGACAGGTCACCGGCGGCGACCGCCATGGTCACTTCGGCGATATTGCGCACCTGGCTCGTCAGGTTGCCGGCCATGAAGTTGACGGAGTCAGTCAGGTCCTTCCAGGTTCCGGCAACGCCCTGGACGTCGGCCTGGCCGCCAAGCTTGCCTTCGGTTCCCACTTCGCGCGCCACGCGTGTGACCTCTGCCGCGAACGTACCCAGCTGGTCGACCATCGTGTTGATCGTGCGCGCCGTGCGGAGAAATTCGCCCTGCAACGCGCGGCCATCGGCTTCGAGTGCCATGTTTTTGGAGAGGTCGCCCTGCGCCACCGCCCCGATCACACGGGCGACTTCACTCGTGGGGTGCACCAGGTCGCCGATCAACGAGTTGATGGCGTCGACCGAATCGCGCCAGAACCCGCGGGCAAACGGCAATGCGGCGCGCTCATTGAGACGCCCCTCCTTGCCGACGACCCGGCTCAGACGCGCGAGCTCTTCGGACATGCGTACGTTCTGGTCGACGAGTTCGTTGAAGACCTGGGCCAGCCTGCCGTGCACACCGGACCACTCGGGGGGCAGCTCGATTGTTTCGCCATCCTTGAGCGCACTTACCGCGCGGAGGATCGTCTTTGCGCACTCCGTGGCAGGTTCGCCGCGCTCGATGACTACATTGATATTGGTGGCGTGATCAAACCAGAAGCCGTCGAGTCCCTCGACGGACAGACGCCGCCCGGCATTGTCCGTCGTATGCGGGGATAGATTGCTCGTCACATCCCGGAGCTGGACGGACATCTTGCCGCATTGCGCAGCAAGCAGATTGAATTCCGCCGCGACTCTACCTGATGGCCCCTCCCAATCGTCAGGCAGTCGTGCCGACGCGTCGCCGCGCCGGAAAGCACCCAGCATAAGAGCAATCCGCTCGATGTTGTTCTCTTGCGCCGCCGTCGCCGTACTCGTAGGAGCGTCCATTTTTTTCACCTCGAGGGCCGAAAAAAAGCAAGGGGGAGTCCGATGCCACGCGGTCTCTGTCGTCGGAGCTTGTTCTAATTGAATCGATTGCTCGCGACGTTGCGGAGCAGCCGTCGACTTCATGAAAGGTGAGGGTCGCGACTGCTGGCGAGGGCGCAACCGGCTAATGCCGCAATATGCGTGCCTGCACCTTACGATTGGCAAACATCAAGGCGCGCGGTTGTGGACGATCGTGCCGACGATTCCACTTCGCCATGCAAAAGCGGGACAATCTGTTGAGCATCCCGGCGCGTACTCGCTTGACACGTCTCCTCCCGAAGACAACAGGCCGCGTGTCGAGCGGAGCTGCAAGAGGATCACCACCATGTTCACTATCCTCCTCGTTCCACTGGACGGCTCGCCACAGAGCATCGATGTCATCGATCTGGCCAGCCGCGTGGCCGCGCCGGGTACGGCAACCGTCCACCTTCTATGCGTGGTCGACCCCTCCTACGCGTTGCCCTCCAGTAGTGAGAGCGGTGTCGCCTCCGATGGTCTGATCTATCCTTGCGCAAACGAGCAGACGTCTTTTGCACGATCAGTCCTCGCTGCCGCAGCCACCCAGCTTGCCGACCGGGGTCTCGCGGTGGAGCAGCACTTCTGTGCAGGAAATCCTGCAGAGGTCGTCGTCGAGCAGGCACGCCTGCTGAACGCAGAGGTCATTGTGATGGGGCATCACCACTTATCGCGGCTACGCCGCTGGGCCAATCCGTCGACGTGCGGAGTTGTCATCGAAAAGTCCCCCTGTGCGGTCCTGATCGAGACTCGTGAGAAGGGCAACCGGCGGCAAAGCGCGGCCTGAACCAGCGCTTTGCAGATACGCCGCTGCCGGAGATTGCCGACCTGCTCGAACGGCACCGCATCAAGCCCGTTCCCGTACTGCGCGACGACAAGCTCGTCGGCATCGTGATCTAGCCTGCCTGTCCGGCTGCCGGAGTGGGGTGTAACACGAGCAATACGACGGTCACAACGCTGAAAGCTGCACCCGCATAAAACGTGGTCGCCGCCCCCAGGCGCTCCCACAACTGGCCCGCGATGACGCTCGAAACCAGCGTAACGATACCGCCAAGCAGGTTGAACAAGCCAAACGCCGTGCCGCGCAAATGCGCAGGCGCGGTGTGCGCGACCATCGTGGCGAGCAGCCCTTGGGACATCCCCATGTGCAGCCCCCAAAGCGCGACGCCCGCGACGACGACGCTCCAGTGCGTCCCGTTCGCAAGCACGAGGTCACCGCCAATCAACACAATGAGGGCCGCCACCAGCAACCGCGTATGGCTCATGGTGTCCGCGAGCTTGCCGAACGGATAAGCGGACAGTGCGTAGACAATATTCATCACCACCATGACTAGCGGAACGAGCGCAATCGGTATCCCGCTCTTCATGGCACGAAGCACCAGAAACGCTTCGCTGAATCGCGCCAGCGCGAAAACGGCGCCTATTCCGGCGACCCACCAGTAGTCCGAACCAAGATCCCTGAGGCTTTCCAGACGCACCGGATTGCTTTTCGTTGCGAGTGGTTCGTGCACTGGCTCCCTCACGCCAAACGCCAACAGGCCTACCGCGAGCACGCCCGGGATGACCGCAAGCCAAAAGGCGAGCCGAAAGTTGTCTGCCCACACCAGCATAATGAGAACAGCCAGCAGCGGTCCGAGGAATGCGCCGACCGTATCGAGCGCCTGGCGCAGCCCGAAGGCTGCGCCACGCAGATGCTGCGGCGTGACATCAGCCACGAGTGCGTCGCGGGGCGCACCCCGGATTCCCTTGCCGATGCGGTCAATGATGCGGGCCGCCACGACTACCCAGACAGCAGGCGCGACGGCAAAAAGGGGTTTGCTCATTGCCCCGAGCGAATACCCGGCCACTGCCAGCCACTTCCGGTTGCCCAGGTAATCACTCAACGCACCGGAAAACACCTTGACGATGGGTGCCGTGGCCTCCGCGATGCCTTCAATGAGTCCGATCGTTCCAGCGCTGACGCCAAGGGTGGCGAGCAAAAACATGGGCAGCAGGCTGTGGATGATCTCAGATGAGATGTCCATGAAAAGGCTCACGCAACCGAGAATCCATACGCTGCGCGGAATCTGCCGGGCAACCGTGATTTGCGGTTCATTTTGCATTCGATATTGGCGCATCAAATAACACGTTTGAGCGACGCGGCTGATCGCGGGGGCCGGGGCTTCGCGCCGTGTCGACGGGAGCGTGACGCATAGGCGCAAAGACGCACCAGCGTCACGCCGACCAGTACGATGAGAATGCAGTTGTAGAAGGATCTAGTGCGGGTTATGACCGAATATCGAAAGGTGCTTTTTCTCCTTCCGGGGCTCCTCCCCGCCTAGCACCCCAAATTCAATGGGAGTCCGTGTGTAGAAGACATGGACGTGCTCAGCTTCTACCGCTTCCAGCATGCGTTGGGCCTCATCCTCAGTGACCGCGAGGATAATCTGCACCGGCTGGTCGGCGAGATTCAGCAGATGCGCCCCATGATGCGCGCCGGCGTGCCCCGTGCCCTCCGCACAATTGATAACCGAAACGCCGTGGATGCCCAACCGGCTCGCTTCGTGAAGCAACCACTCACACACCGTCCGATGATCGTGACGTCGGTTGTGTTCGGTATAAAACGTAAGCTGATAGCCGTTCATGGGTTCCTCCGCCCACTCGCACGGGGCCGCTGAGCAGACGCTGCGACCGGCGGCATTGCCCCGTGCCGCCACGCGACCGACCGACCTTTGACTAATTCTAGGGCAACCTTCCGGCGTCGACATTTGCTGCATCGCAGCGCACTGCCCCCCCCTTCCGCCAGGGAACGCATCGGCATCGCCGTGTCACGGAATCACAATGCTGCGTTGCCTTCATCCTGGACGTTGTCCGCCGCCGGTATCCCGCTGCAGTCCATCAACGCGCTCCTTCCGTTCCAAGCGTGGCGTATTCGATTCGCGCCCGCGTATAAAAAAGGCGAACGCCGCCGACGTTCAGTCTTTCAAGCAGATCGTCGATCTGGGCATCTTCTGCAATGAACGTGACGGCGACCGATTGTTCCGCAAGCTCAAAAAAGCGCGCTGCATGATATTTTCCCTTCGCATCAATGCCCTCCGCTATGTCGACAACCGTTGCGCCTTGAATGCCAGCGTGTTTGGCTTCATCAAGTATCCAATCCACGACCGGGAGGTGCCGTACACGATGATGTTGATTAGCCGCGAATACAGTGAGTTGACTACCTTGCATGAATGCCTCCTGTCGCCAGGTGATCGCGACGAAGCCCATGCCCAGATGAAGGTTGGGCTGTGACGATGTGAACCGGGAATCGCCGTCTTGACGGCTCAGACACAGGTGGGGCCAGCGAAAAAACCGCGAACCGACAGTGCCTGTTCCCAGGCCTGTAGGCATCATTAGCCCGTCGGGGCGGTTTCAGGAGAATGCCATCTCCTTTAATCACTCTACGCCCCTGACCGTCGTGCTACAAGCCATTCCCCGGAAGGCACTTGCTTTGCAGGCAACGCCCTTATCTTGCGACTGCGTGAGCAGCGTTTCACGCGGGCCCAGCCTGACAGAAATGTATACCCCCGTACCCTATCCAGGGTAAGATACCCCCCTACGCTATTCTGGATGTGACCATGAGCCATACGATTCGAGAAAAACAGAAATTGCTCAACCGTGTTCGCCGCATCAAGGGACAGGTTGAGGCGATTGAACGTGCACTTGAAGAAGAGCGCGGCTGCATGGATGTGCTCCAACTCATTACCAGTAGCCGTGGCGCGATGAACGGACTGCTTGCCGTAGTTCTCGAGGACCACATCCGAACGCATCTCGTCGACGCAGAACCGGACGACGAGCACGGCAGCGGCACCGAGCAGTTGATTGAGGTAGTCCACAGCTACTTCAAGTAAGAGGGAACTATGAGCAATTTTGCGAATTCCGCTTTCGGAGCGGGGCACGATCACATCTTTCTGGGTGCAGCCCATGAAGACAACGAGCGCAGAACCTGGATGGTGATCGCGCTGTGCAGCGCGATGATGGTGGCTGAAATCGTCGGCGGCAGTCTTTTTGGCTCGCTGGCGCTCGTTGCCGATGGTCTGCACATGTCGACACACGCCGGTGCGATGCTCATCGCCGCTTTGGCGTACACCTACGCGCGCAGACACGCGAGCGACAAACGCTTCGTGTTCGGCACCGGCAAGCTGGGCGACCTCGCAGGCTTTACCAGCGCCATCGTGCTCGCCATGATCGCGCTGCTGATCGGATACGAAGCCGTCTCGCGCTTCCTCTCACCCGTGCCCATCCACTTCGGCCAGGCGATTCCCATCGCGATACTGGGCCTCCTGGTGAATCTGGCGAGCGTCTGGTTGCTGAGTGGCGACCACCACGGCCACAGTCATGGACATAACCACAGCCACGGTCACGCTCATGAAGACGAACACGGTCACGAAGACGAAGTGCATCGCGTCTTCGGCAGCGCTGGCGTATTTGCGTTGTCGGTCTTCGAAGACGGCGTACCGCCTGTCTTCCGCATTACGCCCGAAACAGCGTCCTCAAAGCTCAGCGCCAATGCTGTTTCAGTTACGACGATCCGCCCCGACGGCACGCACCAGACCTTCGCGTTTGCGGATCGCGGCGGCTATCTGGAGTCGAAAGACGACATTCCCGAGCCGCACGCATTCAAGGCCATTGTCCACTTGCCCGATGGGGAACATCAGATCGAGTTCGAGGAACACGAGCACGATCACAGCGATGCACAGGCGGCCGCGAATCGTGACCACAACATCCGCTCGGCCTACATTCACGTCATTGCCGACGCGGCGGTTTCCGTGCTGGCCATTATCGGGCTGCTGCTTGCGCGAGCGTTTGGCTGGGTCTGGATGGACCCGCTTGCGGGCGTAATCGGCGCACTGGTGATTGCAAACTGGTCGTGGGGTTTGATGCGCGATACAGGTGGCATTCTGCTCGACATGAATCTGGACAGGCGTATGGCCGAGAACGTCCGTCATGTCATCGAAGACAACGGCGACACCGTGCTAGACCTCCACGTTTGGCGCGTCGGTCCAGGGCACATGAGCGCGATCGTATCGGTGGCCACCGGTGAAGCGCGGCGGAGCCCGGGCTTCTATCGAGCAGCACTCAAGCGCTTCAAGGAACTATCGCACGTAACGGTCGAAGTGAATCCGACGCCCGCTGTTGCCTGACCGATGGCAGTCAAATCCCCTTGCATCGATGTCTGCGCGTTTGATTGGAAGACCGGTCTTTGCACTGGCTGCCTTCGGACACGAGACGAAATCCGGGGCTGGAAGAAGTGTAACCAAGAGGGCTGTAAGAGCAATCTCACGGGTGGGCCCCCTGCTTCTTGCCGCGAATCAAGGCCTCCGGATGCTGCTCCAGATAATCGGCAAGCGTACGGAAAGCGGTGGCCATGCGCGAAAGCTCCTGTACCGCGTCGTTCGCGTTCTGCTGCAGGGTGGAGTCCGGCTGCAACGCGCTATTGGCCGAGTCGAGCGCAGTGTGGGCCGCAGCGAAGGTGCCTTGCGCCTGCGGGACGACCTGGGTGTCGAGATCGTTGAGCAGCGTCTTCGCACTCGCCAGCGTCTGCTGTGTGTTCTTGCCAATCGTGTCAAAAGGTATCGTGTTCAGCTTTGCCAGGAGTTGCGTGACGTTGTCTTGCAACCGCTGGAGGTTACCCGGTATTGTCGGCACTTCCGGAGGCGACGAAGCCCAGTTGACTGCGGCTTTCGGCGCATCGGGAAAGAAGTCGGCGGCCAGGTACAGTTGCCCGGTCAGCAGATTGCCAGTTCGAAGCTGGAAACGCAGTCCCTTTGCGACGAGGCGATCCGCAAGCGCGTGAGGATCCTCGTTGGACAGTCGGCCGCTGGCGGTGGTGCCCCTGTTGGCCTCATAGTGGGACGTGAAGAGTTCCGGATACAGATCCATTTCGACCGGAACGGTGAATCTGTCGATCTTGGGATCATAACGTGTGTAGATCGCTGTCACTTCTCCGATCACAATGCCACGGAAATCAACGGGCGCGCCCACGGTCAATCCCCGAACCGATTCCGTGAAATTCGCGAGGTACTTGACGACGACGCGATAGCGCGCCTTCATCGCGTCAGCCCGATCCTGGAACAATGTGAAGGTTGAGTCGGTCGCAGCGACGGCCTCGTCGACCGCGCCCGGCAGCGACTCGAATGCCACACCGCCGATCATGATCGACACGAGCGACTGCGTGTTCACCTGGATGCCATTCGACCCGAGTGTCACATCGACACCGCTTGCGTGCCAGAAGCGGGTATCTGCAAGAACGAACCTGTCGTACGGCGCGTTGATAAATACGCGCAGCGTTACACCGTGTCCGTCAGGATCGAGCTTATAGCTGGATACCTGCCCGACCTCCAGCCGCCGGAAGAATACCGGCGTGCCGACATCGAGCGAGCCCATATTCGCGCTTTTCAGGATGAATTCGCGCCCCGGCACATCGCTCGTGGTCACCGGCGGGACTTCGAGGCCGACGAAGTCGCGACGTCCGGTTTTCGATTTCCCGACATCCATCTCGATGTAGGAGCCAGACAGGAGCGTGCCGATGCCGGACACTGTCCCACCGGATATGCGTGGGCGCACAACCCAGAAACGGGTGTCGCCGACGAGCAATTTCGTCGCGTTTTTGTTGATGTCCGCGGATGCGATGACTCGCGTGCTATCGGGGGTCAACGTCACGGTCTTGATGAGCCCGATGTCAACGTTCTTGAGCTTGATTTTCGTCTTGCCCGCCTCGATACCGTCAGCGGTTGCGAAGTTGATCGTGATCGTTGGCCCCTTCTCGACAATCGCCTTGACCGCGAGCCACCCTCCAATCAGGACCGCGAGGATGGGTACGAGCCAGACGACCTGCAGACGCCAGCGCGATCGCGGCACCGCATCCGCGTTGGGGAAATCAGGCTTTTTCTCCAGTCCGGGCATGATCTCGCTCCACTTCGTCCCACATAAGGCGGGGATCAAACGCCATAGCAGCAAACATCGTAAGCACTACGACAGCACCGAACGCGATTGCCGCGTTTCCTGCCTGAATTGTCGCAAGTGCCTGAAACTGCACGAGCGCGACGAGCATCGTGATTACGTAGATGTCGAGCATCGACCAGCGCCCCACAAACTCGACCATCCTGTAGATCCGTGTGCGCTCATCGGCGTACCATCGCGAGCGCATCTGCGTGGAGATCGTCAAGTATCCGAGAGCGAGGATCTTGAGCATCGGCACAGCGATGCTCGCGACGAACACCACGATCGCCAGCGGCCACGATCCCGATGTCCACAGATAGACGACGCCAGAGAGGATCGTGTCGTTCTCTGTCCCGAAGAGTGAGTTCGTGTACATCACTGGCAACATGTTCGCCGGGATGTACATCACCATCGCAGCAATCAGGAAGGCCCAGGTCCGCGACAGGCTTGCGGGCTTGCGCAGGTGCAGCGTGGCGCCACAGCGCGGGCAACGCAACGGGTGAGCGTGAGTCTGCGCACTTGCGAGTAGTCCGCAATCGTGACATAGCGCGAGACCGCATTGCGCGGCGGTAACCGACCCTTGCAGCGAGGCCTCGTCCAGGTCTGTCTCCGCGCCCTCGTGCTCAACGGTGGCAACGCGCGACCACAGTTTGCGCGCGTCGAAAGCAGAGCCGGCCGCCGCCAGTACGAACATCAGCGCTGCAAACGACCACAGTGCAGGACCCACAACCACGCCTGCGATTGCCGACAACCCCGATGGGCGGGCAAATTCCCCCACCTGTGGGCACCTCAAAATCCCCCACCTAGAGACACGCGGAGCATGATGCTGGCGCGGTCTGGCAGGACGTTACCTTGCACCCCTCGAATGAAGAAGAGGGGTTGTTGGAGTGAATGTCTTGAAGCCGCATCTGCAAACAACCATCGCCACGCTCGTCGCAGCGGGCAAACGTCAGCGGGAGATCGCCCGGATTACGGGCGTTGACCGGAAGACGATCCGTAAGTACCAGGAGCAATTCGCGGCGGCGCAGGCAAATTCCCCCACGGTGCCCC
>NZ_SMOD01000051.1 GCF_004353905.1 Paraburkholderia guartelaensis | reverse complement strand
GCGCCGGCCGTCCATCGTCTTCACATTCGAATATTGCTCAAGCATCGCCGCCAGTTCCGCCTCGATTGCCTGCTGGATGATTCGCCGCGCCCCTTGCTGGATCAGATCGTCCAGGCCAGGTGCGCCTTCAAATTGCGTTTCTGCTGTTTGACCGTTGCTCGTTTCCTGCGTATGTTTCGCCATGGTGGTGGAGTTCGATTGAGGAAGTGTTACCGTGGAAAGCAACATTCTCCTCCAATCGCCACCGCCTTCTCCTGCCTCCTCCCTACGCCGCATACACCAGTTCCGACGATAACTCAGCAGTATCCCAACCAAGCCGCTGGGATTGCGATAATCAACGGCAGCAAATCCTTAAATGTGTCGTAGACCGACACCCCATGGACCAGCGGATTTCGAAGTCTAAAGGTGATTCCAACGACCAGCGCTATTACATACACGCAGATCATCGACAGCACGTTCCGTCTAAAGGTTCGCTTGTTCATGACGTGACCTCGCGATTTTCCTTGTTTAATAGCACCAGTATCGGCTATGCGCTTACCGTTTCCCCATGGCCTTCGCCGCCCAAGCCTTGGCGACGCCGACAATCCTCGGCCTCCGTTCCGCTTGTTCCCCGCGACGCTCAGTGACGATCTCGATACACGTATCTATGCATTCATCGCAAATTGCCGCATCCGCAATACCTCGGACGAGCAGCGCGGCAACATGCTGGCTGTTCCCGCAAAAATCGCAAAGCAAAACGTCATTGGCGCTTTTCATCGTGTACCTTGCAATTCGGCTACCGTCATTGCTGCTGCTCCTGCTTTCCTGTGCCGCGCGTGACGGCATTATTTTCCGTCGGTTATCCGATTAGCACTTCAGCGGGTATTTTCAATTCGCGGTTCAAACGGCGAATCATTGAAAGGCTAAGACCGCGCTTACGATTGAGGACTTCGTACACCCGATTCAAGTTGCCGATATACGGTTGCATGTCGCTGGCCGATAGTCCTGCCTGTTCCATGCGGAATTTGATGGCTTCGACAGGATCGGGAAGATCGAGCGGAAAATGCTCTGCCTCGTAACGCTCCACTAGCGTAGCGAGGATTTCGAGACGATCCCCGTCAGGGGTGCCAGGTTCCGGGTCAACGTCAACAAGACGGGATACGGTTTGCAACGCTTCCTTGTAGTCGCGTTCGTGGTGGATTGGACGAATTTCCATGTTGGCTACTCCAGTTCAACGGTTTCAGCATCGATCCGGTCGTACTCGCCATGTGTTCCGATGAACTTGATATAGACGACACCGATGCGGTAAGCCACTGCGACGATCAGCCGGTAATCGTTCCCCTTGATGTTGAATACCACCCGGTTTCGCCCGACAAAGCTCGCGGAGGCGTATCTGGTCTTGATGTCCTGCGGCGTCATCCAGACGGCCTTTGCCGCTTCCTCATGCCATGCCAGCAGCGACTGTCGAGCCATTGGGTGCCTGTCGCAGAATGCCAGGAGGACTCTTTTCGCAATAACTTTCATGAGAGGCATGATAGTCCCATATTGGGACTATTGCAAGCGGATCGTTTCGTTTCCAGTCGGGCGATGCAGGCAGATTAGGACGGCTCGGGGCGTTGCCCCTGTCGTTGTCGCGAAAGGCGGGTCAAGGCCCGCGTACTGGCCCCGTAGGCGGATCGGCCTTGATGTGGCTGGCCAAGCCGCGCTCCAAGGAGTCCGGGGGCACAGCGGCCACGCCGCCGGAACGTCTAGCGGCGAGCTCCATCGCGTAATATGACTCCATACGCCATTGTACAGTACGTTATGCGTCACATACGCCGCGTGTAGAATGCCCAACGCGTCATGTCTTGCAACGGCCCGGTATTCCGGAAGGCACGACATACGCCACGCCCACGCAGGCTCCCCTCCGCTCGTTCCGCGGTCTGAGTGACACATCGAGGGGGTATAACGCGTGAAAACGAGCCGGCGCATCAGCGCACCGCAGGTCGGCCGGCAGCCGACAGGATCGATCCATGAATCGCAAGGCACTCGTTGTGTTCGCATTGATGGGCTGCGTCACGGGCATCGCTTCGGCGCAAGCCAGTTCCGCCCAGCCCGATCCTTCCGCCGAAGGACTGTCACAGCTTCGCCCGCCGCCGCCCTGTGGCGGGCCGCCGCCCGGCCCGCCTCCCGAGGGCACAAGGCCCGGAAGCGGCAAGCCACCACCGCCACCCGACGGCCCGCGCGGTGCAGGCAGGCCAGACGGCCCACCGCCTGACCTGGCAGCCAGGTGCGGCCCGCCGGAAGGCAAGCCGCAGTGACAACGTTGAGTCTCGTCGCACTGCCGACCCGCGCTGGCCGACCTGGTCACCTGGAACGAACGTGAACCGTTCATCCTCGTTGACCTGGCTGGTGAAGCGACGCTCCGTATTGATCCGGCGCCCGCGTGGTCGCGCAGCACCTTGCAGGCAGTTCTGGATCGCCCCGACGTGAAAGCATTCGTGAGCGGGCACTTCGGCGCCGATGCGTATCTCGGCGGTCAGTGGATCGGCAGTTCGGAGGTCTAAGGAAAATACGACAATGAAGAACCTGCTTTTGGTGCTTGGGTTGTCGATGACGGCCATTCTTTCGTCCACGGCATCCGCGCAGATGCTTGGCATCGATGTTTTTTCTCCGGTCGTCGTGAAAGACACGCGGCGATACCTGGTAGACGTGCAGCCGAATGGAACTGACAAGCGTGCGGTAGGAGGCGAATGGCTGATTCGCAACGGAGCCGTCTGCCATGAAGAAACCTACGGCCCAGCCAGCACGACGGCGAAGGATTTTAAGTGCGACCAACACTGCAACTCGGTATAGGAAAACAAATGCGACACACGCTATTCAGTACAGCACTTTTGTGATAACAGCCGTTTCCATGACAACCGTGCGTGCGCAGGACGCACTAGGCGTCGTGGATCAAACCGCCGATGCAGCCAGCGCGAGGAACGTAGCCCAACTTCAGAAAGATATGCATGAACTGGATGAGAAGTGCCAGCGCCGCGATCGCGGTGAAACAGTGATGTTGAAGCAATGGGAGACAGAAGTTTGTGATGCAAGAAGAGGGGGCGGCGGTCCTGGTATGAGCTGGATGGTCGATTAACTCAGGCACGCACGGTAGAGGAAGCATGTACGAACACCATACCCTGTTGAGTATCGCGGTTGATCTCGCGTTTTTTTGGCTCTGGTTCGCGGTCTATCAATGGGCCGTGCCGACTAGCGGTGCGCGGCGGATCATGGGGATTGCAGGCATGGCAATAGTCTTTGCCGGATATCTTGAACTAAGCGCATCCTTCTTCGCGCGCTGGGACGCATTCAACCGGGCGGTTTATCAGATCGACCGATACCCCGGCAGTCGCATAAGCCGCCACTACCGGCGGGCTGCGATCACGCGTTGGTCCAGATTATTGCTGTATCCGGCATCCACTATCGCTGGCCCCGACTTTGAGGTCGGCTTTAGCCCGGGCTTATATTTCCGATCAGAGTATTTCATGCGTTAGCTAAAGCCAATACCGCTGTCATGAGTTCTTCCTCTATTCCTCGGATATCAGAAGGGAATCTGTTGCGTTGAGGAATTAGCAGCATTAGCCCTTCGATCTGACAACCAATTAATGCGGCGCGGCACATCAACTGCTTTTGGTCCAATTTTGGATTTATCCGCCGGATGAACTGAGCGAGGAGTTTGCGCTCTGCCACGTACATTTCGTCCATCAAGATTCTGGCAAAGTCATGCGTCTGGGCAAGAGCCCAGAAGGCCCCAAATAAACTCTGAACATGCGGCTGCTTGATATCCTCGACAAGGAAACGTACAACCGCGGCGAGTTGGTCACGAGGTGACAACGACTCGTCAAGAAACGTCGAGGTGCTCGTCACATACTGGGTCATCGTCTGCTTGATAACAGCCGCAAGGAGGTCCTCCCTAGTTTTGAAGTAATGTTGCACGTTCGACAACGACATCCCAACTTTCGCGGCGACTTTTCGCATAGTCAGCGCACCGTACCCCTCAAAGGCGATGATCGCGCTAGCGCTTTCGAGCACGCGCGCGACAGTGCTGCGTCCCCTTTCTGTGAGAGTTCTATCCATGGGAGGCAACATAGCGAACTGATCTTGATCAGCGACCGGCGAGTGGTCCGCCACCTGCTTCACCCGATGCGCGTCATTTGAGGTGTTCATCCAATGCCTCTAAGGGAAACCTTTAGATATTCTGAGACATCGAGATGTCGCGCGCAAGCATTTTTAGGTCAATCGACCTCATCTTCAATGGTTCGCCATCACTGCTTCACACTGCGGACTAGATAGCGACTACCTTAGCCTATGGGGCAACAACCCCATCTTTAGCAAATATCACCGGCCTCCCCTGCGCGTCAAAAACCACAGCGGTAAGCCCGTCGTGCCCCGCAATTTTTCGAGCCTGGAACCCCTTTTCCCGATCTCGCGCAAGAATCATGTCCCCATCGAGCGAGACACCGGCAATGCTATCGGCTTCCGCCACAAGATCTGTAATCGACCCATCGGTCCCGGAGGCCACCGGGGTCCACGTGTCCCCACCGTCGATACTTGAAAAGATGTGTCCGCGTAGCCCAGCAACGTAAATCATTCCAGCTCGCGTCATTGTACCGGACCAGAGCGTGCCGTTATAATCTGTCGCTTTCGCATCCCAGGTTTGCCCGTTGTTCTTTGATCGAAGCACAGTTCCACGTTCACCAACCGCGAAGACACTCGAACCGCCTCCAGGGAAGACTGTATATAGATTCAACCCGCCTTTCCCGGCTCCGGAGATGTCCTCTCGCTTGGCAGCTGCCCATGTTTTTCCGCCATCGTTCGTTCGCAGTACGAGTGACCATAGTCCAACCGCCCATCCGTTACTCGCGTCGCGGAACGCAATCGAAAAGAGCGGCTGGTCGACGCCCGCATCCGCGCGTTGCAGATGCCAGTTTTCGCCGCCGTCGTCCGTACGCAGAATGACGCCCCAGTGCCCCGCAGCCCAGCCATGCTGCGCGTCGGCGAACGCGACCGAGGTGAGCGTCGCGTTGGCGGGAACCTCGTTCGCCTGGTGGAAATGCGCACCGTTGTCGTCGGAAAGCAGGATCACTCCGTGTTCGCCGACCGCGACGATGCGGCTGCCCGCGAGCGTTGCGCCGAGCATCATCGATTGGTCCGCGTTCGCAAGATGTTTCGCGCTTGCCAGCACGACCCTGGTTCTGGGCGCAGTGTCCGCAAGTACGTCATTCGTGACATAGAGGCCTGCGAGCACCGCGAGCACTCCGCAGGCTGCCTTCAATTTGATTGCGTCTTTCATGATGGAGTCCTCGTGGCGGACTAGGGTCTGTTTACATTCGATGAAATGTGTTTACATCTTGTCTTTTGCGCGAGCAGGCCAAGATGATTCGAACGTTGTTGAGCGATGAAGTATGGGCACGAATCGAATCCGTCTTGCCAGGCAAAGAAGGCGATCCAGGGCGAACGGCGACCGACAATCGTTGGTTTGTCGAAGCTGTCCTCTGGATCGGCCGGACCGGCTGCCCGTGGCGCGATTTGCCGAAGGCGTTCGGCCGATGGCATACGGTGTACATGCGTTTCTCCAGGTGGCGTCGCAAGGGTGTGTGGGAACGCGTGATCCTCGCCGTGGCCGACGAAACCGAGATCAAGCATGTGTTGATCGATTCGACCATCGTGCGCGCACACCAGCATTCGTCCGGAGCTCAAAAAAAAACGGTCCGCAAGCGCTCGGTCGCTCGCGAGGTGGACTGACCACCAAGTTGCACCTGGCCGTCGATGACGCCGGACGCCCCCTGCGGTTGATTGCCACCGAGGGACAAGTTTCCGATATTTCGTGCGCGAATGAACTGGTTGAGCATTTGCGCACCGGTGCGGTCATCGCTGACAAGGGCTACGACTCGAACGCCTTTGTGGAGAGTATCCGCACTACGCGTGCGAAGGCCGTAATCCCGCCGCGTTCGAACCGCAAGACCAAGCGTCGCTATAGCCGTGTGCTGTATCGGACCCGGAACATCGTCGAACGCTTTTTCAGTCGTATCAAACATTTTCGTCGTGTCGCCACTCGCTACGACAAACTCGCAGGGAACTATCTCGCCTTCGCTTCGCTTGCCTGTGCCTTTGGACCGCTGATGAGAATGTGAACAGAACCTAGTGAGTGAAGAAGCTCGAGCTTTTAACCGCCGAGCGGCGCGGAAAGAGCCGTGTGAGCCAGACGGCGAGCGCCGGCAGCGCCGTCATCGCCATCACTAGGTTCACGATGAACATGAACGCGAGCAGCTTGCCCATGTCCGCCTGGAACTTCAGGGCCGAAAAACTCCAAGTCGCCACGCCAACGGCCAGCGTAATGGCCGTGAAGATCGTCGCCACGCCAACTTCGAGAATCGACTGTTCCACCGCCTTCACCACGGGCACGCCATTCGAGAGATGCAGTTGCAACCGGTTGTAGATGTAGAACGCATAGTCAACGCCGATGCCCACCGCAAGCACCATCACCGGCAGGGTCGCGACCGTGAGCCCGATCTGCAGTTCTTTCATGAACCAGTAACCGATAAAGGTCGCCACCGTGAGCGGCAGACAACACGCGATCACCGCGCGCAGGTCGCGATACGCCAGCAGCACGAGCACGACGATGGCCGCGTAGACGTAGAGCATCATCGGCAGTTCGCTGCGCGCCACTTCGTCGTTGGTGGCGGCAAGCACCCCCGCGTTACCGGCGGCCAGGCGGATCGCCACGCCTTCCAGATGGCTTTCGGCGCGATACTCCTTCACCGCGTCGATCACACGATTGATCGTCGACGCCTTGTGATCCGCGAGGAACAGATGCACCGCGGTCATCTTGCAGTCCTTCGTCATGTAGCCGCGCACGCGGTTGATTTCGGCACTCAGTGCGGCGTAGTTGGTCGGATCGATCGGCACCACGAACATCTTCGGATTGCCTTCGTTATAGCCCTCGTTGTAAGTGCGCAGCATCTGCGGATACGAGCTCACCGACACGACGCCAGGCACGCGATTCATCGAGGCCACGAAATCATCTTCGAATAGGCCCAGTCGCGGGTCGGTGCAGTCGGTCGAGCGAGGCGTCTCGAACACCACCGTGAGCCAGTCGAGGCCCACGTCGTAGCTCGTTGCGATCGCAACGGCATCCGTGTTGAAGCGCGAGTCGGCGCGCAGTTCAGGCGCGCCCGGCTGCAGCGTGCCCACCACCCGATCGCGGCTTTGCCACACCGCCACACCAAAGATCAGCGCGGTCACTGCGAGCGTGATCGCCGCGTTGCGCGGCTCTGCCACGCGGGCCAAAATCCTGAGCCAGTGCGCACGGCGCTCGCGCGCAGCCAATGCGCGATCCGCGTATTCCTTCGTGAAATGCAGGCACGAGGCAACGACTGGCAACATCACGAGGTTCGTCACGATCTTGTAGCCCACGCCGAGCGACGCGGTGATCGCCAGCTCCCGCACCATCGGAATCGGGATCAGCAGGAGCGTGATGAACGACACGAACGCAGTGACGAGCGCAAGCGTGCCAGGAATCAGCAGTCCGCTGAAGCTGTCGCGCGCGGCTTCCATCGGTGTGCGTCCATGCGAAAGCTCGCGTACGATGAAGTTGATCTGCTGGATACCGTGCGAAACACCGATCGCGAAAACGAGAAACGGCACCAGCACCGCGAGCGGGTCGAGACCGAAGCCGAGGATGCGCAGCGTGCCGAACTGCCACACGAGCGAGGTGAGCGAGCATGCGATCGGCAGGATCGTGAAGCGCAGCGAGCGGCTGTACCAGTATACGGCGGCCGCCGTCAGCACCAGCGCCAGTGCACAGAAGACCAGCACGCCGGAGGCGCCGTCGGCAATATCGCCGATCTGCTTCGCGAAGCCGATGATCTGCACCTGGTAGGCGCCGCTTTCATAGGGCTTGCGCAGCTTCTCTTCGAGGATGTGGTTGAAGGCCACGTAGTCGAGCGCCCGGCCGTTCGCGTCGCGCTCGTTCAGCTCCGCCGTCACCATCGCGCTCGTCTGGTCCCGCGAGACGAGCACGCCCGCATAACCGCCGGCCGAGGTCGACTGGCGAATCGCGGAAATCTTTTCCGGCGTGAGGCTTTCCGGTGTGATCGTGCCGTCGATCAGCGGGTCGGCGCGAAAGCCGTCCTCGGTGATCTCGTTGACGAATGAGTTCGGCGTCCACAGCGATTGCACACCACCACGATCGACGTTCGGCAGATAGCCCACAGCCTCCGTGATCTCGTAGAGCCGGGTGAGGCCTTCGCGCGTCCAGATCGTGCCGTTGCGCGCCTTGAGTACGACCGTGATGCGGTTCGCGCCCAGCAGGTCGTTCCGGTACTGTTGGAAGGTCTTGACGTATTCGTGTCCGGTCGGGATCTGCTTTTCGAACCCCGCGTCCATACGCAACTGCAACGCGAACACGGCCATCACGACCGTAAATACCGCAATCACGCCCAGCGTGATCGCGCGATGCCCGAACAGGAACCTCTCGAGCTTGCCCACCAGTCGATTCAACACATTGAGCCCCTCAAAGACTGCGTCCGATTTCGGGCGTGCGCTTGCAAGACGCACGCGCCTGCCAGCTTAAAAATTGCGTGTGGCGAACAGGCCGACAAAATTGCGGTCGGCGTACGGCTGCCCAACGGTGTTGTGACCACCGAAGAAAGCCGTGAAGTTGATGCCGGCCTGCCAAACCGTCGGGTTCTGGTTGAACAGCAGATAGACGTTGACCGACTTCGCACCCTGCATGTAGTTCGCTGTAAACGTTGGCGTGTAGCCATACAGCGCATCGGTAAACGTCACGCCAGGCGTAACCTGCCAGCCCGGAATGATCGTGCCGTCGTAGGTCCAGTTGAAGTCGACCGTCGCGCCGACCGAGCTCGCCGTGCCCTTCGCTGCCGTAATCGGATAGCCCAGGCCCGAGTCGTTGTTCAGCCACGTGAAGTACCCTGCCGCGGGCGCCTGCGTCACCTGCTGGCCGTCCACCGTGCGTGTGACGCCGTTCGAATTGAGGCCGGGATAGTAGATCCACGCAAGTTCCATCGTGAGCACCGCCATGTCGGCATGCAGCAGCTTCAGGAATGGATATTCGCTTTGCGTGAGATTGAGCTGACCGTTGATCAGGTACTGGAGCTTCTTGCGGTCTTCCCATTGCTGGCAGGTGATGCCCGAAACACTGTTCGTGTTGATGTCTAGCGGGCCACCTGCGCCGAAACAGCTGGACAGAGCAACCGCGTCGTGCGGGCGATACGAAAGCTCGGTACCGATTGCCCAGTCGCCGATGGCGAAGTTCGCGCTCGCGCCGAACAGCTGCCGGTTGTTGAGGTACTGGAACTGCATCGTGCCGTTCGGCAGCGACGCGGCAACCGGCGACTTGTCGGTATAGTTCTCGTAGTAGAAGCCGAAGTTGACGTCGACGTCCTTCGGCTTGTAGCTGAACTTGATGCCGAACTGCGGGCGGTATTTGTTCGGCAGCTGCGTCGAAGTCGGAATGCCGATCGAGTTATACGGAGAGCCCGCATACACGCCATTGACGAGACCCGAGTTGATGCCCGCAACCGTCTGCGAGTTGCCCGCGCCAGCGCCCGCGATCGTCCCCGCGTCGACGCCGCCCACATTGCCATTGACCGTGCTGATACTCAGCGGACCGGCACCACGTCCAAAGATGTCGCCCACTGACCAGTATGAACCGACCGGCGGATAGCGGTTGCTCTCCCAGCTGAACTGGTAGTAGGCCTCGGTGCTGAGACCGGATGTGATGCCGCTCGCGAAGCTGATCATTGGCTCAGGCAGCAGCGCCTGTTTCAACTGCGTGCCTGGAATTAGCAGCTTCTGGATGTCGACCGCATTGGTTGCGTTGATGCCGTTGGTCGCGAAGTAGCTCTCGCCCCAGTTGATGACCTGATTGCCCAGCCGTACGTGCGCGGTCCTGTCGTTGATCGTGAAGTCCTTCTGGACCCATAGGTCGAGAAGGTCGACCGGATAGACAATCTGCGCGGCCGCGGTGCTCGACAGCTCCGTACGGTTGGTGTCCTTCGCCAGGAAGTCGTACATGGCCGTGCCACGTACCATGAACTTCACGCCCTGACTCGGCATCGTGAGCAGCAGTTCGCTCGTCGCACTGATGTACGTGCTGAACGGCTGCCCCTTGCGATAGTTGAGGTTGCCATCGTCTCCGTTGGACCACTGCGCGGTGTTCGCGCCCGCACCGCAGCCGTTGGCGTTCGGGTCGCCCGTGAGCGAGCAGCTCGGGTTCTTGACCCGGATGCCGCCGCCCGCGGTCAGGTTCGTGACCCACGAACCGTTCACGGCGCCGTCGTCGAGCGTGAACTCGTATGCCGATGCCCCCTGTGCGACCATTAGCATGACTAATGAAATTGCCGCGCTGATTTTTGTCTTCGATATCACGCTCTTCCCCTGCCTGATTGCGTCCAGGTCGAATATGAATCGTGGCAACGCGCTGGTGCGTGCGCGCCGCCACGCGTGGTCGCTACGTTATCGCTCGCTCACTGCGCGCAGGTTCTCGGCCGAGTAGTAGTCGTCCTTGAAGCGCGCGTCGTTCGAATCCTCGTACCAGCGGATGTCGGTGTCCGTGCCGATGGTCGACTGGTCGGTCACGTAGCGGCCGTTGCTTAGGTCGTACTGGACGAACGGCTCGACATCACAGGCGCCCTGCAGTTCGTACACCGGAATCGGATACGCTTCCTTGACCTTCCAGAGCTTGCCCTGGTTATCGTAGTCTTCGCCCGCCACCGCAAGGCCGCTGTCCTCGTCGATGTAGAAGACCTTCTTCGAAGCCACGTGGCGCACGCCCGACTTCAGGGTCGCCTCGACCACGTACACGCGGTGCAGCTCGTATCGGCGTGCGTCGGGGCTCACACCATCCGGCTTGAAGACGTCGTCGAACTTCGCCTTGAAGTTGAACATCCCGAAGTCGTTGTACGGAATGTAGATTTCCTTCTTGCCGACGAGCTTCCAGTTGAAGCGGTCGAGCTGACCGTTGAAGAGCCACGGCTCGTCGACCAGATACTGGTTCTCGAAACCGATCTGCGGTGCGTCATACGAATAGGACGGCATGCGGCGCACGCGGCGCTGGCCCGTGAAGTAGTAGTACGTGTCGCTCGTCTTGTCGAAGTAGTCGCGCTGCACGAGGCCCTGACCCGCAAGAGCGGCAGGCGTTTCATACGCAAAGTAGATTGCGTAGAGCATGCCGGCCTGCTGTGGCGTCGTCGTCCCCTTCTTGCCCCACGGGAAGAAAAGTGTCTCCTTTGATTCGGCCTTGATCCAGTCCGTGCTGCCCGGACGAGGTGACGCCGCCGTCACAGACTTCTGCCATTCCGCGCCAATGCCGCGATAGCGCGCAAGGTGGTCCCACATCGCCTCGGCGCCGGTTTTCGGCACCGGGAACGGCATGCCGGGAAGGCTTGCGCTCTGCAACGACTCGCCCGTGGAGTCCAGCTTCGCCTGGGTCGCGTTGAGCGCCGCGTTGGCCTGCACGAAAGCCGGCGCGCCGCATTCGCGGTGCGACGGGTACACGTCCATGCGGTAGCCCTTCTTCTGTTTGATGAGCGCGACCTGACCGGGCGTGAGGTTGTCCGCGTACTTGTCGACGTTGCTCGCGTCGATCGAAAAGAGCGGCTTTTCACCCTTGTGCTTCCAGTAGTCGCCGCGAAAATTGCCGTACGACCATCCAGGCAATGGCGCTTGGGTTCCAGAATAGGTCGGGACCTTGGCACCATCACCAGACGATTGAGCCCATGCGGTCATCGATACCGATGCAGCGAAGAGGACTACAGCGCTGGTGACGAAAGAACGAAAACTTTTGCACGGTCGATTCATTTCGATTTCCTAACAAAAAAATGCAGACTCCTCTGTAGGAGCTTCCGTCAGATAGCCCCGGATCCTGCAGAAGCCTGGAGGGGCCGGCCCTCGGACATGGCGAACGATTCAGCAGCGAGACTATAGGTCAGATGACCTTACGTCAATTGCTCATAAACCAGGACAAATACTTATCTTGAACTTGCCCTCTGCGATGCAAGACCACGTAACTCAAGCCAGGAGCGCTTATCAGCGTGATTTCAGACTGGCAGACCTCGCTATGGCCACCCGCAATCGCTCAGCCTGGTCTTGTGCAACGAATAAAGTCGAGCTATAAAACTGCTCAACACAAGGTCGTGTGACCTAGTTGATCGCGATACAGCGAGGAGGCTGTGGATGAGTGAAGATAGTCAAATGATCCGTGCCCGCCGTAGATTCCTGGCGGCCACCGGGGCAACTATTGCTGCAAGTACGGTGGTTCCGGTTCTTGCCGGTGCAGCCGAGCGTAAAGCACCGCGGCTGTCCAGAAGTCGTGATACCGAGTTCGACGTCATCGTAATTGGCGCCGGGTTTGCGGGCCTGACCGCCGCGCGAGACTGCGCGAAACGCGGAATGAAAGTGCTCGCTCTCGAAGCTCGCACGCGAATCGGCGGCCGAACATTTGTGAGCCATTATCACGATCATCAGATCGAGCTTGGCGGCACGTGGGTGCACTGGGCGCAACCGTACGTCTGGACCGAAATCAACCGGTACGGCTTGTCATTAACCGAAACGCCCGGCGCCTCACCGAATTTGTTCGCGTGGCGAACCGACGATCGCCTCAAGACTGCAGACGGACAGTCTGCTTTCGCAATGCTTACTGAGGCAATGAACAAGTTCTGCGACGTAGACGGGCAATTGGGCAGGACCGTATTTCCTCGCGCGCCAAATCCGCTCCTTAACTTCCATACTGTTCGGAAATACGATCAGATCACCCTGAACGATCGCCTCAAACAGATCAATCTGCGACGTGATTTGAGCGATCTGCTTGCGCCGCAGTACACGATCAACGTACACCGGGATCCTGGCACGGGCTCTTTCGTGGAACAACTCCACTGGTGGGCACGGGGTGATTTCGACGTCGCACTCCTGTTCGATCGATGCGGGCATTACAAGATTGCCGAAGGAACGACCGGACTGGCCCAGGCGATCCGCAACGACGGTGATTTTGAGCTGAAGACCGGTACTCCCGTGAAGTCCGTCGTCCAGTACAACGGCAAGCTGACCGTCGGTGCAGATCAGGGAGCCTATACGGCAGGTGCCGTCATTTGTGCCATTCCTGTCAATACGCTCAAAAACATCAGATTCGAGCCTGGATTGGGTCCAGTGAAGCTAGCCGCGTCGCAAGCCGGCGTAACAGGCACAGGAAATAAGTGCTACGTCCATATCAAGCAAAAGATCGGCGTCTGGATGGGTACCGCGCCACATCCCTACCCGATCACCCTCGCTTTCACGGAACAGGAGCGCGACGATGGCACGCTGATCGTGTGCTTCGATGCCGCAGGGACGCTTGATGTAAATGACCAGGCAGGCGTCGAAGCCGCATTGCGCGGGTTACTGCCCGGCGCCGAAGTCGTGTCGGTGATCTCCTATCCGTGGACTGCCGATCCTTACTCACAGGGTACGTGGGCATTTTACCGACCAGGTCAACTGACTAGAAACTGGTCGGGGCTGCGCGAGCCGGAGGGCAATATCTACTTCGCAAGTTCCGACAGCGCGATGCTGTGGCGTGGCTTTATCGACGGTGCAATCGAGAGCGGTGTTCGCACCGCGACTGAAGTCTTCAACAACATGAGCAAGAGAGCATAGCCATGAAGCGTTCCACCCTTTTCAGCTTGACCTTCGCTTTCTCCGCATTACTATGCGCGACGATTTCTCACGGCGCGACTTCGGCTGACGCACAGATCGCTATCGGCCAACACCAGTTCAGCTCTTCCTGCGCTATGTGTCATGCAACCGACAAGTCGAAAGGAACGATAGTCGGCCCGAATCTAGCGGGTGTATACGGCAGAAAGATAGGGAAATTGTCCGGCTTTCAGTATAGCGAGGCGCTGCGGGCCTCAAAGGCCAGCTGGGATGACGCAGCGCTCGACGCCTTTGTGAAAAATCCGCAGGTCGCTCAACCCGGAACAGCGATGCCGTTTGGCGGTATAAAAAATGACGCTGATCGAATGGCGCTAGTCGCCTACCTCAAGTCTCTACACTAAGAGCAGGGCGCCCGTGGGAACCACCGTGTTTCTGACGGGATGGCAGCCATGCGTTACCTATCTCGCGAGCGAATCACTTTTCTTCGCTGTCAATCCAACTGGAACACTCATGCCTAATATTGTCTCCCGCTGTGTCATAGCCGCTTCAGTTGCAGGTGCGCTTGCCCTCTTTGCAGCGAACTCGTTTGCTGACACGATCAACGATCAGTTGCGACCTCGCCTCGACAAGATCGAAACGACGTGGAAAGCCCAGAACGCCGAAGGAGTTGCGGCGGTCTATAGCGACAACGCCATCGTGACGGGTCAAGATACCCCGGTCGCAGCCCTAGGCCACACGGCGATCGTCGCAAAGGTTAAGGAGTTGATGGGCGACGCGAAGTCCACAAAAATCTCTATATTCAAGGCCGAAAAGCTCAATGAAAACGCAGCACTCACTTGGGTGACGTGGGAAGTGGAACCGAAGGCCAGCGCCGAGGAGCCGTTCGCGACCAAAAGCCTCTTCGTCTGGAAGAAGATTGACGGCGTATGGCTTATCGTCGCTGACATGTACGCGATGGGTCCCATGGCCAAACACTGACCACGAGAATGCACAGCGACGGCCCGCTCTTCTAGCGCCCGTCGCCTCAATCCGCCGCGGCGCGCCTGTCTAGCTCAAACCAGCACGCAGAGGCGTGATCCGGAAAATCGAAACAGAGGCCTAGTCGCCGCAAAGCGCCGGCCGGTCGCTCTGTAAAACTTGAGTCATGAGGTAATACGGCATGAATGACGTCCTCCGTACCCTGAACTTCATCGATGGCCAATCCTGCCCGTCTATAACCGAAGCGTCCTTCGAAAAGACGGAGCCCGCCACAGGGCAGCTATTCACACTGGTCGCGGACTCCTCCGAAGTTGATGTGAACAACGCTGTCCTCGCTGCGCGGAACGCGTTCGACTACGGCCCTTGGAGAACAATGGGATCAGCCGCACGCGCCAAACTAATCATGAAGCTGGCTGACTTGGTCGAGGAAAACGCAGATGCGCTTTCTATCACGCTGGCTCGCGAGCAGGGACGCCCGATCAGTGAGATGAGGATGATGGACCTGCCTGTCGCGGTGGATACGCTTCGATATTTCGCAGGTTGGGCGGACAAGCTGGAGGGGCGATTTATTCCTACGGCAGGCTATATGGGCAAGCCGACCGTGAATTATACGATCATGGAGCCTGTCGGTGTCGCTGCACAGATCATTCCATGGAACGCTCCATTGATGATCTGCATCTGGAAACTCGCTCCGGCGTTGGCGGCTGGTTGCACCGTGGTGATCAAGCCCTCCGAGGAAGCGCCGGTGAGCGTCTCGGCGCTCGCGTCCCTTATTGCAGACGCGGGCTTCCCAGCGGGAGTCGTTAATATCGTCAACGGGAGGGGCCCGACGGCCGGACGCGCACTGGTCAATCACGCTGGAGTGGATAAAATCAGCTTTACAGGTAGTACCGCCGTAGGACGGTCGATCGCAGCAGATATCGCCGGAAAGTTGAAAAAAGTGACGTTGGAGTTGGGCGGGAAAGCGCCCCAGATTGTCTTCCCTGACGCGAACATCGATGCTGCGCTTCAAGGCGTAGCTATGGGCCTATTCGTAAATCAGGGTCAAACTTGCGCCGCGGGTTCGCGCGTGCTGGTTCATCGCTCGATTGCGGATGACTTCGCAAATCGACTGGCCGAAGTCGCGAAGTCATTGAAGCTCGGTGATCCACTTGACCCGTCGACCACCATGGGTGCGTTGATCAATGATCGCCACAAGTCACGGGTTCTCGAGTACATTGCGCTCGGCAAGTCGGAAGGCGCACGAATTGTGGCCGGGGAAGAAAGCGTGCCCCCAGTGGGACATTTCGTGAGGCCAACGATTTTTGCCGGAGTGGACAACCGAATGCGTATCGCCCAGGAAGAAATCTTCGGTCCAGTGGGCATGATTATTCCCTTTGATAGCACAGAGGAGGCCGTGCAGATCGCAAACAACGTGCAGTTCGCATTGTCAGCAACCGTTTGGACAAGAGACCTTTCAATTGCACACAGCGTCGCCGCGCAATTGCAGGTGGGAGCGGTTGCGATCAATGGCTGGAGCCCGCTTGACGCGAGGCTCCCGTGGGGCGGGTTCAAAGACAGCGGCGTTGGCCACGATCTCTCAAAAACATCAATTCTCTCGTACCTACGTGAGAAAGTGGTAACTGCTGTCCTATGAACAGTACTAGATTCCCTTGGTCATGTTAGACGAATCTAACCGTTGAATGCGTAACAGCCAAAACAATCCAAGCTACGCAACGAGCTAAGGAAGGGCTGCGAAACCCGAACCCGATCGCGGACCTTCCGTCTTTTCATCACGTAGACGCGGCGAATATCGCAAAACGCTAATAATCCAGCCGCTTACTGTGGCCAACTTAGCGGCTCCAACCTGAAGACTGCTAGCAAGCTCGCGTTCTCGTTCAGACAACACAATGAACGGCATCCTGGCGACCTCGACAACATCAACAACACCAACTCAACCAACACCACGATCAAGTTCACGAGCAACAACGATTCGGCCTTTACCTTCGCGGGCATGTTCAGCCCGGGCTGCCTGGCCGGCAATTTCGCGCGCAATCGCATCTGGCCGGCCACGGCTGGCGATGCGAATAGCGCGCTCACAATCGCCGCGGGCTACCCGGTCGTGCAGAACCCCAACTCCGCGTTCTTCGGCAGCACCGGCAGCCCAGCTGCCGTCGTCAACCGCGTGCCGAGCAACAACACGGTCGCGCCCGTGTACTCAGGTTACGCGTCTGCGAACTCGATGGGCGTATTCTCCGCCGCAGCTACATGGACGACCGGCTCGGGCACTGCGGGTGTCGTCAACTCGAACACGCGCTTTCGCAATTTTGGCGAGCTTTCTTCCGGACCCAGTCCGCGCGGTCTGAGCGGAGCTGCGATGTTCAACAACGTCGAAGTCAATTTTCGCTATCAATTTACGCCGATATTGTTATGGGGCGTCGCGTACAACTATACGCACGGCAATGCGATGTTGGGCAAAAGTGGCGCGACATACAACCAGTTTGCGACGGGTCTCGACTATCTGCTTTCGAAGCGATGACGTGTGGCGCATGCCGATGCGAATGATCGCCGGTTTGCCGTCCGCCGATGCGGAGGGGTCATTGATAGTCGCCACGACGGCGTCGCTGGTCGAAGCCGCTTCTGGAGCTTTCGGATAGTTCTGATACGGCTTCGCCGCGCGAGGCGCACGGTCGAACACCAGCGCCTCGCGCGGCGAAGCTTCGAACGAAGGATTGACTTTCTCCCTTCGCTTCAAGATAAGGCAGCGCCAGCGACGCGCCGCCTTACTGGACAGTTACGCCGTCTCTGTGGCCGTGGCTGCGGCGCGTAGGCGGTGCACGAGCTGGTTGTCCTTGCCCTGGACCAGCGGCGTGAGCGTGAAGTTGAACTCGATGTCCTTGTACGTGTCGCCTTTCAGGCCGAGCGCGGTGCCACCGGTCTTTTCCGCCACGTGCGGAATCAGCTCTTCACGCGTCGCGTAGGCGAAGTCATCCCAGATCAGCGGGTCGCCTTCGATATTGAATTGCGTGGTGAGCTTGCGGCTGTTATCGGCCGTGACGAAGAAGTGCACGTGCGCCGGGCGATTGCCGTGGCGGCCAAGGCCGTCCAGCAGCCGCTGGGTCGAGCCCTGCGGCGGGCAGCCATAGCCCACCGGCATGAGCGTGTGGAATTCGTACTTGCCGTCCGCGCCGGTCTTGACCGCGCCGCGCAGGTTGAAGTCGTCCTGCGCGCCGGTCGGGTCGAAGTGCGAATAGAAGCCCTTCGAATTGGCGTGCCAGCATTCGACCACGGCGCCGGCGAGCGGCTTGCCGTCGAGTCCGGTGACCGTGCCGTGAATGACGAGCGGCCCCGCATCGGCGTCGGCGTTGAGGTCGATGCGCGAGACGCTCTTGCGCACCGGCGCGCCTGCAACGTAAAGCGGCCCTTCGATCGTGCGCGGCGTGCCGCCTTCGAGACCCACTGCCTTGTCTGCGGCGTCCATGCGGATGTCGAGGTACTTCTCGAGACCGAGACCGGCGGCGAGCAGCGCCGCTTCACCGTCCTGGCCGAGCTTGTTCAGATAGCTCACGCCGGCCCAGACTTCATCGGGCGTGATGTCGAGATCGTCGATGGCCTTGAACAGGTCGCCCAGCAGACGATGGACGATCTGCTGGAAACGCGCGTCGCCGCTACCGCCGTTGAGATTCGCAGCGGCCTTCAGCAGGTCCTGCACTTCCTTCGTGTCGAATACTTTTGCGCTCATCTTTGTCTCCTGGTGCTTGCTGGTATTGAGGGGGAATCAGCTCAAGCGTCGTTGTCCCTGACCGAGGACGGGTGGCGACACAACGGCGTGACCGTTATCTTCATGTACGGAAAAAGCGGCAAGGCGGTGAGAATGTCGTGCAGCTCGGCGTTGCTCTCGACATCGAAGATGCTGTAGTTCGCGTACTCGCCCACCAGTCGCCAGATATGGCGCCACTTGCCGCTGCGCTGCAGCTCCTGCGAGTACGCCTTTTCTCGCGCCTTGATTTCATTGGCGACATTGGCCGGCATGTCGGCCGGGATGTTCACATCCATGCGTACGTGGAAAAGCATCGTCAAATTCCGTTTGTCAGGTGTCTGGATTACTTCGTGACTTTCATGAGGCCGTCGCGGGTGAAGCGCTTGACCTTCGCTTCGTCCAGTTCGATGCCGAGACCCGGGCCGTTCGGCACCGTCAGCTCGAAGTCGCTGTAATCGAGCGGCTTCGTCAAAATCTCTTCGGTGATCAGCAAGGGGCCGAACAGTTCAGTGCCCCACTGCAGGTTGGCGAAGCTTGCGAACAGGTGCGCCGACGCGACCGTGCTAAACGCGCCTTCGAGCATCGTGCCGCCGTACAGCTCGATACCCGCGGCGTCCGCAATCGTGGCTACGCGCTGCGCCGCGAACAGTCCGCCGCTCTGCTCGATCTTGATGGCGAACACATCGGCGCCTTCGTTCTTCGCGATCTCGAACGCGCTTTCCGGTCCCTGCAGGATTTCGTCGGCCATCAACGCCACCGGGAACCGGCGCATGAGGCGCGCCAGCGCCGCGGGCGAAGCCACCGGCTGTTCGACCAGCTCGCAGCCGGCTTCGGCCAGTGCGGGAATCGCCCAGGCCGCCTGCGTCTCGCTCCAGGCCATGTTGACGTCCACGCGCACGGCGGCTCGATCGCCCATCGCCTTCTTGATGTCGGCCACGTGCTTGATGTCGGTCTTGAGGTCCTTCGCGCCGATCTTCAGCTTGAAGATCTTGTGGCGGCGCACTTCGAGCATGGTCTCGGCTTCGGCGATGTCTTTGGCGGTCTCGCCCGAGGCGAGCGTCCATGCCACCGGCAGGCGCTCGCGGCGGCGGCCGCCCAGCAGTTCGCTCACCGGCACGGAGAGGCGCTTGCCCTGGGCGTCGAGCAGCGCAGTTTCCAGCGCGCACTTGGCGAAGTGATTGATCTTTACGAGCTTGCCCAGGTGCGCCATGAGCGCCTGGATACGCGTGGCGTCCTGGCCGATCATTGCCGGGGCGAAGTAGGCGTCGATCGCCAGCTTCATCGCTTCCGGGCTTTCGGGACCGTAGGCCATGCCGGCAATCGTCGTACCTTCACCGATGCCGGTTACGCCGTCGCTGCAGTACACCTTCACCAGCATCAGGGTTTGCCCGTACATCGTGGCGACGGATAGCTTGTGAGGGCGAATCGTCGGCAGATCGATGAGGCGGGTTTCGATACGTTCGATCGTCGCTCTATTCATTAGGATTTCATACTAAATGCGCCTCGCAGAGTGGCAGGCGACTCTGCGATTCCGTGGGGTGGTGTACGTAGATTCAGGCCACAAGTTTAAGACAGGCGCCATATCTGTCAAATCAATCATATATGGCGCCTATCATCCATGGGATGGATTTTCATGCTGCCGAGTCGTAGCGCGGCGCGAGCCCGAGATATTCGAGCAATTGCCCAAACTCGCCGAGCCGGCGCTTCACGTAGGCGGGCACTTCGACGTCCGCATAATCGTAGAAACCCTTGCCGCCGCGTATGCCGTCGTGCCCTTCTTCCATATGGCGCGAAACGATGGCGGCCGGTTCGAAGCGCTGACCGATTTCCTTCGCCATGTAATGCGACGCGTAATAAAGAATGTCGCAACCGCCCCAGTCGATAAACTCAAGTAGTCCGAGTATCGAGAATCGCAGTCCAAAGCCCGTGCGCACTGCCGTGTCGATGTCGTGCGCGCTCGCCACGCCCTCTTCCACCATGCGCGCCGCCTCGTTCATGACGAGCGCCTGAAGGCGCGGCACGATATAACCCGCCGATGGCGCGCACTCGACCGGCACCTTCCCAACGCAACGCAGCAGGTCCTTGAGCCGCGCGACAACCGCCTCGTCCGTTGCGCCGCTGCGGCTGATTTCGACGAGCGGCATCAGATGCGCTGGGTTGAGCCAGTGCGCGTTGACGAGCCGCTGTGGATGTGTGACCGCCTTTTGCAGTTCGGTGACGAGAAATGTCGATGTCGTGGACGCAATCGTCGCTCCGTCGGCGATATGCGCGCACAGCCAGGCGAATGCCGCCTCTTTCGCCTCCATGACTTCGGGAACAGCCTCGAAGACCACCTCGCAGCCGGCCAGCGCGGCCTCGGCGCCCGCGCGGTCGAGCACTTCGACGCGTGCGAGCGCTAGCGCTGCCTCGTGCGCATTGATGCGCCCGAAATCGACCTGTGTCTGCAAATGGCGATCGATCTCGCCGAGCGCCGCCGCCGCGAATTCTGCACGTGCGGGAGCGGCGCGTTCCTTGAAGTCGATGAGCGTCACGCGCAATCCCGCGAAAGCGAACGCGAGGGCGATGCCCTGCCCCATGCGTCCCGCACCGAGCACGTGGATATGCCTCACGTCGACGGCGCTGTGCGTCATGCGAGCCCCCGTGCCAGCAGTTCGCGCATGGCCTCGCGCGAGAGCGAGGCCAGCCCGAGGTTCTCGAGCGTGCGCCCCTCGGCGTACAGATCGCGCTCCGACACGGCGCTCGCCACGCTCAGCAGCCCTTGTGCCACCGGCGTGGGCACTCCTGCCCAGCGCCCGACCGACACGACGAACGAGAGGCCGAGCCGCGTGTCTTCCAGCATGTAGCGATGTGCCTTCAGGTCGATGTTCTCGCGCCAGTCGCCGCTGTCCGTGAGCTTGCCGTGCGCGCCGCGCCCATACATCCATTCGTCGCCCTCGCTCGCGTAGTGATCGGCGAGCGGAAAGTGCGGCGCACCGTATCCCAGCGCCTCGCGCACGGCCACGCGCTCCGCGTCGAGTGCATTCGTCACGCGGCGAATCGACGGCTGCGTGCCTTCGTTGTGAATGTCCCACGCTTCGAAATGTTCGAGCGGACCGGCATTCATCATGATGAGCGGCGGATGGATCACTGGCCCGGCGTTCATGAGCGCGCCGCTTAGCGCATCCTCGATCGCCTCGACGCTGGGGTAACCCTCCTTGAGCAACGGAAACGCCCAGCCAGCCGCATCGGCAGGGAACACGCCCGTGGGCAGGCGCGTCGCGTAGGCGCTGATGACCACGTCGTTCTCACCTTGGCGGCGCACGAGATACGGCAGCGTGCCCGTTTCCGCGAACGCCACGCGTGCGCGGTTGCCCGCGTCGGCCATCGCCTTCGCAAACACGTAGCAGCCAAACGTGCCGGGCGGCAAATAGACCACTTGCCCGTCCACGAGGAGCGGTGCAAGCTGGCCCGCCAGCGATTCGTGCGTAGTACACGGCAGAGGAATGACGATCAGTTGCGCCTCGCGCACCGCACTGCCGAGATCGTCGACGAGGCGAATCGCGCCGCGCGTCTCCCCTACCGGCACGCGGCGCGTGCCGCGCCAGTCCCGTACGCTCAACTCGCCCAGTTCGCGCAGACGCGCGCATGCCGCGGTATCGCGCCGCCACCACGTCACGTCGTGGCCTTTTTCGAGCATGTCGATGGCCGCTGCAAAGCAGCCGTGGCCGCCACCCAGTACGCTAACCTTCATTGTTCGCCTCCTTGTGCAAATGCTTGAGCATGAGTTGGCGTCCAGATTAAAGGGGCCGCCTGCACGCTGCGCTTCAACACGCGCAGACGCTGTTCAACTCCGGCAACGCAATGGTTGGCGGTATCGTTGGGCGGCTATGAGGGTCAATCCTTTCTTGCACAGACTTATTGACCATCGGATCATAGGCGCCGAGGCTCTGCCGTCTTTCGAGGCCATTGAACGATGGAAATTGCGATTCCGCGCAAACACAGCAACCGGCTCGGCGCCACGCGCGCGCGCGAGGACGTCGAACGCGAAGTAGCGAAGCTGCTTTGCGAGCACCGCATGGAAGTGTCGGGTCGCGAGCCGCTGAACGCCGAGCTTTATAGCGTCGCGATGCATCGTGCGAGCCTGCTCGAACTGTGCTACGGACGCGAAACCGAAATCGACGCGGGCGAACTCGACCACCATTACCTCTTTCGCACGACCCTCGCGGGGCATTGCGAATTGCAATCGGGCACTGAGCATGTGTCGCTTTCGGCGGGCAGTCTCAGCGTGTCGTCGCCGTCGCGCAAGAGCCGGATCCGCACCGACACCGCGTGCCGCAGCCTGCTGTTGCGCGTCGATCGTCCCGCACTTGAAATCAAGCTCGCGGAGATGCTGCAAAGCTCGCTGCGCCGTCCGCTCGTGTTCGACCTCGAAATTAGCCGCGCGCACAGCGGTGCCGCCGTGTTCCATTCCACGCTGCGCTATCTGTGCGGACTGTGCGAGCAGGTCGAGGCGAGCGCGCGTGACAGTCTGCTCGGTCCCGATTTTACGCAGTGGCTTGCGACGTTGTTGCTCATGCAACTACCGCATTCTTATAGCGAGACCCTCGCGCGCGGCGCGAAGCCGCCGCTGCCCGCGCATGTCAAACGCGCGCGCGAGTATATCGACGCGCATCTGGGCGAAACGCTCTCCATCGCTACGCTGGCGCAAGCCGCAGGTGTATCTCCGCGCACGCTGCAAAACGGGTTCAGCCAGTTTCTGGACCAGTCGCCTGCCGAATACATCCGCGAGCGGCGCATCGAAGCCGTGCATCGCGCGCTGAAAGCGGACCCGGGGCGCAGCGTGACCGACGTGCTGCTCGAGCACGGCGTGCATAGTTTTGGCCACTTCGCGAAAGCGTATGGGCGGCGCTACGGCTATCCGCCTTCCGCGACTGCCAGGCGTGCCCGGTGAAGCCCACACCCATGCCGAACTCCAGCGACTTCATGGCGAGCACGGGCGACGAACCCGTCGACTCGCTGCGCGTGCAGGACCTCGACCTCAACCTGCTCAAGACCTTCAACGCGGTCTATGCGGAAAAGCACGTCGGGCGCGCGGCGCTGCGCCTTGGCATCACGCAGCCTTCCGTGAGCCACGCGCTCGGCCGCCTGCGCCTGTTGTTTCATGACGCGCTGTTCGTGCGCACGGGCGGTGGCGTCGAGCCCACACCGCGTGCGCAGCGCCTTGCCGCGTCGATCGACCGCGCGCTCGCCATCCTCCAGGCCGTGCTCGACGAAGGTGCGCAATTCTCGCCCGCCACGTCGCGCCGGACCTTCCGGCTGCATATGAGCGATTTCGCGGAAACTGCGTTCCTGCCTACGCTAATGCGCGAACTCGACGAGCGCGCGCCCGGCGTTGTGATCGAAACGCAGCATATCGAGGAAAGCCAGTTCAACGTGGCCGTGGAATCGGGCCGCATCGACTTCGCCATGGGCCATTTCCCCCACGCGTTCGGCCACTTCCATCGCAGCGAACTGCTGCAGGAGCGCTATGTCCTGATGATGGCGCGCCGCGTAGCCGAGCGTTATGGGCTCGACGATCATTTCGTGCTCGACGGCGCCGCGCCGCCCGCGCTGCAGTTCATCGCGGTCAGTTCGCATCCGCAGTCCGCAGCCTTGCTGGAGCAGCACGGACTCACCTCGCGCGTGCGCGTGGCCGTGCCCAACTTCATGGTGGTGCCCGCCATACTTTACCGGTGCGACTATGCACTGATCTTGCCAAGGACCGTTGCGCGGGCATTCGCGCCACTCGGCGAAATGGCCGCGTTCGAAATTGCCAACGCGGCGACGTGGCCGGTCAATGCGTACTGGCACCGCCGCTTCGATGCCGACCCGGGCCACCGTTGGCTCCGTGCACTCCTGATGGAGCTTTTCCGTATCGGCACGCGCGAACCGTACGATAGCTGGCTCGCGATACCGCCCAATCTGAAGCCGCCCGCCCTCAATGCATGAGGGCATGAGGGCGGGTGCCACGACATACGCCTAGAACGACGTGAGGATGCCCGCCACGATCGAGCTTGCGGTCGCGCCCGGCTTGCCAACCGGCACTGCGCCTCCGCCCGCGCCATTGATCGAGAACGCCGCGTGCTCGCCGTTGTGGACCATCGCCGCGCCCGTGTAGAGCACCGTGCGCTTCGAGAGCGGGTAGTCGAGACGCAGGCCGTATGAATCGGCGTTGCCCGCGCTATCCGCAATCTTGTGATAGTGACCATAGCTCACGAGCAGCGAAGCGCGGCCGATGGGCACCGTCGCGTTGACTTCGAAAAAGTCGTTGTGGGGGTTCGAGTACGCGCTCGCCACCGCCGTCGTCACATCAGGGCCGCCACGGTGCCGCAAATAAATGAACGCGGGCCTCACGAAGCCGAAGTCGTACGAGATCGCGCCGAGCGCGTAGTTCCCGGTACCCGTGGGACTCGCAGCCGTTAGCGCCGCCGCGGTTGCCGTGCTGAACTTCTGCTGCATGTAGTCGAGGTCGATCGACAGCGGCCCGTTTGCATAATTGAGCGCGGCGCCGTAGGTGTCGCCAAGCGTCGATGGAACATTGTTCGCGCCATTCGCGCCGCGCGAAGCCGTTGCACGCAGCAAAAACCCGGCGACGCGCGGCGACGTATAGCGCAGCGTGTTGCTCGTGCGCAGGAACCAGGGCTGCACGAAGTTGTTCGACGCATTGCCCCACGCAAGACCCGCGCCATAGCCCGGCAGGCTGTAAGTCACGAACGACGTGTGCAACACCGTATAGGTCTCGCCGGCCTGCAGACCGCCGAAGGGACCGGTCAGCCCGACCCACGCTTCGCGGCCGAACAGCGAGCCGTTGCCGCTGATCGCGCCAGTGGCCGAATTGAAGCCATTTTCGAGCTTGAAGATCGTCGCATAGCCGCCGCCGAGATCTTCGACGCCCTTCAAACCCCATTGCGTCGCGAAGAGATTGCCCGTGCCCATGCGCACCACGTGGTTCGGCCCGAAATTCGCATACTCGATCGACGTGTCGACGCGGCCATAAAGCGTGAGACTCGATTGCGCGAGCGCCGGCATTGCCGCCAAACCCGCGAGTGAAATACACCACTTCCAGTTGGTCATTCCTGTCGTCCCCGGCGAGAGTGATTCAACGCTTCGCGCACAGCGAGCGAAGCGTGTCACGTTGATGAAGAATCGGGGCGAGTCTAGAAAGGCCAATATCTAACGTCGATCAAACCGGCCATATATCACTTATAGATTCAATTCATGAGCGCGACGACATACGGCGGATAAGGCCGAAAACGCCCGTCTACGCGTGATTTGCCGCGATACCCCTGGTAATTTCTTTAGACCGGTCGGTAGTTGCGAGCAGACGACTGGGAAATTTGCGCCTATGTCTGCGAAATTTGTTTGCGTACGCTGGCGCATCTGTGCGCATGCACCAGAGACAACACGATCGACACATCGGAGATACGCAATGAACCCCAGCCCCGCCAGCGCAACAAGCGCAAGACGCTACACGTACGAGTGGTACGTCGTGCTGATCTGCATGCTCGCCTATGTCTTTTCGTTCGTCGATCGCCAGGTACTGGCGCTCATGATCGAGCCGATCAAGCGCGACCTGCATCTCACCGACACGCAGTTCAGCCTCGTGCACGGCTTCGCGTTCTCGCTCTTCTATGCCGTGATGGGCATTCCGCTCGCGTATCTCGCCGACCGCTTTGCGCGGCCGCGCATCATCGCCACGGGCATCGCGCTCTGGAGCGTCGCCACGGCCGCGTGCGGCGTCAGCCAGAACTTCCTGCACATGTTTCTCGCGCGCATGAGTGTGGGCGTAGGCGAAGCCTCGCTCTCGCCGGGCACCTATTCGATGCTCGCCGACTATTTCCCCAAGGAGAAGCTCGGGCGCGCGGCAGGCGTCTATTCGCTGGGCTCGTTCATTGGCGGCGGGATTGCGTTCCTGATCGGCGGCTATGTGATCGCGCTGCTCAAGCAGGCTTCGATGGTCACGCTGCCCATTGTCGGTGCAGTGCATGGCTGGCAGGTCACGTTCTTCATCGTGGGCTTGCCCGGTCTGCTCGTGGGTCTCGTCTTCATCCTTACTGTGCGCGATCCGCAACGCAAGGGGCTCGTGCAGGACGCGAGCGGCAACGCCCGGCGCGTCTCGCTTGCCGATTCCGCGCGCTTCATCCGTTCGCATGGCAAAACGTTTTTCTGCCACTACATCGGCTTCTCGTTCTACGCGATGACGCTTTTCTGCCTCATGAGCTGGACTCCGGCGTTCTATATCCGCCGCTTCGGCCTGTCGCCGGTCGAGGCGGGTTATACCCTCGGCACGATCCTGCTGGTCGCCAACACGACCGGCGTGTTCTGCGGAGGATGGCTCAACGACTGGCTGCTGCGCCGCGGCCGCACCGACGGCCCCATGCTCGCGGGCTGCATTGGCGCGGCGGCGATGGCGCTGCCCGCCGCTGCATTCACGCAGGTGAATAGCCTCGGCGGCTCGCTCACGTTGCTCGTGATCGCGATGTTCTTCGCCTCGTTCCCGATGCCGACCTCGACCGCCGCGATGCAAACGCTCGCGCCCAACCAGATGCGCGCACAGATCTCGGCCGTGTTTCTACTTGTGTCGAACCTGATCGGACTCGGCATCGGCACGACGCTCGTCGCGCTCCTGACCGACAAGGTGTTTGGCTCGCCGCTTGCCGTCGGCAATTCGATGTCGATCGTGAGCCTTGTCGCAGCGCTGCTCGCGACCGTGCTGCTGGGCTTCGGCTGCCGCCAGTTCCGTCTGAGCCTCGAGCGCGAGGAATCGCAGGGCGCTGACGTCACGAGGGACGCCCAAGGCGCGGCAGCAGCGACGCTAAGCGCCACGCGCGCCTGACGCGAGAACGCGCCTCCCGCAGCCGAATTATCAACGGCATTTATGCGGTGGGCGATTTTTTATCGATTTGCCCGATCGACGGGGCCACCGTATGCTCGATTCCATCCCTCGCGCGCATGACACTGTGCGCGGCGCGAGCGTTCCATTCAGTCACAGCATTCAGCCATATCAGCGATCGGGCCTCACCATGCAAGCCAGCTCATTCAAGGTTCGCGTCGACGCGTTGCACGACGAAGCACACGGTATCCGCTCGTTCAGCATTACGCGGCTCGACGGCCAGCCGTTCGACGCCTATGAACCGGGGGCGCATATCGACGTCACGGCCCCGTCCGGCGTCACGCGCCAGTACTCGCTGTGCGGCGACCCCGACCAGCGCGACGCGCAGCTCTTCGCGGTGAAGCGCGAGAGCGCGTCGCGCGGCGGCTCCCGCTCGCTGCACGACGACGTGACGGTTGGCACCGAGCTTTCGGTCGGTGCGCCGCGCAATCTGTTCCAGCTCGCACCCGAGGCGCAGCACCACGTGCTCGTTGGCGCGGGCATCGGCATCACGCCGCTGCTTTCGATGGCGTATCGCCTCGTCAAACTTGGCGCGCCGTTCGAATTGCACTACTTCGCCCGCAGCGAGGAACACGCGGCGTTCCTGCCGCTGCTCGCGCGCGCGCCGTTCGCGGACTATGTGAAGCTGCATTTCGGCGTGGAGCCCGATGCGCTGGACGACGCGCTCGCTTCGTGTCTTGCCGACATCGGCACAGGCGCACATGTCTACACCTGCGGGCCTTCCGCGTTCATGGACCGCGTGGTCGTTGCAGCCGAAAAGCGCCTGCCCGAAGATGCGATCCATCTCGAACGCTTCGCGGCGGAACCCGCTGCGCCCGAGAGCGGCGCGGCGCTCGACGCGTTCGACGTGCAGGTGGCCAGTACAGGGCAGACCGTGCGCGTGGAGAAGAACACCTCGATTGTCGAGGCGCTCGCAAAGATCGGTATCGAGGTCGATACTTCATGCGGCGAAGGCGTGTGCGGCACCTGCATGATCGATGTGGTGACGGGCGAGCCGGAGCATCGTGACCATTGCCTGAGCAAGGCCGAGCGAGCGAGCAACAAGGTCATCTGCTGCTGCATTTCGCGCTCGCGCTCGCCGGTTCTCGTGCTCGACCTTTGAGCACGAGCTTGACCCATTCCACGCCAATCAGGGCGTCCCGGCGTCGAACCGCTCCATGATGCCCTGAATGAGTTCGCGCATCCACGCAATGCCCTCGTCCTCGTGAAAGTGCTCATGCCAGTGCATCGTCACGGCAGCAACGGGCATCGCCACCGGCAGCTCATAGATCTGAAAGCGGCCGTCCGCATTGAAGATGTGCGCAAGCCGGCGAGGCAGCGTCGCATAGAGATCGGTCACGGCCAGCACGCCCGGCAGCGCAACAAAGTGCGGTAGTTCAAGCGCGATATTTCTGCCCACGCCCTGTGAACGCAGCGCGTCGTCCAGCGCGTGATGGCTGTGCTCGACCGAACGCACCTGCACATGCGAGGCCTCGACGAACTGCGCGAGGCTCAGCTTCTCGCCGCGCGGCAAACCACGGCGGCGTCGCGTCATGCAGACATAGGTCTCCTCGAACAGCAGTTGATGGCGCGTGCGCGCGGTCAGCTCGGGCAGATTGCCGATCGCGAAATCGAGGCGGCTCGCGCGCAACGCATCCTCGATCTCGTCTACCGGCAGCGGCTCGACACATACCTTGATTTGCGGCGCTTCGCGATGAAGCGCCTCGCAAATCGAGGGCAAGTAGGCCATTTCCCCCGCATCCGAAAGCGAGAGCCTGAACGTGCGCGTACTCACCGCCGGATCGAAGCGCTCGGCGTAACGCAGCGCCTCGCGCACGGTGTCGAGTGCCCGGCCCACGATCGTCGCCAGCTCCAGCGCCACCGGCGTGGGCTGCATGCCCGCGCGCGTGCGGATGAAGAGCGGATCGTCGAACAGCGAGCGCAGGCGCGAGAGCGAATAGCTGATAGCGGGCTGCGAGAGGGCGAGCCGTTCGCCCGCCTTCGTCAGGTTGCGCTCCTCGACGATGGCCTGAAACACCCGCAACAGATTGAGATCGACGTGATCGAGAGAAGGCATGGTTTTATCAGCCGGATTTATGTGAGGTCCAATTTTAGATCGATTTGACGTATAGAGCATCACCGACGAGACTTTTACTCAACGCGCAGGCCCTAAACGCCCTGCAATCAACCACCCCCGATACTCCGACATCATGAGCGATACCTGGCAGACCATCGACACGAGTACGCTGCGCGGCCGCGTAGAGACGGACCGCATCGCGCCTTCGCTGTACTACGATCCGGCGCTGTTCGAAGCGGAACTCGAACGCATTTTCTATAAAACGTGGATCTGGGTCGCGCACGAAAGCGAACTGCCCAATCCGGGCGACTTCCGCACCACGACCATCGGCCGGCAGCCCGTTATCGTCGTGCGCGACAAGACGGGCGCCGTGAACGTGCTGCAAAACCGCTGCCGTCACCGAGGAGCCACCGTGTGCGAAGAGCACAAGGGCAACGCGAAGGGCTTCACGTGCCCCTACCATAGCTGGTCTTACGCGCTCGACGGCACGCTGCGCGCACTGCCATATGGCGACGGCTACGAAGGCGTGTGCGAAAAGGGCGACCTGCCGCTCGAAAAGCTGCGCGTGGGCATTTACCAGGGCCTCATCTTCGCGAGCTTCAACAAGGATATCGAACCGCTCGAAGACTTCCTCGGCGGCGCGAAGCCGTGGATCGACCTCTTCATGAAGCAGGGCGCCGGCTACCCCGTGAAGGCCAACGGCGAGCACAAGTTCAAGTTCAAGGGCAACTGGAAGATTCAGCTCGAAAACACGACGGATCTTTATCACTTCCCCGTCGTGCACAAATCGTGGATGAAGTCGATCGACGACGAAACGGCCGCCGCGATCACGAGCTTCATGACGAGCGATCAAGCCTTCTGCCGCTCGCTCGGCAACGGCCATAGCCTCGCCGTGCTCGTGCCCGAACTCGTCGACCTCGATCAGGACGACGGCGCGCCGCTGCCCGAGCGCTTCCAGGAACTGGCCGCGCAACTCGGCGAGCGCCACACGGCCGAGGAAGTGCGCCGCATCGTGCGCTCGCTGATGGGTGTGGGCTTCAACCTGAACCTGTTCCCTAACCTCGCGCTTTCGATGGCGTTCTTCCGCGTGCTGCGCCCGATTTCCGCCGAGGAGACCGAAATTCGCCACGTCGCGCTCGCCATGGACGGCGGTCCGGAGGAAGCCAACCGCGTGCGGCTGCGCATTCACGAGCATTTCCAGGGCCCATTCGGTTTTGGCAGCCCCGACGACGCTGAAGCCTGGGAGCGCGTGCAGCGCGGTTCCCACGCCGGCCCCGACGTTCCGATCCTCGTGAACCGCGGCCTGAACCGCGAAACGACGGCACCGAACGGAGAAAAGACCGCACACGCCACCGACGAAACCGGCATGCGCGAAGCGTATGCGCAGTGGCGCGCGATGATGGAGGCATGATGGACGATCGAAACGTACTCAACACGCAAGAGACTTTTACGCGCGCCGTGCAGTTCATCTGGCGCGAAGCCGAGATGCTGGACCGGCGCGAATATGGCGCATGGCTCGAGCTGTGGGACCCGCAGGGCCACTACGTCGTGCCGATCGACCCGAACACGACCGACTTCGCCGCCACGCTGAACTACGCGTACGACGACCAGCACATGCGCGAACTGCGCGTGCAGCGCATGACGTCGGGCTATTCGGCTTCCGCGAGCGATGCGGCGCGCACCGTTCGCACGGTTTCGCGCTTCACGCTGTCGAGCGACGCGGCCGATACCGTGGAAGTGAAGTCGGCGCAGATCATCGTCGCGTACAAACGCGGCACGAACACGATCTTCGCCGCGGACCTCACGCACCGCGTCAGCTTCGCAAGCGGCGAGCCAAAACTGATGCAGAAGGTGATCCGTCTGATCGATTCGACCGAAGCGTTGAGCGCGATCGGCTTCCTGCTCTAAAACCAGGGGCGCGCAGACATGTTCGCGCGCCCTGCTTCCATTCGACCCCATGCCTACACTCGAAGTCTATTTGCCGGCGGGCCACGCGGAAGCACGCAAGGCGACGCTGATCGGACGCCTCACCGACGCCGCCGTCGAAGCCATCGGCGCGCCTGCGGAATCCGTGCGCATTCTCCTGTGCGAACTGGCCAACACGCACTACGGCATTGGCGGCAAGCGCGCCGCGGACGGCGCGCCGCCTTCGTTGCCGGTGATCGTCGCGATACTGATAGCCGGGCGCACGCTCGAACAGAAAGCCGCGCTGATCGATGCGCTCGCAACGACCAGCGCCGACGTGCTCGACTCGCCGCTCGACGCGACGCGCGTCATCATCAAGGACATCCCGAACACCGACTTCGGCATCGGCGGCAAGACGGCGCGCTCGCTCGGGCGCTAATGGGCGCGCTCGTCCGCGCGGGGCGGCGAAATCAGCGGCAGCGCGAAGCAGCATTCGAGGCCGCCGCTGGGCACAGGCTGCGCCCAGATCGCGCCCTGATGCCGCGTGACGATGTTCTTGCACAGCGAAAGGCCGATGCCGTTTCCGCCCGCCTTCGACGAAGAGAATCCGTCGAAGAGGCGCCCATGTGCATCGGCGGGCACGCCTGGGCCGTTGTCGGTCACGCTCACGAGCGCCCTGCCTTCGTGTTGCGCGCATGCGAGTGTCAGGTCGCGCCGGTCGGCATCGACGGCCGCCAGTGCATCGATCGCATTGAACGCGAGATTGAGGACCACTTGCCCGATCAGTACGCGTTCGCACAGCACGGGCAACGGCGCCTTGGGCTGCACGATATGCACCCGCACGCCGGCGTCGCGCGCGCGCAGTTCGATGAAGTAAGCGACTTCGCTGAGAATGTCGCGCAGGTCCGAGCGCGTTTCGGTCGGCTCGCGTTTCACGATGTATTCACGCACGCTCTTGATGATGAGCGCGGCGTGCTCCGCCTGGCGGTCGGCGCTGCGCAGTCCCCAGATCGCATCCTCGACGGGCCCCGCCTGTTCGAGGCGCCGTATCGCGCCTTCGATGAAGTTGCGCACGGCCGCGAGCGGCTGGCTCAACTCGTGAGCGATGGCGGTGGCCATCTCGCCCATCGCGTTGTAACGCCCAGCGTATTCGAGCATGCGCGCTTCGGTGCGGCGTGCTTCCTCGATGCTGATTTCGTCGGAGATGTCGCGAAAGTGAATCAACAGGCCGTCGAGATCGCCTTCTATCACGAGCCGCCGGCACGTGATGCGCAGCCAGCACGCGCTACCGTCGCGCCGGACCATGCGGTAGCGCTGCGGCTCGGACGGGTGCTGTTGCGGCGCGTCGTCGAGTTGCTCGGCGAGGCGTTCGCGGTTGCGCTCGCTGCAATAGTCGAACACCGAGCCCGGCGCCTGTTCGGCGGCGAGGCCGAGCAGCCGCCGCCCCGAATCACTGATGAACTCGACCGCGCCGCCGGGCGCGAGCACCGCCACGCCTTCGCTCAAGTCCTGCATGAATTCGCGCAGCCGCGCTTCGTAGCGCCGCAGCGCCTGGCGCATCGCCTCTTCCGCGCTGATGTCGCGAAACTGGACCATCACGACCGCGCGCTCTTTGAGCGGCACATAAGTCGCAATCGCCTCGGAAAGCATGTCCTGCCCCGTGCGCGAGCGATAGCACCATTGGTAGCCCTGCGGGCCGTCGATGATAGACCGGTCCATCGCCGCGACGGCGATTTCGCGCGCATATTTCGGCTCGGGACGCGTCATGTCGCGCGCCTTCAGCGGCAGCAGTTCCTCGACGGAAAAGCCGAGCGCGATGCACGCCGCGCGATTGGCCCAAACGATGGCCTTGGTGCTGGCGTCGTGCAGCAGTACGCACATCGTCAAGGCGTCGAGCAGACGCCGGAAATCGTCTTCGGTGGGGTACGTCATCGTCATGATCCGCAAGCGAACCCCAAGCGGGCCACATGCCCGCCAGGTGGTCCCCAAACGATAGCATCCGGCCGTTGCGCGGGGAAACTGAAGATTTCTTTAGGCGCGCGGGGAACGCTACTTAAAAATGCGTGCGGCGTCCCAATTGATGACCCCTTTTTGCCTTTTTAGACTGAGTTCCAGACTGGACCATTCGCCCTCGAAAGCGACGCCCCCAACACCACCACCGGCTCAGGCACTCAGGAGATACACCATGGCATCAGTTGCGACCGCCGTCGCGTCCCACAGCGAGCACCGTACACAGGCCTGCGTGGCGCAGCCAGGCGACAGCCTCTCGCTCGACGAAGTCATCGACGTGGTGGCCGCGCGCCGCGACGAATTCGACCGGCTCTCGCACGTGCCGCGCGACGTCATCGACCTTTTCAAGCGCGCGGGCATCTATCGCGCCGGTACGCCGAAGCGCTTCGGCGGCGACGCGCGCGCGCCCGGCGAATTCCTCGAGATGATCGAGCGAATCGCGGTTGCCGATGGTTCCGCTGCATGGGTTGCGAGCTTCGGTTCGGCCAACGTCTACCTCGCGGCGCTGCCCCTCGACACGCAGGCCCAGATCTACGCGAGCGGCCCCGATCAGGCATTCGCGGGCGGCCTCTTTCCGGTGCAGACCGTGCAGGCGGCCGAAGGCGGCTGGCGCGTGAACGGCACGTGGAAGTTCGCGAGCGGTTGCAAGGGCGCCGACTGGCTCGGCGTGGGCATCAGCACCGGCGACGCCGCGGGCAGCGGCCCAAACAAGCCGCGCACGGCCGTGTTCCGCCCCGTGCAGGTGGAGATCGTCGAGAACTGGAACGTGGTCGGCATGCAGGGCACCGGCAGTCATGACCTGCGCGTGACCGACCAGTTCGTTGGCGACGACTGGACCTTCGTGCGCGGCGGCGCGCCCTGCGTGGACGAACCGCTTTATCGCTATCCCACCGTTGCCTACGCCGCCCAGGTACTCGCGGTCGTGAACCTTGGGCTCGCGCGCGCCGCGCTCGACGTGGCCAACCATATGTCGGGCGGCCGCCGCACGACTACCGGCGCGCCGCAACTCGCAGACCGTGCGTACTATCGCATCGAACTCGCGAAAGCCGAGGCGCAGCTTCGCTCGGCGCGCGCGTTCTTCTATGAGTCGACCGACAGCGTCTGGCAATCGATTCTCGCCGGCAACCCCGTAACACCCGAGCAGGTCAGCCTGCTGCGCCTTTCCGCCACCCAGATCGCGCGTGAAGGCGCCGATGTCGTGAATCGCGCGTACCGTCTCGGCGGCACGATGGCGATCTACAAGACGCACCCGTTGCAGCGTTTGCTGCGCGATGCGATGGTGGTCACGCAGCACGCGTTCCTTGGCGAAGGCAATTTCGACGGCGCAGGCGCGGTGTTCGTCGGCGTGCCGCCGATTCCGGGCTATCTGTAACCACACACATCACCTGTCACAAGGAATTCATTTCATGTCCGAAACAAACGCTACCCTGCCGTTGCGCGTGCTGTTCTGCTGCGGTGTGACGCAAAACTTCTTCGACCTGCCGCGCGAGAAGATCGGCGAAATCTGGCAGGCGTACGGCAAGATGCTCGCCGCCGTCGAGGCAATGGACGGCGTCAAGGTGCTCGGCATCATGGACGACGACCGCCTCGTGGTCGGCCAGTCCGACGGCGCGCCGTGGACCTTCTACATCATGGCCGACGTCGCCGACTTCGACACCGCCGTGGCAGTCTGCAATCTGTATCGCACGACGCCGGTGGGCGAGTACAACCTGTGGCGCTACGGCAAGATCGAAGCGCGCGTAGGCCGCGCGCTCGTCGTGCCGCCTGCCGCCACCGCCTGAGGCATGGCGATGAACACTGACGCTGCACGCACGATTGAGGCGCTCGAAGCACGCCTCGCCGCACTGGAAGGCGCCGCCGCGGCGCGCCGCACGATGGCGCGCTACATGGCGCTGTGCGATGTACCGAGTGGTGCGCTCGACGGCGAATCCCTCGGAGTCCTGTTCACTGCGGATGCCGTGTGGGAAGGCATCGGTCCGCAATATACGAGCAAGTTCGGTCACATCGCGGGGCGCGAGGCCATCGTCGCGATGCTCTCGCGCTATCTGCCGCCGGAGCCGCACTTCGCCACCAACGTGCACTTTCTCACGTCCGAGAGCATCGACATGGTGACGCCGCAGCGCGCGAAGGGCCGTTGGATCATGTTGCAGGCATCGGGCTATGTGGACGAACGCGCCGAGTTGATCGGCGCACGTCTCGAAGTGGACTTCGTGCCTGCGGCCGCCGGTTCGCCCGATGCCTCCGCGTGGCTTATCGCGCACTTTCGCACCGAGCGTCTTTTCGACGCGCCGTGGCATGTGTCGCCACGTCCCACTGCCTGACCCCACAAGGAGACCGAATCGATGAGCGCATTGATCAGTGCCTTCACGCTTGGCGGCGACGGACCCGCCATCGCCATCAAGGACACCATCGACATTGCGGGCATGCCCACGACGGGCGCAAGCCGCGCCCTCGCCAACGTCGCGCCCGCGCAAGAACACGCGCAGGTCGTGCAGTTGCTGCTCGACGCGGGCTGGAAAATCGTGGGCAAGGCCAATATGCACGAACTCGCGTTCGGCATGACGGGCATAAACGACTACACGGGTACGCCCGTCAATCCGCAGGACCCGGCGCGCATTCCGGGCGGCTCGTCCAGCGGCTCCGCGAGCGCCGTTGGCCTGGGGCTCGCCGAGGCCGCGCTCGGCACCGACACAGGTGGATCGATTCGCGGCCCCGCCGCGTGTTGCGGCGTCGTGGGCCTGAAGCCCACGTTCGCACGCGTTTCCCGCCGCGGCGTCGCGCCCGCTGAATCGACGCTCGATTGCGTGGGTCCATTTGCGCGCGACGTGCGCATGATCGTCGACACGATGAGCGTGATGGCGCCCGCGTTCGACAGGGAAGCCGCGCTAAAAAAAGTGACGGCGTGCAGGGTCGGTATCGCGCGGGTCGATGCGCAAGCGGAACTGCTTTCCGCCGTTGCTCATGCGCCGCAACGCGCAGGCTTGTCGTCGCAGGCCATCGAACTTGCGGGCCTCGCCGAAGCTTTCCAGGCAGGGCTTGCGATCATCAACGCCGAAACGTGGGCCGCGTTTGGCCATCTCGTCGATAGCGGCAAGCTCGGCGCGGATCTCGAAGCACGTCTGCGCGCCGCCTCTTCCACGACGCCCGACGAGGTGGGCGCGGCGGAGCGCGTCCGCCGCAGTTTCACCGAGGCGGTCGATCGCGCGCTCGACGGCGTCGATGTCATCGTAATGCCGACGCTTCCCGCATTGCCAATCACGATCGACGATGCGCGCCGTGGTGTCTCGGTGATTGCGATGTCGTCGCTGATCCGCCCATTCAATCTCAGCGGTCATCCGGCGCTGAGCCTGCCGTTGCCTGTCGAGGGTTCGCCGCTGTTGGCCGGGCTGCAAATCATCGGCCGCCATGGCGCCGACGAACAGGTCTGCGCCGTCGCAGCGGCGTTCGAAGCCGCGCTTGCAAGCTGAAGTACTTCAATAAACAGGAAACCCCATGTCCAGCAGAGTCGTCCTCATTACCGGCGCGGCGCGCGGCCTCGGCGCCGTGATTGCCGCGCGCTTTCATGCGGCCGGATACCGTGTTGCCCTCGGCGACGTGGCTGTCGAAGCCGCAACCGCCACCGCGCGCGGCCTGAGCACCGATGAGTCGAGCGCGTTCGCGCTCAAGCTCGACGTCACGCGCAAGGAAGATTTCGTGAGCGCACGCGATGCGATCGTCGCGCGCTGGGGCCGCATCGACGCGCTCGTGAACAACGCGGGCGCGTCCAGGGTCGTGCCGGTCATGGAGATCACGGCCGAGCAGTTCGATCAGGTTATCGACGTCAATTTGCGCAGCGTGCTGTTCGGCTGCCAGGTGTTCGGGCAGCACTTCGCGAGTCAGGGCGAAGGGCGCATCGTCAATATCGCTTCGCTCGCGGGCCAGAACGGCGGCTCGGCAACCGGGGCGCACTACGCCGCGGCCAAGGGCGGCGCCATCACGCTCACGAAGGTCTTCGCGCGCGATCTCGCCGTTTCCGGCGTGACCGTCAACGCCATTTCGCCGGGGCCGCTCGATTTGCCGATCGTGCACGAAAGCGTGCCCGCGGACAAACTCGACAAGGTGATCGCGAGCATTCCGGTGGGGCGCCTGGGCGCCGCCGACTATATCGCAGACGCCGCCGTGCTGCTCGCTTCGGGCAACGCATATTTCGCCAACGGCGCGTGCTGGGACATCAACGGCGGCCTCTACATGCGTTAATGCGTTAGAGCGCACCGCGCGCACGCAGAACGCACACCGCCTCACGGCGTGTGCGTCTGCGCGTCCTGATCCCACACCGCCATCACATCGCGTACGAGCGTCGCAATCGACGCCACACCCAGCTTCTCCTTGATGCTCGCGCGATGCACGTCCACCGTCTTCACGCTGATGTCCAGTTCCGCTGCGATACGCTTGCTGCCCTTGCCGTCGATCACGCCGCGCAGCACCTCGCGCTCGCGCCCCGTGAGCGATTCCAGACGCTTGCGCAAATCGCGCCGTTTCTGGTCGGCGGCATGACGTTGCATGGCGAGCTTCATCGCGCGTTGCACTCGATCGAGCATTTGCTGCGAGTTGTACGGCTTTTCGACGAAGTCGATCGCACCGTTTTGCAGCGCACGCACGGACATCGGTATGTCGCCGTGACCGCTCACGAAAATGATGGGCAACGTCGCGCCGCGACGGTTCAATTCTGTCTGCACGTCGAAACCGCTGGTCTCCGGCATGCGCACGTCGAGCACCAGACATGCGGGGATGTCCGGATCGAACGCACGCAGAAAATCGGCTGCGTTGGCGAACCCTTCCGACTTCACGCCGACCGATTCCAGCAGCCATGCGAGCGAAGTGCGCATACCGTTGTCGTCGTCGACGATATAAATGACCGGAGCAGGTAAAGTCATCTGCTCTCTCCGCTTTTGTTCATTGCCGAGCGCTGCGAGACGTGCCCTGTGCCGCCTCGTTTCGATCTTGCGCTCCTGCAGTTGCGTTTCCCATCATAACCACTCAGTAAAGCCCTGAAAATGCGCATTACCCCGTAATTCCCTCAGGCGAATCCAGACCGCGTGCGCTCCTCACCGCAATACCTGGTGAAACCTTTAGACGGCTCGGGAACGACGCCAGCGCACGGGCGATTCACGACAGTTTTTTTCGCTCGGCGCTTGCCGTACGCTGTGAATCACAGGCTCAGTCATTGCACGGAAAAACACCCATCATGTCCGACACCTCCAGCACGAACACGCTCCCCGTGAGCGACGCCCGCAAGGACTTTCGCCAGGCTATGGCGCATCTCTCGGCGGCCGTGAATGTCATTACGACAGCGGGTCCGTTCGGCCGCTGCGGCATCACGGCGAGCGCCGTGTGTTCCGTCACGGACACGCCGCCCACGCTGCTCGTGTGCCTGAACCGTTCGAGCGCGATGCATGCCGCCTTCGCAGGCAATGCCCGCGTGTGCGTGAACGTGCTGCCCGGGGAACACGAGTTGCTAGCGAAGCATTTCGCAGGCCTCACGCAACTGCCCATGGACGCGCGCTTCGACCTGCCGTTCTGGGACGAAGGCGAGCATGGCGTGCCCGTGCTGCGCGATGCGCTCGCGAGCTTGCAGGGCGAAATCGTCGAACTCAAGGACATCGGCTCTCACTCGGTCATGTTCGTCAAGGCGACCCACATCCGCCTGCGCAGCGACGGCGACGGGCTCGTCTATTTTGCCCGCAATTTTCATCGGCTTGCGCGGCCGTGCGCCGTGGCGTAGCACCTCTCGTAAAACCATTAGATTGGTGAGGAAACCCACGAGCCCCTTGCCTCGTCGTCATGCAATCCTTTGAGCGGCGCGCCGGGAACGGCGGACCAGCTTTCGGGCAAGCGTATTAGCACATCAGGTACGTCTCCGAAATCGGAAATGACCGCTGCGTGCGAGCTCGGCGCGCGCCGGAACCAGAGTGGCTCGCCGGTCGATTCAACGCGAAGCGCTGCGACCGGAAATAGCAAAAATCCGTTTTCCATAGCTAGGGAAGGTCTGCACAACACGTTTTCAGAGCGCTGATCTTTCTCCGCGTTAGGCATATCAGGCGTAAGCCTTTGCTCGCAGGTTGGTCGTCTGGTTTTTCAAACATGACGACCATTGTTTGCCGAGACTCACGGCCTGAACCCACGGGCGTTTCACGCTTTGCCTAAAGCCCTGCGCGACATCCAGAGGTTGCCCAGCGCAAACAGTGTCGTAATCTGCGCGGTGTTCTTCATCAATCCTCGGTACCGCGTCTTCGTATAGCCAAACTGCTGCTTGAGCACGCGGAACGGATATTCAACCTTGGCGCGCACACCAGCCTTCAGACGCTCAATCTGGTTGTATATCGCGTCCAGACGATTGTTCAGGTCCAGTTGTCGACGCTTGCCCGGTCGCATCGCAACATGCCAGCGTACCGGACTCGCCTGACAGCGCTTTTCAATACCCTGATAGCCGGCGTCAGCGTACACATCCTTTTCCTGGCCGTGCAACAACGCTTCGGCCGCATTGATGTCGTGAACGTTGGCCGCCGTACCAATGACGGTGTGGACCAGACCCGACTCTGCGTCCACGCCGATGTGCGCTTTCATCCCGAAGTACCATTGATTCCCTTTCTTCGTCTGATGCATCTCCGGGTCCCGTTTGCCAGAGCCGTTCTTTGTCGAACTGGGCGCGCTAATCAAGGTCGCGTCGACCGCTGACCCTGCCTTCAACATCAAGCCTTTTTCACTCAGGATCTCATTGACCAGTGCGAGCATCTGCGCGGCCAGACCGTGCGTTTCGAGAAGATGCCGGAACCGCAGAATCGTGCTCTCGTCCGGCAAACGCGTCATACCTTCGTCCAGCTGCGCAAACTCACGATACAGCGGCACGTCATAAAGCGCCTCTTCCATCGCCGGGTCTGACAGACCAAACCACTGCTGCATAAAGTGGATCTGCAGCATCGTCGCAACTGGAAACGGCGGCCTTCCAGTCTTACCCTTCGGATAGTGCGGTTCGATCAGCGCAATCAACTTCGACCATGGCACAACGCGCCTCATCTCATCGAGAAATTCCCGCTTGCGCGTGCGTTTCGTTGAAAGATCCAGACCAAGGCCGAGCTGTGTCATCGAGGAACTCCTTTAACTCGCGTTCTTCCAGGATAGGCCAACCAGACATCAACTCCAGGACTTTTGCAGATGGTATGGACGCCTCCCCCCGGAAACGGGCCGTCGTGGAAGTGACGGCCCGGGCGCGGGAGACTTGGCACGCGTCAGTCTGCGTGTGCCAAAGTAAGGGTGCCCGTAAACCGTGCGTCAAGGAGAACCGGAAATGAAACCCACCCTTATCGGAATGGACATTGCCAAGCAGGTATTCCAGCTTCATGCACTCGACCCGCAGAGCGGCCAGATCGAAAGACTCAAGCTAAAGCGTGCACAGGTTCTCGAGTTCTTCGCCAGGCGCGCACCTTCGATTGTTGTGATGGAAGCGTGTGGCAGCGCACACGACTGGGCGAGACGGCTGCAGCAGCTCGGTCATGATGCGAGGCTCATCTCCGCCCGGTCGGTGCGGCCGTTTGTGTTGCGTAACAAGACCGACGCGGCCGATGCCCGAGCCATCTGCACAGCGGCGCAGCAGCCGGACGCGCGCTTTGTTGCTATCAAGAGTGAAGCTCAGCAAGCCATCCTGGCGATACATCGGATGCGTGCCCAACTCATGAAGTTCCGCATCATGCAAACCAACGCGTTGCGCGGTCTGCTGTACGAGTTCGGCGAAGCACTGCCCGAGAGTTATCGGGCCTTCACCAAAGCATTCCCTGCCACGCTTGCAGGAGTCGCTGAACGTCTGCCAGCAATCCTGATCGACAGCCTGCGTGAGCAATGGAATCGCGTTCAGGCCACCGACAAGGAAATCGCCGTGCTTGAGCGGCGGCTCGCTACCGCCTTTCGTAACAACGGGGACTGCCAGAAGGTCGCCGACATCCCTGGCGTTGGCCTTCTCACGGCCACCGCGACGGTTGCATCTATAGGCGATGCGCGAACGTTCAAATCCGGCCGTGAGTTTGCCGCCTGGCTGGGTCTGGTGCCGAGGCAAACGGGAACGGGTGGACGGGTACGACAGATGGGCCTGAGCAAACGCGGCGACACCTATTTGCGCACACTGCTAATGCACGGCGCCCGCTCGGTCATTATCCAAGGCACACGATCGGCGTGGATTGACGGCCTGCTCAAGCGCAGACCGTTTAATGTCGCCGTTGCCGCTGTCGCCAACAAACTCGCACGAACCATCTGGGCGGTACTTGCCCGAACGCAGGGCTATCAGGCTTCACCGCCCGCTGCTGCGTAGACTTCATGTTATGACGGGTTCCTGAAACCTTCCTCAAGGAGCGCAAGCAAGTGCTGCATGATGGCTAACAGGTTGGACCGGGGCGAGGAAAACCCGATAGGGAAGATGAACCATTGTGTTCGATTTGCAGATGAGGACCTCGCCAGCGAATTCCATTAGGGCCTGCAGGCGCATAACGACCTGCGAAAACGGGCCGGACATAAGCGTGCTGCCTTTACCTGAAAGCCAAAAATCGCAACACTGTTTGCAATCCGGGAGGCGTCCACATAAGACCTTCCCTAGTGAATGGCGGTGGTTCCCGCAGTGCTATCGGGTCAGATGATCCACCAAAACGCCGGACGCGGCTATCGCTAGTCGTTGCTGATCTCGAGGTTGTTCACAAGCGCACGATTCATGCCCACACCCGCGGCGAAGCGCGTCTGTCAAATCAGTCATAAATCTCCTCCCTCATCCATGGAATGGATTTCATGTTGATTCGGGGAATGTGCGCGATGAGCATGAAGCGTATTCATAGCGCCCATTTTTGGCTCGAATTTGACCGCTGATTGCGCGACTCCTATCGTTCGGCCATGTAACCCGATGTGATCGCCCGCGCCGCCTGCAGTTGCCGCTGCGCGGAACTTCAATCTCGTGCAGACCATCAGCCATGAATCCAGACGCCGTCAGGTCCAACCTAAGTGCTCCCCTCGCCTCGCCCCGCACAGCGCGTCCGGCGCGCGCGGTCCGCAGAGCCGTCACCACAGCTGTACTCGGCCAGATACTCGAGTGGTACGATTTTTTTCTCTATGGAACGGCTGCCGCGCTGGTATTCGGCAAGCTCTTCTTTCCCGTTGGCAGCGACCCGCTGACGGGCACGATCGCGGCATTTGGGGGCTTCACCGTTGGCTTTATCGCGCGCCCCATCGGCGGCGTGATCTGCGGACATCTGGGCGATCGCTACGGCCGCAAACGAGTGATGATGCTCACGCTCATGACAATGGGCACAGCCACGATGCTGATGGGCGCGCTGCCTACGTATCACCAGATCGGCATTGCGGCTCCTGTGCTGCTCGTGATGCTGCGCATACTCCAGGGACTCGCTGCGGGCGGCGAATGGAGCGGCAGCATCCTGCTCATCCACGAAAGCGCGCCGCCATCGAAGCGTGGCGCACTGGCCGCCTGGAGTCCATGCGGCGCAGCGCTCGGCTTCGTGCTCTCGACAGCCGCCTTTCTGCTCGCCCAGAACCTGCCCGCCGCCGACTTCCAGAACTGGGGGTGGCGCGTGCCCTTCCTCGGCAGCGCCGCGCTCGTCGTGCTTGGCTTGTGGATGCGCCGATCGGTGAGCGAGAGCGCCGCGTTCGAGCAAGTAAAGGCTACGCGGCACGAAAGCCGCATGCCTGTCATCGACGTCTTGCGTCAGTGCCCGCGTGAAGTGCTCACGGTTTTCGGCCTGCGCTTTGGCGAAGGTGGCGCGTCATACATCTTTTTCGCGTTCTCGATCGCATATGGCCAGTTTCTGGGCGTGAAATCGTCGTGGATACTCGGCGGCCTCACACTCTCGATGCTGCTCATGATTCCGGTCGCGCTGTTCGTCGGACACCTTACAGACAAGGTAGGGCGCAAGCCGGTGTATCTGCTCGGCGCCATTGCCATGGTCCTCGTTGCTTGGCCATACTTCGCACTGCTCGGTTCGGGCGAGTACTGGAAAGTCATCGCCGCGCTCCTGCTCGCAAACAGCCTGACGCTCGGCATTCTCGAAGGCGCACAGCCGGCCTTCATCAGCGAGTTGCTGCCCGTGCATCTGCGCTTCTCGGGGCTGGGCATCGGGCGGGAAATTTCCTCGGTGCTGGGCGGCGGCCTTTCGCCGATGATCGCGACGGGCCTGCTCGCCCACTACCGCAGTGCGGTGCCAGTCGCACTCTATCTCGGTGCGCTCGGCCTGGTCACGGTCATCGCGACCTGCTTCGCTCCGGAAACCTTTCCCAAAGCCATGCGCGAAAAATTTCGCCAAGAATCCGAATGAGGTGGCTCTGTCCAGACCCGAGACGCACGCTTCGTTCCAATTTGATCCAAAGGTATCCCGTATGCACGCCCTGAACACCGTTAGCTCCGAGGCCAGTTCCGCCAGTTTCCATATTGCCGGCCCAGAAGACGACTATCCGGAGTACGCCGGTCCGCTTTCGCTCGACGCCCTGATCGAAGAAGTCAAACGGCGGCGCGACGACTTCGACGCCCTCTCGCACGTCCCGCGCGACATGGTCAGGAAAATGAAGCGCGCCGGGATCTTTCGGGCGGGAACACCACGGCGTTTCGGCGGCGACGCGCTGCCACCCCACCAGTTCCTTGCGATGCTCGAACGCATCGCCATTGCCGACGGCTCGACCGCATGGGTCGCCGCGTTCGGCTCGGCGAATACGTACCTCGCCTCTCTGCCTGTCGAAACCCAGGCAAAACTCTATGCAAGCGGACCGGACCAGGTTTTTGCCGGCGGCCTCTACCCGCTGCAAAAAGGCATCCGTGTGCCGGGCGGCTTCATGGTGAGCGGCCAATGGCGGTTCGCGAGTGGCTGCAAAGGCGCGGACTGGATTGGCGTAGGGATTGGCGGTGCGCCGGACAACGCCGGCAAGCCCTTTACGGCGGTCTTTCCTTCCAGCGAGGTCGAGATTGTCGACAACTGGAATGTCGTGGGCATGCAAGGCACCGGAAGCCACGATTTGCGCCTCAAAGACAAGTTCGTCGACGAGCAATGGACCTTCGCGCGTGGCGGCGCGGCCACGATCGACGAGCCGCTCTATCGCTACCCGACCGTCGCCTATCAGGCACAGGTGCATGCCGCGGTGAATATCGGTCTCGCGCGAGCCGCGCTCGATCTGCTCGCAGGCATGTCGGGCGTGACCCAAACCACGACCGGTGCGCCGCGCCTCGCCGACCGGGCCTATTACCGCTCGGGCCTTGCACAAGCCGAGGCTCAATTGCGCAGCGCCCGCGCGTTCTTCTTCGAATCCGCGGAAGCGGCGTGGCAAACGATCCTCGCGGGCGATGCCGTCGCGCCCGCCGAGGCCAATATCCTGCGCCTGAGCGCGACGCATGCGGCGCACACCTGCGCAGAAGTCGTGATGGCGGCCTACAAGATGGCGGGCATCGGCGCGATCTACCGCGAGAGCCGCCTGCAGCGCCTCGTACGCGACTCGATCGTGGTGACGCAGCACGCGTTCCTTGGCGAAGGAACCTACGACGCATCCGGGGCGCTGTTCGTGGGCATCCAGCCCGTGACGCCCTACCCGTAATCGAAGAGGGCCGACCACCATGACTCAGGAAAATGTGCGGCTGCAGTTTCGCAACGCGATGGCCTCACTCGCTGCGGCTGTCAACGTGATCACGACCGACGGTCCGCAGGGGCGTTGCGGCATCACTGCGAGTGCGGTCTGTTCCGTGACGGATTCCCCACCGACCATGCTCGTCTGCATCAATCAGTCGAGCTACGTGCACGACATCCTGCATGGCAACGAGCGGGTGTGCATCAACGTGCTGGGCGCGCGAGGCCAGGAACTGGCGCGCCTGTTCGCAGGCATGACCGGCTGTTCAATGGAAGAGCGCTTCGCACGATGCGCATGGCAACCGGGCCGGCTTTCCGTCCCGGTGCTCGACGAAGCCATCGCAAGCCTGGAGGGCACGGTGTGCGAAAGCAAGACCGTCGGCTCGCACTCGGTGATCTTCGTTCGTATCGAGCATATTGCCTTGCGCGAAGAAGGCGAAGGTCTCATTTATTTCGGCCGGCAGTTCCACCCGCTCGCGCGTGCGGCCTCCACCTGTGCGGCAGGGTGAGCATGCAAGTCTGTCTCTTTCTCACTGGGGAAGGCGGCGCCGAGCCGCCTGTCGATGTCCATGCATTGCAGCGCGAGGCCAGGGAGATCGATGGCCTTTGCGAGCTGGTCGCGCACCTGCCGATCGCAAAGGCGGTCGATCCGCGTATCGCCCCGGCCCCGCAGGCGCCTTCATGCATACTGCAATGGTATTTCAGCGACCTCGTCGCGCTCGAAGCCGAGCTCGCGGCAAACGGCGCGGTCGATCGCGCGTTGCGACGCGCGGCGCTCGCGATGGATGCCCACTCGTTTTCGCAGCAGACCATGGCCGTGCAGACTTTCACGCCGCCGCAACGCACGGCCTTGCATAATGGCATGGAACGTTGCAGCTACATGGTCGCCTATGAAGGTCCCACCGAAGACTTCAATGTGTGGCTCACGCATTATCTGGCGCACCATCCGCCGTTGATGCTGCAGCTACCGGCGTTGCGCGAGCTGGAGATCTACACGCCCGTGGAAAGCCGCAGCGCTTTGCCGTTCGCATGTACCGCGCTCATGCAGCGCAATAAGGTCGTATTCGACGACGCCGACGCACTCGCCCACGCGCTCGCCTCGCCGGTGCGTGACGCGATGCGGCGTGACTTTCAGACGTTGCCTCCCTATAGCGGGGCAACTCCGCATTACCCAATGCGCAGTATTTACGGTAAATTCGCAGCACCGTGACCGGCATTCGCACGGTCGTTGACCCGTAGTGGCATCAGGCCAGCGTGATGCCCCGGCGCGCGGCCCACGCGCGCACACTTAGAGGCGCAGTGCATGAGTCAACCGAACCTCGCTGGCGTCGACCTGAACCTGTTGCGGGTATTCCTCGCCATCTGGGATCTGCGCAGCCTGACTGCAGCAGGAGAGCGGCTTGAGCTCACGTAGTCTGCCGTGAGTCACGCACTGCGCCGGCTGCGCACGCTCTTCGACGACCCGCTCTTCGCGCGCACCCCGAACGGCATGGTGCCGACCGATGCCGCGTTCCGCCTCTATCCGCCCCTCGCGCAGGCGTTCGCGATGATCAACGAGGCTGTCCAGCAGCTCGCGAACTTCGAGCCCTCCACAGCGCAGCGCGTATTCCGCATTTCGATGTCGGACATGTCGGAGTTCTACTTTCTGCCGCCACTGCTCGCCAAACTGGATCGCGAGACGCGCGGCATTCGTATCGAAGTGACCAACTTGCCAGTCGAATCGGTGAGCGTGGCCATGCGTGCGGGCGAAATCGACCTCGCGCTGGGCTACGTGCCGGGGCTTGACGGCAACTGCACGACGCAGACGCTCTTCGTCGACGAGCATGTCTGTGTCGTGCGGGCGGGACACCCCTTGCGAAAAACGAAGCCCACCCGCGAAGACCTGATGGGCCTGCGCTACATTTACGCGAGCACTAATGCGACGGGCCATCGCATGGTCGAACAATGGCTCGACGAGCTGAATTTCAAGCGCTCCGTGGTGCTCAGGCTGCCGCATTTCGTCGTCGCGCCGGAAATCGTGATGAACACGGATCTGGCGGTCATCTTTCCGAAAAGCATTGCGCAGCGATTCAATCGCGGCAAGGCTTTTCGCATTCAATGTTGGGCACATCAGAATTCGGACCATATCGGCCGAAACCCAAGTCAAAAACGGATAATCTTCGTTGAACTGGCTCATGACATGCCTGCCGCGGGACTTATTCGTTATGCAAATGGTTCGAAGATGTCAACTGAAGGCTACCTCTATACCGATCAGGAGATTGCATCGCGTTGCAAGTGGGTTCATGATTCCCCGCTCACGGACTTAAGATCAAGCTCAGCAATCGCGACGTCAAATGGACATCGGAACGACCAGTGTTTCGTTTCCTCTGCATGCACCTCGACCCATTGAGGGTGCCAACCATCCGTGATCAGCGCCCATCCACACCGGCATGATACCAGTGTCCACAGTAGTCCCCACCACTTGAAGTAGTGGGCATCACTTTGGACACCGGCTTCAGCTCTGTCCACCATGCGGCCACGAAATGACGCTTACCGTACTTCCACCTCGATTGCGCCGGACGCTGGCGCGGCACTCAGAGGCGCAGGGAGTTGCAACGGAACAAATTCAGCCGGCGACACATCGGTTAGAGGTGGCCGCGCAAAATCGGACAGCGGGATAAGTGGAACGACCGGGGCCTGAGCCAGCGATAATGCAGGCAAAGGAACCGAGAAAATGACGAAACGAACCCGACGCACGCACTCAGCGGCGTTCAAAGCGAAAGTGGCCCTGGCGGCAGTCAAGGGCGAGCGCACGCTCGCCGAACTGGCGCAGCAGTTCGATGTGCATCCGAACCAGATCACGGAATGGAAGCGGCAGTTGCAGGAGCGCGCGGCCGACGTGTTCGGTGCGGCCGGCCCGGTGTCGAGCGAGCCACCGGTAG
>NZ_SMOD01000050.1 GCF_004353905.1 Paraburkholderia guartelaensis | reverse complement strand
ATGGCTCGCAGCAACTTCTCTGGCGCGATGCTCGGCCGCCCGCCCTTTATGTCCGCTTCGTACATCTGGGCGAACTGTCGATCCATCTTCGCCAGCGCTTCATTCGCCATCACGCGGATCGAACGCAACGGATGCGACTTGGGGACGAAGTCGTCCAGCTTGCGCATGGAAAACAGACTCTCGGTGAATGTGTCGGCGCCGCGCATGATCTCCAGGGGACAAGTAGTGGTCCATCTATCAACGCCTCACGAGCTCTGCGCGATGACGTGTTTAAGCGGTATTTCAGCGGCCTGCTAGGCGCGAAGGTCTTCCTCGACGAAGCCTATGGTGCGCGTCTGCGCACGGTACTCCACGATGGCCGCTTGAGTCTGCAACTCGGCGCGGACATAGCCGTGACGAATTGCGACAAGGCGGGATTGTCCGGGCCGCGAGCGGGCGTGCTCGTCGGCCGTGCGGAACTCGTCACCGCTGCTGCCGCAAAGGGCGCGGAATTCGGAATGGAAGCGCGTGCCCCCATCACTGCTGCGGTACTGCGCTCCTTGCAGAAGTATCAGCCGGAAGACCTGCGTCAGGAGTCCGCTGCAGGCCAGAAGCTGGCTGACGCGCTCGCCCAGAAGATGGGCGCCGACCTCGTGCAGCGCAGCGACCTTGGGCCGATGGTCGAAGAAGATGCTGTGCTTCGGGTCCTCCTCAAGATTGCTGGACGCGAGAGCGAGCAGCCTGCCGTCGTCCCCTGTGAGGCGACCTCGGCACTCGGCATGGTCCTCCTGGAAGACCACGGCATCCTCACTGTCAATACGCATGGTCAACCGGGTGCTCGCGTTTCGTTGCGCCTCAAGCCGACGCTGGACGCTCTCGGACGGACGGGCGGATTCGATGCTGTCGTTTCCGCAGTGATGCGGGCACTCGACAAGGTCGCGGCGGTAATTCACGACCGCGATGCAATCGCGCAACTGATTCTCGGTAAGTGAAAAATGGCAAATAAAGAATTCAGTCAGATCGACGACCGGCTCGACGCGCTGGTCTCTCTAGACCTCGGCGGACGCGGCGTGGAGCACCTGTACCGTGCGGCGCGTGAGCACCAGGGTAGTTCTCTCGTCGGTGCTGCCGCAGATGCTCTCTTGGGCATCCCGGAGAAGGCTAACGTATTTGTCACGACTGGCTCCGTGTCCCGTGCATGGATTTCGCCTTCCATTGGGGAGAACGACGGTCCTGCCGGCCTTGCCGCGGTCGTTCGTGCTTTGGCGCTTTCTAAGAACGCGCTGTGCATCACCTTCGTGGAGGAGACGCTGATTGAAACCACCGCGGCGATTCTCACCACTGCGGGATTGACCGTCCTGCCGTACGAACAGGCAAAGATTGCACGCGATGACGGAAGTCTCGCTGTCGTTTGTGTCGAAGCCTTCCCGATCGATGACGCGCAGGCGAAAGCAGTTTCGCCTGCGCTCATCGAGAAGTACAAGCCTGGGCTGTTCTTTTCGACTGAGCGTGTTGGCCGTAATGTCGATGGCATCTACTGCAGCATGCGAGGCATCGACTATGGCATGGGCCGCGCACGCATCGACTATCTGTTCGACGAGTGCATCGAGCGGAAAGTCCCGACCGTTGCGGTTGGTGATGGCGGCAACGAAATCGGTATGGGCGTCGTCGCTGAAGCGGTCAAGGGCTACGTGAAGTTCGGCGACAAGCGGCCCGATGGCAGCGCTGGCATTGGCGCAGTCACGGGAACTGACGTACTTGTCACTGCCGCATGTTCGAACTGGGGTTGTTACGCAATCGCGGGGGCTTACGCAGCGCGATGCAGGAAGGCGTCGCTTGCACATACGCCATTGATGGAAGCCGCGTTGTTGCGGCGAGGCGTCGACATCGGTCTCATCAATTCCGTGGCGAATGTGGTCGACGGCAATGTCGACGGTATCCCGGAGGCAACGCACCTCGCAGTTGCGCAACTCATTTCGACGATTATTTCACCCGCGTTCAAGTGAGTTTAGCGGGTGTGACGGGCTGCCCACTCGATGTTCTGGCGGTTAAGTCCACGTCACATCGTCCCGCTCCCAGAACCAGTACCACCAGTCCCTGAGGAAGGTGCAGACGTCCCGGTAAGCGGATGCGCAGCGCCAGCGGCGGACAGCAGCGAGACGGCCGCAGGATCGGGCATGCCATTGGCGTCGATCGCTCCTGCTGCCGCTAGCGTGCCCAGATCGCTGTCGACGCCTGCCTGACCTACCGTAAAGGACGTCGTTAGAAATGCCGGTGCCGTTAGCGTGACCGCATAGTGCTGCTGCAGATTCGTGACGACCGCCGATTGCGCAGCCTGCACATCAGCCGCGTTTCCCAGTACCTGCTGGTACTGCGAGTTGGTCGGGAAGCCGGCTATCAAACCACTCTCGCTCGTGCCGAGTTGTGAAGCAAGGTAGACGAGCATCAACTCAGTTTCGGGCGTCGTATTGAATGTGCCGCCGGCAAATGCCAGCGAATGCAGGCTCATGCCGCCGGAGCTTGCGGTGAGGATGCAAGGAGGCGTGGCGTCGAACGTGATCGTGTAGTGTCCACCGCCGTCGGACAGGGTGGACCCCGAGCCCTGGGCACAGCTGAAGTTGACCGTCGCGCTGGCGATCGCGGTGCCGGTGGCGGCCGTGCCGGAGATGGTGACGTTTGGTGTCACGGTGGTGCCGCCGCAGCCGTTGAGGCCGATACATGAGTTTCCGCCGCAAGCGGCAAGCGTCGCGAGGGAAGCCAGGCAAATTCCAGCCAGCGCCGGGCGAACGAAACGTGCGTGGTGAGCGTCCATGGTTGCCCGCCGTTTCCTTCATTCACGCTCCGGATGACGCAGTCGCGAATGATGCCGGCCATAAGACATGTAGATCAGCATGCCGATCAACAGCCAGACGATCAGCCGTACCCAGGTGATGAACGGCAGCCCCGCCATCAGCAATACGCAAAACGCGATGCCGAGAATGGGGACAATCGGCACGCCCGGCGCGCGGAATGGGCGGCTCGCGTCGGAGTCGCTGCGCCGCAGGTACATGACTGCGCCGCACACGAGCACGAACGCAAACAGCGTCCCGATGCTGACCATCTCGCCTAGTACGCCGATCGGCGTGAGGGCCGCCACGATGGCGACGACCGTGCCGATCATGATCTGGCTTCGATGCGGCGTGTGCAGGCGCGGATGGACGGTGGAGAACAGATGGGGAAGCAGCCTGTCCTCCGACATCGTGTAGAAGATGCGGCTCTGCCCATAGAGCAGCACGAGTATCACGGTGGTCAGCCCGGTGAGCGCGCCGATCTTGATGATTACGGAGAACCAGGTGAAACCAATGGCGTCGACGCCCTTGGCGATCGGGTCGGGAACGTTCAGTTGTGCGTACGGAACGAGTCCGGTGAGCACGGCGGCCACCAGGATATAGAGCACCGTGCAGATAATGAGCGATCCGAGGATCCCGATGGGCATGTCGCGCTGTGGCCGTTTCGCCTCCTGAGCGGCGGTCGATACTGCATCGAAGCCGATGAAGGCAAAGAACACGACTGCTGAGCCACGCAGAATGCCGCTCGCCCCGAAGCTGCCGAACGCGCCGGTGTTGGGGGGCACGAATGGATGCCAGTTGGCGGGATGCACGAAGAACGCGCCGATGGCGATGAAGGCCGCCACGACCGCCAGCTTGATGACGACCATCACGTTGTTCACGCGCGCCGACTCTCGCGTGCCGAGCACCAGCATCGTCGTGAGAATAGCGATGATCAGCACGGCGGGCAGATTGATCGTGCCGGTGGCAGTCGTGCCGTCAGCCAGCTGGACTGTTGTGCCGGGTGCGGCAGCGAGCGTGGGCGGAATGTTGATCCCGACGTTACGCAACAGGCTGACGATATACCCTGACCAACCGACTGCGACCGTCGCGGCGCCCATGGCGTACTCGAGAATCAGGTCCCAGCCGATGATCCAGGCAAACACTTCGCCGAGCGTCGCATACGTATACGTGTAAGTGCTGCCGCATACGGGGAGCATGGCGGCCAGTTCCGAGTAGCAAAGGCCGACAAACGCACACGCAATTCCGCCCAGCACGAACGACAGGATGATGCCCGGTCCGGCAAATTGTGCCGCCGCCGTGCCAGTGAGGACGAAAATACCCGCGCCGATAATGGCGCCGATGCCCATCGCCGTGATGCTGGGCGCCCCCAGGGTCTTCGACAGAGTTCGAACGCCTTCGGCTTCGGCGCTTCCCACTATGTCGGCGACGGACTTGCGTGCCGTGTAGCTCGTGTCAGCCATGATAGGTTGTCCCATTCGTCTGTGACTGGAAACGACTCGATTCGGCTTGCCTTACTTCTTTAGAATAGACACAGGCGCGAGTTGGCAAAGGGTAAGTTTGAGTTAACCGAGCGACGACGATCGGCATGCGTAGGCGGAGATGTTTCGGAACGCTTCACGTTTGCCAGCAAGATGTTGATCCTGCAAATGCGCCACGCATATCGCGGGATTCGTCGGCGTAATTGATGGTTCGCCGTCCACAGGCAAGTCCATGCTCGCGCGAGCGGTTCAGCTGGACGGCGGCAGGGAGAAGAGGGATGGGCAACGAGAAACCGTCGCCGCGGCGCGCGACATTCGAGAAAGGGATCCGGATCGGCGAATATGGATGGTTCGGCCGGCTGTCTGCCGTCGTCGTGAGCACAATCGTGCTGGTGGCGGCAGCGATGCTGTCGGTGGTGCTGCTTGCCGTGCTGTTCGCAGTGGGGGTAATTGTTGCCGGCTATCTCTGGTGGAGGATCCGCGCGTTGCGCCGGCAAGCGCGCGAGTTCGACGATGACGGACGGACCGTCGACGTCGAGGTCGTCCACAAGGACTCGCCCGGCGACGACATCACGAAACGCTGACTTGCGAAGCCCGCGCAAGCGGGTGCAGCGTACGCGTAAACGACAGTTGGAATCGTGTTTGCGCGAATTATAAATACACAAGGCCGCACAAAATTTAACGAACTATTTCGGCCAATTGTAAACATCCGACTTCAGCCACGCCTACTTCCGTGTGTCGGTCCAGCATGCGTTGCGCGATGCTGACCAATCCGCGTGAAAGCCTTGCATCTCTCGGGCTCGCCGTTCTTCAAAGGACGCAGCGCGAGGCTCCGCTTCTGCCACGTTCGCCACGGTTAGGAGATTCTATGATGAAGACTCGAAATATAGGAATGCTACTGATTTTCGGTGCGAGTGGAATGTTCGTCGGCGGCATCGCACACGGCGATCCGCACGGCCCTCAAGCTGGCCAACGGGGCGCGGGTTTCATCAAGAGCTTTCAGATCATTTCTTCCGCACCGGCGTTTGGCGGTGCGACGCCCGCGGGTGCGCCTGGGCCATATGAGGTCATCACCGCCGTCGTGCATGGCGCTCTCGACCCGCGCTCCCCGCTCAACGCGGGCATCGTCAATATCAGGAACGCACCTATCGGAGTCGATGGCTACGTCGACTATTGGACCGATGTCGTGATCCTGCGTCCGCAGAGCGCGGCGAACGCTACGCGTGTGCTCTTCTACGACGTTGTGAATCGCGGCAACAAGCTCGCCGATGGGTCGTTCATCGGTGGCGGCGCGCTCGATACCGGCGCACCGCCGCCGTCCACGTTCCCATCGTTGCTGCGCCATGGCTATACGATTCTCTGGAGCGGCTGGCAAGGCGACATTCCGCTCAACGGCACGAGCACGCTGGCCGGCACGGGTCTGGTCGGCACGAAATTCCCTGTGGCGACCAACAAGGACGGGTCGCCGGTGACGGCGCTGTCGCGCGAAGAGTTCATTCCCGACTACGCGGGAGGCGATCCGACGACGATTCCCCTCACGTACCCGCCCGCCAATCTCAACGACACGGGCAGCGTTACCTTCACCGCACGGCAATCGTGGCTGTCGGCATACGGCAGCATTCCGGGCGGCGTGCAAACCTATACCGCGCCGTCAACGAAGGTGACTTCGTGGAGCTATATCAGTACGCCGAACAATGTCTATGAAGGCAACTATTCGGTCAAGTTCACGCCGCCCGCGTCGGTGCCGGGTCCCAACGGCAGGACCGTCGCGCCCGATGCCGGGACGATTTACAGCTTCGTCTATAAGGCCGCGGCGCCGACCATTGACGGTATCGGCTTTGCGGCGTTGCGCGATCTCGTTTCATGGCTGCGCTACGACAGGTCCGATGCGCGAGGCGTACAGAATCCGCTCAACGATCTGAAGGATGCGGCCTGTGCAGCGTCGCGATGCTCCAGAGATGAGAACTTCGACGTCGCGATCGGCGAAGGCATTTCGCAGTCGGGCCGCTTCATCAAGGACTTCCTCTATCAGGGATTCAACGAGGACAAGCGCGGAAGGATCGTCTTCGACGGACTATTCCCGATCATTTCCGCTGCACGCCGCACGTGGACCAACGCTGCGTTCGCACAGCCGGGACGGTGGTCGAAACAGCATGAGGATCACTTCATGCCGGGTTTCCAGTTCCCCTTTACCTACGCGGTCACCACCGATCCGGTCAGCGGTGCAACCGATGGACTGCTGAAGCGTTGCGAGGCCTCCGGTACGTGTCCGAAGATCATGCAACTCGACGGTGCGTTTGAATGGTGGGGCGGGGCCGCGTCGCTGGTCGTCACGGACGGACGGGGCAATGACGTCCATTTGCCGCCGAACGTGCGCTACTACCTCGTGCCTGGCACGCAGCACGGCGGTGGCAGCGGCGTGACCACGGGTAACTTCACGGTGCCGGCCATAGGCAGTCTGTGTCAGTTGCCGGGCTCGCCCGTGGAGGAAGCGCCCGTCGAGCGCGCGTTGATTCCCGCGCTCGTCGCGTGGGCCGGCAAGGGCACGGAGCCGCCCGCCTCGCAATATCCGACCGTGGCATCGGGCAATCTGGTCGCGCCGACGCAAGCGGCGACAGGCTTTCCTAACCTCGAGAGCGTGACCGTGCCGAGCGGTCCTGCCGCAACGCCGACAGCGCTCAGTCTCACCTTCAACGGCGAATACAATCAGGTCTTCGTGACCGACTACAGCAAGGCCGTGCCAGTTGTGAACACTGCGCAGCCCTACACGATACTTGTGCCCAAGGTCGACGCTAACGGCAACGAAACCACGGGCGTGCTCGTGCCGGACGTGAGCGTGCCGCTCGCGACCTACACCGGGTGGAACTATCGCGGTGCGGGCCATGCGATCGGCGAAGGCTGCATCTCCAACGGCGCGGCGATTCCCTTCGCGGTGAGCGCGTCCGCGCAGTCGGGAGGCTTCGATAGCCGCACCACGCTGAACACGCTCTATGGCGGCAGCCGCTCGCGCTATCAGGCGGCGGTTGCGAAGGCGGCGAACGCACTCGTCAAACAAGGCTACTTGCTGCAGGACGATGCGACGAACGTCTTCATCAGCAATGCGGCGCAGATTTCTCCGACCCTGCTGCCGAATCCTTGAGCCGCGACCAGGCGTCGTCGCGCAGTGCAAGTGAGTTGCACACGCGCGCGACGACGCTCCGTATCAGTGCCTGGGTTTCTACTGCACCGTAATGGTCGCCTTCATATACGGGTGGATGCCGCAAAACACTTTATATACCCCCGGCTTGTCGAACTTGAACTGGTACGTGTCGTTCTGGTCGAGCGCGGCGGAGTGAAATACGCCTGCATCGTTGACGACCGTATGCGGTTCGCCATCCATATTTTTCCAGGTGACCGTGGTGCCCGCTTTCACGGTGAGCGCCATCGGCGAAAACATGAAATTCTTGATGTCGATCTCATTGGGCTCCTGCGCCTGCGCGGCAGGCACGCCAAGGGAGGCCCCCGCCATGAGCATCCCGATCCCGTAGAAGAGGGCGAACGCGCGACGAAAGTGAATGGAGAGCATGGCTCGGATCCTTGTTCAGTGAGCGAGACGCAAGGTCAGGCGAGGGACGTGTCGGAAAGCGTCGCCGCGAGGGGGTGGCGCGTGATCCGGATACTGGTTACGCCAAGCATCTTCGGTAGCTGATCGCTTGCCACCTTGAGCGGCCCGGGTCCGGGTCCATCGCCGGCCGTCGGTTGCGGATAGGCGGTCGAGCGCGCCGTGTGGAACGTGATATTGCCCTCCACCTTGGAAACGATCTGATGAATATGGCCGTTGAGCACGGTCACCGAGCCGAAGCGCTTTAGGTAATCCATTGCCTGGCCCGCATCGCCAGTACCCCAGCCCCATGGTTCGTAGATCGTCCACATTGGCATGTGCGTAAACACCACGATCGGCGTGCTCGACGTGCGGCCCTTCAAGTCGTTTTCGAGCCAGGCGAGTTGGTCCTCGCCCAGGTTACCCAGCCCGTTTGGCTTGAAATGCATGACGTTGACGAGCGCGATGAAGTGCACGCCATTGTGGTCGAAGCTGTAGTAGCCGCGGTTGTCCGATGCCTTGCCGAAACGCTTGAAGTATTCGCCCTGCGGTCCATCCGTCACATCGTGTTCGCCGGGCGTGGTGTGCAACTCCGTAATGCTGAGACCGGAGAGCAATTGCGCCGCCAGATCGAATTCCTCAGGTTTGGAGAGATGGGTGATATCGCCCGTGTGAATCGCCAGAGCGGGTTTGACCGGCATGGCGTTGACATAGTCAATCGTCTGTTTGAGCGTGCCCGCGACGTCGGGATTGGCTTCCTTGTTGAAGCCAATATGCGAGTCGCTGATCTGCAAAAAGAGCGGAACGCCGGCGTTTTCTTTGCTGCTCGCCGCCAGTGCCAGCTCCACGGGCGTGAGGACGCCCCCGGCCAGAACGAACACGGTGCCGGCGCCACCAAAGGCGAGGCATTTCAGGGCGTTGCGGCGTGACGGTTGGGAAGGAAGATCTGACGACATGATGTCCTCTCGACTGGTTTTAGGAAGTCGACCGCCGGCGCAGTACGGAGCGCCTCCAGGGCGGGCTTCACGTGCAATACCGCGAGCGCTGAAGTTTTATTCCCGAATTTTTTCGTGAGTCGAGCGCGGGAATAACTGGCGTGGGTTCACGGTATGGCAGGCGTGACACACGAAATGGCGGAACCAGGAATGGACATCGTCGGCATGACCCGTCGCAGCGCCAGCGCAGTGAGAGACAACGTGCACTTCTTTCTGCGCCGGCTTCAACTCGTGTCGGGCCTCGTGATGCTGACTTATCTCTTTCTGCATCTGGTCAATCACGCGCTCGGCGTCTGGTCGCTCGAGCTTGCCGGGCGCGGTCTCGTACTCGCGCTGCGGCTTTGGCGCAGCACGCCTGGAACGATCGCGCTGTATGGCGCCGCATCGGTGCATTTCGTGCTGGCGTTGAACACGATTTACGGGCGGCGCCACTGGGCGTTGCCGCCCGCGGAATGGCTCCGTCTGTGGGCAGGGCTCAGTCTGCCGCTTCTGCTGATCCGCCACGCAGTGACGACCCGGCTTGCGTCCTCGCTCTATGGTTTCGAACCCACCTACGAGCGCGTCATCGTCGTGCTGCTCACGAGCGGCACGCAGGGCCTGCAACTCGCGCTGCTGGCGCCCGGCTGGATACACGGATGCCTCGGGCTGTGGTTCCGGTTGCGACACTATGCGTGGGCGCGTCGCATGCGGCTGGCGCTGCTGATCTTCGTCGTGTTGTTGCCGCTGCTTTCCGCAGCGGGCTTCATCCACATGATGCGAGCCGTCGGGGGGGCGGGTCGCGTGCTTCCGCCTGTCGATGCCGCACTGGTCGTCCATCAGTCCGCCCTCAACGGCGCACGTCACGATCTCGTCACGCTCTATCTCGCCCTGATTGTCAGCACGCTGTTCCTGGGCCAGTTGCGCAACGCGCTGGAGCGCCGAAGGCTGCGGAGAGATTCGGCGGATGCCCCTTTGCTGGCCCGCAGTGCATCGTGCGAACGGGATGTCCAGGAATGACGTTCGATGTCGAATTTGTTCCGATATGAAGGCGAAAACTTTATATTCGGCGCATGCGGACACGGGCGAATATACGGGTTCCAGACGTTGTCGAAAGCGGGGGCGCTTCGTCAGCGAGCCGCGGGAATCCGGGAGGAAACATGTCCGCAGTTTGTGCGATCCACAGGGATTTGCGTTCCGAAACATTGAGTTCGGTCGCTGCGCGATTCAAAGGCAGGACGGTGCGCCTGTGTTCAGGCGGCCCGTTGATGACGGTGAACCAGGTCGTCCCGACGGCATTCGGTCCGCAGCTTTCCTGTGCGTGGTTCGAGTCGCCCGGGTCGACGAAACTGGTTCGGGCCGTATTCAGTACCGATGCGGTTCAGTTCGCTTCGGCGTAGTCAGAAACTCAGACGCTATAGCCCGAATTGCGCATCAACTCGCGCGACACCTCTGCGCCTCTGCCTTGCGCGTCGAATTGCTCGCGGAGTTTCGTGTCTGCCTTCCGGGTCACGCCGCGGTGCATCGCCACGATGATCGCGAAGAAAGCTATTAGAAAGATCGGTAAGGTAAGCATCACTTTGCTCCTGGCTCATCAGATCAGGCCGGATGTCTGTCTGTCTGCGTTGACGCTGATGAGGCGCATAGTCCGGGCCTGGCCGGGTCCAACCTGGCCGGGTCCACCAGCGTCCACCCCAACTGCCTGGACGTTCACGATTTATCATTCGTGACGTGAGATGCCAAAATACTCAGATAACCCGTAACGAGTCGGCGACCCGCCGACCGTGCGGGATGATCCGCCCCTCTTTGCCGGGCCGCGCGCCCGCATAGCGAAGACGGCCGGATACCCTTGAGACCAGGACGCCGAATCCCATCTACCTGTCGTGAACCAGCGTATTCGTCCCCCCTTGCCGCCTGAATGGCCCTTTCCGCCGTATCGCGACGTTTCCGGACGCGCCTTCGGCGATCTCGTCGCGCTGCAATATCGCGGCGCCGGCGTGTGGCTCTGGCGGTGCCGGTGCGGCGCCCACGTCACGGTCGCGCTGGCTGCCGTGGAGGGCGGCCAAACGCGCGATTGCGGTTGCCGTGAGCAGCGCCGCGTGTGGCGCTCGCGGCCGGGCTCGCCTGCGCTGAAGGGCGGCGAGGTGTTCGGCCAGCTCACGACGGATCGCTATGCGGGCGACGGCATGTGGGTTTGCCGGTGCGATTGCGGCAATGAGGTGACCGTGAGCGCCGGGCGCCTGCGGCTGGGCCAGGCGCGTTCGTGTGGCCGCTGCCTGGGCGCTTTAACCGGCTGAGCGATGCGCACTCGTCATGACTTGACTGGCACCCCGTAAGCATTGACGATGCGCTCGTCTTGCTCGGCTGCCGAAAACAACTCCCATTCGAGGCCGTTCACATCGACACTGCTCGAATAGCCGGTTGCCGCGTCGTCTTCGAATCCGACATGGCGCAGCATTCCCGCTTGCGCCGGCTTCTCGTTGATCGAAAAGTTGAGGAGGTCGGTGCGCCACATCGCGTACTGGCCTGGCACGACGGCTGACGGTGGCTGTCCGAGCCGCTGGCTATAGTCTGCGATCGACGCTTCGAGGTCCGAAACGGCCAGTGCGATGTGAAAGCGCTTCATGATGGGCTCCGTGATAGTTCGGCACATCGTAGGCCGGGCGCAGCCGCATAACCAGTTCAGCAGCCATTCTGGTATGCGGACTACTCGTCAGCCCTTCGCTCACTGAGGCACCGCTTCGCCCTCATTCTCGCGCTCCAGATAAGCCGCCACTGCCGACGCCTCCATCGGGCGGGAACAATAGTAGCCCTGAATGAGTGTCGCCCCGAGCGCCGCGACCGTTTGCAGTTCGGCCGCCGTTTCCACCCCTTCGACGATGCAGTCGAGTGACATCTGCCGGCTGAGATTGAGCAGCGTCCGAACCACGGTGAATGCCGTCGTGCGCTCCTTGAGACCGCTCACGAACATCCTGTCGATCTTCAGACTCGTGAGTGGAAGCTTGCACAGGTAAGAGAGGCTCGAATAGCCGGTGCCGAAATCGTCGACTGACAAACCGCAGCCGAGCGCACGCAGTACCTTGGCCGCTTTCTCGACCTGCTCGAAGTCCTTGGCCATCGCGGTTTCGGTGATCTCGAAGTCGAGCCGGGCCGGGTCGATGCCGCTGCTGACAATGCACTGCGCCAACTCTTTCACCGCGGACTCGCTGGCGAAATCGTGCGCGGAGAGGTTGAAGGACAAGCCGATATGCGCTGGCCATTGCTTCGCGCAGGCCAGGGCCTTGGCAAACAGCGCGAGGGTCAAGCCGTTGATGACCCCGTTGCGCTCTGCGGCAGGAATGAATTCGCCGGGTGGGACCGTGCCAAGCAACGCACTGCGCCAGCGCGCCAGGGCTTCGAAACCGACGGTGCGCTGGCGGTCGAGCGAGTAGATCGGCTGGAAAGCGAGGTAAAGCTCGCTGGCGAGATCGGGGGAGCGCAGCGCCTGGGCAATCTGCGACTCGCGAATGATGGCGTTGCGGTGCGTTTCCGAAAAGATGGTCACCGAGCCGCGCGAACGGCGCTTGCCTTCGTAAAGCGCGTAATCCGCTGTTTCGAACAGATCCGCCTTGTTGCGCGAAATGTGCGGATAGGTGGAGAAACCGATCGTCGCCCCGAGCCGAACGGAAATTTCGCCAACAAGGACGGGACAATGAAACACATCGCAGATGGTGCGACCGAGTTCCGAGAGGCCGGCGTCCGTGCAGTCGTCCGTGACAATGACGCCGAATTCGTCGCCGCCCAGCCTCGCGAGGGTTATCGTGCCGCGCGCCGCTTTGGCGAAGCGCGACGCGACTTCGGCCAGCACGTGGTCTCCCAGCGAGTGGCCGTGAATATCGTTGACGGACTTGAAACCGTCGAGATCGATGAGGCCCACCGCGAGCTGGCCGCCCGATGCCATGGCGGCATCGAAATGCTTGTCGAGCGAGGCGAAAAAGGCCCGCCGGTTGGGGAGATTCGTGAGGCTGTCGACATTCGCGAGGCGCTTGTTTTCGCGTTGCGTTGCCACGAGATCCGAAAAATTCTTGAATTGCGTGAATGCAACGACCAGCATCGCCAGCGAAACCAGTGACGTATCGATTGCGATCGCCTGGAATACGCCGTTTCCCGAACTCAGGAACGTGATGACGAGCGCGCCGTTGACGATGGCCGTGACGGTGAACGCTGCCTTGACGACGTTCATCAGGCAGAAGATGACGCCGATGACCGTAATGGCCATGTAAAAGGCGACATGAAGCTTGAACGCCGCGCCGCCATGAGGCAGCAGGGAGAGCGACCATGCCGTGAACGAGATGGAGAAGACCCAGGCGAGCCTGCCGGAATTGCGCAGGATCGTGGCCGCATCTTCCGCGCTGACATGGATCCTGGAGAGCCGCAACCAGGAGAGCACGCGTACGGAGCAAAATGCCGTGAGCACGAGCGGACAGATCACGCCTTGCCAGGCAGGAATCTCGTTCTCGTGGGGCAGCACCATGCCCCACGTGTTGACGACCAGCAGCCCATACATCATGGGTAACTGATAGATCATCACGCGCAACTGCGCCAGCTTCAGTGCCGTGCTGTTTCCGGCGATGAAAGTGCGCCGAATCGTTCCCCAATACTGGGCCACAACATTGAACATTGTCTTGCGAGTCGATGCCGTCCCGTCGCAACTGCCGGGAATGAAATGGAATAGCTTCGTTTACGACCGCTCGCATTATTTCTGGAGGAAACCGCGCGCTTTTCATTATTGTCGTCGTCGCGGTCCCTATTTTTCATCAGGCTTTCAACGTGTCTGTCGGTGTTCGCGCCTTTCGTTTCTTCAACGATGCGACGACTTCATCGACCATCGGGTGGTGACGATGCGTGTTCCAAAGCAGTGCCGCCGTGACCACCGAAATTTTTTCTTTCAACGGCCGTACGACCACATTACCGGGCGCGAGCCTGCGCATCGACGACGGGACGAGCGCCACGCCCTGGCCGCAGCCGACATAGGCAATTTGCGAAGTGACCGTGCGCACTTCGTGCGTGACGTGCGGCGTCAGGCCGTGCGAGCGGCAAACGGAAGTCAGGAAATCGAAATAAACCGGGCTGACCTGTCGTGACGACATCACCAGTTGCTCGCCGGCGAGCGCTTGCAGCCGCACGCGGGGCAGGGCGGCCAGGGGATGGTCCTTCGGCAGCGCCACAGCCAGCCGGTCCTCGGCCAGCGGCATCGTGGCGATGCCGCTTCCCACCTCGCCGTCGATGCGCACGAACGCGAGATCGAGTTCGCCGGCTTCGAGCATGTGAATGGCGTCGACGCTATCGATTTCCTTGACGAGCACGGTCAGTTGCGGGTGAGCGCGTTTGAGCGCATCCAGCACGGGTGGCACCGTTTCGAGCATTGCGGAGGTGATGGCCCCGACGTGCAACACACCCGACTGACCGGCGGCGACTTCGCGCACGACGCGCTCCAGCCGTTCGACCTGCCCGGCGAATTGCCGAACGGCCGGCAGTATCGCGGCGCCGGCCGGGCTGAGTTGTGTGCCCTGACGGGAGCGGTAGAACAGTTCCAGCTTGAGCGATTGCTCGAGCACCTTGATCTGTTCCGTGAGCGGCGGCTGTGACATGTTCAGGCGTTGGGCTGCGCGTCCGAAATGCTGTTCCTCGGCGACTGCGAGGAACATCCATAGCTGCCGTATCAGCCTGAAGTCGATCGTATTGTTCATGGTGGTCGTATTTTCCGGTGGCCGATTGCTGTTCCGGAAATCGTATCACCGAGATACGAAATGGGAAATTTACATATCAGACTATCGACGCGAGGATTACTGCACTTTCCAACGGAGCCGAGTGTGATGACCACGCCTTCCTTCCTCGATCGACTTGCATCACTGGACACCAACACGGTTTCCGATGCGCTCGACTTTCTCGGTCTGCGCGGCGCGACTTATGGCCTGCGTCCGCTTTGGGACTGCCCGAAGATCGTCGGCCGCGCCAGCACCGTCTTGCTCGGGCCGAAGCAAGATACCGAGCCCGGCGTGCACCTTATTTCTCCCGTCGTCGACGCGGTCACGACGAACGATCGCGTGCTGGTGATCGCGGGCGGCGTGGAGGGCGTTTCCTGCTGGGGCGACATCCTTGCCAATGCCGCCACGACGAAGCGGATTCGCGGCTCCGTCATCGACGGCATGAGCCGCGATATCGAAGGCAGCGAGGCGATCGGCTACCCGGTCTACGGCCGGGGCGTCACGATGATCAGCGCGCGCAATCGCGTGGTCCAGATCGACTCGGGCGAGCCGGTGCAAATGGCGGGCGTCACCGTGCACGAAAACGACTATGTGATCGCGGATCGATGCGGCACGGTGTTCGTTTCCGAAGGCCACATAGAAGCGGTGCTGGCGCTCGGTGAGCGGATCGCGCGCCGTCAAGACGGTATGGTGGCGGCCGTGCGCGCAGGGCGCCCGGTTGCGGACGTCATGCACGACAAGGAATTCGAGGCGATCGCGGTTCGATGAGCGACACAAAACTCCCCCCACTGAACCGCTTCCTCGCGGCAGCGAAGCCTTCGGCCACGTACAAGGTCATGGACCGTGTGGCCGCGCGGCGCGCGAGCGGCGCGGCCGTCATTTCGCTCAGCGCGGGCGAGCCGGATTTCGACACCCCCCAGCACGTGTGCGAAGCCGGCATCGCCGCCATTCGAGCCGGCCATACGCGCTATACGCAAGTCGCAGGGCTGCGGGCGTTGCGTGAAGCCATCGCCGGCAAGTTTCAGCGTGAAAACCGGCTCGACGTGGACTGGCGCGATACGCTCGTATGCAGCGGCGGAAAGCAGGTGATCTTCAATGCACTCGCCGCGACGCTCAATGAGGGCGACGAGGTTATCGTCCCCGCGCCGTATTGGGTGAGCTACCCCGAGATCGTGCAGTTGTGCGGCGCCCGCGCGGTAATCGTGCCGTGCGGCGCACAAAGTGGCTTCAAGCTGACCGCCGATGCGCTGCACGCCGCGATTACGCCGCGCACACGCTGGCTGATTCTGAATTCGCCATCCAATCCGACCGGTGCGGTCTACAGCCGTGCTGAGTTGCAGCAGCTTGCGCAAGTGCTGCTCGCCCATCCGCAGGTGCTCGTACTTTCCGACGATATCTATGAGCATTTGATTTTCGACGGCCTCGAATTTTTTACGGTTGCCCAGGTCGAAGCCCGGTTGCGTGAGCGCGTGCTGACGATGAACGGCGTATCGAAGGCGTATGCGATGACGGGCTGGCGCATCGGCTTCTGTACCGGTCCACGCTGGCTGATCGACGCGATGGAAAAACTGCAGGGCCAGCAAACGTCCGGCGCATCGACCATTTCGCAGCATGCCGCGCTGGCTGCGCTAAGCGGGCCGCAGGATTTCGTCGAGCGCTCGCGCAGGGTATTTCAGCAAAGGCGCGATCTCGTGGTCGATCAACTGAACAAGGCGCCGGGCATGCGCTGCGAGACGCCGCAAGGCGCGTTCTACGCCTTTGCCTCGTGCGATGACCTGATCGGCAAGACGACGCGAGGCGGCACATATCTCAAGGATGACGAAGCAGTTTCCAGTGCGTTGCTCGACGAAACCGGTGTCGCCACGGTGCACGGCAGCGCGTTCGGACTGGGCCCCTATATTCGTATTGCCTATGCGCTGGACGATGTGTCGTTGCGGCATGCTTGCGCTGCCATCCAGAATTTCTGCCACACGCTTGCGGAGTGACCACGATGCCTCAGGAATTTACCCATTCGGCGTTGTCGTTCGATGTGGACGGCACGGCGCTCGAAATCTCCGCCATTCATCGCGAGGGCGATAAGGCTCCCATCGTGTTCCTTCACGGGTTCGGGTCCACGAAAGAGGACTACGCGGATATCGTGCGTTACGCGGCGTTCGAGGGGCACCCGTTTGTCGCGTACGACGCCCCGGGCTGCGGCGAAACGCAGTGTGCCGATCTTTCGAAAATCGACATTCCGTTTCTCGTCGATACCGCGCTCGCGGTGCTGGAACGGGTCGGTTTTAGTCGCTTCCATCTGGTCGGACACTCCATGGGCGGCCTGACCGCGCTCATGCTCGCCCACCGGCACCCGGAGCGCGTGCTCAGCTTCGTGGATATCGAAGGCAATATCGCCCCCGAGGACTGCTTTCTCAGCAGGCAGATCGTGGACTATCCGCGCGCGGACGCCGAGCGCTTTTTCAGCGATTTCATAGAGCGCACGCGCCATGCTCCGGCTTATGCGAGTGCGCTCTATGCTGCGAGTTTGCGCTACAAGGTCAGGGCCGAGGCAGTGGGGCCGATTTTCCGGTCGATGGTCGATCTCTCCGATAACGGCGACTTGATGCAGAAATTCCTCGGTTTGCCGTTTCCGCGGATGTTCATGTACGGGGAGCAGAACGCTTCGCTTTCGTACCTCGATCACATTCGCGAGCAGGGCGTGGTGTTGGCCGAAATTGCGGATTGCGGGCATTTCCCCATGTATTCGAGCCCGGTCGCTATGTGGCGGGCCATTGCCGAATTTCAGCGGCACGCTTGATGATGCGCATCGGATAAAGGGGGGCTTGCCAACAGCAGTGCGGCCAGTCTCAACGGAATGATGCCGGCGCAAACGTTTGGCTTCCTCAACTATGTGGATGTCCCGCTGACGGGGATCCGTGTTGATCGGTTGGCATGCATTCGCGTGCCGCCGTGTGCTCGCTGCTCCGGCCTAAAGTTCGCGTAGCCGTTGCCGAAATACCAGTCATGGCGCGCAAACATCCTGACTATCCCGACAAACTTCCCATCTGGGCTGAGGCGCGCGCGCTCGAGGCGAGCATTCGCATCATCCGCCGTGCGCAGGGCAAGAAGAATCCCGAGGACTTCCCGGCGGGGAGCCCCGAGTGCACGGCTGCCATGGATGAGTTCGTGCGCGACGTCTGCCGCGCCCTCGAGATCGATATCGACACCCTCGGCAAGGGCTCCGGCGGCTTTTAAGGCTTGCTATCCCCGCCGGGCGGCTGTTCATGCCCTCCACGCGCGGGAATGCCGATTGCGCGCTTCGCAGCGACCGAAGACGAGTTCATGAGGTTGCGCGTGAAAACGGTTCTTACGCTCGCGTTGTCGTCGTGTCTCGGCGTGGCGTTGCTCGCGACCCAGCCAGCGCATGGCGCAGATCCCACTCCCACCCCCGACGCCTCGCCGCCGTGCGGCAAGCTCGTGGGGACAAACGCCGCCGGCGGCTTCGCATTGCGCACCGGCGAACCGGTCGATTTCGTTTCCGCAGGGCAGGCCACGCACGGCACGCTGCTCGTTTTCAGCGATGGATCCGTATTTCGCGCGTACTGGCAACCCGAAGGCAGCGAGGAGAAGTACGCGCTCGCCAACGCGGGTCCAGACAGCGTGCGTCTCGTCTCGACGCCGCCGCAGGGCACACCGGCCGGTGGCGCCCAGCCCGGCGTTGCCACGCAGCCATTGCAAGTGCTTTCGTGTCCGAAGCTTTAATGGCGCCTTAATTCCGCTTTCGGCCCATATCCCACCATGTGAACCGTCCTTTCGTATCGCGCCGCGAGCGACTAGTCTTTAACGATACCAAACGGACGAAAGGTCCGGCCTGCAACTGGCGCACCGCGCCGGACAGCCGGCCTCGAAGGAGACAGATATGGAGCTTGAAACCCGCACCATGGCGCGCGTGACGGCAAGGCTCGTGCCGTTCCTGATCGTTTGCTACTTCGTGGCGTATCTCGATCGGGTCAACGTCGGCTTTGCGGCACTGCAGATGAACAAGGCACTCGATCTCTCCGCGAGCGCGTTCGGCTTTGGCGCAGGGATCTTCTTCATTGCGTATTTCTTCTTCGAGGTGCCTTCGAATTTGCTGCTCGAACGGTTCGGCGCAAGGCGCTGGATCGCGCGCATCATGTTCACGTGGGGCATTATCGCGGGTGCGATGGCGTTCATTCCGGACCTTGCCCGCATCACCGGCATGTCGAACGCGCACGTATTCTATGGACTGCGTATTTTGCTGGGCATCGCCGAGGCGGGTTTCTTCCCCGGCATCATTTTTCTGCTGACGCTCTGGTTTCCCGCCAAATACCGCGCGCGCGTGGTGGGCTATTTCATGGCGGCCATTCCTTTGTCGACGGTAATCGGCGGCCCGGTTTCCGGCTCGCTGCTTTCGCTGGACGGCAGAGGGGGGCTTGCGGGCTGGCAGTGGGTCTACCTGATCGAGGCAATACCCGCGCTCGTGCTCTCGGTGTGCGTGCTGTTTTATCTGACCGACAAACCCGCCGATGCCAGCTGGCTCGCCGACGACGAGCGCCGCTGGCTCGTCGACCGCCAGGCGCAGGAGCGCCGTCATCGGGAGAAGGTGCGCACGTTCAGTGTGCTGGAGGCGCTGATCAATCCGCGCGTGCTGGCGGTGGCGCTGATCTATTTCGGTGCGAATGCAACCAATTACGGTCTCAGTTTCTTTCTGCCGCAGATCGTCAAGGCGTTCGGGCTCACGAACGTGCAAACAGGCTTCGTCACTGCGCTGCCCTACGCGGTGGGCGTCGTTTCGATGGTGCTATGGGGTCGGCATTCCGACCGCCGTCTGGAGCGCAAGCGCCACGTCGCATTTGCGCTGGCCGTTGCGGCCGCCGGTATCGCGGCTGCGGCTGGACTCGATAATCCGGTGCTCAAGATGCTGGCGCTTTCCATCGCGGGTTTCGGCATTTTCGGTTGCCTGCCGGTGATCTGGACGCTGCCGGCCGCGTTCCTTTCGGGCGCGGCCGCGGCCGGCGGCATTGCCGCCGTCAATTCGCTCGGCAATCTGGCGGGCTTTTTCGGCCCCTACGCGATGGGCTGGATCAAGGACAGCACGGGCGGCTTCGGCGCGGGCCTGCTATGTCTTGCGGGAGCCGGCCTCGTGGGCGCGGGCGCGGCACTCGTCCTCCACCACAACCCGGCGCTCGAAACGCTCGACGAATCGCCACAAACCGAAACGCACGGGGAGGGCGGTGTGGTGAGGCAGTGAGCGGTGCCTATGGTGCCGATGCACGCAATTCGCTCATTTCAGGCGGGCCAGGACAAGCGACGTGACTTTTCGATAAACGCGCCTGACCTGTGCCCATGAGAGCGCCAACTCGATGAGCCGCCCGCGCGCATTGAGCACGACGATGCGCGATTCGTGCTTTGTCTCACGATCCGCCCAGCGCACCTTGTAGTCGCCGTGCAGCGGCCGAAAGTCGAAGTCGCGGCCATGCTCTTGAGCCCATTGCGCGATGTATTCGATCAGCAGGTTCCCCACCGAGAACACGCTGAAGTCCTCGTCGTAGGTGGTGATCAAATACTCGACGCTGCGCGTGCCGACGAGATTGACCGATGCCGCCACCGGCTGCCCGTTGACCTGCACATAGGCGACGAGCGGCAGGCTGGCCAGGTCGGTTCGCTTCGCAAGGTCGATGAAGAAGTCGCGTACGCTGTCGTTCATCAAATAGGGCGATTCGATTCCACGCTTGAGCGCCCATTGGCGTTTGTTGGCGAATAGCCACCTCAATACGCGTTCGGTGTCCTCGGCGCTGTTGCACCACCCAAAACTCACTTCGCCTTCGCGCCGCAACCGCTTCGCGCTCGAACGCAGCGCGCTGCGCAACGTCGAATGCCGTGTTGCGAGGAAGTCATTCCATGTGGCCGCGGCGCGCAGGTTGATCGAATAGCCGGGCATCACACGCCAGCGCTGCGGCAGCGCGCGCTGCACCCATGACTGCGGCGCGGCGTCGAGCGCATGTTGCAGCGCGCTGCCGTTTTCCAGCATCGGAATGTGGAGTACGTCGGCGTGAATCCGCAAGACTGCCTGGACTGCCGCATCGTAAAGTTCCGCGCGGCGGGTGTCGGCGATCAGCGGGCCGCCGTATTCCTCGCCGCATCCGCAGCCCAGCGCCCGGGCCGATCGCCACGCGCCTTCGCGCGTGATGACAACGGGCCATAGCGCCAGAAGGTCACGCGCGTCGTGCACTGTCGCGATTTCGACCTTCGCGCCGCTCTTGAGCGCGGCCGCCACGGCAGCCTCGCAGTAGGCAAAGCTGATGAAAGGCGAATACGCCTCGGATCCCGTTAAAAGCGCACGCCATTGCGGCTCGAATGCACGAAACGCATCGACGGTCTCGCACGTGCGCAACGCGTACCGGAAGGAAGCAGCCGGCGACGAATCGTATATCGCCACGACGGAGGTCGGCACTTGCGTCTCCTGAAGAATTCGTGGTGCTTGTGATTCAGCCTTCAATGGAAGTGCTGAGGCGGTCTTTAGTCGTAATGCGGCGATTGCGGTCCGCGAATGTGTCAGGGCGCGCGCCGCGCACGCTTTGCCAGACGACGACGTTCTCGTGGTCCTCAGGCCCGAAGCCGACTTCGCCGTGATCGTACGGAAATACGCCGGCGAACCAGCGCTTCAAATGCGGGGAGCCGTCGAAGACTTCGCCGCACACAGGGTTATCGTAGACGATGAAAAGATGCTGGATGGTACCGCTCGCGAGGCCCGCTTCGAGCTTCTCCAGCAACGACGCCATCAACTCGGGCCCGAATGGATTGAACAGAAACACGACCACATTGCCCGACGGCACCTTCAAATCGGCGACATTGGCGTGCAATGCGCGAATGGGCGGCCGTTGCGGAAAGCGCCGCGCCATGACGGTCGCGTTCGCGTTTGCCGTTCTCACGAGGTCCGCGCTGATGTCGTAGCCGAGCGCCAGGGAGAATGGGTATTCGGAGGCGACGATCATCGGCCGGCCTTTGCCGCAACCGATGTCCATGAACGTGTAGCCGGTGATATCGCCCAGGGTGTCGAGCGCACGGCGGATGATCGTCGGCTGCGAGCCCATGTAAGGCCTGAGTTGGGCGGCAAGTTGGGCGTCGCGCTGCAGCGCATTGGCATCGACGAGCCCACTCGTGTCCGTCCCGTACTGAAGATCGATGGGGTGGCGCCGCAGGCACCCAGAATACACCGCGCGCAATACCGGGACGCGAATGCAGATGCGGCGTATGGGCGGTGTAAACATCACTCGCTGCACACTGTCGGGCAACCGGGCGACTGCATTGAGCAACGGTTGCTTCAGTGCGCGTCCGAGCGCGAATCGGGGGCCGCCTTGTGTCGTTGTTCGCATGGATCGATGCGCTGTGAACCTTCTGGTGAGGGGTTGCCGATCCATCATGATCGCCCGGTGCGGCGTCAGGTCGCCGCCATTCATCGGTTGGATTTCGACAAAATGGCACGAATCCGTGGCTTACTAACGAGTGTCATATGGCCGGCGTAGTGTTGAGCAGAGAGCCAGATCGTCGTGCGTGGCGCGCCCTTTTTCCCGTCGTCCGGCGAAAGCGCTTTCATGGCGGCGGCCCTCAATACTCTCCCTGATGTTTCCGCCTTTATTTCCGTGCCTTAATGAGTGCTCTCGCGTAGTTCGGCGGGAGTGGTGCTCCGGCTTCGCAAGGTATCGGTGCAGGTGGGTCTCCAGGTTTTTTCTACGCAATACCCAACCGGAAGAGGCGAGACGATGAACGCGCGAGTGGATGCTGAAGCGCGCCGTAAGCGGTATGCAATGCACCGCCTTGGCCTGGCAATGAAGCGGCTGATGAATGCCGAAGCAGAGAGCGAAATATTGATGGCGACGCGTTGGGTGAATGCCTGGAGCGCTTCCGTCGGCGAGCGGTGGTTCGCGGCAAGCCCGTATGGCAGGCTGAGCCAGGCGGCATTAATGCGCGCCCCGTTAAAGGGTTCGTCAGGTCCCCGTAATGTGCTGAAATCGGGACGACAATCGTCAATATGAAACAAAACGCATATTTAATTGACCGATAGGGGCGCGAAACGATATTGTCATAATTTAGACATTTTCGCGCTTACCCTTGGCTCTTGCAGAATACGAAACCACCCATCCACTGAGCGTCGAACTGGATGGTGTGAACTACGCGGGCGCTTACCGCGTGATGACCGGAAGCGTCATCGTCTACTTCGAAAACGAAATCAAGTTCGCGCAGTACGGAACGAATCGTCCCGAGATCATCGCCCGCTGGGTGTTGACGGACCTCTGCCGTAAATCCGATTCCCGCAGGCGCAAAGCTGCCAGGCGTTGATGCACGCGCGCCGTCATTGAACTCCGCCCACGTTTGCTCATCCCCCATCAACGCGACGATTTTCAGCGGCGTTTGTGGACGCTACTGAGCGGTTACGGTTTTGGGTGCGGGGTCGTCGCTTTTATCGCCTTGCCATTGCGCGCGGATTTTCGTGACGACAACGGCAGGCAGCGGAATATAGTCCAGTGCCTGAATTGTCGGCTCGCCGTGCGCGAACGCCCAATCGAAGAACTTCAGCGTCGCCGTGTTACGCGCCGAGTGGTCCGGTGTCGCCTGCAACAGCACGTAGGTCGCGCCCATCACGGGCCATGCGTCCTTGCCCGGCTGATTGGTCAGCACCTGAAAGAGCGAACTTGACCAGTCCGCATTCGCGGCGGCTGCGGTGAATGTATCGATGCCCGGCTCCACGATCTCACCCGCCGCGTTCGTCATGGCCGTGTAGGTCAGATGATTCTGCTTCGTGAAGTCCCAGGCGACATAGCCAATTGCCCCGGGCAGATAGCCCACGAACGTGGCGACGCCTTCATTACCATTACCGCCTATCCCCAGGGGCCAGTGAACACTGGTGCCTTCGCCCACCCTGCGTTTCCATTCGGGGCTCACCTGCGAGAGATAGTGCGTCCAGATCAGCGTCGTGCCCGAACCATCGAGACGCCGCACGACGGCGATCGGCGTGTCGGGCATCTTGATCTTCGGATTGAGCCGCGCGATGGCCGGGTCGTCCCAGTACAGGATCTTGCCGAGAAAGATCTGACCCAGCACCTCGCCGTTCAGCATCAACTGCCCGGCCTTGATGCCTGGAAGATTCACGACCGGAACCACGCCGCCGATCGCGGTGGGGAACTGCCGTAATCCATCCTTGCTCAATTGCTCGCTCGTGAGCGGGGCATCGGAGCCGGCGAAGTCGACCGCGTGCGCGACGATTTGCTTGATGCCGTCCGTGGAGCCGGTACTGCGGTAGATGACCTTGCCGCCGCCGGATTTCTGGTAGGCGGTGGCCCAGTGGGTGTAGAGGGGAGCGGCGAGCGTGCTGCCGCATCCAGTCACGTCTTCGGCATGGGCCGTCAACGCACAAACGCCGCAAACGAGCGCGGTAATCAGGGGGCGCAATGGTCTCACGAGCCTCTCCCGTTATTCATGTTCTATGGGATGTCGCGGAGTCTGTCTGGTCCGCGTAGTTTCAATTACAGGATGGTGACAGGCTGGATTCAAATTGAATCCAGCTATCGTGTTGCCGTTTTCCAACGAGGCGTTGTGTGCGTTTGCGCGAGCAGTTGATGAGGATAACAAACGAAATAGCCGAATCGGAAAAGAGGCTGAGCCATTCGATTTCCGCAGAGGAAAACGCGTGAACGAAGCCGCATCTTCGCAATGCGAATCTTTCATAAGATTTCGTTACGGCAAGCGGGATCGGCCCCGAGTTCGTCGTGACAAAATGCTTGCGCTTCCTTACGGATATGCTACAGATGGCCTGCATAGTCATGCAGGAACGGCCGGGCGCTTGCAGCGCCCGGTTTTTTGTCACGGCGGCGTTTGCGCTATTGGCTGTTGAATTTCGCAACGAGTGGGCAGAACACGTCGCGTAACGCGGTCGTGCCGAAGCGCCGCTCGCTGCGGCTTGCTTCCACGTCGATGCGGCCGGTGTTGTAAACGTCGTACAGATCGGTGATGAGCCGGCCGTGATTGTCGCTGAGTCCGGCTTTGAGAAGCATGGGTGTCCACGCTTCGCGCGGCAGCGCAAGAGGCATGATCGTGCGGCCGCTCGCCTCGCTCAGTGCCGCCGCGATGTCGATCACGCTGACTCTCTGCGGCCCTTCTATGCTCACGATTCTCGTCGTGTCAGACCGATGCGATTCGAGCAGCAACTCGGCGCTCGCTGCGCCAACGTCCTGTGCGGCGACAGTGGGAAAGCGGCGCTCCAAGGGTAGATGGAGGCTTGGCAGCGTACCGGTTGCGAGCGCGCCGGGAATGAACGCCGCCCAGTTCTGCATATGTTCCGCCGAGCGCAGCAACGTCAATTGGGTTGCAATGGGTTTCAGCCGCTTTTCCAGGTAGTGATATAGCCGCGTGATGCCCGTATTCAACGGCAGTTCCGCGCCATAGTCGGAAATGGCGAGCAGCGTGGCGGGTGGGTTTTCGCGCAGGGCGTCGGTCGCGACGTCGATCATCTTGCGCATGGTTGTTTCGGGATCGCTATCACCGGATGGGACGGGGCATAGCAGTTGAACGGCGTGAGCGCCTTTGATCGCGGCCGCGACCGATTGCGCGTCGGTCAGATCGGCGAGGACAATTTCGCAGCCCAGCTCAGCGAGAGCTTCGCCCTGGCGAGCGTGGCGCACGACGGCGCGCACGGGCTTGCCTGCACGACGCATCGCGGCGGCGGTGACGCGCCCGGCTTTGCCCGATGCTCCAAAAATCACATACATGATCGCTTTCTCCTGGTTTGCGTGGTCTGCCTCATCGTAGGCAGACGAACGCCGCATGGCGCGCAGGAACGGATGGCGTTGCGCAGAAACGGATGATTGAATACGCCCACTATTGCGCGGTGCGCGAGCGCTTCCGTATTCCAGTAAACTGGCCGCAAACATCGCACGATTTCCCGCACGGCTTGAGCGTCGAAGAGGAATGCCATGAGCGCACTGACTGCAGATTCGATCCGCAATGCTGGAACGAGCGTTAGCTTGCGTTCGAGCGCTGGATTGGGCTGGCAGGGCGGCGGTGCGGAATTGCTGCGTGTTAGTGCAGGGCAGCATCGCTTTCCCGCGATGACGTATCACCGTATTGGTATTCATGTCGGCACGCCGGTGCGTGCGCGATGCGCTTGCGACGGCCGACGTCAATCGCGGCTCCAGGCCCACGGCGACGCGGATGTGGTGCCTGCCGGGGTCGAAGGCGAATGGACTGACGAGTCGGACTGCACGATTCTGCGCGTGTGGTTCGATGACCGCTTCGTGCGATCGATTGCGGAGCAAATGGAGAACCCGTGGGGCAGGCGTGAGATCCAGCCGCATCTCCAGTTGCGCGACCCGCGTATCAATTCGCTGGCGGGCGCGCTGTTGGCCGAAATCGAAGCGGGAACGGCTTGCGACCCGCTATTTGCCGAGAGCATTTCCACCGCAATGGTCGTGCGGTTGCTTGGTGCAGCGGATTCGCCGCTACGAGGCCGCGCCGCCGTGCTGGCAGCGCACAAGGCGGCGCGCGTGACCGATTACATCGAGAGCCATCTCGATCAACGCCTCACGCTCGGCGAACTCGCCGCGCTCGTCGACCTGAGCGTGCCGCATTTCAAGGCGTTGTTTCGTGAAACGCTGGGTATGCCGGTGCATCAATATGTCGTGCGGCGGCGCGTCGAACGCGCGAGGGCGCTGCTCATCGAAGGCAAACTCGGCCTGAGCCAGGTGGCGCTCGAAGCGGGGTTCGCGCATCAAAGCCATATGGCGCACTGGATGACGCGGCTTCTCGGCGTCACGCCGCGCGAGTTCGCGAATCGTTCGTGAAAGCGGCGAAATCGTGAGGCGTTGAATCGCCGCTGCCGCGCGCGTTACCGGTTGACATCCACCACGAGCCGCCCGCGCACATGCCCGGCGAGCAGATCGCTGGCGGCTGGAATGGCCTCGGCCAGGCCGATTTCCCGCGTAATCGTATCGAGCTGCTTCAGGTCGAGCGTTTCTCCCAACGCGTGCCAGGCTTGCTGCCGCTGAGCAAACGGTCGCGTCACGCTATTGATGCCCAGGAGGCTCACGCCACGCAGAATGAATGGCGCGACCGTCGCGGGAAGATCCATGCCCTGTGCGAGGCCACAAGCAGCCACCGCACCATCCGCGCGCAGGCTCGCGCAGACATTTGCCAATGTGTGGCCGCCGACCGAATCGATCGCGGCAGCCCAGCGTTCTTTTTGCAGCGGGCGGCCCGGCTCCGATAGCGAAGCGCGATCGATGACTTCGACGGCGCCGAGTTGCTTCAGGTAGTCCGCCTCTTGCAGCCTGCCGGTCGAAGCCACCACGCGATACCCTCGGCGCGTGAGCAGTGCAATGGCGAAGCTGCCCACGCCTCCGCTCGCGCCGGTGACGAGCACGTCGCCGTGCGCGGGCGTGATGCCGTGCCGTTCCAGCGCGAGAATGCAGAGCATGGCCGTGTATCCGGCCGTGCCGACTGCCATCGTTTGCCGCGGCGTGAAGCCCGCCGGCAGCGGAATGAGCCAGTCGCCCTTGACGCGCGCTTTCTGCGCGAGCCCGCCCCAATGTTGTTCGCCAACGCCCCAACCGTTGAGCACGACCGCGTCGCCTACCGCGTAGGCAGGGTTCGCGCTCTGCGCGACTGTCCCTGCGAAATCGATTCCCGGAACCATGGGAAAGCTGCGAACGACCGGGCCCTTGCCCGTGATCGCGAGACCGTCCTTGTAATTCAGCGTGCTGTAGCCGACATCGACGAGCACGTCGCCTTCCGGCAGGCGCGCTTCGTCGATTTCGGCAACGCGGGCTTCATACGATCCGGATTCCTTATCAATAAGTATGGCCTTGAACATGATGCATCCTGCTCCTGAAACGGTGAACGGTTGGCGTTGCCGCGGCTTACGCGCGCGGCAACCCCGCGATGAAACCTCTAAAAAATGTATCGAGTGGAGCGGCGCTGCGCACGAGCCTCGCGCGCAGCACGGCGCCTTCCCAGCCTATCCAGAAGAAAGCGGCCAGTGACGCAAGGTCGATGCGCTTTGCGAGCACGCCTTCGCGCTGGGCATCTTGCAGGCATGCCACGATGCGCGCTTGCCAGCCCTGCAGAATGCGTTCGAGTGTTTCGCGGAAGTCGTCGGGCAGGATGTCGACCTCTACGCCGAGGTTGCCGACGAGGCAGCCGCGTGTGTAGCGGTGGCGGGCCATGCCCTTGCTGGCGTCTTCGACGAAGGCGCCAAGCCGTTCCAGGGCAGGGCGCGTGTCGTCCTGCAGCCAGCGGTCGAGCTTCGCGCAGAAGTAGGCATCGTACGCGGTCATCAATTCGCGCCCGAATGCTTCCTTGCTGTCGAAGTAGTGATAGAACGAGCCCTTGGGAATGTTTACCCGCTTGAGCACGGCATCGAGCCCCGTGGCCGCGAAGCTCTGTTCGGTCAGCATTTCCATGCCGGCGCGAATGAGCGTGTCGCGTGTGTCGGCGTGCGCGCGCGGGTCTTTCGGCGGCCTGCCGCGGCGCGGTTTGGCGATGGTCGAGTCCATGTCGCCGATATTAGACCGATCGTCTATAAAATTCAAGCGCGCGGTTGTATCTTGAGCCGCTAGTGGGCCAGCGCTTCCAGTTCTCCCCGCAGCACGCCCCACAACGTGCGGGCGGCCAGCAAGAGCAGCAGAGGCGTGACTGTCGCGAGCAGAAAGATTGCGATGCCGTGCGTGATGGGGCCCGGGGCATGATCGGCGTAACGCTCGGCGCAACTCACCGAGCCCGCGAGCGGAAAGCTCACGGCCCACCACGAGAGCCGGAAGGGGCAGGTGATCGCGAGATAGCGCAACCGGCCGACGAGCACGGTGAGCAGGAACAGCGTGAGCATATAGAGCGCATCGGCGAAGCGGTCAACTTCTCCCGTCACGGTCACATAGGCCGAAAAGCCCACGGCGAACGGCGCGAGCAGAATGAGGAGCGTCGGCTGCAGATTGTTGGCCATGGGCTCCTCGAACATGAGGCGCGAAAAAATGAGCGTGAAAAGCGGCACAGCGAAAAAGAGCCCCACGGCGAGCGCGAGCATCAGGACGCCGTTCACGCCCGTGATCTGGATGGCGGGCGTGGCGAGCGGGATATCGATGAGCCCGACGACGGGCACGATCCACGTGGGCGTGGCGTGGGACGGTTGCTGACGCTGACTGAGCCAGCGCATGATGACGAACCACGCGAACACGATCATGCCGATGGTGCCGATGATCCACACCGCGCGCGCGAACGGCACGCTCAAGTCGGCAAGCGGGATGGGCAGCAAAAGCAGGCTGATGAACAGGGTCCCGAAGAGATTGCCCGCTACGGGATGATCGAACTCGGCTTTCACGGCAGTGGGGCCGGTGAGCCATTTCACGGCGTACCCGAAGCCGATCATCAAGAAGGCCAGCACGGCGAGCACACCGATCAACTGCGCGATCCACAGCGGCATGCCGTACATGCGGTGCGCGAGCCGCCATGCCGACGAGAGCCCGGCAAGCCCCATGACCGAGCCGAACAGCGCGACGGGCAGGTAACCGAGTCGTCCGGCTTGCGCGGTCGCCTTGGGGCTGCCAAATGAGGCCGGCGTATCGAGATCGCTCATGCGTGGCTCCTGGCCGTTTGAAAACACACCGTTGGATGTTTTCAAATATCTGCAATGCGAAATATTTGTGGCGACTTCACGCCACACGCGATCATAGCGGCTCGATTGTGATTGCGCGTTTAGGCGAGTTCACGCGCCTTGATCGTGTCGCCGGCGCGCACGAAATTGCCGGCGCCGAGATGGTGGATCGTGTGCAGGTCGGCGTTGCTGCTGTCGAGTTCCCAGTGGCCATTGCGGAAGGCGCGCGGGTCGGCGGCAGCGGCGATCACTTCGGCGAAGCACGTATCGTAGGCGTCTTCGGTATGCCGCTCGGGAATCAGGCGGCATTCCATCCACGCAGAGCAGCCTGCTTCGAGCAGGGGCAAGCCGAGCTTCGGGCCCGTAATGGCGGCGATATTGAAGCGCTGGAACTTGTCGGTTTCGCGGCCGCTCACGCTGCCCACGGCGTAGGTCAGATCGATTGCGGCGGCGCCCGGGATGATCACGCCGAACGTGCCGCTCGCGTTGATGAGTTCGCGCGTGAACGTGCGCTTGTCGATCACGATGGCGATGCGCGGCGGCGTGAATTCAACGGGCATCGACCACGCTGCCGCCATGACGTTGCGGCGCTTGCCGTCGCTGCTGGTGACGAGCACGGTGGGGCCGTGATTGATGAGGCGGCTCGCATGTTCGAGCGCCACGGGCGTAAAAGTCGAGAGGGTTTGCATCGTATGCTGGATTCGCGGTGAGTCGGAACCCGAGCGACTTTACCTTAGAAAGCCGAAATCTGCGGCGCGAGCCCATCACCCTGGCGGCTGAAGTGAACCTCAAGGCGCGACAGGCGGCAAATTCGCCTGGAGATAAATCGACATCGGCGTTTGCAACGGCAGGCTCGCAGCCGCGCCGCGGTTGTAGTGGGCGAGGATGACCTCCACGGCGCGCACGGCTTCGACGAAAGGGCTTTGGTCCAGCACGGCGTCCATCACGCCTTCGGCGAGCAGCGAGCGGCTGATTTCGGTGAGTTCGTGGCCGATCAGGATGGTTGCGTGCTCACGCTTGAGCGCCTTCAGCGCGCGCGCAATGCCTTCGTCGCCCACCGAAAGATTGTAGATGCCGCGCAATGCGGGGTACTTCTTGAAGGCGTCGCGTGTGAGGCGTTCGGTCGAGGCGGCGTCTTCGCGGCTTTCCACCGTGGCCACGACCTCGCATGCCGGAAAGCGGCTGCGCAGCACCGAGCGGAATGCGCCGTCGCGTTCTTCGTGGCCGAGATAGGTGCGCAGGCCCGCGATCACCATGACCTGGCCGCCCGTATCGCCCAGAAAGCGGCCCATCAGTTCGCCCGCGGTGCGCCCTGCGCAGCGGTTGTCGATGCCCACGTATGCGAGGCGGCCCGTATCGGGCAGATCGCTCGCAATGGTGACGAGCGGCATCTTGCGCGCCACGCGCGAGAGCGCGTCCACCACTACGGGATGCTCATAAGCCACGACGATCATGGCATCTGCTTTCTGCGCGGCGCGCTCGATCACGCGCGCGAGCGACTTCGGTTCGAGGTCGTCGAAGAACGTGAGCTGACACATCACGCGGTAAGTTTCGAATGACTTCTGCGCCAGTTCGAAGCCGTGACGCAAGGCGATGTAATAGGGCGAATCGGGCTTCTGCGTGACGATGGCGATGCGCAGCCAGCGTACGGACACTTCGTCCAGCGCCCGGTCCATCTTGAGCTTGCGCGCCCATTCGAGCACGCGCGCTTCCTTGTCTCGCGCCACGCCGCCTCGCCCGTTCAACACACGCTCGACCGTGGAATAGCTCACGCCCGAGGCCTTCGCGACGTCTTCCATCGTGGGTTTGCGTCTCGTGTTCATGCGCGCTTTCCGTACTTTTCATTAGAGGATTGGTCTTGAGGAATTTTCCTCAAGAATCCGTTTGAGAGCGGAAATTCATTCAACTACATTTTAACCATCCCAGACGGCCTAGCCCGAACGGGAATCGACACTACACAAACTGGAGACATCCCCATGAACATGACGAGATTTCGCGTGGGCCGTGTGTGCGCGGCCGCGCTCGCGGCAGTGGCGCTCTGTAGCGGATTCGTGGCGAATACGGCGCGCGCCGAGGAGCGCTTTGTGATGGTGAGTCACGGCTCGGATTCGAACGTGTGGTGGAACACCGTGAAAAACGGCATGCGCGACGCGAGCGAAGATTTCGGCGTGCCCGTTGATTACCGCAATCCGCCGACGGGCGACACCGGCGACATGGTCCGCATTCTCGAGCAGGCCTCGGCGCGCAATTACGCGGGCGTCATCACCACCGTGCCGAATCTGGAGATGATCCAGACGGGGCTGGCAGGCGTGAAGGCCAAGCACATTCCGCTCATCACGATCAACGGCGGCCCGGAGGCGGGCATGAAGCTCGGTGCGATCCTGCACATCGGCCAGCCCGAATACGAAGCCGGCAAGGCAGCGGGCGAGCGCGCAAAGGCGGCCGGCATTCACGACTTTCTCTGCGTGAATCACGGTGCGGACATCCAGGCGCTGTGGGACCGCTGCAAGGGCTTTGCCGATGCCATCGGCGCCGATTACAAGAAGTCCACGATGGATAGCGGCGAAGACCCGACCGTCATCGAAAGCAAGGTGGCCGCCTTTCTGCGTTCGCATCCCAACACCCAGGCGATTCTCGCGCTCGGCCCTGATCAGGCCATGGGCGTGCTGCGCGGCGTGAACGACGCGGGCAAGGCCGGCAAGCTCTATGTCGCAACGTTCGATCTTTCGCCGGACATCCTCAAGGCGATTCAGGCAGGGCAAATCCAGTTCGCAATTGATCAGCAGCCCTATCTTCAAGGCTACCTTTCAGTGGCGGCCATGGCGATCGCGGTGCGCGACAAGACGAATGACCCGGCCCATATCGTCGCCGCGCTCAAGGGCGACAAGAAGGTCGCGGCGCGTCTCGCGAAGTACGACCTCAAGCCCGTTTATACCGGGTCGACGGTGAGTTCCGGCCCGAGCTTCGTCACGCGCGACAACCTCGCGCCCGTGCAGAAGTACGCGGGTTCGTACCGGTGAAGGCAGGGATGCAGGAGACCAACTCTCGCGGAGCACGGCAAATGAACATCGACATGAATGCGTGGTACCGGGTGGAAATCGACCGCAAGCGCCTCAAGGCATTCTCCACTCGCACCGACGCGCGGGGGCTGATTCAGGTGGGCGGTTTCCTCGCGCTCGTCGTGGCGACCGGCGTGCTCGCGTGGTACTCGCTCGGCACGGCCTGGGCGATTCCCGCCTTCTTGCTGTACGGCACGGTGTTCGCGTTCAGCGAGGCTGCCGCGCACGAGCTAGGGCATGGGACCGCGTTCAAGACGCGCTGGATGAACGAGACCGCTTACTGGATCATCTGCTTCATGTCGTGGCGCGAGCAGGTGTATAGCCGTTGGCTGCATGCCCGGCACCACACCTTCACGCACCTGACCGCCGAACCTTATAAGGATCCCGAACTGGCGTTCAGGCGGCCGCTCAGCTACGTGAAGCTTGTGACCGACTTCTTGCGCATTTCGCATGGCATCCAGTTTCTCGGCGCGATCGTGCTGCACAGCTTCGGCATCGTCACGAAGGGCGCGAAGGAGGTGGTGCCGGAGGCCGAGTACAGAAAGATGTGCGCGAATTCACGCGTGTTGCTCGCGTGTTATGTGGCCGTGTTCGCCTGGGCGATCGTCGCGCATAGCTGGCTGCCGATCCTGTTTCTGTTTGTCTCGCGCGCCTACGGCACCTGGCTGCACGAACTCTGCGCGCTCACGCAGCACACGGGGCTCAAGGAGAATGTGCTCGATCACCGCGTGTCGAGCCGCACGGTGATGCTCAATCCCGTGGTGCGCTTTCTCTACTGGAACATGAACTATCACATCGAGCATCACATGTTTCCGAGCGTGCCGTTTCACGCGCTGCCCGGTTTCCATGACGCGGTGGCCTCGCAAATGCCGAAGCCTTATGCGGGACTGTGGCCCGCATGGCGCGAGATTCTTGCGATCTTCGCGCGCCAGCAGCGCGACCCCGAGTACGTGGGCGTGCGCGAACTGCCGGTGGGAAAGCGCGGTGATGCGGTGGCTTGATCGCGCAAGACGGTACTCGCCCGGCCGTCGATCAAATCAGGAAACCCGAGCGCCGTTTGCGTTGGCGGCACGGCGGCCGAAAGCCTGGCGGACCCAGCTTTGCGCGTTTACCACCAGCAGGCCGATCAGCACGAGCGCCGAGCCAAACAGGAACGCGGGCTCCACGCGCTCGTGCAGCAGCACGACGCCGAACGCTACGCCGAACAGCGGCGTCATGAACGACAGAATGCCGATGCGCGCGGCCAGATAGCGGCGCAGCAACCAGAACCACACGAGATAGCTCACGAAGGAGACGAGCAGAGTCTGGAACGCGAGGGAGGCGAGGGCGAGCGGCGTGCCATGAAAGTGCGCCTGGCCGGTCAGAAACGCGAACGGCACCAGCACGACGAAAGCGCCCGCCAGTTGATAGAAGAGCGTCTGCGTGGCGGGCGCCTCGCTCAGGCGGCTCGTGCGCACGACGACGGTGGTGAGCCCCCACGCCGCGCCTGCGCAAAGACCCATGAAGTCGCCGAGCAGCCAGAACGGCGAGCCAGGTATGTCGGCTCCCAGCAGCGCGGGGCCGAGGAACGTGATGGCAATGCCCGTGAAGGCGATCGCAATGCCGCCCCATTGCAGCCGCGCGAGGCGTTCGTCGGGCAGACGCACATGCAGGCCGATTGCCGCGAACATCGGCGCGGTATAGAGGAACACGGCCATGTGCGAGGCGTTGGTCCAACGCAGGCCCATGGCGACGAACACGAATTCGAGCGCAAACAGGCCGCCTGTGACGAGCCCCGCGCCGCGCGCCACGCCCGGCAGCCAGCGCTCGCGCGAAACGAGTTGGTTGAAGAGCCACACGAGTGCCGCGGCCACGCCCGAGCGCAGCCCGATCTGCAGCATGGGCGGGATATCGCCGGCCACTGCCTTGATCGCGACCTGTTGCAGACCCCATGCGAGGCAGAGCGCCACCATGATGGCCACGGCCGTTGCGTCGACTTGCTTTCTCATTGCGGACTCACTGACTTGAAGGATTCGGCTGAAGTTTGGTGGCAGTGGGCGTAGTATTGATGCGTCGGGATGCGCGCATATAGCGCGAAACTGACAATCGATAGCCCCAGACCGCCATGCCCAAAACACCTGACCGTGCTCGCCCGGCGCGCTACCTGCGCCTGCCGCCCTTCACCGACGTGCTGCCATCGCCCGTGTTCTTCCGCATGGAGCACATGCCTTCGCACGCCACCTATCCGCAGATGTGCCACCCGTGGGGCGAGTTCGTCTACGCGTTCAGCGGCACGACCGAGGTGAAGGCGGGGGACGAGCACTACATCACGCCGCCGCATCTCGGGCTCTGGATCGCGCCGGGCACCGAGCACGTGGGCTTCAACGAGCAGGAGACGGTGCATTGCTCGGTGTACATCAGCCGCGACCTGTGCACGCGCATGCCGGCAACGAGCTGCGCGGTGATGGTGTCGCCACTCGTGCGCGCGATCCTCGAGCATCTGCGCGTGACGCCGGCGGAGGAGGAGGGCGAAACGCAGCGCGCGCGTCTGTTGCGCGTGCTAGTGGATCAGCTGTCGACCTGCGCGACCACCGGCAGCTTCGTGCCGCATACCGACGACGCCGATCTCAACGCGATCCTCCAGGTGCTGCGCCAGAATCCCGCCGACAATCGCTCGCTTGCAGAGCTTGCCGATGCGTTTCACATGAGCGAGCGCACGCTCATGCGCCGCGCGCAAAACGAGCTGGGCATGTCGTTGACGGAATGGCGCCAGCGCATCCGGCTCGTCAATGCGCTGCCGATGCTGCATGCGGGGCGCAGCGTCGAGGCCGTGGCGCTGGATTTGGGGTACGCCACCTCGTCGGCTTTCATCGCAATGTTCCGACGATTGACGGGCACGAGTCCCGGACAGTTCGTGGCGCGTACGCGTTGAGCATAGGGCTGCGCGCATCGATTACCAAGCCTTACGAAACCCCACAAAACCCTAAAGATTCCCCGTGCGCGCGCCGTTAGTGCAGGCATGAAAGCCCTACTCACCCAAACCGACGCACGCTTCATCCTGTCGATCGCCCTCGAGCTGGCCGAGAGCCAGGCCGCCGCGGCCGGGGTTCAGCTCGAATCGGCGGCAGGATCGGCGATTACCGACGACGTGATCGTCGCCACACTCTCGCAGTTCGCACCGACCGTGACGATCGACGAGTTTTACGGCCTGCTGGACCGGCCCGAGGTGTTGCACTGAGCGGCCACGCGGCCGCCAAAAAGAAGCGGGCGCTCAACGCATGAGCACCCGCGGATGTCGTTGCGCGAGCAACGAAGATTCAGGGTATTAGAACTTCTGACGCAAGCCCACGCTCACGATGGCTTGCGACTGCGTGGCCGACGAGTGGCCGTTGCCCTTGTCGGACACCGAAGCGGTTGCCGCGACCGGATTGCCGGCGGCGTCGAGCGTCATGCCCGATGCATGCTGGTAGCCCGCGAGCAGATACACCGTCGAGCGTGTCGAGAGGTCGTAGGTCGCGCCCACCGAAACGTTGTGGTACTGCGCGTCTTCATCCACGCCTTCCACGGCGCTGCCCCGCGTATAGCTGTAGCCCGCGAACAGATGCGTGCGCGGTTGCACGTTCCACTGCGTGAAAATGCCTGCGATATTGAAGATCGCATTGCCCGAGAACAGCGAATTCGCGCCCGAGCGATATTGCACGTTGCTGTAGTTCACGCCCACCACGGCAGGACCGAAGTCCCACGTGGCGCCCGCGGCCACCACCTGCTGCGATTGCGCGCTCGCGTAGCCTTCGTTGATCGACGAGTTGAACGTGCCGTCGTACGTGCCTTGCCACTTGCCGTAGGTGGGATCGTCGAGGCCCGTCTTGCTGTTGTCCGAGCGCTCATACCCCACGCCCATGCGCAGCGGCCCGTTTGCATAGCCCGCGCCCACGCTCCAGGTGTTCTTACGCTTCATGCTGCCCGCCTGGCCGCCGAATCCGTACAGCGCGCCGAACGTGAAGCCTCCGTAGTTCGCGCTCGTGTACTTGATCGAGTTGTCCACGCGCGTGGTCTGGTCGAGGTCGTCGATGTCGCCCGGATGCGCGCCGAAGCCGCCGATGAAGTTCACGGGCGCGACCGGCCCGACGAAGTCGTCGAGCGAGGTGTACTGGCGGCCCATGGTGAGTGAGCCGTAACGCTGGTCCGAGAGGCCCACGAAGGCCTGGCGGCCGAACAGGCGTCCGCTCTGGCCCGAGGTGCCGTTCGTGATGTCGAAGCCGTCTTCGAGCAGGAAGATGGCCGCGAGTCCGTTGCCCAGATCTTCCTTGCCCTTGATGCCCCAGCGGCTGCCCGAGAGGTTGCCGGTGGAGAGGCCCACGTTCGAATGGCCCGTGTAAGCGCCGGTGGTGCCGGTGCGCTCGTTGCTGCGATACGTGATGCCGGCGTCGGCAATGCCATACAGCGTGACCGAGCCTTGCGCCGATGCGATGCCGGCGAGCGAGAACAGGACTGGTGCGGCGAGCAGGTGTTTTCTCATCATTTGTTGTTTCAACGACTAAAGATCGCCTGGTGAGCGATTTCTGGTTATGCGCGCACACACCTGCGGCCTCGCGAACGAGACGGCAGGCGTGAAACGCGGGGAGGGAAAAGTGCTACGCGGGGCGCGTTAGCGCTTGAGCGTTGCGCCGGGCGGCAGCTCCGGCGTGCTCACGGTGACGGTCTTGCGGACCTTGGCGACGTCATCGGCGCTGACCGGCGCGCCGGTGTTGCCCCAGCTCGCACGCACGAAGGTGGACACGTCGGCCACTTCCTGATCGGACAGACGCCAGCCGAACGCCGGCATCGTGAACGACGAGGGCGAGGATTTCGTGCCTTCGAGCGCACTGCCTGCGAGCAGCACGTGAATCAGCGAAGTGGGGTCCTTGCCCTGCACGACCGGGTTGCCGCCGAGTGCCGGAAATACACGCGTATAGCCGCGTCCGTCGCTGCGGTGGCAGGCCATGCAGTTGTCGCGATAGACCGCTGCGCCGCGTGCGCTCGCATCGCCGTTTTGCAGCTTGTTCGCGGTGGCGGGATCGTAGGCGTACGTGGTTTCCTTCGGGGCGCTAGAGGGCAGCGTCTTGAGGTAGCGCGCGATGGCGAGCAGGTCCGCGTCGTTCATGTGCTGCATGCTGTGCTGGACCACGTCGGTCATGCCGCCGAAGGCGGCCGTATGCAGATTGCGTCCCGACTTGAGGAACTGCACGATGTCGTCCTCGTTCCAGCTGCCGAGGCCCGTGCGCGGGTTGCCGCGCAGACTGGAAGGTACCCAGCCGTCGATCGGGCCGCCGCCTGCGAGGAAGTCGTCGCCTTCGAGGTCGGTGAGCGCGAGTTCCTGCATCGTGCGTGCGCGCGGCGTGTGGCACGCGCCGCAGTGGCCGAGGCCTTGCACGAGATAGGCGCCGCGCGCGATGATCGCATCGTTGTAATGCGAGCCGTCGAACGCCTGCACCTTCGGCGCGAACAGCACGCGCCAGGCGCCGAGCGGCCAGCGCATCGAGAGCGGCCAGGGAATGTCCACCGCGCGGTTCTGCGCCTGCACGGGCCCGACGCCGTGCATGAAGTACGCGTAGAGCGCCTTCATGTCGTCATCGGAGAGGCGTGCGTACGACGGGTAGGGCATCGCGGGGTAGAGCGTGTCGCCATTCGGCCGCACGCCCTGGCGCACGGCCCTGGCGAAGTCGTCGTAGCTCCACTTGCCGATGCCGCTCCGGGCGTCTGGCGTAATGTTCGTGGAGTAGATCGCGCCGATGGGCGTATCGAACTTCAGGCCGCCCGCGAAGGGCTTGCCGCCCTGCGTGGTATGGCAGGCGATGCAGTCGCCGGCGCGAGCGAGGTATTCGCCATGCGCGACGAGCGCGTTCGGTTGCTCGGCCGCGTGCGCCGAAAATGCCATGAACGCCGCGCACGCGAAAGTTGCGCGTGCAACATTCGCGCCGATGGAAAAAATGTTCTTCTTCATGCGGCTCTTCACACGCTCACCAGGGGACCGGGATTCTTCAGATACTGGTTGCGAATGGCTTTCGCACTCCAGTAAGCGAGGGCGGCGACGAGGCCGGTCGGGTTGTAGCCGATCCCCTGCGGGAACGCGGAGGCGCCCATCACGAACACGTTGGGCGCGTCCCAGCTCTGCAGATAGCGGTTGATGACGCTGGTGTTCGGGTCGGTGCCCATCACGGCCCCGCCCACGAGGTGAGTGGTCTGGTAGCGGCGCGAGTCGAAGTGCACGCCGAATTCGCGCGTGTAGACGTTGATCGCCTTCGGGCCCATCGCCTCGGCGATCTTCTGCATCTGGCCCGTCACGTACTGCGCCATCTTGATGTCGTTGTCCTTCCAGTCGAAGGTCATGCGCAGGAGCGGCTGGCCGTACGAATCGCGATAGGTCGGGTCGAGGTCGAGGTACACGTCGCGGTACGACATGTTGGACCCGTGCGCATCCATCGAAATGGTGTGCGCGTAGTGGTCCTTCACGGCCTTCTTCCACCCGGCGCCCCAGTTGGGCGTGCCCGCGGGCGTGGCGATGCCGCTGATCGGCTTCACGCCAGCCTGGTTCACCCAGAGCGGCGAGCCGCCCACGAAACCGAGCGGGCCGTGGTCGAAGTTGTCGGCGTTGAAGTCATCCACGGCCACGCCATTGCCGCCCGCGCCGATGAACGGATTCGTCCACGTGTCCTTGTCGAAGAACGCCGTGATGGTCGAGAGGTTCTGGTACGCGAAGTTGCGGCCCACCACGCCTTCGCCCGAAACCGGGTCATAGGGCTTGCCGATGCCCGAAAGCAGCAGCAGGTGCACGTTGTGATACTGGAATGCCGAGACGATCACGAGGTCTGCGGGCTGGAACACTTCCTGGCCCGCCGGATCGATGTACGTGACGCCCGTGGCGCGCTTTTTGGTGTCGTCGAGTTCGACGCGCAGCACGTGGCATTTCGAGCGCAGTTCGAAGTGCTTTTCCTGCTTGAGCGCGGGCAGGATGTTGAGGTTCGGCGAAGCCTTCGAGTACATGTAGCACGCGTAACCGCTGCAGAAGCCGCAGAAGTTGCACGGGCCCATCTGTACGCCATAGGGGTTCGTGTACGGCCCCGACGTGTTCGCCGAAGGCAGGCGGTAGGGATGCAGGCCGATGGACTTCGCCGCGTCGAAGAAGCGCTGCGCCGAATAGGTGTTCAGTTGCGCGGGCAACGGGAAATTGTCGCTGCGCGCGGCTTCGAACACATTGCCGTCGCCGACCACGTTGCCCTTCACCTTGTACGCCTGGCCCGAGGTGCCGAATACCTTTTCCGCGAAGTCGAAATGCGGCTCCAGTTCGTCGTACGTGACGCCGTAGTCCTGGATCGTCATGCCTTCGGGGATGAACTTCCTGCCGTAGCGCTCCTCGTAGTGGCTCTTCAGGCGCAATTCTTCGGGCGTGATGCGGAAGTGCACGCCCGACCAGTGCAGGCCCGCGCCGCCCACGCCTTCGCCGGGCAGAAACGCGGCGAGCTGGCGGTAGGGCAGGGCCGTGTCGTTCACGCCGTGGCGGATCGAGACAGTGGTCTTCGAAAGATCGAGAAAGAGCTTCTTGCGGATGTTGTACGTGAGCTCGTCGATGGTGTTGGGGTACGCGCCGTCCGGGTAGGTGTCGCGATACTCGCCGCGCTCGAGCGCCACCACGTTCAGGCCGGCTTCGGTCAGTTCCTTCGAGAGGATCGCGCCGGTCCAGCCGAAGCCGATCACGACGGCATCGACATGAGGTTTTTTGATCGCCATTTACGTACGCTCCCCGTTGATCGAGACCGGGCCGTACGGATAGGGCTTGCCGTTCTGGTTCACGAAATCCATGAAGTCGGCGCGTGCGCCGGGAAAGCCGATCATCTTCCACGCGGCCATGTTGCGGTTGCCGCCGTGGATCGGATCGCAGAAGTAGCCTTCGCGCGTGTTCTGCAGCAACTGGCCGAAGAACACGGAGGCAGGCACGCCGTCCAGTTCGACCTTGCCCGCCTCGAGCGCGCTGAGCACGCTGTCGCGCGTGCTGGCGTCGAGCGCGTCGAAGTCCTTGCCGTAGGCCTTCGCGCAGTACGCGTTCACGGCCTGGATGCCGAGCCGGTAGATGTCGCGCGGCACGAGCTTCAACTGGTAGCCGAGTTCGGGCACACCCTGCTGGAACGGCCCCTGCATGTACCAGAGGGCGCCGTGCGCGTAGGGCGTGTCCATCTGCCGGTCGATGAATTCGGGCACGCCGGCCTCCAGCGCGCCGGGGCCTTCGGAATCGGCGGGAATCAGACGGTCGGTGGCGGCTTCGACAAAGGCCCACTCGCGCGCGTCGAAGAAGCGGGGCTTGTAGGCGGCCTGCGCGGCTTCAGGCCTGGTGTTGGGCGCAGAGGCGGCGCTGCCCGCCGCGGCGGTTTCGCTCGACGGCGCTTTGCCGCCCTCGCAGCCCGCCAGTGCGCTGGCGGGCACGAGCACCGCTGCCGTGCGCAGGAAGCCGCGGCGTGTCGTGAGAGGAGATTCAGACATTGTGGGATTCTGTATGAGTTCGGCGCGGTGTGATTCGACCGTGTCCGCGTAGCCATCCTGCGCGCTGCGCGTGACACGCCGCCGTGGCGGCCACGGAACGGAGATGTCAAATGGAACCGGTTCCACGATTGGAACGCGATTCTACAATATTCCTTTACGGGGCCGGTACCGGCCGCGCAAGGGCGGCCGGACCGCGGTTGTCATACCCTCCGAACAAACCCTAACAAATGGAACAAGTTGTTTGACAACTACGGTGAGCCGGTGCTACTGTGCTCGGTATTGACAACCCACCATCCCAGCACGAGGCCTCATGAACGTGTCCCCGATTGTCGAGAGCGAATTCGCCTCGACTGTGATGGCAGTGCCGCCGCTCGCACGCCGCCCCGACTTCTCCCTCGCCGTCGAAGAGAACCGCAAGCTGATCCGCCATATGGAAGCGGGCGGTATCCGCACGCTGCTGTACGGCGGCAATGCGAACCTGTACCACGTCGCCGTGAGCGAATTCCGCGAGTTGCTTGACATGCTCGCCGACCTCACCGCGCCCGAAACGCGCGTGATTCCGGCCATCGGTCCCGACTACGGCAAGATGCTCGACCAGGCGCGCATCCTCGCGCAAACGCAGTACAAGACGGCCATGGTGCTGCCGCTTTCCGGCTTCACCACGCCCGCAGGCGTCGAAACCGGTCTCACGCGTATCGCCGACACCGCTGGCATTCCGCTCACGCTCTATATCAAGAGCGAAGACTATGTCGACGTCGACACGCTCGTGCGCCTGATCGACCGCGGCACGCTCATTGCGGTCAAGTACGCCATCGTGCGCAAGGATCCGGCGAACGACCCGTATCTGCGCCGCCTGCTGGAAAGCGTGCCGGCCTCGAAGGTCGTCTCGGGCATGGGCGAGCGTCCGGCGCTGGTTCACGTGCGCGACTTCGGTCTGGCTGCCTGGACCACGGGCTCGGGCTGTATCGCATCGAACGCCATCATGGCGCTCCTGAAGGCCGCGAAGGAAGGCCGTGCGGAAGAAGCACAACGCCTCTACGATGCCTTCATGCCGCTCGAAACGCTGCGCGACAACATCTCGCTCATCCGCGTGCTGCACGACGCCGTGACGCTCTCGGGCATTGCCGACATGGGTCCGATCCTGCCGCTGCTCTCGCAGTCGCCCGCTGAGGCGCTGCCGGCGATCGGCGACGCAGCCAAGGCGCTGCTCGCATTCGAACAGAAGCTGGCCGCAACGGCCCAGACCGCCAACGCGTAAATCGGCAGATAGCAATTGAACGGAGCGAACATGCAGATTACTGGAGCCATGCTGCTCGGCGCGCAAGCGGTGCGCGGCGCGGCAGGCGAGATGCGCGCCTTCGCGCCCGCGCTCGGCGAGGAAATCGAGCCGTCGTTCGGCCTCGGCGGCAAGGCCGAAGTCGCGCGCGCTTGTGAACTCGCGGCGCAGGCGTTCGACGCCTTCCGCGCTGCCCCGCACGAAACGCGTGCGCGCCTGCTCGAAGCGATCGCCGAACGCATTCTCGGCATCGGCGACGCGCTGATCGAGCGCGCGCATCTCGAATCGGCGCTGCCCAAGGCGCGCCTCGAAGGCGAGCGTGGCCGTACGGTCGGCCAGCTGCGTCTTTTCGCATCGCTCGTGCGCGACGGCCGCTGGTGCGGCGCCGTGCTCGACTCAGCGCTGCCGGAGCGCAAGCCGCTGCCGCGCTCGGACCTGCGCGCGCATCGCATCCCGCTCGGCCCCGTGGCCGTGTTCGGCGCGAGCAACTTCCCGCTGGCGTTTTCGGTGGCGGGCGGCGACACGGCTTCGGCGCTGGCTGCCGGTTGCCCGGTCGTCGTGAAGGCGCACCTGGCCCATCCGGGCACCTCGGAACTCGTAGGCCGCGCGATCCAGCAGGCCGTGGCTGACGTCGGCCTGCCCGAAGGCGTGTTCTCGCTCGTCTTCGGCGGCGGCAACGAAGCGGGCGAAACGCTCGTGGCGCACCCGGCTATCAAGGCCGTGGGCTTCACGGGCTCGCGCCGTGGCGGTCTCGCGCTTTCGCACATTGCGGCTGCGCGCCCTGAGCCGATTCCGGTCTACGCCGAAATGAGCAGCATCAACCCGATGTTCGTGCTGCCCGCGGCGCTGGCTGCACGCGGTGAAGCGCTCGCGCAAGGCTTTGTCGATTCGCTCACGATGGGCGTGGGTCAGTTCTGCACGAACCCGGGCCTCGTGCTCGCGATCGACTCGCCGGAACTCGACCGCTTCGTGAAGGCGGCAAGCGCCGCGCTCACGCAGAAGCCCTCGCAAAGCATGCTGACGGCCGGCATCGCCTCGACGTATGGCGAAGCCGTTGCGGCGCGCAAGCAGCTGCCGGGCATCGAGAATCTGGCCGAAGGCACGAAGACGGACGCGCATTGCGACGCGCTGCCGGTCCTCTTCAAGGCGAGCGCCGAGCAGTTCCTCGCCCAGCACGCGTTGTCGGACGAGATCTTCGGGCCGACCTCGGTTGTCGTGGCGTGCCGCGACGAAGCCGAACTCGCGCGCGTGGCGGAGCACCTCGAAGGCCAGCTCACGGCGACGCTGCACATCGACCGCGATGACTATGCGATGGCCGCGCGCCTCTTGCCGATTCTCGAGCGCAAGGCCGGCCGCATTCTGGCGAACGGCTTCCCGACGGGCGTCGAAGTCTCGTATGCGATGGTTCACGGCGGCCCGTTCCCGGCCACCTCGGACGCGCGCACGACTTCCGTGGGCGCGATGGCGATCGAGCGCTTCCTGCGTCCGGTCTGCTACCAGGACCTGCCGGCCGAACTTCTGCCGGTCACACTGCAGAACGACAATCCGCTCGCGCTGTGGCGTTTGCGCGACGGCGAGCTGGTGAAGCAGTAATCCCGCGAAAGCGGTCAGGAAAGCGCCTGCAGAAGCCTTGCAGGCGCTTTCTCCAAGAGGAGTCCGACAAGAGGCTCACAGTAGTCTCACAAAGAGCCTGACGTTGCTTGACAACTTGATGCGTGGTTCGGCATCCTGTGTCCGGCTTTGAAAATACAAGAATCAACGGGTCGCGTAGAACAAATTCCATAAACAGAGATGTGAGGAGATGCGATGTTCGATGGACGTTTGAAGGCCAGCGTGCTGGCCGTGTGTGTGGCGGCCGCCGCGGCGCTCGGCATGAGCGCGGCAAAGGCCGATCCCGTTTCGCTAAACATAGTCGACGTGGCCGGTAACCTGCAGCTCACGCAGAAGGCCTTCGAAGCGTTCAAGGCGAAAAACCCGAATCTCGTCTCCAACATCACCTACACCAACGCGCCCGCGCCGCAGTTGCCTGGCAAGATCAAGGCGATGCAGGCAGCCGGCCGCGCCGACATCGATCTCGTGCTGACGGGCACGGACGCGCTTGCCGCCGGCATCGAACAGAATCTGTGGATGAAGCTGCTGCCGGATCAGCAGGCAGCGCTGCCGGGCGTGCTCGACAAGTACGCGCCGGGCCCGCGCAAGATGCAGGATCTCGCGCAAGGCTACGGCCTCGAAGTGTCGTACATGCCGGCCGGTCCGCTGATCGAATACAACCCGGCCAAGGTCGCGAAGCCGCCGCAAACGCCGCAGGAACTGCTGGCGTGGTGCAAGGCGAACCCCGGCAAGCTGATCTATGCGCGCCCGGCCAATTCGGGTCCGGGCCGCACGTTCCTGATGGGCCTGCCGTACCTGCTCGGCGACAAGAACCCGCAAGACCCGATCAACGGCTGGGACAAGACCTGGGCGTTCCTGAAGGAACTGAACTCGTGCGTGCCGTACTACCCGGGCGGCACGTCGGCGGTGATGAAGGAACTGGGCGAAGGCACGCGCGACATGACCGTGACCGTGACGGGCTGGGACATCAACCCGCGCGCGCTCGGCATCGTGCCGGCCGATTTCAAGGTGCAGGCATTCAACAACATGACGTGGGTGAACGACGCCCACTACATGGTCGTGCCGAAGGGCGTTTCGAAAGAGAAGCTCGCGGTGCTGCTCAAGCTCATGAACTTCATGCTCGAGCCGCAGCAGCAGGCCATGACGTATGACGACGGCTACTTCTATCCGGGCCCGGCAGTGAAGGACGTCACGCTGCAGATGGCGCCGAAGGAAAGCCAGGACGTGATCGCGAAATACGGCCGCCCCGAGTACGCGAAGTGGCTCGCGGCTTATCCGCATGTCCAGCCGCTTTCGGCGCAGGCGATGGTCGCGGCGTTCCAGAAGTGGGACCGCGAAGTCGGTTCGCAGAAGTCGCAGTAACGAGAGGAAGAATCAGCAATGGACGGACGGTGCTTGCGTGGTTTCGCCTTGGGAGCGCCGTCCCCGATCCCTGCTCATGTAGGTTGATCTTGTTGGTCAGGAACGTGTCATGAAGCATTCTTTCGATCGTCTGCGCCTCGACTCGGTTTGTCGTAGCTTCACCAGCGCAGAGGGGACGCAGCTCGCCGCGCTGCGCGGTCTCGACCTCGACATTCGCCGCGGCGAATTCATCGCGCTGCTCGGGCCTTCGGGCTGCGGCAAATCCACGGCGCTCAATTGCATCGCCGGTCTGCAGCCGCTCACGAGCGGCAGCATCTGGCTGGACGACCTGCGTATCGACGTGCTGCCGCCCGAGAAACGCGGCTTCGGCATGGTGTTCCAGAACTACGCGTTGTTCCCGCACATGACGGTGCTGGAAAACGTCGGCTTCGGCCTGAAGATGCAAGGTGTGCCGCGCGAAGAGGCGAAGCGCCGCGCGCGCGAGGCGCTGCAGCTCGTGCAGCTCGTCGGCCATGAAAACAAGCTGCCGGGCCAGCTCTCGGGCGGCCAGCAGCAGCGCGTGGCGATTGCCCGCGCCATCGTCATCGAGCCGCCGCTCGTGCTGATGGACGAGCCGCTCTCGAATCTCGATACCAAGCTGCGCATCGAAATGCGCGCGGAAATCCGCCGCATTCACGGGCAGCTCGAACGCGCCACGATCTACGTGACCCACGATCAGGACGAAGCGCTTTCGATGGCGGACCGCATCGTCGTGATGAGAGAGGGCGTCGTGCAGCAGGTCGCGACGCCGAAGGAAGTGTATAGCCGCCCCTCGAATCTGCACGTTGCGCGCTTCATGGGCTTTCGCAATGTGCTGCCGTTCGCCATTACGGGCGAGCAGGGCGGCCATGTCGCGATGTCGTCGTCGGGCATCACGCTCACAGGCGTGCCAATGGGCGAACTCAACGGCGGCGAAATTTCCGTAGCCATGCGCCCCGAAGATTTCGAGCGCGCCAACGCGGGCGACGCGAACGCCTTCGACGTCGAAGTGGAAATGGTCGAATACGGCGGCCGCGATTCGCTGCTGCTCGCTAACGCACCATTCGGCAAGCTGTGGGCGCGCGTGGAAGGCGAATTCGAAGCCGGCGAGCGCGCCACGCTGCGCGTCGCGCCTTCGCACGTGCTGGCCTACGCGGAGCGTGCGTCATGAGCACGCTCATTCCGTCGCTGGTCAAGGCGCCGCGCGATTCGCGCGGCTGGCTCATCACGCCCGCGCTCGGTTTCATCATCGCGATGTTCCTTTATCCGTTCGCCTACGGTCTCGTGCTGTCGTTCAAGCCGATGAACGGCGGCGGCATGTTCGCGAATTACCTGCAGTTCATTCACGACCTCTCGTTGTGGCCCACGGTGTTCGTCACGCTCAAGCTGGCGGTGCCCGCAACGATCATCAACGTCGGGCTCTCGCTGCCGGTGGCCTTCGCGCTGCGCCGCAAGTCGCCGTACCAGAAGCTCGTGACCACGCTGCTCGTGATTCCCGTCACGCTCGGCACCGTGCTGATCGCCGACGGCATGCTCAGCTACTTCGGCCCGAACGGCTGGTTCCCGCAAGCGCTGCACGCGCTGCATCTGTATACGAACGAAGAGATTCGTCTCACGCACAACTATTGGGGCGTGCTGATCTCGCTGATCGTGTCGGGTTTCCCGTTCGCGTTTCTGCTCACGCTCTCGTACGTCACCGGCATCGACCCGACGCTCGCGCGTGCGGCAGCCACGCTTGGCGCAGGCCCGTGGCAGCAGTTCCGGCAAATCTATCTACCGCTGCTCGCGCCCGGTCTCACGATGGCCGCGTGCCTGTCGTTCGTGCAGGCGTATTCGGTGTTCCCTTCGGCGGTGCTGCTCGGTGCGCCCGCGGGTCCCACGCGCGTGATCTCCATTGCGGCAGCGGAGGCGGCGTTCGAGAGCTATGACTACTCGCTCGCCTCGACCATCGCCATCGTGATGGGCTTCGTGCAGTTGATCGTCGTGGCCGCGATGTTGAGCGCCAAGCGCTTCTTCTACTCCGGGCCCGTGAGCGGAGGGAAAGGCTGATGACCGCCCATCAACGCAACGCGGCCGGCCTCGGCACGGAAGCGACGACGAGCGAGCAACGTTCCGCATCCGCCGCCAACGTCGAGCAGGCCAAGCCCGCTTCGCGCCTGCCCGATGTGCTCTGGAAAGTCTTCGTCTGGGGCGGCGTGGTGTTCTTCCTGCTCAACGTGGTGCTGCTGATCGCTACCGTGGGCGTGAACTCGATCGCCACGCGCTGGTTCGGCACGCCGCTGCCGCAAGGCTTCACGCTGCACTGGTATGCGCAGGCGTGGCGCGACTTCCAGTTGTCGAGCGTGCTGTGGGTGACGTTCGAAGTGGTCGGCTCGGTCGTGCTGCTCTCCATCGCGCTGGGCGTGCCCGCCGCCTACGCGCTGGCGCGCGCGCAGTTCCCTGGCAAGCGCATTGCCATGCTCGTGTTCCTGCTGCCGCTCATGGTGCCGCCCGTCACGTACGGTATTCCGATGGCCACTGCCATGTACCAGATCGGCCTCGCGGGCACGTTGCCTGGCGTGATCCTCGCGAACCTGGTGCCCGCGCTGCCGTTCGTGATCCTCGTGATGACGCCGTTCATCGAGCAGATCGATCCGAACCTCGAGTCGGCCGCGCGCATTTTCGGCGCAAACACGTTTCGCTATTTCCGTTATGTATTGCTGCCCCTCCTCGTGCCGGGGATGCTGGCGGCGGGGCTGCTCGTGCTGGTGCGCACGATCGGCATGTTTGAACTCACTTTCTTTACCGCCGGACCCGACACGCAAACGCTGGTGGTTGCGCTGTACTACGCCGTCTTCTCGACGGGCGTACGTGCGCCGCAATCCATCGACGCGATGGCCATGATCTACATGGCCATCACGCTTGCGTGGGTGCTGGTCGCCCTGCAGTTCGTCAGCCCGACACAACTCGTGTCGCGCGTGAAGGAGCAACGCTAGGCCAACGCCGGCGGCTTTACTGGAAACACCTGGAGCAACGCAAGATGAGCAAGAAGCGAAAGACCCCCGAAGAACTGCGCAGCCACCGCTGGTATGGCGTGAACGACCTGCGGTCGTTCGGCCATCGCTCGCGCACCGCGCAGATGGGCTACAGCCGCGAAGAGTACGCGGGCAAACCGGTGATCGCCATCCTCAATACGTGGAGCGAGATCAACCCTTGCCATACGCACTTCAAGCAGCGCGTGGAAGAGGTCAAGCGCGGCATCTGGCAGGCGGGTGGTTTCCCGATCGAACTGCCGGTGCAGACGCTTTCCGAGCCGTTCCAGAAGCCCACCACGATGCTCTATCGCAACTTCCTCGCCATGGAAGCGGAAGAGACGATCCGCTCGTACCCGGCCGACGGCGTCGTGCTGATGGGCGGCTGCGACAAGACCACGCCCGCGCTGCTGATGGGCGCGATCTCGATGGATCTGCCGACGATCTTCCTGCCCGCGGGCCCGATGCTCAACGGCAACTGGAACGGCGTGACGCTCGGTTCGGGCTCGGACACCTGGAAGTACTGGGCCGACCTGCGCGCGGGCAAGATCACCGAAGAAGACTGGAAGGGCGTGGAAGGCGGCATCGCACGCTCGCCGGGCCACTGCATGACGATGGGCACGGCATCGACGATGACGAGCGCTGCGGAAGCACTGGGCTTCACGCTGCCGGGCTTCGCCTCGATTCCCGCGCCGGACTCGCGCCATGCGCAGATGTCGGCGAAGACGGGCATGCGCATCGTCGAGATGGTGTGGGAAGACCTGAAGCCTTCGGACATCATCACGCGCAAGTCGGTCGACAACGCCGTGACCACGTGTCTCGCGCTCTCGGGCTCGACCAACGCGATCGTCCACATGATCGCGCTGGCGCGCCGCGCCGGTGTCGACCTCACGCTCGCGCAGTACGATGAAATCGCGCGCCGCACGCCGGTGCTCGCGAATATCCGCCCGACCGGCAAGTACCTCATGGAGGACTTCTACTATGCCGGCGGCCTGCGCGCGATGCTCAAGGAACTCGGCGATCTGATCGACGGCACGCAGATGACCGTGAACGGCAAGACGCTCGGCGAGAACATCGCCGACGCGGAAATCTACAGCGAAGAGGTGATCTATCGCCGTGCGAAGCCGCTCATGCCGGATACGGGTCTCGCCGTGCTGCGCGGCAATCTCGCGCCGGACGGCGCCGTGATCAAGCCGGGCGCGGCGGAAAAGCGCCTGCACGTGCACACGGGCAAGGCCGTGGTGTTCAAGGACTACAACGACATGGCTGCGCGCATCGACAGCGAAGACCTCGACTGCGACGAGAACAGCGTGATCGTGCTCCAGCACGCGGGTCCTGTTGGCGCGCCGGGCATGCCCGAGTGGGGCCAGCTGCCGATTCCGCAAAAGATTCTCCAGAAGGGCGTGCGCGACATGTTGCGCATTTCCGACGCGCGCATGAGCGGTACGAGCTACGGTGCGTGCGTGCTGCACGTGGCGCCGGAATCGTTCATCGGCGGTCCGCTCGCACTCGTGCAGGACGGCGACCTGATCGAGCTGAACGTGCCGGAGCGCCGCCTGAACGTGCTGATTTCGGACGAGGAAATGGCGCGCCGCAAGGCCGCGTGGGTCGCACCGGAACCGCGTTTCAAGCGCGGCTACGGCGCGATGTACCAGATGCACGTCATGCAGGCCAACAACGGCTGCGAGTTCGACTTCATGCAGCGTGACGGCGTGGGCGGCTCGTGCGCCAGCGCGGGCGGAGAACCCGAGATTCACTAAGGAGACGAATTCGGCAAGGAGCGCTTCAGGGGTGTTGCGCTCCTTGCCGGACAGGAGGCAATGTAGCAACCAGGGTTTTAACGAGTATCAAACCACAACGACTAAAGATAGGACTACCGATGAAAAAAACTATCCTCGCTTCCGCGCTTGGACTCGCCGCGCTGGGCGCACACGCGCAAAGCAGCGTCACGCTGTACGGTATCGTCGATACCGGTATTGGTTATCAGAGCAGCTCGGCCAAGCTCGGCAGCAATGCCGGCGGCGCTTCTGTCGTCAAGATGGTGCAGGGCGTGTGGGCCGGCTCGCGTTTCGGCTTGAAGGGCAGCGAAGATCTGGGCGGCGGCACGCGCGCGATCTTCCAGTTGGAAGAAGGCTATAACTCGGCAACCGGCGCGCAATCGACCACGAACCTGATGTTCAGCCGTGCCGCGTGGGTTGGCGTCGCGAACGCGAACTACGGCACGCTGACGGCTGGCCGCCAGTACGCACCGTACTACACGCTGCTCTCGCCGTACAGCCCGACCACGTGGCTGACCGGCGCATACGGCGCGCACCCGGGCGACATCGACTCGATGGACACGATCTATCGCATCAACAACTCGCTGGTCTATACGTCGCCGAACATCGCGGGCCTGACCGTGAGCGGCATGTACGCACTGGGCGGCGTGCCGGGCAGCCTCGGCGCTGGCCAGACGTGGAGCGTGGCCGCGCAGTATCTGCACGGTCCGGCAGGCATCGCAGTGGGCTTCGAGCGCCTGAGCAACGCGGCGAGCGGCGGCGGCGCATGGGATGCGAACTCGACGGCGAACAGCGCCGGCGAGCCGGGCGTTTCGGCGCTCACCAACGGCTTCCAGTGGGCGCAGACGCAACAGCGCCTCGCCGTGACGGCCGGCTACCAGTTCAACTCGCAGTGGGACATCTCGGTGGCCTACTCGAACGTCCAGTACATTCCGGGCGTGAACTCGCGCTTCGTCGACACGCAGATCTGGAACACGGGCGGCGTCGTGCTGCACTACAAGCCGCTCACCGTGCTCGACCTCGCGGCGGGTTTCTCTTACACGCGCGCGACCAAGGCCAACGGCATCCAGAGTTCGGCTTCGTACGCACAGTACAACATGTCGCAGTACTACACGCTGTCGAAGCGCACGGGTATTTATTTCGTCGAAGCGTACCAGCGCGCGGGCGGCCAGACGCTCGGCACGCCTAGCACGACCGGCGCGAGCAGCATCATCAACGCGACTGCCGACATCGGCGACGGCCAGAACAGCGCACCGTCATCGTCGCGCAGCCAGGTTGCGGGCGCGGTCGGTATCGTTCACCGCTTCTAAGTACACATCGAAGTCTTCACGCTCCGAAAGCAGTATGTTCGGCGGTGCCGGGTTGATAACCGGCACCGCCGTTTTTTTTGCGGGCAGAGGTAGTAGAACATCTAATCTTTGAATATCCGGCCGAATCGATAAGATCCTGCGATGCTCCAAGGAGAATCGGCATGACATTCACGACTTCCGCACTTCATCTGTCCAACGTCAGGCTGGCCGGTGGCCAACGCGTTTGCGTTGCACTCGCCAACGGCCGTATCGAGGCAATCGGACCCCATGTCGCGGCACAGCCAGGCGTGCCGGTCGTGGACGGCGGCGCAGGGCTGCTGCTGCCCGGTTTCGTCGAAGGCCACACGCACCTCGACAAGAGCAACTGGGGCCGCCCGTGGTATCGCAACGAGGTTGGGCCGCGGCTCACCGACCGCATCGCCAACGAGCGCGAATGGCGCAGGACCTCTGGACACGATGCCGCCGCCCAGTCGCTCGCGCTGGCGCGCGCATTCGTGCAGGCCGGTACGACGCGCCTGCGGACCCATGTCGATATCGACACCGACGCGCGTTTGCGCTACCTCGAAGGCGTGCTCGCTACGCGCCAGACGATGCGCGATGTCCTCGACATGCAGATCGTCGCGTTTCCGCAGTCGGGCATGCTGATCCGGCCGGGTACGGTCGAACTGCTCGACAGCGCACTGGCGGCCGGCGCCGACGTGCTCGGTGCGCTCGACCCGGCGCTGATCGACGGCGATCCCGTAGCCTCGCTCAATGCCACGTTCGAACTGGCGGAACGCCATCGCAAGCCGATCGATATTCATCTGCACGAACCCGGCGAGGTTGGGGCGTTTACGCTGAAACTGCTGCTCGATCGCGTGCAGGCGCACGGCATGCAAGGTCAGGTGGTCGTGAGCCACGCGTTTTGTCTGGGCGCGTTGCCCGAGCGCGAGCGCGACGCATTGATCGACCGAATTGCGCAACTGCACGTGGCGCTGCTGACGAGCGCGCCGGCTTCGTGCACGGTGCCGCCGCTCAAGGTCTGCCGCGACAAGGGCGTGACGGTGTTTGGCGGCAACGACGGCATTCGCGACACGTGGTCGCCGTATGGCGTGCCTGACATGCTCGAGCGCGCCATGTTGATCGGCTTGCGCTACGACTTGCGGCGCGACGACGATATCGCGATCGCATTCGATTGCGTGAGCGATGCCGCCGCGCGTGGCTGCGGTTTCTCCGACTATGGCCTGCGCGTTGGCGCGCGTGCGGACCTGGTGGTCGTGGAGGCGGAGAGCGTCGCGCATGCCGTCGTTTCGCGGCCGAAGCGCAAGCTGGTTGTTGCGAACGGATGTGTCGTCGTGCGTGACGGTGAGTTGATCGTGTGAATGATCGGCGGGACGCGTAGCGCGTTGGCGTGCTGGGGCAGCAAACATAGCTCTTCGCAGATTGCTTGGGTAGGGCTCGGTTCGACCCGGAAGCGGGTGTTCGGAACAGCCGGCCCGGGCCTGTCATAAATTTTGTGTGTAAGGCATAACATGTAGCTCAAGGAGCATGTATGCCACGCAAACCCAAGACGTCCCCCGAGGCCCTGACGGCGTTGCCGTCCATTCCGAAGGAACTGATCGACCAGTTCGTGAAGGGGCCGATGACGGCCGAAGCGGTGCATGCCGCCTCAGCGGCGTTCAAGAAGGCGCTGATCGAGCGGGCGCTGGGCGCCGAACTTGGACACCATCTGGGCTATCCGGCCGGCGCCGTGCGGCCCGAGAACGCGACCAACCAGCGCAACGGCAAGAGCGG